>NZ_UYXQ01000036.1 GCF_900624995.1 Pseudomonas antarctica
CATCATCATTCGCGCAGGCGATAACGGTGAAATCACGTGCCTCAAAGACATCGCACGGGTTGAGCTGGGTTCCAGCCAATATGCGCTGCGCTCGTTGCTCAACAACCAGCCGGCCGTGGCGATTCCGGTTTTCCAGCGCCCGGGTTCCAACGCAATCGAGATTTCCAACGAAGTGCGCGGCAAGATGGAAGAGCTGAAAAAGAGCTTCCCGCAAGGCATGGACTACAGCATCGTCTATGACCCCACCATCTTCGTACGTGGCTCCATCGAAGCGGTGGTTCATACCCTGTTCGAAGCACTGATCCTGGTGGTGCTGGTGGTGATCCTGTTCCTGCAAACCTGGCGCGCCTCGATCATTCCGTTGGTGGCGGTGCCGGTATCGTTGATCGGTACGTTTGCGGTGATGCACCTGTTCGGCTTCTCTCTCAACGCGTTGTCGCTGTTCGGCCTGGTACTGGCCATCGGTATCGTGGTGGACGATGCCATCGTGGTGGTGGAGAACGTCGAACGGAACATCGAGTTGGGATTGGAACCGTTCCCGGCCACTGAAAAAGCCATGAGCGAAGTGACCGGCCCGATCATCGCGACCGCGTTGGTGCTGTGTGCGGTGTTCATTCCAGCCGCCTTTATCAGCGGCTTGACCGGGCAGTTCTATAAGCAGTTCGCCTTGACCATTGCGATTTCCACGGTGATCTCAGCCTTCAACTCGCTGACCTTGTCGCCTGCCCTGGCCGCCGTGTTGCTGCGCAGCCATGACGCGCCGAAGGATCGCTTCTCCAAGGTGCTCGACAAGCTGTTGGGTGGCTGGTTGTTCCGTCCGTTCAACCGCTTCTTCGAGAAAGCCAGCCACGGGTATGTCGGCACCGTGCGCCGGGTGATTCGCGGCAGTGGTATCGCCCTGGTCCTGTACGCCGGCCTGATGGTGCTGACGTGGCTGGGTTTTGCCCACACGCCAACCGGTTTCGTGCCGGCTCAGGACAAGCAATACCTGGTGGCCTTCGCGCAACTGCCGGACGCCGCGAGCCTGGACCGCACTGAAGATGTGATCAAGCGCATGTCCGACATCGCACTCAAGCAACCTGGAGTGGAAAGCGCGGTAGCGTTCCCGGGCCTGTCGATCAACGGTTTCACCAACAGCCCAAACAGCGGCATCGTGTTCGTGACCTTAAAGCCGTTCGACGAGCGTAAAGACCCGAGTATGTCGGCAGGCGCTATTGCCGGTGCACTGAACGGCAAGTACACCAGCATCGAAGAGGCCTACATGGCGATCTTCCCACCGCCGCCGGTACAGGGCCTGGGTACGATCGGCGGGTTCCGCCTGCAGATCGAAGACCGTGGCAACCTGGGTTATGACGAGCTGTACAAAGAAGTGCAGAACATCATTACCAAGAGCCGTACCACGCCGGAGCTGTTCGGCCTGTTCACCAGCTACACGGTCAACGTGCCTCAGGTCGATGCTGCCATCGACCGCGAAAAAGCCAAGACCCACGGCGTGGCGGTCAGCGACATCTTCGACACCCTGCAGATCTACTTGGGTTCGTTATACGCCAACGACTTCAACCGATTCGGCCGTACCTACCAGGTCAACGTGCAGGCTGAGCAACAGTTCCGCCAGGATGAAGACCAGATCGGCCAACTGAAAGTGCGCAACAACAAAGGCGAGATGATCCCGCTGGCGACCTTTATCAAGGTCAGCGACACCTCGGGCCCGGACCGCGTGATGCACTACAACGGCTTTATCACCGCTGAAATCAACGGCAACGCCGCACCGGGCTACAGCTCCGGCCAGGCTCAGGCTGCGATTGAAAAACTGTTGAAAGAGGAACTGCCCAACGGCATGACCTACGAGTGGACCGACCTGACGTATCAGCAAATCCTCTCGGGCAACACCGCGCTGTTCGTGTTCCCGCTCTGCGTACTGCTGGCGTTCCTGGTACTGGCCGCCCAATACGAAAGCTGGAGCCTGCCACTGGCGGTGATCCTGATCGTACCGATGACGCTGCTGTCGGCGATTACCGGGGTGATTATCTCGGGCGGCGACAACAACATCTTCACCCAGATCGGCTTGATCGTACTGGTAGGCCTGGCGTGTAAGAACGCGATTCTGATCGTCGAGTTCGCCAAGGACAAACAGCAAGAAGGCCTCGACCCGCTCGCTGCGGTACTGGAAGCCTGCCGCCTGCGTCTGCGGCCGATCCTGATGACCTCGTTCGCCTTCATCATGGGTGTGGTGCCACTGGTGTTGTCCAGCGGTGCCGGTGCCGAGATGCGCCATGCCATGGGCGTAGCGGTGTTCTCCGGGATGATCGGCGTGACCTTCTTCGGCCTGTTGCTGACGCCAGTGTTCTACGTACTGATCCGTCGCTATGTGGAGCGCCAGGATGCGCGCAAAGCGGCCAAGGCCTTGAAGCTGGAGACACAGCAATGAGTGTGAACATCTTTGTGCCGAGCTTGCTGGTACTGGCGCTGAGCGCCTGCGCCGTGGGCCCGGACTATAAAACCGAGCAATTGGAGGCGGCCAACATCACCGCCGCCGCCGACACCAAAAGCTATGACCATGCCCAGTACGAAGGCATCTGGTGGCAGCAGTTCGACGACCCGACCCTCGACCAGTTGGTGACCCAGTCGTTGAGCGGCAACCGCGACCTGCGTGTGGCATTTGCCCGTCTGCGAGCCGCCCGCGCGATTCGCGATGACGCAGCCAACGACATCATGCCGGTGGTGACCAGCCGAGCCAGCAGCGATGTGGGCAAAGGCCAGATTCCGGGCCAGACCACCAATCGCGTGAACAGCGAGCGTTACGACCTGGGCCTGGACATGGCCTGGGAAGTGGATTTGTTCGGCCGCATCCGTCGCAACCTGGAGGCCAGCGACGCTGACCAGCAGGTTGCCGAAGCTGATCTGTACCAACTGCAAGTCACCATGATTGCCGAACTGGTGGACGCCTACGGCCAACTGCGCGGCGCGCAACTGCGTGAACGCATTGCCCTGGACAACCTGAAGAACCAGCAGGAATCGCGCGCCATCACCGTGAGCCTGCGTGATGCCGGCGTCGGTGATCAGCTCGATGTGGAACGCGCCGATGCGCGTCTGGCCGCCGTTGAAGCCAGCGTGCCGCAACTGCAAGCCGAGCAAGTGCGCGAGCGTAACCGCATCGCCACCCTCCTCGGCCAGCGCCCCGACAAGTTGACCGTGGACCTGAGCCCCAAAGACCTGCCGGCGATTGCCAAGGCGTTACCGATCGGCGACCCAGGGCAACTGCTGCAACGGCGCCCGGACATTCTCAGCGCCGAACGCAAACTGGCCGCCGCCACCGCCCGTATCGGCGTGGCCAAGGCCGACCTGTTCCCACGGGTCAGCCTCAGCGGCTTCCTCGGTTTTACCGCTGGGCGCGGTTCGCAGATCGGTTCGGCCGCGGCGAATGCCTGGTCTCTTGGCCCGAGCATTACCTGGGCCGCCTTTGACTTGGGCAGCGTGCGGGCGCGTTTGCGCGGTGCAAACGCCGAGGCCGATGGCGCCTTGGCAACCTATGAGCAACAGGTGTTGCTGGCATTGGAAGAATCGGAAAATGCGTTCAGTGATTACGGCAAACGCCAGCAGCGCCTGGTCTCGCTGATTCGTCAGAGTGAGTCGAGCCGCGCCGCTGCCGATCTTGCGGCGATCCGTTATCGCGAAGGTACCGTGGACTTTTTGGTATTGCTCGACGCGCAACGTGAGCGTCTGGCGGCTGAAGACTCACAGGCTCAGGCCGAGGTGGACATGTATCGCGCCATTGTCGGGATCTACAAAGCCCTCGGTGGTGGCTGGCAGCCGGACACAGTCGTAGCCAGCAGCAAGTGATGTAGAGAGCTCCTTTGGTTGGTCGCATCCAGCCAATTTTTATCCCCACGGTCCATTCGGTCGTGGGGCTTTTTTTTGCCGGTATGTTGAAGCGGTGTACGGTCAGCTCGCCTCATTCAAAATCAAGCTGCGATAATGCCCGGGATTGGACCCCGACCACTTACGAAACGCTTTGTAGAACGAGCTGGCATCCGCAAACCCCAACCGCGCGGCAATCTCGGTAAAGCTGACCTGTGGCTCAGCCAGCCAGACAATCGCCAACTCCTTGCGCACACTGTCTTTGAGCCCCTGATAGGTCTGCCCTTCATCCGCCAGGCGGCGACGCAGGGTCGACGCTGAGATACACAAGCTGGCCGCCAGACCGTCGGTTTCCGGCCAGCTATCGGCGGGCATCTGGCGCAGGTCGTTCTTGATGCGGGTGGCCAAGCTATTCGGGTCGCGGTATTTGACCAATATGTTGGCTGGCGCATAGGCCAGAAAACGCTTGAGTTCCTCCGGGCTACGCTTGATCGGCAGGTCCAGGCAGTCGGCGGAAAAGATCATGCGGGTGCGCGGCCGATCGAAGCGCAAGTTGTCAGAGAACATCACCCGATAATCGTCATAGAAGTCCGGCTGCGGGCACCGTAGCTCGATGGCAAGAATCGGGATACGCCGCCCCGCCAACCAGCAAGCGACGCCGTGCACGATCATCCAATAGGTGAAATAGGTGAACGCGCGCTTAGGTTCAGGTTCGAGCAACACGATTTCCGCCAGGCTTTGTTGGCGCACCAGTTGCGCGGGCATCTGCTCCAGCATCAAGGATAGAAAACCCAGTCCGGTTTCCAAGCTCGCGCCCAGACTGGGCTGCGCCATCGCGGCGCCACACAGGAACGCCAGGCTACCGGACTTGAGCTTGCGCGGGTCCATGCCGAAGAACTCATCATCCCTGCGCCGCGCCAACAAACGCCACAGGCGTGCGTACGCGGTGGCTGGCACCCGAGCGTCGGGCTGCTCGAGCAACGCCGGGACGATCCCGACCTTGCTCAGCGCTTCAACCGTGGCCGCCCCTGGCGCACAGCTCTGCAGCAGGGCTTCGCGCACAAGGTGGATAGAAATGGTGTCTTTTTCCGACATGGGAAATGAGCTTTTCGGCTGTACATGAAGATGGGGTGCATCATAAGGGCGGTTGCGCTTCGCCACCACCGTTCAGCCGCAGTTCAGCAAACGTCAATATTGCCTGTTTAGTAATGAGTATCATTATGTTACAAATTAGCATCCTCTCCAGTCTCGATGCGGTGCCGAATGCTCGTTCCCTTTCTCATCATGCTGCGCGAAGGCATTGAAGCCGCATTGATCGTTGGCATCATCGCCAGTTACCTGCAACAAACCGGCCGCGGCCAGTGGATGCCTGCAGTGTGGATCGGCGTATTTCTGGCTGCCGCCCTGGCCCTGCTGGTCGGCGGTGGCCTGGAACTGGTCAGCGCGGAGTTCCCGCAAAAACAACAGGAACTGTTCGAAGGTGTGGTCGGCCTGGTGGCCGTGGGCATTCTCAGTTCCATGGTGTTCTGGATGCGCAAAGTGGCGCGGTCCATCAAACATTCCCTGCATGAATCCCTCGACCACGCGTTGGCCAGCTCCAAACACCAAGTGATTGCGCTGATCGCGATGGTGTTTTTCGCCGTGGCCCGCGAAGGCCTGGAAACGGTGTTCTTCCTGCTCGCGGTGTTCCAGCAAAGCGAAGGACCGGGCGCACCGATTGGCGCCCTGCTCGGCCTGGTCCTGGCGATCATCGTCGGTTTCCTGATCTACACCGGCAGCATGCGCTTGAACCTGGGTGCTTTTTTTCGCTGGACCGGCCTGTTCATCCTCGTGGTCGCCGCCGGCATTCTCGCCAATTCGGTACAGGCCCTGCACGAAGCCGGGGTGTGGAACCACTTGCAAACCGTCTTGTTCGATTTCAGCGCAGCACTGCCGATGGATGGCCCCTTGGGCTCGGTGCTGGCCGGGATGTTCGGCTATCAGGATGCACCGACCGTCAGCACCCTGGGCGCCTATCTGATTTACCTGGTGGTGGCTCTGGTGATGTTCTTCCTGCCTTCGGCCCCACCCAAGCCTGTCGTCAAAACCTCTCCCGTTTCCAGCCAGTAAGGACCGTCCCTTGTCCAACCCAACCCCTCAACCGGCTCCGCCCTCCCGCGCCTTGCGCTGGGCGGTGGCGGGCTCGGTAGTCGTGATGATCGCCGCCGGTGCGCTGTTCTATTACGCCTCACAATTGGCCGCTGCCAAACGTCAGCCCCACCACAATGAAATCGCCGTGACGATTCACGGTCACGCCTGTGAGCCTAACGAACTGACCGTACCTGCCGGGCGCGCGAGCTTTCGTATCATCAACCGCTCCGACCGCGCGGTGGAATGGGAAATCCTCGACGGCGTGTTGGTGATCGAGGAGCGCGAAAATATCGCTCCGGGCTTGAGCCAAGTGATCAACGCCAACCTGTTGCCCGGTGACTATACGATCACCTGCGGCCTGCTAAGCAACCCACGCGGTACGTTGCACGTAACACCGACTGCGCAGTCCGACGCCCAAGCCAAGGCCAAGCCGTCGATGGTGGCTTTTATCGGCCCACTGTCGGAGTTTCGCGTGTACCTGAGTGGCCAAGGCAGTGCACTGGTCAAGGCCGTAACAGCGCTGCAGCACGCCATAGAGGCCGGCGACCTGGCTCAGGCGCAGGCACTCTATGTGCCAGCACGTGAGGCCTACCAGCGCCTTGCACCGGCGTCGCAACGCCTGGCCGAACTGGATAACGCGATCAACGCCCGCGCCGACTATTTTGAAAAGCGCGAGCAAGACCCCGCCTTCATTGGCTTCCACCGCCTCGAATACAGCCTGTTCGAACAGCGCAGCCTGGATGGCCTGGCCCCCGTTGCCCAGCGCCTGGTCACCGACGTCAACAGCCTCAAGCAACAACTGCTGGCCCAGTCGCTGCCACCCGAGCAACTGGTGAGCATTGTGGTGCGCAACCTCAACAGCCTCGCGGATGTACGTGCCACCAGTGGCGAAGAGGAACGCTACAGTCATATCGACTTGAACGGTTTTGCCGCCAACCTGGAAGCCGCCCACAAGGTGGTGGAGTTGATGCGCCCGTTGCTGACGAAGTCCGCTGCTGACGTGCAGCCCAAAATCGACAGCGCCCTCGCCGCCTTCGATGCCGAACTGAAGGGTTTGAACGTCGACGGCCAGTTTATCCGCTACGACAGCGTCACGGCCGATCAGCGCAAGCAGATCGCCGACAAGGCCAAGGCTCTGGCCGTTGCACTCGATGGAATCGACCCCGCCCTTGGCCTCTCCGGCCTGCAGTGAAGACGACCTACTACATGAGTGATTCAGAACAGTTTTGTGCAACGCGTCGCCGCGTCCTGCTGGGCATGGCGGCTACCGGAGCAGCGATTGCCGGCAGCAGCCTGAGCTGCCCGGCCATGGCGGCTGCCGCCGAGCAAGTCACCACCGCACCGCGCAGTGACAAAACCCAGGACCACCACGATTTTTTCGGCAAGCACCAGAGCGGCATCGTCACCCCACGCCCAGCCTGCGGCATGGTGGTAGCGTTCGATGTACTGGCCAGCGACCGTGAAGACCTGGAGCGCCTGTTCCGTACCCTGAACGAGCGCATTGCGTTCCTGATGACCGGCGGCGCCGTTGCGCAAGTCGACCCGAAGCTGCCGCCCACCGACTCCGGCATTCTTGGCCCGGTGGTCACACCCGACAACTTGACCATCACCGTGTCCGTTGGCGAATCGCTGTTCGATGAGCGCTTCGGTCTCGCCGCCGTCAAACCCAAGCGCCTGAGCCGTATGGTCGGTTTCCCGAACGATGCGCTGGAACCCGCACAGTGCCACGGCGACCTGAGCCTGCAGTTCAGCTCGAACACCCCGGACACCAATATCCACGCCCTGCGCGACATCGTGAAGAACCTGCCGGACCTGCTGCTGGTGCGCTGGAAACAAGAAGGCAGCGTACCGCCGCAGGCGCCCGCCAAAGCTGGCGAACCTGCGCAGAGCGCGCGCAACTTCCTCGGCTTTCGTGACGGTTCGGCCAACCCGAACTCCAACGACGATAAGGCCATGGACCAGATCGTCTGGGTACAACCTGGCAGCGATGAACCCGCCTGGGCCGCCAATGGCAGCTACCAGGCCGTGCGCATCATCCGCAACTTCGTCGAACGCTGGGACCGTACCCCGCTGCAAGAGCAGGAAAGCATCATTGGCCGCGTCAAACCCACGGGCGCACCGATGGATGGCCACACAGAAAGCCAGGTGCCTGACTACAGCAAGGACCCGGAAGGCAAATTGACCAAGCTCGATGCCCACATCCGCCTGGCCAACCCGCGCACCCCGCAGACTCAGGCCAACCTGATCCTGCGTCGGCCGTTCAACTACTCCAACGGCGTCAACAAAAACGGTCAGCTGGACATGGGGCTGCTGTTCATCTGCTACCAGGCTGACCTGGAGAAAGGCTTTATCAGCGTGCAAACCCGACTCAACGGCGAGCCCTTGGAGGAATACCTCAAGCCAGTCGGCGGCGGGTACTTCTTCACCTTGCCGGGCGTCACGGGGCCTAAGGATTTCATCGGGCGCACGCTGCTCGCTGCAACGCCCCCTCAAACCACTGCCAACACCTAAAACAAACCAGAGCGAAAAACGTCCCATGAAGAAGTCGACTATCGCGTTGTCGTTGTTAATGACCCTTTCGCCGCTGACAGCGTTCGCCGCTACCGCGCCACTGGACCTGGTAGGCCCGGTCTCGGACTACAAGATTTACGTTACCGAAGAAATCGGCGAGTTGGTGACCCAGACCAAGGCGTTCACCGACGCCATCGACAAAGGCGACCTGGCCACCGCCAAGAAGCTCTACGCGCCAACCCGCGTGCACTATGAGTCCATCGAGCCGATCGCCGAGCTGTTCAGCGACCTCGACGCCTCCATCGACTCACGCGTGGACGACCACGAAAAAGGCGTGACCGCCGAAGACTTCACCGGCTTCCACCGCATTGAGTACGTGCTGTTCTCGCAGAACACCACCCAAGGCTTGGACGCCCTGACCGCCAAACTTAATACCGACGTCAACGACCTGAAAACCCGTGTCGACGGCCTGACCTTTGCGCCGGAAAAAGTGGTCGGCGGTGCCGCAGCGCTGCTGGAAGAAGTCGCCGCCACCAAGATCTCCGGTGAGGAAGACCGCTACAGCCACACTGACCTGTATGACTTCCAAGGCAACATCGACGGCGCGAAGAAAATCGTCGACCTGTTCCGTGGCCAAATCGAGAAACAAGACAAGGCCTTCCTGGCCAAAGTCGACAAGAACTTCGCCGCCGTGGACAAGGTGTTGGCCAAGTACAAGACCAAGGATGGCGGCTTTGAGACCTATGACAAAGTGAAGGAAAACGACCGTAAGGCCCTGGTGGGTCCGGTCAACACCTTGGCTGAAGACCTGTCGACCCTTCGCGGCAAGTTGGGCTTGAATTGATAGAAAGCCCCGGACCGTTCACCCGCAGAGGTATGGGGAGCACGGTCCGGGGCTGGCACGCGCTTAGCGCTCAGGCGTTCAGTTGGCCCATTCAGAAAGTCGGCGTGGTCGTCAATTTAAATAACTGGCAATGGCGTGCTATCCGCCTTGCCCGTTTTTGGATTGCTCCAGTACCAAAAACTACCGACCTTAAACCCACGCAGGGGACGCCATGACTGAAGCCGGCCACGCCTGTTTGCTGAGGCTTTGGTGCGAGATCGAACCCGCCAGCCAACCAGTAGCCCCTCAACTTCTCCTCAACGATAATCAAATGTGGCGCGGCCTTACCCAACTGCGACACGCCTGGGGCCAGATGCGATCGCGACCGACCCTGGCGGCCTGCGCCGATGCCCAGCCCGCCCACGTCCAACGTCAAGGCCGAACAACCCCTTAGCAATATTTGCGCCTGAGAATTCCTGGTACACCACCAGGAATGGCACAAGTCCTTTCAAGACTGCCTTGTCACGTGCAAAGGCTTCACGTTTTTTTCCAGGGGCAACGAGCCCTCGGCTCGCTGCAACATAGCCTGGTCGCCCTCATATAAATTGTTATCGGCAATAGTCTTCGCGATGCTTTGGATCTTCGTCGATGCAAATCAGCTTTGGCCAAATGACGGGGACTTGCAGCGCGTACTTCCCGCTTTTTTGCGGGCTGCAGCCTGTCTAAACTTGGCTTGGGTGAGTTGCCCATCGCGTCAACGTAGTGCGCCTGAAATCGGGCGTAGGTGCAGCAGCAGGATCACGAGATTCAGTTTCAGCCCGGTTGCGTGTCGAAACGAATGAAGGCGTGGCTGGCCGATTTATAGCAATTGTCAACAATTCAAGTTCTCTGCACGTTTATCGCAAGCGTTCTTATCCGAAAGAACCGTCAATAAAAAGCCTGCGAGGGAGCAAGAAGACGAAACGTAGGAGAGTTCTTAATGCATCGACGAACATGGCCAGCAATATGGCCACCGGGAAAGACCCGGTCGGCCTGTGATTGCGTCAGCGCGTTCACAAAATACGGTAAAGCAACCGCTCAATCCGCACCCGACTCACCCGCCGCAAAAACTTACCCACTGCTTGCGGATAATCCACCAGCGTCTGCAACTGCTGGTAACGCTCGATGCGCGTGGTGTGCTGGAAAATCTGCGCAAGCTCCGTACGCCGTGGCTCCAGCCACTGGCCTTGCGGGTCATCGATCAGCAAGGCGTTTTCCAGGTCCAGGCGGAACGCCCGCGGGTTGAGGTTATTGCCGGTGAGCAAGGTGTAGCGTTGGTCGACCCACATGCCTTTGAGGTGATAGGTGTTGTCGCCGTCGCGCCACAGGTGCAGGTTCAACTGGCCGGCTTCAATCATTGGCTGATGGCGTTTGGCGAAGCGGCGCAGGCTGATTTCATAGAGGTAAGGCAGCGCCGCGATCACCTTGAATGGCTCGCTGGGCGGGATGTAAAAGTCGTTGGCGGTTTTGTCGCCGACGATGATATCGACCTTCACGCCGCGTGCCAGGGCGCGGTTGATTTCACGGGTCACCGGCAGCGGCAAGTTGAAGTACGGCGTGCAGATCGTCAGTTGATGCTGGGCGCTGGCGATCAATTCGAGGATCACCCGGTTCAGCGGGTTGTTCTTGCCGACGCCGAGCAATGGGCTCACCGACAGGTGGCCGTTGGGCAACAGCCCCGCGGTAGTGTCGTAGGCGGCATGCTTGAGGCGGCTGCGCAGGTCGCCGATGTCGTTGCGCAGGCTGCGGGTGGTCGGCGGATTCGGCAGGTCCAGGCGATGCACCGCCTTGGAGGTGATCAGGCCGTGCTCCACCAAGTGCTGCATTGAATCAGCCAGCGCTTGGCTATGGATCAGGTGATAACGGTCGTAGCGGTACTTGTCGAACTTGTGCAGGTACACGTTGTTCAGGCTGGCGCCGCTGTACAGCACGCTGTCGTCGATCACAAAGCCCTTGAGGTGCAACACGCCGAACAGCTCGCGGGTTTGCACCGGCACGCCGTACACCGGCACTTCACTGGCGTGGGATTGGGTCATGGCCTGATACCAGGCGCTATTGCCCGGTTGCTTACCGGCGCCGATCAACCCGCGTTGGGCGCGCAGCGAGTCGACCACCACCACAATGTCGAGTTCGGGCCGTGCGGCCTTGGCGGCATGCAAGGCGTCATAGATCTCCTGGCCCGCTTCGTCCTGCTGCAGGTACAGCGCGACGATGTAGATGCGCCGGGTGGCCTGGGGGATTTTTTCCAGCAGGCAACGACGAAACGCAGCGGCGCCGGACAGCACCTCGATGGCCTCGGGAGACAGTGGGAAACCGCGCAGTTTGGGCAACAGAGAGCGTTTGAAGAACGACGGCATAAGGCTCGCAATGGGTCGAATCCGAAGAGGCCCAAAGCTTACACCATGGAACTGCTCAGGTCTCGCCGGCGAAGATGGAAAAAAGTTAATTGACCCAGTAGAACGATCATTCTACTGTTCGCAGCATGAATGACATAACCTGCTATGACACCCGCGACATTATCCTCGACGTCACCGAAAAGTTGATCTATCGCCATGGCATCGCCGCCACCGGCATGGCATTACTGGTGAAAACCGCCGGGGTCTCGCGCAAAAGTATTTACCGCTACTTTGCCAACAAAGATGAGTTGGTGATTGCCGCCCTGCAACGTCGCGACGAACGCTGGATGCAGTGGCTGCGCAGTGAAGTTGAACGCAGCGACGGCAGTGCCGAGCGCTTGCTGGGGCTATTCAGCGCGCTCAAGGCCTGGTTTGGTTCGGCGGACTTTCGCGGTTGCGCCTTTATCAACACCAGTGGTGAAACTGGCAACCCACACGACCCGGTGCGCCTGCTCGCCAAGGCGCACAAACAGAAACTGTTCGAGTACGCACTTGAACTGTGTAAAGCACATGGCTCCCCCGACCCTGAACGGCAGGCCGCGCAACTGCTGATCCTGATCGATGGCGCCATTACCGTTGCCCTGGTGATGGGCGATTCAACCGCCGCTGATCATGCGCACTGCATGGCGCGAACGTTACTGGGACTTTGAACGCACTGGCCCCGCAACGTTGGCTAAACCCTATTGTTCCCTGGAGCAGTTCCCATGTCATCTAACCCAGAAATACGCCCGCCCCTGCCGCCGTTTACCCGTGAGTCGGCGATTGAGAAAGTTCGCCTGGCCGAAGACGGCTGGAACTCCCGCGACCCGCAACGGGTGTCGCTGGCCTACACCCTGGACACGCAATGGCGCAACCGCGCTGAATGGGTGCATAACCGTGAAGAAGCCAAGGGCTTCCTGACCCGTAAATGGGCCAAGGAGCTGGACTATCGCTTAATCAAGGAATTGTGGGCCTTCAGCGGTGACCGTATCGCCGTGCGTTATGCGTACGAGTGGCACGATGACAGCGGTCACTGGTTCCGCTCCTACGGCAACGAGAACTGGGAATTCGACGAGAATGGCCTGATGGTCAACCGTTTTGCCTGCATCAACGACCTGCCGATCAAGGACAGCGAGCGCAAGTTCCACTGGCCGCTGGGGCGGCGCCCGGATGATCATCCGGGGCTGTCTGAGCTCGGGCTATAGATCGCACACCCTAAAAAATATGGGAGCGGGCTTGCTCGCGAAAGCGCAGTGTCAGCTAACACAGGTGCCAGCTGATCAAACGCCTTCGCGAGCACGCCCGCTCCCGCATTTTGCCCGTCTGTGTCTGTTAGTCCTGATTCAGACCGACCCGATACAACACGCCGTCATCCGCATCCGTCAGCACATATAAAAACCCATCCGGCCCCTGCCGCACATCGCGGATCCGTGCTTTCAAACCGCCCAACAAGCGCTCCTCATGAATCACCTTGTCGCCATCGAACTGCAAACGAATCAACTCCTGGCTGGCCAACGCACCGATGAACAGGTTGTGCTGCCACGCCTTGAACCGGTCGGCGTCATAAAACGCCATGCCACTGATAGCCGGTGATTTCTCCCAGACGTGATGCGGCGCCACCGTGCCTTCCACGGTCTTGCCCTTGGCTTCGGGAATCGGCGTCAGTGAATAATTGATGCCATGGGTCGCCAACGGCCAGCCGTAGTTCTTGCCGCGCTCAATGATATTGATTTCATCACCGCCCCGTGGCCCATGCTCATTTTCCCAGAGCGTGCCGCTCCACGGGTTCAACGCCAGCCCCTGCGGGTTGCGCTGGCCGTAGGACCAAATCTCTGGGCGCACGCCCTCTTGGCCCACAAAAGGGTTGTCATCCGGCACACGACCATCCGGGAATATCCGTACGACCTTGCCTTGCAGCTTGTCCAGGTCCTGGGCCGTCGGCCGGTCGTTGTTCTCTCCCAAGGTCACGAACAGGTAGCCATCACGGTCAAAGGCCAGGCGCGATCCGAAGTGGTTGCCAGTGGACAGCTTGGGCTCCTGGCGCAGGATCACCTTGAAATCCTTCAAGCCGCTCAAGTCATCGGCCAACCGCCCCCGGCCCACGGCAGTCCCGGCTTTGCCGCCCTCGCCCCCACCTTCGGCGTATGACAGGTAAACCATGCGGTCCTGCTTGAAGTCCGGCGACAGCACCACATCGAGCAAACCGCCCTGCCCTTTGGCCCACACCTGCGGCACGCCGGTCAAAGGCGCAGAAAGCTTGCCGTCCGGGCTGACAAAACGCAGATGGCCTGGGCGCTCAGTCACCAGCAAGCCTCGTTTGTCCGGCAGAAACGCCACGGCCCAAGGGTGATCCAGACCTTTGACGATCGGGGTCGCGGTGATGCGGCCTTGTTCGCTCGTAAACGACTGAACATCCGCCGCGTATACCGCCGCCAATGGCAGCAACGTAGTTGCACACATAGCGGCTAGCAGGGTTTTGCGTAGGAACATAAGACACAATCCTTACCGGCGATTGCCGTTGGCATCGTAAGTGGGCGCTTGGGTTTGAGTGGTGGGACGGCTCGGCGCGGCATGACGCGCTGGGTAGCGATTACCGATGCCGCCGTTTTCCACAGTGGGTGCCGGGCGGGTCGGCGCTGTTTGGATACCGCGAACGGCCGGTGCATTAGGCTGAGTGCCCTGCATGCTGTTCGGGTTGGCCCGATGAATAGGGCTGTTGTTGGTGTCATAGGTGCCGGGCAGGTTCTGCGCCTGGGCAAATGGCGCCAGCGCCAGGCCCAACGCGAGTACAGCGAGATAACGCACAGAGCTGTTCATGACAAAGCCTCTCTAGGGCGAGTAGTACGTGCTTTCGATAACACGCTACGCCCAGGGTTCGGCTTTCGACACTAAATAGTTTCTCATCAGGTGTAACACAATCTGTCCGCGCAGCTGCCCGCCGAAACTTTCCCCGGCGCCTGCAAGTCACCAGAACGCACAGCCTCTTCTCAAGAAAACGCAGGCATGCCAAGGGCAATCTGGAAAGGCGCCATCAGCTTCGGCTTGGTCCACATCCCGGTATCACTGGTCTCAGCCACGACCGCCCATGGCGTTGATTTTGATTGGCTGGACACACGCAGCACGGACCCAGTGGGCGACAAGCGCATCAACAAGACCACCGGCAAAGAAGTCACCAAGGAGACTGTCGTCAAGGGCGTGGCCTTAGAGAAAGGCCGCTATGGGGTGCCCAGCGAAGACGAAATTCGCTCGGCCCACCCCAAGTCGACCCGTGGGCCGGTTATGCCAATCGGCAGAAGATCAGTAAGAAGATGTAGGGCAAGCTGGGCGCGAAGCCACCACCGTGATTCGCGCCCGAGGATGTTTTAGATGAGGATAAAGATCAGCGCCAAGCCGGCAAAAATCGCCCACTTTTCCAGATAATAGCGTGCGCGATTACGCTTTTTCAGCTCTTTGCCACGCAGGCGGATTTTGTACAGGCGGGTAAACGCACGGTTCAGGCCGCCGGTCTTGTCGCCGTCATCATTGGGCGAGCCGGCCGCCGCCATTACGTTACGGCTGAACCAGCGGTTGAACGCCGCCGCCCAGCGGTACTTCATCGGGCGCTCGATGTCGCAGAACAGGATGATGCGGTTCTGCTGCGTGGTGTTTTCCGCGTAATGAATGAAAGTCTCATCAAACATCACCGGCTCGCCGTCGCGCCAGTAATAGCTTTCGCCGTCCACATTGATGTAACAGCCCGGATCGTTAGGTGTTTCCAAGCCCAAGTGATAGCGGTAGGAGCCGGCATAAGGGTCGCGGTGGCGCACCAGTTTGGAGCCCGGCGGCAACTCGGCAAACATCGCAGCCTTGATCGAACCGATGCGTTGCACCAGCTCAGTGGTGCGCGGGCACAGTTTCATCGCCGACGGGTGGCTGTCGCCGTACCATTTGAGGTAGAAACGCTTCCAGCCAGACTTGAAGAACGAGTTGAAACCCACATCGTTGTACTGGTCAGAGCGCTTGATTTCGCCCATACGCATGAGGTTCTGGCCTTCCTGGCGGATTTCTTCCCAGTGTTCCTGCAGCGGGCTCAGGTCCGGAAAGTCGCTGGGCGACAGGAACGGGCGGCTGGGCTGCTTGGAGAACAAGTAGAGGAAACAGTTGATCGGCGCCAGGAACGTCGAGTGATCACTAAGCTGGCGGCCCAGCTTGTGTCGCACCCGACCACGCAGGTGAACATACGCAATGGAGGCAACGTAGAGAGCAACAATGATAAGTTTCAAGGGATTCGTCACAAGTCAGTAGAGAGAACAGGCTGCTCCTGCGTGCCCGCAAAGGCCGAGGATTGGATAAGCAGCACCTGAAATCACAATTCACATATACGCGACACGACCGGCGGTTCGACCACCGGTTCATGACCATTGGTAGTTATTTAGCCACAGTTTGTAACCAAAGGTTAACTTAGAATTGTGAAAAGCTGTCCAGTCATTGTGCTGGATCAACACACGCGCTTGTCTCGCCGCCGCCTGCGTGGTGCACTGTAAGAAACCACCTTCAACAAAATGGAATTTGTATGTCAGCTCTGTTACACAGCGATCATCAAGCCCTGCAAGGCACCTGGGAGCAAACCGCGCTCGAAGACAGCGGTGTACTCAACCCGATCGACGGCCACAGCGCGCCAGGCGCCCTGACCACCCTCTCCGGCGACTGCTTTGAAGTGCGTACGACAAGCGGCGAGGTGCTGCTGGCCGGTCGGTTTTCCCTGGACAGCAGCACCTCGCCCAAAAGTATTACCTGGGTTGACGCCATAGGCGAAGACGCCGGTAAGCAACTGCCAGCCAGCTACCGCCTCGACGGCGATGTTTTTGTGTTTATAGCCGCCGATGAAGGCATGCCCCGGCCGACCGTTTTCAGCACCGGGCCAGGGCAAACCATGCGCACCTTCGTACGCCGCCGCTAAGACGCACACATCCGAACTTGCGACAGCGTTTTCACATGGCCTTCACTTCTGGGCCTATAGGGTGAGGCCTACCTACTCCAGTGATTAACTTGGCCCGCCTCTCATCGCGGGCCTTTTTTTGCGCGAGGGAAAGCCGCTCAGGCACGACGTTTAGTGGCGGTCAACGTGAAGCACAACGGCAACTGGGCCGGCTGGTGCTCGTACTGCTCGTATAGCTCCTCGCGGTTGCAATGCGGGTATTCCTGCAAATGCTCGATCTGCAATTGCGCCGCGATTGCCCCACTGACCACGCTGCCCAGGGTATGCACGTACCAATAGGACGTCGGCCCGGCAATATCTGCCTGCCCCTCGTAAACAATCGACTGCTGCAGCACGAAGGGGTCGCGCTGGAAATACGAGCTGTCGGGCAATAATGGGTTGGCACCCTTGGGATCAAACATTTCCAGAAAGGGATGAGTTTCATAGATCACCAGCGTTCCGCCGGGTTTGAGCGTACTCGCCACGTGGCGCATAAACAGTGCCACATCGGGCATCCAGTTCAGAACACCAATGGTCACCAACGCGACATCAAACCGACCCTGCAAACGTGCAGGCAGATGATGGATATCGGCTTCAACAAACTCAGGGTTATGCGCTGACACCTCGGCCAGTTCCTGCGCTTGCTGCAAAAAGGCGTGGGATTGATCGACGCCCACCACGCTGCGTGCGCCCAGGCCGAACAACGACAGGCTTTCACGCCCATTGTTGCAGCACAGCTGAACCACGTCCTTGCCGGCCACGCCGACGTCTTGCAGCAACGCGGTGATGGTTGGGTCAAGGCATGAAAAGTCCGGCTGGGCGACCGATTCGAGCAGCGCGTTCCAGGTGGTGGTGTCTTTGTGCAGCTTGGCGGATGCGTCCCAGGCATGCTTGTTGCTGACGATAGCCTGTTGGGCTGAGGGCATGTCCATTGCTTCTCCAGAGAGTCAGTACAGCGGGCTTCGGAAAATATGCCAATTGTCTGTCAGATGAAACCCTCTGCGGCGGCGAAACTTCTATCCAAGCCTGTAGGTCACTAGCCCATTGAGTGTCCAGCCCCTGAACACCCTTGCCGAAGATAGCGCTATGGCCCATCACTGCGACCTGCGCAATACCTTGTCCTTGGACAGCCTGAATTTTTTCCTGGCGGACGTCCGCGACGGCCTCGGACCGTACCTGGCGATTTACCTGCTGGCCGTGCACCAATGGGACCCGGCCAGCATCGGCGTGGTCATGACCCTGGCGGGCATCGCCGCCTTGCTCACCCAGGGCCCGGCGGGTGCGCTGATCGACCGCACACGCAGCAAACGCGCGGTGATCGCGGTGGCGGCCGTGCTTGTCACCGTCAGTTGCCTGGTGCTGCCGTTTGTCAGCTCATTCAGCTGGGTGGCGTTGACCCAGGCGGCCAGTGCCATCGCCGCTTCAGTGTTTGCTCCGGCGATTTCGGCCATTTCCTTGGGGATTACCGGGCCACGCGCCTTCACCCGCCGCACCGGGCGCAACGAAACCTTCAACCACGCCGGAAACGCCGCGGCAGCGCTGCTGGCGGGCGGCCTGGCGTACCTGTTTGGCCCAGTGGTGGTGTTTTACCTGATGGCATTTATGGCGGTCGCCAGTGTGGTGGCGGTCAGTTGTGTATCAGCGTCGGCGATTGACCACGAGGTCGCGCGGGGCTTTGATCCCGCTCACGCCCATGAACACGAACAGCCCTCCGGCGTGAAGGTGCTGCTGGCTAATCGCCCGCTGTTGCTGTTCGCGATCTGCTGCGCGCTGTTCCACCTGGCGAATGCCGCGATGCTGCCGTTGGTCAGCCAGAAGCTGGCGCAGATCAACCTGCACATGGCCACGCCGCTGACCTCGGCGTGCATCGTCGCCGCGCAATTGGTGATGGTGCCGATGGCCTGGCTGGTGGGCAGCAAAGCTGACGTGTGGGGGCGCAAGCCGCTGTTGCTGGCCGGGTTCATGATTTTGCCGCTGCGTGGCGTGTTGTATACCTGGTCCGACGACCCTTATTGGCTGGTCGCCGTGCAGATGCTCGACGGCATTGGCGCGGGGATTTTCGGTGCGCTGTTCCCGGTGATCGTCAAGGACCTGACCCAAGGCACTGGCCGCTTCAATGTCAGCCTCGGTGCGTTGTCCACGGTATTTGGCCTGGGCGCGGCGCTGAGCAGCAGCCTGGCCGGTTTCGTGGTGCAGCAAGCCGGCTATAACGCGGCGTTCCTGACCTTGGCGGGCGTCGCAACGGCGGCGCTGGCGTTGTTATGGCTGGCGATGCCGGAGACATTGACGAAACCATCGTTCGCGCGCATTACAACTGTCGCCTGACATATGCGACAATGCGCGCCAAATTCCAACACACATCCAAAATTTTCTGCTCAGCGACCGGGTTTCGCGCCTTGATGTCGCTGTTGACGCATGCCTGAAGGCTCCTGCCGCCACGCTCGCAACCCATTGATAGGTAAAGTAATTGATCTCCACAGCTAACATCACCATGCAGTTCGGCGCCAAGCCGCTCTTCGAGAATGTCTCGGTCAAATTCGGCGCCGGCAACCGTTATGGCTTGATCGGTGCCAACGGTTGCGGCAAGTCGACCTTCATGAAAATCCTCGGCGGCGACCTTGATCCGTCCGGCGGCCAGGTCATGCTCGAGCCGAACGTACGCCTGGGTAAACTGCGCCAGGACCAGTTCGCCTACGAAGAATTCACCGTGCTCGACACCGTGATCATGGGCCACGAAGAACTGTGGAAGGTCAAGGCCGAGCGCGACCGTATCTACTCGCTGCCGGAAATGAGCGAAGACGACGGCATGGCCGTGGCCGAGCTGGAAACCGAATTCGCCGAGATGGACGGCTACACCGCCGAATCGCGTGCCGGTGAGCTGCTGCTGGGCCTGGGCATTCCGCTGGAACAACACTTCGGCCCGATGAGCGAAGTGTCGCCAGGCTGGAAACTGCGCGTACTGCTGGCCCAGGCGTTGTTCTCCGACCCTGAAGTGCTGTTGCTCGACGAACCGACCAACCACTTGGACATCAACACCATCCGCTGGCTGGAAAACATCCTGACCCAGCGTTCGAGCCTGATGATCATCATCTCTCACGACCGTCACTTCCTGAACAGCGTGTGCACCCACATGGCTGACCTGGACTACGGCGAGCTGCGCCTGTTCCCGGGCAACTACGACGAGTACATGACCGTGGCGACCCAGTCCCGCGAGCAACTGCTGTCGGACAACGCCAAGAAGAAAGCGCAGATATCCGAGCTGCAATCGTTCGTCAGCCGCTTCTCGGCCAACGCTTCGAAAGCCAAGCAAGCCACCTCCCGTGCCAAGGCGATCGACAAGATCCAGCTGGCCGAGGTCAAGCCTTCAAGCCGTGTGAGCCCGTTCATCCGTTTCGATCAGAACAAAAAGCTGCACCGCCAGGCGGTGATGGTCGAAAAAATGGCCAAAGGTTTCGACGGCAAGCCACTGTTCAAAGACTTCAGCTTCCAGGTTGAAGCGGGCGAGCGTGTTGCGATCATCGGCCCGAACGGCATCGGCAAGACCACCCTGCTGCGCACCCTGGTCAACGAACTGACGCCGGATGCCGGCAGCATCAAGTGGACCGACGCCGCAGAACTGGGTTACTACGCCCAGGACCACGCCCACGACTTCGAAGACGACATGAGCCTGTTCGACTGGATGGGCCAGTGGACTCAGGGCGAACAAATGATTCGCGGTACTTTGGGCCGCATGCTGTTCTCCAACGACGAGATCCTCAAGTCGGTCAAGGTCATCTCCGGTGGTGAGCAAGGCCGCATGCTGTTCGGCAAGCTGATCCTGCAAAAGCCGAACGTGCTGATCATGGACGAACCGACCAACCACTTGGACATGGAATCCATCGAAGCGCTGAACCTGGCGCTGGAAAACTACCCGGGCACGCTGATCTTCGTCAGCCACGACCGCGAGTTCGTATCGTCCCTGGCCACCCGCATCATCGAGTTGAGCGCCAACGGCGTGATCGACTTCAGCGGCACCTATGATGACTACCTGCGCAGCCAAGGCGTGGTGTTCTAAGCAACGCCACGGCAGTTGTGGCGAGCAGGCTTGCCCTGCGCTGGGCTGCGAAGCGGCCCTAAAATCAAACACCGCGTTCTGTCAGGCAGAACGCGGTGTTTTTTATTGGGCTGCTGCGCAGCCCAACGCGGGCTATCAAACAAACTAGTTAGCCTGCTTCCTTTTCCCCCACGCCCTTGCCATCATGCCGTCACCGCCCGCCCGCGAACGAGTGACCATGCCTGCCGTCGCCCCCAGCTCTATGTCGATCACCCTGCAGATCGTCTCCATCGTCTTCTATACCTTTATCGCCTTTATCTGCATCGGCCTGCCGATCGCGGTCATCCCGGGCTATGTGCACGAGCAACTGGGCTTCAGCGCGGTAGTGGCCGGGATCACCATCGGCTCGCAATACCTGGCCACCCTGCTCAGCCGGCCCATGGCCGGGCGCATGTGCGACAACGTTGGCACCAAGCGCGCGATTGTGCTGGGCCTGGCCGGTATTTTGGTCAGCGGTGTGCTGACGTTTTTCGCCACGCTGGTCGAGAGCCTGCCCGCCCTGAGCCTGGGCATCCTGATCGTCGGCCGGCTGCTGCTCGGCGTAGCCCAGGGCCTGATCGGCGTGGGCACCATCAGTTGGTGCATGGGGGCGGTCGGCGCCGAACACACGGCTCGCTCGATTTCCTGGAATGGCATCGCCTCCTACGGTGCTATTGCCATTGGCGCGCCGATGGGTGTGGTGATGGTGGCCGACTATGGCTACACCAGCCTCGGCATCGCCTTGACGGTGCTGGCGGCGCTGGGCCTGGTGCTGATCCGCAATAAACCTTCGGTGCCGGTGGTACGCGGCGAGCGGCTGCCGTTCTGGGCGGTGTTTGGGCGTATCGCACCGTTTGGCGCCAGCCTGTGCCTGGCGTCAATTGGCTACGGCACGCTGACCACCTTTATCACCCTGTATTACCTCAACCGTGGCTGGGCCGGGGCGGCGTACTGCCTCACGGTGTTTGGCCTGTGTTTTATCCTGTCACGCCTGGTGTTTATCTCGGCCATCAGCCGCTTCGGCGGTTTCAGCGCAGCGATTGCCTGCATGACCATCGAAGCCCTGGGCCTGACGCTGCTGTGGCTGGCGCCCTCCACCGGGGTGGCGTTGATCGGCGCCGGGCTGACTGGTTTTGGCTTGTCGCTGGTGTACCCGGCGCTGGGCGTAGAAGCCATCAAGCAGGTGCCCAATAGCAGCCGTGGCGCCGGGCTGAGTGCGTATGCAGTGTTTTTTGATCTGGCCCTGGCGATTGCCGGGCCGTTGATGGGCGCCGTGGCACTGAACCTCGGCTACGGCTGGATCTTCTTTTGCGCCGCGCTGTTATCGGCCACGGCGCTGGCCTTGACCGTGCTGCTCAAGCGCCGCGCTTACTGATCGGCGGTCTGCAAACCGGCACGGGTCGCTTGATCCAGGGTATGGGAAAAGAACCGCCCCGCCTCTGAAATCAGGTCACGGTGAATGCCTTCGCGGTCGACGCCATCGGCGTCTGTGCAGATGGCTGGCATGGCCACCAACTGATCGCTGTCACACGGCGCCATAAACACAAAGTGCCCTGCCCCGGCCAACAGTTTGAAATCCGGTGGTTCCGGCAGCTTGCGCGCCAGTGCGGCGGCGTTTTTGTCCACGGCCACCAGCTTGTCGCCGTCGCCACTGTAGAGCAGCACCGGCACGTGCACGTCGGCCAAGGTGTGGCGGCCAAACATCAGGCTTAACGGCGCCATCAGCATCAACGCGTGGATGCGCGGGTCGGCCTCTGGTTGCAAATCGTCGCGGTCGACCACCAGCTCTCCTTTGGTGGTGCAGGCGTCGCGGTCTTCCGGGCGTTCCTGGCAATGGCGGCGCAGGCGGTCGAAATCCGGCTTGGCGCCAGCCAGGATCAACGCGGTTTCGCCGCCGGCGGAATAGCCGATCACGCCCACCTGGTCGATATTGACGAACGGCGACAGCATTGGGTCGCTGAGGGTGGCGGTGATCGCTTCGGAAATCTGGATCGGCCGACCATACAGGTTGCTCACGGTGCCCAGACGGCTGTGGTCCTTGTAGTTGTCGCCGGGGTGCAACACCGCCACCACCACAAACCCCTTGCGCGCCAGTGAGGTGGCCAGGTCGTGCAGGGCCAGCGGTGTGCCCGTGTTGCCGTGGGACAGCATCAGCATCGGGAAGCGGCCAATGGCGACCTTGGAGTCTTCAGCGGCGGCGACGTGATAGGCGCCCAATTGCGTACTGTGTTCGTCGTCGGTGGACGGGTAAAACGCGATGGCCTTCATCGGCTGCTGGTCAAGCGGGTCGAGAAAGGTCATGCGATGGAAGCCCACACTCCAATGCGGGTGCGGCGCTGGGGCGGCGTGCACTGAAATCAGGCCACCGAGCAGGGAGAGAACCAAAACAGCACAAAGACGCATCATGGGGATGTCCACCTTTGCTGCGTGACCACGTTCAACACCCGCGGCATATCTGAATGAAAAGTCCATGGTTCAAGGTGCTCACACCGGGTGATAAACCCACGTGTGCATAACCTGGGCCAAAATTGTGACAGCGGGCAAACGAAAAAACTCCGTACTCCGGTCGTGTTGAGACGACCAGAATACAGAGTTTAGGCGCCGGGTTTCAGATTGAAACCGGACAACGGCAAACTTTACACACGCCTTACGCGGCGGCGAACAATTGTTCGTTGATGACTGCGTTAGCGTCGCTCAACGCCTTGCTGCGCACTTCCTCACCGTAGGCCAGGCCTTGGGCGCGGACGAACTCGATGTCGGTGATGCCAAGGAAGCCAAACACCAGTTTCAAGTAGTCTTCGTGGCCCACGTTGCTTGCCTGGCCGGCATGCAAACCGCCGGCGGTGGAGACAATGATCAGCTTCTTGCCAGCGCACAGGCCTTCAGGACCGGCTTCGGTGTAACGGAAGGTCTGGCCGGCGACGGCGATGCGGTCGATCCAGGCCTTGAGCTGGGACGGTACCGAAAAGTTGTACATCGGCGCGCCAATCACCACAGCGTCGGCGGCGATGAATTCAGCCAGCGACGAAGCGCTGAGGTCAGCCTCGTGCTTTTGTACCGCATCGCGCAACTCGGCAGCGGTGCCCAGGGCGCCCAGGGTCAGCCCGGAAAAGTGGCTGATGCCTTCGCTCGCCAGGTCACGGTAAGTCACTTCCACACCCGGCTCAGCCGCTTGCCAGGCCTTGACCACAGCAGCGCTGAGCTGACGCGAAGCCGAGTTGTCGCCGAGGATGCTGGAATCGATATGCAACAGTTTCATGCGGGATCTCCAAGTGAGGATCGCGGCTAGGCGATCGAGTGAGGTTAATCCTACAGGTGAAGCCAATGATCGATTAGAGGGGCAAAATGTGATTGTTCGTCCTGCCAGCAGGACAGTATAGCCTCAGCTGTCGGCCAAACCCACAGGCGCTGGAAGCGCTCGACCGACCTCAGCCACAGTATTTACAATTCCTGGTTTTCTCAATATTGTTCGCTCCTTTTATGAGTCAAGGAAGGCGCAATCAATGACTAAGGATAGCTATTTCGGCAAAGTCAAAACCGGCGGGGCCAATGCCTCGGCAGGGTTTAGTTTTCAAGATGCCTGCGCGCTTTATCACCTGATAAAAACGATCGATGAGCCTGCATTCTTAGCGCTTGGCTTAGAAAACGATGATGATTTCACTCTGGCCTATTCGAAAACAAAGATTTTCGCTCAAGTCAAACTTGAGGAACTGTCCATACCTCTTGCACGGGCACACCTAGGCGAGAACAAAATTCTGATAGGGTCGACACTCAACAAAAGCCTCTCGACCTTTCTGACCTACTTGGCACACTACCGCAACTTCATGAAGTCTGCGGAAAGCACCGAGGCAAAACTCAAGGTTACCCAGGACTTTGAAGTGCTGCGGCTCAAACACAACCTTTCCAATGTGCCTGACTCATGGCAGGTCGATACGCTGCCGGATACCAAGATCGAAGAATTGATTCAATTTTCAATCATGTCCTGGGGCCTACAGACGTCGCGGGTTATAAACACACAGGCCTGCCTGCAAGAATTCCTGTCAATCATCGCTAAGAAAAGAGTCACTCGGGGTTTCCTGGATAAAAAACCCGCCCTGGATATTCTCTACAAACATTCAAAACCCATAGACATTGGCGAAGCCTTAACGCAGCAAAACTACATCGACCGGATCGGCATTAAAAAAGAGGCGATTCTGGATAAAGTTGACACCAAGATCAATAATGCAGAGCAATTCCTCAAAGCTGACCAGTACTCGCAAGCACTCGAGATCTATATTAACTTGGCCGCCATGCTAGAGTCCGAACAACTCTACCTTAAGTGCGCCTCGATCTATCACGTCCTCAATGAGCACGACCACGCCATTGCTTATTGCGACAAAGCATTAAAAACCTCGCCGCACCTACCTTACGCCCAAGCCATTAAAGGTTCATCCCTGGGCGAGCAAGGCCGCTATGCTGAGGCTATCGATTTTCTAAAATCCGCCAATCACAACCTGCCCGACGATGCAGTGATACTTTACAACCTCGGTGTCTCATTCCTGAAACTCGGCAAGATCCCGGACGCGATCAATTACTTCGAGCACGCCATAGGCATCGATAAAACTTCCAGTTCCGCGCACCTCAACCTCGGCATTTGCTTATTTAACCAACAGCAGTACAGCAAGGCCTTGGAACACATTGAAATGAGCCTGCTGCTGGAGCCTGGCATGCCCGAAGCCATCTCACAAAAAGCTGAAATCAAGCGATTTTATGGTGAGTTTGACGAGGCACAAGCATTGTTCGAGAGAGGCCTGACAGCCATGCCAGACAACCCGCTGAACCAGCGGGGACTGGCCTTCTGCTTACTGGCGAAAGGCGACCTTCTTGGGGCCCCCATATTATTGAAGTACTGCGCTGCAGAGCTTGACCGACTGAAACACGGCCGCGCTATCACCCTTATGGATAGTGGCTTGACGAGGACCATCGCTATAGCCATTACTCGCATCGATGAGCTGATTTATGAAATCAACTACAATGGGGCAAGCTTCAGGTTGGCGAAGCCGGCAAAAGACACCATTGGTATCACCGCGGACAACATCGCCGGCCTGTACATGCCACTTATCATAAAGTCGTACGAACGGGAGTGTGACTATAACAATGCCTTGACCCAGATAAAACTGAACGAAATGAGCCACTTGGTTTGCATCGTCGATGGCGTTGTAAACGGCCTTGGCGATCACTGCGAAATCAGAATAAACTTCAAGAATTTTTCTATTCATAGCAAAACTGACCCGAGTAAAAACGAAGGCTTCAATGCCTTCAAAAGTGCCTACCAAGATCATTGCATGCTTTTACTCCAGCATGAAAAAACCGACCAAAGTGCTGTCTTTAACTTAGTCGGTTTGCAGGTCAATTAGCCTGCCCTGGCGCCTGCCAATGGGCGGGCTCAATGCGACGACACATAAATCGATGCCGACGCAGGCACCGGCAGCGCATAGGTGCGTTTCATCCATTGAATCTCTTCCCGAGGCGTACGCCCGAAAAAGCGCTTGAACTCACGGCTGAACTGCGAGGCGCTTTCATAGCCGACCTTGGCGCACGCCGTGGCGGCGGTGATGTCGTTGCGCAGCATCAATAAGCGCGCCTGGTGTAGGCGCGTGGACTTGAGGTATTGCATCGGCGAGGTGTCGGTGACCGTGCGAAAGTGCGCATGAAAACTCGGCATGCTCATCATCGCCTCCGCAGCCAGCGCCTCCACGTCCAAATGCTGGTGGTAGCACCCATGAATCTTGCGAATCGCCCGCGCAACCTTGCCGAACTGGCCCTGGCGGTTGAGCGCGGCGCGCATGGAGCCGCCCTGCTCGCTTGTGATGATCCGGTAGTAGATCTCGCGCATCAGCGTCGGGCCGAGGATCTGCGCGTCCATCGGCACGCTCATCACCTCTAAAAAGCGCAGCAGCGACTCGCTGAGTTTTTCATCCATGGGCGAGGAATACATGCCGCGGGGCTTGGCCTCGACCAAGCCTTGGAAGTCATCCAACGCCACTATCAAGTCGGCGGCCAGGGTGAAATCCAGCCGCAGGTACACCGCCAACATCGGCTCCTCTTCAGTAGCCTCGGTTTCCATGGTGAACGGTACCGGCACCGATACCACGAGATAGTGCTGTGCGTCATACAGGTAAATATCTTCGCCCAGATAACCGCGCTTGCACCCTTGGCAGACAATCACAATACCTGGATCGTAGAGCACCGGCACCCGGTGCAAAGGCCGATTGGAGCGCAGGAATCGCACGTCATCCAGTGCGGTCAAGTTATAGCCTTCGACAGGTGCCAAGCTGCCCATCAACTCGATAATTTTCTGGGTACGGCCCATGGTGCGTGGCTCCTGGCGAAAACAGCACGTTACCGCGCGAATATCGCTGTGGCTATGCACTCATAGGAATAGGCAATCAGCACATTGGAATGGATATTCGCTCCAACCGGCCATTTGCGTAGCCTGAAACAGCACTTTCAGCCCTCGGAGATTCCCCCATGCTTATCGTCTACAACCCCGCCACCGGTGAAGAAATCGGCCGCGTTGCCAAGTACACCTCGGCCGAGGTCAGGGCCGCCGTCGACCGCACCTGCGCGGCCTTTCCTGAATGGTCATCGAAGCTTGCCCAGGAGCGCAGCAAGATCCTGCGCCGCTGGCACGACGCGGTTAAGGCCGACAAGGAAGCGTTCGCTGAACTGCTGTGCCGCGAAAACGGCAAATGCCTGACCGAAGCCCGTGGCGAAATCGACTATGGCCTGGGCTTTATCGAGTGGTACGCCGAAGAAGCCAAGCGCGTTTACGGCGACACCATCCCCACCCACGATCGCAATGCCAACGTGCTGGTGACCAAAGAAGCCATCGGCCCGGTCGCGGCAATCACCCCGTGGAACTTCCCGTTCATGATGATCACCCGCAAAGTCGCCACGGCCTTGGCGGCGGGCTGCACCATGATCATCAAGCCCGCCGAAGATACGCCGCTCACCGCCTTCAAATTGCTGGAATACGCACGCATGGCCGGTATCGAACCCGGCGTGCTGGAAGTGGTGGTCGGCGACCCTAAAGAAATCGGCCTGATCTTCACCGGCGACCCGCGCATTCGCAAAATCACCTTTACCGGCTCCACCGGCGTCGGCAAATTGCTCGCGGCGCAATGCGCAGCCACCCTCAAGAAAATGACCCTGGAGCTGGGCGGCAACGCGCCGTTTATTGTGTTCCAAGACGCCAACCTGGATGAGGCGGTCAAGGGTTTGGTCAGTGCCAAACTGCGCAACTGCGGCCAGGTGTGCATCTCGCCGAACCGAATTTTTGTGCAGCACAGCATCCTCGAAGACTTTATCAAACGCGTAAAGGCGGCCGTCGCCAAGATCGGCGTAGACCAAGGCCTGTGCGAAGACTTTGTGGTCGGGCCGCTGGTCAATCAACTGGGTTTTGACAAAGTCGTGCGCCTGGTCGAAGACGCCAAGGCTGCCGGCGCCAAGGTACTGATGGGCGGTAAGCCCCACGCCAAGGGCGGGCTGTTCTACGAACCCACCGTATTGACCGGTCTGCAGGACGACTCACCGCTGGCCACCGAGGAAATCTTCGGCCCGGTGTTCGCCATCTACTCGTTCAAGGATGAAGAAGAAGTCATCACCCGCGCCAACCAGACCGAATTTGGCTTGGTGGCGTATGCCTTTACCAGCGCGCTGGGGCGTTCGTTGCGGCTATCGCGCCAATTGGAGGCTGGCATGGTGATCCTCAATTCGGGCTCGGTCGGCACTGCGTCGATCCCATTTGGCGGCATCAAGCAGTCAGGCTATGGCCGCGAAGGCAGCTATTACGGGATTGAAGAGTACGTGCAGGTGAAGTATGTGCTGATGGCGGGTGCACAGTTCTAAGCCGTATGAACCCGCCTTTTGTGGCGAGGGAGCTTGCTCCCGCCGGGGCGCGAAGCGGCCCCAAAAGATTGGGACCGCTGCGCATACCAGCGCGAGCAAGCTCCCTCGCCACATTAAGCCCGCATGTGTTTTTGTAGTGGATTTGCCCTCGCCAGACGCGGATAGTTCGTCCCACTGACAGGACAATAGGTTGACCATGCAAGACCTCAACGACCTCTACTATTTCGCCAAAGTCGTCGAAGCCGGAGGCTTTGCAGCGGCCGGACGACTGCTGGGCATCCCTAAGTCGCGGCTTTCACGGCGCATTGCCGAGCTGGAAGAACGCCTCGGCGCACGCCTGTTGCAACGTACCACCCGCCAACTGACCCTCACCGCCGTCGGCGAGCGCTACCTGCGCCATTGCCAGGCCATGCTGCTCGAAGCGGAGATGGCCGACGAGGCCGTGGCCAGCATGTCCAGCGAACCGCGCGGGCGCCTGCGGGTCAGCTGCCCGGTGGGCATGGCCCAGCACATGCTGTCGGACATGGTCGCCGGCTTTCTCGCTGCCCACCCGCTGGTACAGCTGGAAATGACGTTGGTGAACCGGCGTGTCGATTTGGTGGCCGAAGGCATCGACGTGGCCCTGCGCGTGCGCGAGTCGGGCGATGAAGACCCACTGCTGGTGACCAAACGCTTGCGCCAGGCCCAGACCCTCCTGGTGGCCAGCCCTGAACTCATACAAGGCCAGCACATCGACAGCCTCGACGACCTCAAGCAACTGCCGGTACTGGGTGCCCTGGAAGCCGATCGCCAGGTCCACCTGCGCCTGATCGACCCGCAAGGCAACAGCGAAGACCTGGCGCTGGAAGCACGCCTGGGCATCGACGACTTCATTGTGCGCAAAGCCTGCGCCCTGAAAGGCTTGGGCTTTACCGTGCTGCCGATGATGTATTGCGAAGAGGAGTTGGCCAGCGGCCAGTTGGTGCAACTGCTGCCGCAATGGTCCTCGCCGGGCGGCTGGTTGCAGGCGGTGTACCCGCACCGTCGTGGCGTACTGCCGGCCATTCGTGCCTGGATCGACTACCTGGAAGAAGCCTTCAAGGGCTGCGGAGACCGCTTGCTATGAAAATGACTGAAGCCCACGTCGCCGCTTTCTGCCTGAGCCTGCCCGGCGCGCGGGAAGACTACAAATGGGGCGGCGTGCGCGTATTCTCGATTGCCGGCAACAAGATGTTCGCCCTGCAAAACCTGCGCGGCGAGTCGCTGGCGTTCAAGGTCGACAAAGAACTGTTCCTCGGCCACGTCGACCGCCCGGGCATCCACCCGGCGCCCTACCTCGCGCGGGCCCAGTGGATCATCATGAACACACCCTACCCGATCGGCGCCGAGGAACTGCGTGGGCTGTTGCAGCGTTCTCACCAACTGGTGGTGAGCAAACTGCCCAAGCGCACGCAGGTGGGGCTCAAGTTGGATTAACAAAAGGCACGGCGCGCTCAATGGCCATCGCCGCCGCCAGCGCCAAATGCTCGTGCCACGGTCGCGCGACGATCTGCACGCCCACCGGCAACCCCGACGCATCCGTACCCGCGCGCACCACCACGCAGGGCCAGCCTGCCAGGCTGTACGGCAAGGTGTGACTGAACAGTCCCGGCCGTTCCGCTCCCAGGCTCGGCGCGGGCGCGGCGTCAACCGGGCACAGGATAAGGTCGTAGTCCGCCATGAACCCCAACATGGCACTGCGAAAATGATCCCAGTCGGCAAGCAGTTTTATCGACTGCGCACCGCTGCCTTTGCTCATCGCCCAGTAGCGTTCGGTAATCTCGCGTGAATGCCTCAGTACCGATGGGAACGCGGGATTGATGACGGCGCCCGCGCGCTCCAACAGATTGGCGGCTACCTGCAGCGTGGCTTGAGTTATCTCGTCAGCGGGCTCTATACCGCCGTCACCATACCAAGCGACGCGCAAACCGCTCAGCGCTTGAGCCTCTACAGCGCGCAAGGGCATTGGAATCACCCCGGCATCCTGCCCATCTTCGCCTGCGATCACCTGGAGCACCAAGGCCAGGTCTTCGACATGCCGGGCCATCGGGCCAATCTGGCTGCGACAGTCACTCAACCCACCCGGGTGATCGAAAACCCCGGTGTTAGGCACGCGGCCAGTGGTGGGTTTTAAGGTGCTAACACCGCAAAAATGCGCCGGCACGCGCAAACTGCCGCCGGAATCACTGCCCAACCCCACCGGTGAAAGCCCCGCAGCAATCGCCGCCGCTTCGCCACCGCTGCTGCCGCCTGGGCTATGGGACAGCGCATGCGGGTTACGGGTGGCGCCATAGACGGGGTTGTCGGTCACCCCACCGCCACCGCCCGGCGGGCAGTTGTTTTTACCCAGCAGGATGGCGCCGGCCGCTTTCATGCGCGCCACCACCACGGCATCCTGCGCCGGCCGGTAGTCAGCGCGCTCAGCCAAACCCGCCGCCGACACCACCCCACAGGTATCGATAACGTCTTTGACGGTAAAGGGAACGCCCTGCAGCACGCCGCCATACTCACCTTGAGCGACGGCCCGATCCGCCGCCCATGCGCCAGCCAATGCCGTCTCGGCGCACACTTGCACCAGCGCGTTGATCGCGGGGTTTTGCTCCTCGATACGGGCAAGGTAGGTGGAAACAATGGCGGTGGAGGTGAGCTTGCGCTGTTGAATCAGTGCGCCAAGCTCAGTCGCTGAGTGACGTAGCAATGAATCCGAGAAAGACATTCGTGTTGGCCCAGTGCATTCAAGTGCCTGGAGCATAACGGTAGTGTGCTGCCAGCGCCTATCAATGAATGGGTAAGGTGCTTCCCGACTCGTTGTAGTTGCAGGGAATGTCCAAGCGCCTCCGCCCTATAACACCGACAGCAACGTACCGCCGAGGAACAGCTGATCCAGCCAGAACACCTGGTGCAGCAACACAATCACCCAGAACAGCACCTGATACGACACTTTGCGCGTCTTGTGCCGGAACACCTGCTGGGCGATCAATGCTCCAGGCCAGCCGCCCGCCAGTTCCACGGCGTGCAGGATGTTTTCGCGAACGCGCGGGCCCTCTGTCTGTGCCTTGCGCTTGTCGCCCCAGTACAGAAAAAACGCCACCACGCTGACCACACCATACGCCGCCAGCGGAATCACCGTCTCACCGCGAGACCACACCAACGCCGCGCCAATCAGCGGCGCGGCGCACAGCAGCACAAAGATCAACGCCTTCAGGCGCGGGTGCTGAATGTTCATGGCTTGACCGCAGACCAGTCGATCCAGCCAAACTGCCAGGTCGCCAGAATGACCAGGCCAAACGCGATCCGATACCAGGCAAACGCCGCGTAGCTGTGGCTGGCGATGAACTTGAGCAAGGCCTTGACCGCGATCATCGCGAAGATGAACGAGGTGACAAAACCGATGGCGAATACCGGCAGGTCATCGGGCTGGAACAGGTGACGGTATTTGTAGCCCGAATACACCGCTGCGCCGACCATGGTTGGCATGGCCAGGAAGAACGAAAACTCGGTGGCGGTCTTGCGCGACAGGCCAAACAGCAGGCCGCCAATGATGGTGGCGCCGGACCGCGAGGTGCCTGGAATCATTGCCAGGCATTGGGCCAGGCCGACCTTTAGCGCGTCTTTCCAGGTGATCTCATCCACCGTTTCAGCGTGAACCCTATGTTGGCGGCGCTCGGCCCACAACATGATCACACCGCCCACCACCAGTGCGGTGGCCACGGTGATCGGGTTGAACAAGTAATGCTTGATCAGGTCGGCAAAGATCACACCCAGTACGATCGCCGGCAGTACGGCGATCATCAGGTTGACGGTAAAGCGCTGGGCGTTGCGCTGGGTCGGCAAGCCGATGACCACGTCGAGGATCTTGCGCCTAAACTCCCAGACCACGGCCAGAATCGCGCCCAATTGAATGATGATGTTGAACGCGTCAAAGCGCTCGCCGCCGAAGCCGATCAAATCGGCGACGATGATCTGGTGCCCGGTGCTGGAGATCGGCAGGAACTCTGTCAGCCCCTCCACCACGCCAAGAATCAATGCCTGTATGGCTGTCCAAAAATCCATGTTTCCCCCAAAGGTCATGCTCAGCGGCTTGCCTTGACTGTCTTTTTAATCGTTCACTGACGCCGAGCGCACTCAAGTGCCCGAGGTGGATTTTCACCATCGGCCCGCAAAAATTTCGTGAAAAATCAGGGAGTACTCAGGTTTTTCGATTATTGGCCGAAAGCCTATCAGACAAGCCGCAAATGTCGATGCAGCGCCCACAAATATAAAAAGCATGGAGTGACAGGACGATGAACAGTTTGCGCAGCATGTCGATCAGCCGCCGCCTCTGGCTGATCCTGGTAGTCGCCGTGTTGATGCTGCTGACCTTGGGGCTGTTGATGCTCAAGCAGATCCATGGCGACCTCTACCAGGCCAAACGCCAGCAGACCCAGCATGTGGTGCAGACCGCCAGCGGCGTGCTGGCCTATTACCAGAATCTTGAGAAAACCGGGGTACTGACCCGTGAAGCCGCGCAGCAGCAAGCCTTGAGCGCCGTGCGTGGCCTGCGCTACGACCACGACGATTACTTCTGGATCAACGACCTGACGCCGGTGATGATCATGCACCCGGCCAACCCCAAGCTTGACGGCAAGAACCTCTCGGCGATCCGCGACCCGGACGGTTTTGCAGTGTTCAACGAGTTCGTGATCCTGGCCAAGGCCAAGGGCGCCGGCATCGTCAACTACCGCTGGCCCAAGCCCGGTGCCGAAGCGCCGGTGGCAAAAACCTCGTATATCCAACTGTTCGAACCCTGGGGCTGGATTATCGGCTCCGGCGTTTACGTGGACGATGTGCAAGCCGAATTCAATGGCCAGGTGTGGAAAACCTCGCTGATTGTTCTGAGCATCGCGCTGGTGATGACGTTGCTGGTGGTGCTGATCGCCCGCAGCATCGTGCAACCCTTGCAAGCGGCAGTGAACGCCATGGGCAATATCGCCAGCGGCGAAAGCGACCTGACGCGCAGCCTCGACACCCACGGGCGCGACGAAGTCACCCAACTGTCCCAGCACTTCAACAGCTTTACCGCCAAGCTGCGCCAGGTGGTCGGCCAATTGCAGGTGTGCGCCAACGCCTTGGGCCAGTCGTCCACGGAGTTGGGTACCAGCGCCAGCCAGGCCAATGACCGCAGCCAGCAGCAATCGCAACAAATGGAGCTGGTGGCGACGGCGATCAATGAAGTGACCTACGGCGTGCAGGACGTGGCGAAAAACGCCGAGCACGCAGCCAGCGAAATGCGTGACGCCCAGGCCCAGGCGCAACAAGGGCAGGTGAATATCGACGGCAGCTTGCAGCAAATCGACCAACTCTCCAGCACCATCAGCCAGGCCGTGGAGGTGATCC
>NZ_UYXQ01000037.1 GCF_900624995.1 Pseudomonas antarctica
CGATCTCTCGTTAGCGGGAGGCGAATTCTACAGCGTTACACGCTGCTGTCAACACCTCTTTTTCTCCGCTTTCGACCGAGAAGATCGAAACGTTAATAGAGCCAAACAACACTGCCCTACCAACTCCTTCTGGGCTTCGATGAACTGAAGCAACTCGCTGTCGAATCTTGCGTAACTCTTTGTTTACCAAGGAGTTTTCCGTTTCGACTGCGCCGGAAGTGGGGCGAATTATAGACTTCCAGAATCTGCCGTCAAGCCTTAATTTGAATTTTCTATCAAACGGGCGAAAAACCTACAGCCCCCTCCTCTATAGAGAGTCAAATGACTCAACCTGAGCAATATATTGCTCAAACAGGAACTGTTAAGCATCATATGCCTTCTGCTTCTCTACTAAGACCTCGGACGCCCCCCCTCAATGACCACCCCACCCCGCAGCCTGGCCTCGGCATTGTTTCCAGTCGGCCTGCTGTTGATCGCCATGGCCTCCATCCAGTCCGGCGCTTCGCTGGCCAAGAGCATGTTTCCCATCGTCGGCGCCCAAGGCACCACCACCCTGCGCCTGATTTTCGCCAGTGTGATCATGCTGCTTCTATTACGCCCATGGCGTGCCAAGCTGACGGCCAGGTCCCTGCGCACTGTCATCATCTATGGAATGGCGCTGGGCGGTATGAACTTCCTCTTCTATATGTCATTGCGCACCGTGCCGCTGGGCATCGCGGTAGCACTGGAATTCACCGGGCCACTCGCGGTCGCCATCTATGCTTCGCGCCGAGCCGTGGATTTCCTATGGATTGGGCTCGCCGTCGCCGGCCTTCTCTTATTGATCCCCATAGGAGAAACCAGCAACGGCATCGACTTGACCGGTGCAGCCTACGCCTTGGGCGCCGGCGTGTGCTGGGCGCTCTACATTCTGTTTGGCCAGAAGGCCGGCAACGACAATGGCGTCCAAACCGCAGCCCTTGGTGTAATGATCGCAGCCTTATTTGTTGCGCCGATCGGCATCGTCCACGCCGGTACTGCGCTCTTGTCGCCTGCATTGATCCCCGTCGCCATTGGTGTCGCCATTCTTTCCACGGCCTTGCCCTACACCCTGGAAATGGTCGCGCTCACTCGCCTGCCAGCCCGCACCTTTGGCACCCTGATGAGCATTGAACCTGCATTCGGCGCACTCTCGGGCCTGTTCTTCCTGCAGGAGCACCTGTCCTTGGCACAATGGCTGGCCATCAGCTGCATTATTCTGGCCTCCGCAGGCGCCACGCTGACGATGCGCAATGAAACCAAGCCATTGGTGCCAGCGGACTGATCATCTTTAAAGGTGGCTCTGGTATTTGCGGCCCATTTAGGCCATGTTTAGGCCTTGAACGAACGCCATTCATGGAGAATTTCGACACGGACGCCTGCACGCTACAATCGAGAGCGAGTAGAGCCTGCTTCGAGCCTTTTTTTGCGAAGCGGCTATTAAGGATAGTGATGAAACGAATTTTGATACTGTTAATGGTCGTGGGCATTGCTGGCTGTGCTGCGACCACCAAGACAGAAGTGAAACGGGGCAAAAAAGGGTTGCATATCAACTGTTCCGGCCTGTCCTCCTCCTGGGACCAGTGCTACAGCAGCGCGACCAACTCATGTGGTGCCAAAGGCTACCGAGTGATCGCCAAATCCGGTGACAACTCCGAAGAGCCTGGCGACTACCCTTTTGGCCTCAACCCTGCCGGCTATACCAGCCGCAGTATGATCGTCATCTGTAAATGACCGACCGAGCAGTCCGCATCCGACTGCTCCCCCTTTCTTAAATTTCTGACATCGACCCGGCCATTCACGACGCTGCGGCTACACTCCTGCTCGACAATCGAGCAACGGAGTCCCCATGACGCACAACAAGAAAATCGTATTGGTAGTGGGTGCCGGTGATGCCACCGGCGGCGCTATTGCCAAGCGCTTCGCCCGCGAAGGTTACGTGGCCTGTGTCACCCGGCGCAGCGCAGACAAGTTGCAGCACCTGATCGACAGCATCCAGTCAGCCGGTGGCGAAGCCCACGGCTTTGCCTGCGATGCGCGCAAAGAAGAAGACGTCGTCGCCCTGATCGAAGAGATCGAAACCAGGCTTGGGCCCATCGAAGCGTTCGTTTTCAACATCGGCGCCAACGTGCCGTGCAGCATCCTCGAAGAAACCGCGCGCAAGTACTTCAAGATCTGGGAGATGGCCTGCTTCTCCGGCTTCCTGAACGCGCGCGAAGTGGCCAAGCGCATGGTCACCCGCAACCGCGGCACTATCCTGTTCACCGGAGCGACCGCAGGCTTACGCGGCAGTGCGGGTTTCGCTGCGTTCGCTGGCGCCAAGCATGGCATCCGAGCGCTCGCGCAAAGCATGGCGCGAGAATTGGGGCCCAGGAATATCCACGTCGCCCATGTGGTAGTTGATGGCGCCATCGACACTGACTTTATTCGCGACAATTTCCCGCAAAAATACGCCCAGAAAGATCAGGACGGCATCCTCAATCCCGAACACATCGCCGATAACTACTGGTACCTGCACAGCCAACCGCGCGACGCTTGGACCTTTGAGCTGGACCTGCGCCCCTGGAATGAATCCTGGTAAACACGCCTCCATAACAATAAGCAGCGAGCATCGACGATGAGTAAAACTCTGGAGTTCTTCTTTGACCTTGGCAGCCCCGCCACTTACCTGGCCTACACCCAACTCCCCGCCCTGTGCGCCGAAACCGACGCACAGCTGGTGTACCGCCCTATGCTGCTCGGCGGCGTATTCAAAGCCACCGGCAATGCCTCGCCGATCAGCGTCCCGGCAAAGGGCCGTTACATGTTTAATGATTTGGCCCGATACGCCCAACGCTACAACGTGACGCTTCAGTTCAACCCGCACTTCCCCATCAACACCCTGGTGCTGATGCGTGCAGTGACCGGCATGCAAATGCGCCACCCCGAACGTTTCCAAAGCATCATCGACTGTCTGTTCCGCGCGCTCTGGGTCGAAGGTCGTGATTTGGGGGATTCCGCGGTCGTGGGCTCGGTGCTGAACGAAGCAGGGTTCAACCCCGACGAAGTGCTGGCCCTGGCCAACGAAGAAAGCGTAAAAGCCGCACTCAAGGGCAACACCGAACAAGCCGTGCAGCGTGGCGTGTTCGGTGCCCCCAGTATGTTTGTAGGCAACCAGCTGTTCTTCGGTCAGGACCGTCTGGACTTTGTGCGCGAAGCCCTCAGCTAGAGCCGGTCAAATCGCCGCTGTACGCAGCTGCAGCCACGCCAGCGCCGCACCGTTGAGCAACGGGCTCAACCGCTCGCGGACCTCGGCGTGGTAGGCGTTGAACCACTCGCGCTCGTCCGCCGTCAGCAACGACGCCTCCAGACAACGGGTGTCAATCGGGCACAAGGTCAAGGTTTCGAACTTGAGGAACTCACCAAACTCGGTCTTGCCCGCTTCGCGGTTCAACACCAGGTTCTCGATGCGCACCCCCCAGCGGCCTGGGCGATAAGTGCCCGGCTCAATCGAGGTGATCATGCCTGGCTGCATCGCGGTTTGCGGTGCAGCGCCAGCCTGATAGGCGATCACCTGCGGGCCTTCATGCACATTCAGGAAATAGCCTACGCCGTGACCGGTGCCGTGGCCGTAGTCCACACCCTCGGCCCAGATCGGCGCCCGCGCGATTGAATCCAACAGCGGCGACAGAATCCCTTTGGGGAAGTGCGCACTCGACAGGGCAATCACGCCCTTGAGCACACGCGTGCAGTCGCGCTTTTGCGCTTCACTCGGCGAGCCGATCGGCACCATCCGCGTGATATCCGTGGTGCCGCCCAGGTACTGGCCACCCGAGTCGATCAGCAGTAAGCCATCGCCTTCGATCAGCGCGTGCTCTTCCTCGGTGGCGTGGTAATGCGGCATCGCGCCATTGGCGTTGAATGCGGCGATAGTGTTGAAGCTCAACGACACATAACCCGGACGACGGGTACGTGCAGCTGTCAGGTGTTCGTCGATGGTCAGCTCAGTGATGCGTTCACGACCCAGCGCACTGTCCAGCCAGGCGAAGAATTCGCACAACGCTGCGCCGTCCTGCTCCATGGCTTGGCGGATGTGCTCGGCGTCCGCCAGGCTCTTGCGCGATTTGGCCAGTGTGGTCGGGTTCAACCCTTCAATCAGCTTGACGCTGGCATCGAGGTTTTCCAGCAAGCCGGCCGTCACTCGCGCCGGGTCGACGTGCAGGCTCGCGCCCGCCGGCACGGCACGCAGCGCCTGCCCCACTTCGCTGTAGTCGCGCAGGGTTACACCGTCCTGCTCCAGCACCGCGCGCAACTCGGTATCAACCTTACTCAGCGCCACAAACAACGTAGCCTGCTGCTGGTTGATCAAGGCAAAGGAGACAAACACCGGGTTGAACGACACATCGCCGCCGCGCAGGTTGAACAGCCAGGCGATGTCATCCAGGGTAGCGATGAAATGCCAATCGGCGCCCTTCTCTTTCAAACTGGCACGCAGCGCGGCAAGTTTTTCGCCACGGCTGACGGTAGCTTGCGGTGGCAGGTGTTGATAGATCGGCTGGTTTGGCAACGTCGGGCGGTCTTGCCAGACTTCATTGAGTAAGTCGATATCAGTACGCAAACGCGCACCGCGCTCGGCCAACTTGCCGCCCAAGGTCCGCGCCGAGGCCACGGCCATGACCGCGCCGTCCACCGCCACCACACCGCCTTCCGGGGTTTGCTCGGCCAGCCACTCCAGCGGGCCGGGTTGGCCGGGCTGCAACTTCACCAGCTCAATGCCGCTGCCCTTGAGTTCCTTGGTCGCCTGTTCCCAGTAACGGCTATCGGCCCAGACGCCAGCGAAATCTGCCGTGACAATCAACGTGCCCACTGAGCCATGAAACCCCGACAACCATTGCCGACCCTGCCAGTAACCCGGCAAGTACTCGGACAAATGCGGGTCGGCCGACGGCACCAGCAAGGCGTGAATGCTCTCGCGGCGCATCAGTTCACGGGTATGCGCCAGGCGCTGGGGAACCGTTCCATGGGTCAAAGGCTGCGTACTCATTGTGTCTCCTGCTAACCACTAATAATTGTTATGTGCTGCGACTGAAAAATTAAACGACCCAGAACGCCGGTGCACTGGCGAGTGCGGCCTTGATCAGTTGCACAGCCTGGTCGATATCCTGTTCGGTGGTAAACCGGCCCAGGCTCAAGCGAATGGTACGTCCGGCGCTGCGCGCGTCATGGCCCAGGGCCAGAAGCACGTGGGACGGCGCATTGCTCGCCGAGTTGCACGCCGAGGTCGCCGAAAAAGCGATGCCCGCGCTGAGTGCGGCGGAATTGAATTCACCTTCGCTGAACGTCAGGCTGAGGGTATGCGGAATACGCTGCGTGGCGCTGCCATTAAGGCGCACACCGGCCACCGTTTCCAACTGCTCGAGCAGACGCTGACGCAAGGCGACGATGGTGGCCTTTTCCGCAGTAAAGGACTGTGCCGCCAAGGCGAACGCAGTGCCCATGCCTGCAATCTGATGCGTTGCCAAAGTGCCGGAGCGCAAACCGCCCTCGTGACCACCGCCATGCATCTGCGCCAACACTTTCTGTTGCGCGCGCGGGCCTACATACAGCGCGCCGATGCCCTTGGGGCCATACAGCTTGTGCGCAGAAAAGGACATCAGGTCCACCGGCCATTCAGCCAGGTCGATCGCAACTTTGCCCGCTCCTTGCGCCGCGTCCACATGCAGCAGCGCGCCGTGCTCAAGCACGCGCGCGCCGATGCCAGGAATGTCGTTCAAGGTGCCGAGTTCGTTATTCACCAGCATCAACGACACCAGAAAGGTGTCTTCGCGCAGGGCTTCACTCACCGCCGTGGCGCTGATCAACCCGTCGGCGTCCGGCACCAGATAGGTCACGGCAACCCCGGCTTCCTGCAACTGCCGCGCAGTGTCCAACGTGGCCTTGTGTTCGATCTGACTGGTGATGATATGCCCGCCTGCAACCCCGCGCGCTTGGGCCACGCCCTTGATCGCAAGGTTGTTGGATTCAGTCGCACCGGACGTCCAGACGATCTGCTCAGGGCTGGCCCCGACCAGCTCGGCGACCTGGCGCCGCGCCTGTTCAACCGTTTGCCGGGCCGCTAGGCCGAACGCATGGGAACTGGACGCAGGGTTACCGAAATTGGCATTGAAGCCCAGACACTCGACCATCGCCTGGATGACCCGCTCATCCACCGGCGTGGTGGCGGCGTAGTCGAAATACAACGGACGTTTATTCATGACGTTTAAGACTCGCAGAGCGTATTCCCGAGAGCAGCGTCTCAGGGGCATCAACCGGAACAGAGGTCGTCAGGTTTAACCGATCGAATGCCATTAAAGAAGAACCACTTTATGTAAATGTGCGTAGGAACGCTCCTGAAATTCAGCTTAACAGGCTGAAGTCGCCCCATGGCAAACAAAAAGCCCGAGGTTCCTTAAGGGAATCCTCGGGCTTTTTGCCGCTGAGCGCAGGTTCAACTGGGACGCCCCCTCAGGGCCACGTTGCGTTCGGCGTTCATTTCACCTTGGTGATCAAAGTCGAAGGTCTTGTGTGGCTGGCCGGTCAGTGCGGCGCGTTGCTGTTGGTATTCGTCAAACGACAGGCCACGACGGCTCAGTGCCTCCAACGCAAGCTGCTTGGTTTCTTCGGCAGTGTAGGGGCGCGATTCAGGTAAAGGATGGGTCGCACAACCGGCGAGGACGGAGCTGACAACTACTAAGGAAACAGCCAGAAAGTGGTTCATGGTGAAGGCCCTGCGAAGGAGGTTTCAAGTCAATGAACACAGGCTACTCCCGCGCTGGCACGCTGAAAAATCATCGCCCGTGATAGTCGCTATCAACCATTCAGACACCTGCAATAGCCAGTTATTAATATGCATTTAAGATCTATAAATATATAAACACATTCATTTACGGAATATACGTAACCCTCTATAAATGGCCTCACGCCGAATCATCACTGTTCGTCACGCAACTGTTGCCCTGGCAACAATCATTCAACAAAACACCAAGCAGCCAACAGTTTCACTTTTCAGCAGGGAGCCTGAAGCCCTCCCCAATCAAGACGTCCAGCCGTTAGTACAGCCCTTGCTCAACACCTTGCACTTCATCCGCTGCGTCCCGCTGTTGAAAAGGAACTGTTCATGACCTTTGCCCTCCGGTGCAGAAGCCGTATCCGCCACTGTACTTCGACGGCTCTTCCGACGCAGCCCACGACCTGGCCGCCGAACGGGTGCTGGGGCAACGCCCTCAATCCGCTGGACACCCGCACGGTGGTCAAGGATTTCGGCGACTGGCGCGAGCTCTCTGGTCAGAAGAACTTCTGCTCCGGCGCCAGCGACTCGGAAATGCTCATCGCCTCGGCGGTCGATGAAAGCGCCGGCGGCAAACTGCTGATCGCGGCCATTGCCAGCGGGCGCAGCGGCGTCACCTTGCACAACCATCGGCCAGCGCCAGGCCTCGAACGTGCTGCGCCATTAGGGCGAGTTCTGGATGGCGCTTGAAGGTGTGCGCCTGCTGGTGGAGCACGCTGGCGCAACCTGCGCACGCAAACCCTACACGACCTGGTGGACTACAAACTCCACGAACTGGGGACTGGGCGCTGAACCCGTCCCTGCCGATTCCAACGTTCTACTCTTAAGAGAGGTGCCCATGCAGCTGTTGACCCTACCGCCCTCGCCCGCCCTCGCGACCTCTATCCGCGCCACGGCCCAGGTCTTCGAAGACCCCAAATCCCAGGCGCTGCTTGCCCACATCCAGCAAGTGGCGCCCAGCGAGGCCAGCGTGCTGATCATCGGCGAAACCGGTACCGGTAAAGAGCTGGTGGCGCGCCATATCCATAACCTCAGTGCGCGGCGCAACCGGCCGTTCATGGCGGTCAATTGCGGTGCGTTTTCTGAATCACTGGTCGAAGCCGAACTGTTCGGCCATGAAAAAGGCGCGTTTACCGGCGCCCTCAGCGCCAAAGCCGGCTGGTTCGAAGAGGCCGACGGCGGTACCTTGTTTCTGGATGAAATTGGCGATTTGCCGATGGCGATCCAGGTCAAGTTGCTGCGCGTGTTGCAGGAACGCGAAGTGGTGCGTCTGGGTTCGCGCAAGAGCATTCCAATTGATGTACGCGTACTGGCCGCCACCAACGTACAGCTGGAAAAAGCCATCAACGCCGGGCATTTTCGCGAAGACCTCTACTACCGTCTCGACGTGGTCAGCCTGGAACTGAGCCCGCTGCGCGAGCGCCCCGGCGATATCCTGCCGCTGACCCGGCACTTCATCGAAGCCTACAGCCAGCGTCTCGGTTACGGCCCGATCACTATCAGCCGTGAGGCCGAACACAAGCTCAAAAGCTACCGCTGGCCGGGCAATATTCGCGAGCTGGAAAACGTGATTCACCACACTTTGCTGATCTGCCGTAACGGCGTGATCGAACGCGATGATTTACGCCTGTCGAACATGCGCATCGAGCGCCAGGACAACAGCCAGCACGGCACCGACAACAGCGCCGAAGCGTTACTGGCGCGCGCCTTTCAAAAGCTGTTCGAGGAACAGGCTGGCGCCCTGCACGAAAAAGTCGAGGACGCGTTATTGCGCGCGGCTTATCGCTTCAGCCATTACAACCAGGTGCACACCGCCAACCTGCTGGGCTTGAGCCGTAACGTCACGCGCACCCGCTTGATCAAAATTGGCGAGTTGGCGGTGAACAAGCGCCGTCCCGGGGAAAACGTGCAAGGCGAGCGCATGTTGCACCTATCCATTTAGGCGGCAGTGCAACGCATTGTCATGGCTGCGCTCAAAACTGCGCAGCACCTGAAACGAACCAAAGGTCACCGCCGTGGCCTGATGGGCGCGGATCAGCGCCCAGAAATCTTCCTCGCCGTGCTCAAAGCATTTGAAGGCAGCCTCGCCCTCCTCGCGCGAGCGCCATTGCAGGTAATTGAGCACCCGCCGCCCGTCATCGCTGACTTGCACACTCGCATTGATAAAGCCGCCATGGCCCTGGGCCAAGCGCTCGCTTTGGGTGGACAACGCCGCCACCAGCGCCCGTTGCTGCCGGGGCTCGATCTGAAACTCGATCAGTTGAGTGAAGCTGCGATTTTTCTCTGATACCGGCATGAACACTCCCCTTTCTCTGTAGGCAGAATCTTGCGATTCGATGCCACGCAGGGTAAAACCTCTAGTTAAGTCAAGGTCAAGCATTGTTTCGGAGTTTTTCATGCTCAACAAAGCACTTACCGTCGGCCAATTGGCCGCCCGCAGTGGTGTCGCGGTCACGGCCCTGCACTTCTATGAAGCCAAGGGGTTGATCAAGAGCAATCGTAATGCCGGCAACCAGCGGCGCTACCCACGGGATGTGTTGCGCCGAGTGGTGGTAATCAAAATAGCCCAGCGTTTGGGGATTGCGCTGGCAACGATTGGCGAGGCGTTGCAGACGTTGCCGGATGGGCGCACGCCCACCACTAAAGACTGGGAACGGTTGTCGGCGCTGTGGCGAGAGGATCTGGATGATCGCATCAACAAATTGATGCTGCTGCGCGACAAGCTCAGTGGGTGTATCGGGTGTGGGTGTTTGTCACTGGAGGCCTGCCCGTTGCGTAATCAGGGGGATCAGCTTGGTGAGCGCGGGCCGGGGGCGCAGTTGTTAGAACCCACCGAAAAAAACTGAAGTAAAAGCCCGATCACTGTTGCCTGGCAACACCTCGTCGGCTAGCCACAGGCCACGCGATACGTGGCCTATAGTGAAAAGGCCTGCCTGCACACTGACAACCAAGGAGGACGATATGAGCGTCAAACCTATCCCTGAGGGTTATCACAGCGTCACGCCCTATATGGGTATCGACAACGCCGCCCAAGCCATCGAGTTCTACCAGAAAGCCTTCGGCGCCACACAGGTCATGCGCCTGGACATGCCCGACGGCAAAGTCGGCCACGCCGAGCTGCGTATTGGCGACTCGGCAATCATGCTCGGCTCACCCTGCGCTGACATGGCCCTGCGCAACCCGGCCGAACACACCAGTGTTGGCCTGCACTTGTACGTCAATGACGTGGATGCGCAATTCAAACAAGCCGTTGCAGCAGGCGCCAGCGTGGTGTCCGAGCCGCAGGATCAGTTCTATGGCGACCGCTCGGCGAGCGTTAAGGATCCGTTCGGCCACCTGTGGTTCCTGGCCACGCGCAAGGAAGACCTGACTGAGGAGCAGATCCGCCAGCGCGCCATGCAGATGTTCAAGCAAGGCTGAGTTTCCTGGCCGCATACACATCCAAATATGGGAGCGGGCGTGCTCGCTCCCACCGTCGACCTTCATCGCTTGGAAGGTCAGGCTCCTACACACTTCATGAACACCCCCTCCACGCTTTCCCCCTTGCCCCGAACGCCGCGTGATTCCACGATGCAGGCAATCATCACGAGGAGTCATTCCATGTTCGCCGGATTCCAAAAAGACCAGTGCCACGTCAATGGCGTGAACATCAGCTACCGCAAAGGCGGTACAGGTCCCGGCCTGCTCCTGCTGCACGGGCACCCACAAACCCACGTCATCTGGCACAAAGTCGCCGAACAGCTGGCCGAGCATTTCACCGTGGTCGCGGCCGACCTGCGCGGTTATGGCGACAGCAGCAAGCCGCCAGCCGATGACCAACACGCCAACCACTCGAAACGCAAAATGGCCCGCGACAGCATCGAGCTGATGCAGGCCTTAGGCTTGGATACCTTTTCGGTGCTGGCCCACGACCGTGGCGCCCGCGTTGCCCATCGCCTGGCGCTGGATCATCCAAAAGCGCTGCAACGCATGGTATTGCTGGATATTGCACCGACCCTGTCGATGTACGCCCAGACCAATGAAGCGTTCGCCCGCGCCTACTGGCACTGGTTCTTCCTGATCCGCCCGGCGCCATTGCCGGAAGCCTTGATCGAGAGCACCCCGGAACTGTACCTGCACAGCGTGATGGGCAGCCGCAGCGCGGGGCTCAAGCCGTTCACCGATGAAGCCTTTGCCGAATACCTGCGCTGCCTGCAATTGCCCGGCACGGCTCGCGGCATCTGCGAAGACTACCGTGCTGCCGCCGGTATCGACCTTGAGCACGACCAGGCGGATATCGACGCTGGTAAACACCTGAACCTGCCGTTACTGGTGATGTGGGGCGCCGAAGGCACCGTCGGCCGCTGTTTCGACCCGCTCAAGGAGTGGCAGAAAGTCGCCACCGACGTGCGTGGCAAAGCCCTGCCGGCCGGCCATTACATTGCCGAAGAAGTCCCTGAATTGTTGCTGGGCGAAGTCCTCAGCTTTCTTCGCTGAAGCCATTGCACTGAACCCTGTAGCTGCGTGACCTGAAACACCCGCCTCGCAGGCTGCCAGATCTTGGCGGTGCCGTTCCTGGCCCAGGTGACCAAAAAGCGCGGTCGGCCTGCGCGCGTTGCGGCACAGGCCAAGATCACTGCCGAGTAAACACCGATGCTATTGTGGCGGCTCATACCGCTACGTCTGTTTCTGATGACTCATAAGAAAGATACCGTGCCCCTACCCGAAGACCTGCGGGTGTTCCTCACTGTGATCCGCAAGGCTGGCTTTGCCGCCGCCGCCGATGAGCTGGGGCTGTCGCCTGCGTATGTCAGCAAGCGCATCCAGATCCTCGAAACCACCCTGGCCACGCGCCTGTTGCACCGCACCAGCCGGCGTATCGCCCTGACCGAAGACGGTGAACGGGTGCAGCGCTGGGCAGTGCGCATCCTCGAAGATTTCCAGCAACTTCGCGATGAACTCTCCGACGCCCATGACAGCCCGCGCGGCCATCTGCACCTGTGCAGCAGCTTCGGCTTTGGCCGCAATCATGTGGCGCCTGCCCTGTCATTGCTGGCCGAGCGGTACCCCGACCTGGAAATTCGCCTGGACCTGTTCGACCGCGTGGTGGACATCGTCAGCGAAGGCTTCGACCTGGAGATCCGCGTGGGCGATGACATCCCCGGCCAGCACATCGGCCGACGCCTAGTGAGCAACCGCCGGGTGCTGTGCGCCGCTCCGGCCTATCTCAAACGCCGTGGCACGCCACAACAGTTAAGCGATCTGGAGCAACACGACTGCTTGGTGATCAAGGAACGCGACAACGCCTTCGGCATCTGGAACCTGGAGCGTGACGGCGCCCCCGACAGCGTGCGCGTGCGCGGGCCGCTGTCTTCCAACAATGGCGAAATCGTATTGCAGTGGGCCCTGGACGGGCGCGGCGTGTTACTGCGCTCGATGTGGGACGTGAAGGCGTTGCTGGAACAGGGCGAGCTGGTGCAGGTGCTGCACGACTACACCCAGAGTGCCAACGTGTGGGCGGTGTACCCGACACGTTTGGCCTACTCCGGGAAATTAAGGGCCTGTGTGGAATTTTTGCAGGAGCACTTCAAGGGGTTGTCGATTTGACTTCCCGGCTGGCGCTGTAGCCCAGCCATACCGTCATGACCACCAAGGCCGTCAGCGGCAGCCCATGAAATAGCACAATCACCTGCGCCGGCGTCCACGTCAGGTAAAACGGCCCGACCACCAACATGCCTACACCGAAGCCAGCCATCTGGATCAGGGTCAATAAGCTGAACAGCGGCAGGCGCAGGCTGTCAGGCTCGCTTTGCGCGCGGCAGACCAACGCCACCTCGGACACGCCATCGCCCAACCCGGCCCACACCACCCACAGCAGCGCCAGCCACAGCTCGGTTTGCTGAAAGGTCATGATAAAGCCGCTGGACATCAACACCACGCCCAGCATAAACAGGCGCTCCATGGCTTGAGTGCCACGGCGTTTTAACAGCGCACTGGCGATTCGCGCGCCGATAAACTTTCCACACGCCCACACTGCCAGCAGGTAACCCATGACGGTCTTGGCCGTGTCCGGCGAGATGTACTGCGACAGCACCGGCCAGCCGACGTTATGCGCCGCGCTGCCGAGGGTGTCGAGCATGCTGATCAACAGCACCGCCGCCAGCACCGGCGCGCCACGCAGGCCTTGGGTCAGCTCGCGCCATTCAGCCCAAAGCCCACGATGTGCGGCGACGACGACTGAGTACAACCCACGCAACGGCAGGATCAGGCACGCAGCCAGGACGTAGGTGCCGATGTTGACGGCAAACACCGACTCGAATCCTCCGGTGGCAATCAGTAACCCGGACAGCAGGCTGCCGAAGACCGCACCCGTGGCCGCCGCCGACGTGATCCAGGCATTGGTGCTCACCCGCTGTTCAAGCGCGACCCAGGTCGGCAACTGGCTGTTCAGGCCAATCGCAAACAGCGAATTGCATAAGCCAATGCCAAACGCGATAAAGGGCAGCACGCTGAGTTGATGCGCCGGTATCAGCACCAACAGCGGCGTCAGCAACAGCGCCCTCGCTAAGTCGAGCCCCGCCAACGTGCCACGCCCGGCAAAGCGCCGGAAAAACGGGATGCCGAACAGGCTGGCGACAATGCCACCGGTGACGCGGCACGCCAGGAAAATACTGACAAACACCACGCTTTGGCTGAGCCAATAGACATAGGTGGACAGCGCCACCATGTTGAGGAATGCGCCGAAATCCGAGACGCCGCGGGCGAAGATGATCAAGCGTGCGTTGCGGGTCGACCGCGTTGCTTCAGGCTCAATGTTGAGCACGTCCATGTCAGGCACTTCCCTTTATTATCATGAGCCGACTTCCTTGTCGGTCCCACTTAAGGCCAAGGCGCCTGGCGTGTCAACCGAGCCAGGGATTGTTGGCCAAATGTTGGCGCTCGAAGGCCTTGATCTGTTCACTGCGCTGCAAGGTGCTGCCAATCGCGTCCAGGCCCAATAGCAACGCGGTCTTGCGCAACGTGTCCAGCTGGAACGGGATGACACTACCATCGGCCAAACGAATGTCCTGTGCCGCCAGATCTACGCTGATCTGCGCCTGGGCAGCCGTGCTGACGGTCTGCCCGAGTCTTTGCAACACCGCCTCGTCCAAGGTAATCAACAACACCCCGTTACGCTGACAGTTGTCATAGAAAATCCCGGCAAAGCTGCTGCCGATCAGCGCGCGGATGCCCATTTGTTTCAAGCCCCACACCGCGTGTTCGCGGCTGGAGCCACAGCCAAAGTTCGGCCCAACCACCATAAAACTCGCGCCCTGCCAGGCCGGCTGGTTGAGCACAAACTCAGGGTTGGGCTCGCCCGACGCCAAAAAGCGCAGGTCGAAGAACAGCCCACGGTCGAGGCCGCTGCGGTCGATGCCCTTGAGGAACTGCTTGGGCATGATCACGTCCGTGTCGATATTCGCCGCCAGCATCGGCGCGGCCTTGCCGGTGACCTGCGTAAAAGGTTGCAGGCTCATGCGCGGTCTCCAAAGTGGCGAATATCGGTGAGGCGGCCGGTGATAGCGGCGGCGGCAACCATCACCGGGCTCATCAGGTGCGTACGTGCACCGGCGCCCTGGCGGCCTTCGAAATTGCGGTTGGTGCTGGACGCGCAACGGTCGCCGTGGCCGAGCACATCGTCGTTCATCGCCAGGCACATTGAGCAGCCGGACTGGCGCCATTCGAAACCGGCGTCGATGAAGATCGCCGCCAGCCCTTCGGCCTCGGCTTGGTCACGCACCTCCGTGGAGCCGGGCACGATCATCGCCCGCACGTGGTCGGCGACGTGCTTACCGCGCACCACGCTGGCGGCGTCGCGCAGGTCTTCGATACGCGCGTTGGTGCAAGAGCCGATAAACGCATGGCTGATGACGATATCGCTCAGCAACATGCCGGCTTCCAGGCCCATATAGTTGAGGGCGCGGCGCATGTTCTGGCGCAGGATCAGGTCGCTGACGTCCTGCGGGTCTGGCACGCGGGCACCGATAGGCGCCGCCTGATCGGGGCTGGTGCCCCAGGTGACCATCGGCTCCAAGGTGTTCGCATCGAGGTGTACTTCCTGGTCGAACACGGCACCTGCGTCCGAATGCAGTTGGCGCCAGCCCACCAGTGCCTGTTCCCACACCTCGCCCTTGGGCGCGCGCGGTTTGCCTTTAAGGTAGGCGAAGACTTTTTCGTCCGGTGCCATGAACGCGCCACGCGCACCGGCTTCCACCGCCATGTTGCAAATGGTCATGCGCGCTTCGACACTCAACGCATCAAGGGTGGAACCGCGAAACTCGATGGCGTAACCGGTGGCACCCGACGCGCCGATCTTGCCGATCAGCGCCATGATCACGTCTTTGGAGGTCAGGCCCGGCGCCAGCTCGCCGTCCACCGTCACGCGCAGGCTTTTCAGGCGTTTGTAGACCAGTGTCTGCGACGCCAGCAAGTGCTCGATTTCCGAGGTGCCGATGCCAAACCCGAACGCACCGAGGGCGCCGTAAGTGGTGGTGTGGCTGTCACCGGCAGCGATCACCATGCCTGGCAGGATAAAGCCCTGCTCCGGGGCGATCACGTGTTCGATGCCTTGGCGCTTGTCGAGGATGTCCAGCAGTTCAATGCCGAAATCCCGGCAGTTTTCCGCCAGGTACGACACTTGCCGCGCCCCGCCCGCGTCGGGCATGGCTGCGATGCGCTTGGGCGTGGTGGGGTTTACATGGTCGACCACCGCCAATGCCGTGCCGGGGCGCCACACAGTACGCCCAGCCTCACGCAGGCCACTGAAGGCCTGGGGGCTGGTGTATTCGTTGATCACCTGGCGGTCGATATAAAGCAGCACATGGCCTTGGTCATCCAGGGCGCACACCGTGTGGGAATCGATGTGTTTGTCGTAGAGGGTTCTGGCAGTCATTTTTCTCAGGGCTCACGTTTCTGGGGCGGGCTCAACGGCATACGCCCATCCTACGCAGCCGCCCCGCGCCATCAATGGCGCCTGGGTGATGGCTTGGAACATGGATCGTGTTCGATCAGTGCCTGAAACCACTGCGAATGTGAACCTGAAACATTTTCTTTCATATCTGGCTTGGGGATTTCTGATGCTCATCCGTCTTAACTTAGATACAGCCCGTCGCGTCAGCAAAAGCTACGACCGGCCTTTTCCGGGCCTCTTTCGCCCCCTCCGATCAAGACCCCCATTCACATGTCGAAGAAGTCACGCTCCAAACTCTGGTTTCTCGTACACAGCTGGCTGGCATTGCCCATCTGGTTTTTTGTACTGATCGTCTGCGTCACCGGCACCCTGGCGGTGATCAGCCAGGAGATCGTCTGGCTGGCCAACCCGGACATCCGCGCCAGCAAGCCGTCGGATGACGCCCAAATGCTCAGCTTTGACCAGGTGATCGCCGCCATCAAACGCGAAGAGCCCCAGGTGATCGTGCAATCGATCATCCGCCCGGACGAAACGCATTTTGCGCTGAGTGTCGACCTCAGCTATCCGGATGGGCGCTCCGTGGAGGTTTACGTCAACCCCTACACCGGCGCGATCCAGGGCATCAGCCCATCGTTCAATTTCAAACAATTTACCCGCGCCTTGCATGGCTGGTGGCTGGTGCCGTTCACCAATGGCTTCAGTTGGGGCTGGTACCTGGTCTCGGCGCTCGGCCTGCCGCTGCTGGCGTCGCTGGTGACTGGGCTGGTGGTCTACAAGCGTTTCTGGAAAGGGTTCTTGCGCCCTACCCTGCGTATCCGCCATGGCGCGCGGATCTTCTGGGGTGACTTCCACCGCCTGAGCGGTATCTGGTCGATCTGGTTTATTGCGGTGATTTCCATCACCGGCACCTGGTTCCTGATCCAGGCGATCCTGGGGGACAACCAGATTTCCATCTCCAGCGAACCGATCGTGCCGGTGATTGCCCGCGAAAAGGTGCCGACGTCTGCGCCCGGCGTGCCGGCACCGATGATCACGCTGGACGACGCCATCAAGATTGCCACCCAGCGCATTCCCGGGCTGGATGCCACCTTCGTGTTCCTGCCGCTTAATGCCTACAGCCACCTGCAGATTGGCGGGCGCGGCGGGTACCCACTGATGTTCCAGACCGCCCAGCTCAACCCATACAGCGGCGAAATTGCGGTGTCGCATTTGCTGTCCGATCGCTCGGCGCTGGAGTTCGTCACCGAGTCCATGCGCCCCCTGCACACCGGCGACTTTGGTGGGCTGTGGATCAAACTGATCTGGGCGTTCTTCGGCCTGGTGCTGAGCATGATGGTGTTGAGCGGCCTGCTGATCTGGACCAAGCGTACCGCCCTGGCCACCCTCAACGCCTTCAAACGCGAAGCCAAGACCCAACGCGCGCCGGCTTCCATCCCAGCCATGCAGACTGAAACCTCGCAGGCCCACTCATGAGCAAGGTCGCTCGCGCTACGCCCCCTTCGCCGCTGCGCGCCTTTTGGCTGAAATGGCGGTTCCATATCAATATCCTGCTGTTGCTGGTACCGCTGGGGTTCATGCCCAAGTACTTCGCCGACGCCGCGCTGTTTCGCGGTGACACCGGCATTGGTGAGCGGGTGGTCGGGGACGTGCAGGTCGGGCCCTGGAGCCTGAAACTCGCCGAGTTCCGCAATGAAGGCCCAAGCCCGGACCCGGCCGGCCCGATGAAATTCTTCAACGCCGCCCTGTGCGACACCTGCGCCGAGCAGGTCAAGGCGACCTACCTGCGCATCGGCAAACCGCGCAGCCTGCGCGCCGCCGGGGTGATCTTCTTTGGTACGCCGTACCGCATGGGCGCCGCCTTGCCGGTGCCGGAGCGCACGCCGGCCGACGCCGAACTGTGGGTCACCATGGAAGGCTGGGACGGCACGATGCACCAGGGTTCCATCCCGCTGAGCCAGGCCTCGCCTGCCACCATTGCCTGGCTGAACAAGCAAGGAGTTAAACCATGACTTTCAAGCGCCTGACCCGCGCCTGCGCCGCACTGTTGCTCGGCGCCGGTTTCAGTACTGTGGCCCTGGCCCACAACCCGATGTGCGAATGCAAAGAGATCCCCGGCGAGCAGATCCAGTGCAGCGGCGGTTTCTCCGACGGCAGCGGCGCCCCGGGTGTGACCCTGGACGTGATCGGCTACGACGAAACCATCCTGCTGCCCGGCAAACTCGGCCAGGACTCAACCCTGACCTTCAAGAAGCCTGCGGCCGAGTTCTATGTGCTGTTTGATGCAGGCCCCGGCCACGTCGTGGAAATCGACCAAGCGGATATCCAACCTCAATGAGTACCACACAGGTAGTCCGCCCGGCCGGTGCCGGCCACGAAACCCTCTACGTGCTACTGCTGTGCCTGATCATCCTCGCAGTGGCAGGCTCGGTGGTGGCCTTGCACAGTGAAACCCAGGAAGTTGTGGCGCTGCCCAGCCACCAGTTGGATGCGCGCCGCGACCTCAGCGCCGCCGAGCAAGGCATCTACGCCGACCTGCGGGTGACCCTGGATGAGATCCAGTTGCTGCAACAGGAGCAAAGCGCGCTGCCAACGCCTGAGCAACTGGCCGAAGAAGGGTTTGCGCCGTTTGCCCAGGACGCCAGTTCGGTCAGCCGTGGCGACCATCGCTGGCAATTACTGGCGCCTTCGGCCTATCTGGGCTTGAGCCAGACGCCCAGTGGCAGCGGCTCGCTGCTGATGCGCGTGCACGGTGCCGAGCCGGATATCTGGCTCAACCGAAAAGCCAACCTCGCCGCCCCTTCCGACCTCACTGACCAGGCGCTGATCGCTGCCGGCTGGCAACAGGTGGTCGCGCAATTCGATGCCGGCGTCACGCGCCAGCACCGCCACTGACCGAGAAGACCGATTGCCCATGTCTATTTCATCTCCCCTGTTGCGCCTGTTGCTGGTCAGCCTGTTCAGTTTGATGTTGGCACCTTTGGCGAACGCCGAGGCGGCCAAACGCCTGCGAATCGGCATCACCCTGCACCCTTATTACAGCTACGTCACCCAGATCGTCGGCGACAAGGCCGAGGTAGTGCCGCTGATCCCAGCCGGTTTCAACCCCCACGCCTACGAACCACGCGCCGACGACATCAAGCGCATCGGCACGCTGGACGTAATCGTGCTCAACGGTGTCGGCCATGACGATTTCGCCGACCGCATGATCGCCACCAGCGAGCGCCCGGGCATCCCGGTGATCGAAGCCAACGCCAACGTGCCGCTGCTGGCCGCCACCGGCAATGCCGCGCGCGGTGCGGGCAAAGTGGTCAACCCGCACACCTTCCTGTCGATCAGCGCCTCGATTGCCCAGGTCAACAACATCGCCCGCGAGCTGGGCAAGCTCGACCCGGACAACGCCAAGGCCTACACCCAGAACGCCCGCGCCTACGGCAAGCGCCTGCGTCAGATGCGCGCCGACGCCTTGGCCAAGCTGACCAGCGCGCCCAACCCGGACCTGCGCGTAGCCACTGTGCACGCGGCCTATGACTACCTGCTGCGCGAATTCGGCCTGGAAGTCACAGCCGTGGTCGAGCCGGCCCACGGCATCGAACCGAGCCCCAGCCAGTTGAAAAAGACCATCGACGAACTGCGCGCCCTGGATGTGAAGGTGATCTTCTCGGAGATGGATTTCCCATCCACTTACGTCGAAACCATCCAGCGTGAGTCCGGGGTCAAGCTGTACCCGCTGTCGCATATCTCCTACGGCGAATACACGCCTGAGAAGTACGAAGTAGAAATGACCGGCAACCTCAATACCGTGGTGCGGGCGATTCAGGAGTCGGGGGCATGACGGCGGCGGAACACCTGAAGGTGGCCAGCATTGGCCCGACCCTCGACTTCGACAAGGTGTCGTTGACCCTGGGCCGCACCCTGATCCTCGACGGCGTGAGCTTTCAGGTTCAGCCGGGCAGCATCCACGCATTGGTCGGCCCGAATGGCGGCGGCAAAAGCTCGCTGATCAAGACCCTGTTGGGGCAAACGCCGCACCAGGGGCAATTGCGCCTGCAATGGCCGACCACACCGGGCACCGTCGGTTATGTACCGCAGGCGCTGGAGTTCGACCGGGGCTTGCCAATGACCGTCGACGACTTCATGGCCGCCATGTGTCAACGACGCCCGGCGTTTCTTGGCCTGTCCAAGCATTACGCCGCAGCGATTGGCGAGGCGCTGGAACGCGTCGGCATGCAGGATAAACGTAAACGTCGCATGGGCGCGTTGTCCGGCGGTGAGCGTCAACGCGTGTTATTGGCCCAAGGCTTGATCCCGGCGCCGCACCTGCTGGTGCTGGATGAGCCGATGTCGGCCCTCGACGAAGCCGGTATCCAGGTGTTCGAACGGCTATTGAATGACTGGCGCATGGCCGGGATCACCGTGCTCTGGATCGAACACGACCTGGAAGCCGTGGGTCGTCTGGCCGACCGCGTCACCGGCCTCAACCGCCGCGTGCTGTTCGACGCCACGCCCAAAGAGGCGCTGACCCCGGATCGCCTGTTGACCCTGTTCTCCACTCACCCTCGGAGCCCGGCGCAATGAGTTATGAAGCGTTTCGTTTGATGGTCCAGGGCTGGGCCTCTTCCGGCTATCTGCCGGAAGCGCTGGCCTATGGGTTTGTGGTCAATGCCTTGCTCGCCGGGTTGCTGATCGGCCCGGTACTGGGCGGCCTGGGCACGCTGGTGGTGGTCAAGCGCTTCGCGTTTTTCTCCGAAGCGGTCGGGCATGCCGCGCTGACCGGCGTGGCCGTGGGCATTCTGTTGGGTGAACCCTACACCGGGCCGTATGGTGCGCTGTTCGGCTACTGCCTGTTGTTCGGCATCCTGCTCAATTACCTGCGCAACCGCACTGGCCTGGCGCCGGACACTTTGATTGGCGTGTTCCTTTCGGTGTCTCTGGCGTTGGGTGCGAGCCTGCTGCTGATCCTGGCGGGCAAGATCAACGTGCACATCCTCGAGAACGTGCTGTTTGGTTCGGTGCTGACCGTCAACGCCAACGACTTGCTGGTGCTGGCCGTGGTTGGCTCACTGGTGATGGCCCTGGCGCTGCCGCTGTACAACCGCATCATGCTCGCCAGCTTCAAACCGCAACTGGCCGCCGTGCGCGGTGTGGCGGTGAAGACCCTGGATTATTTGTTTGTGATCCTGGTGACGTTGATCACCGTGGCGGCGGTCAAGGTGATCGGCGCCATTCTGGTTGGCGCGCTGCTGGTGATTCCGGCAGCCGCCGCTCGCCTGCTGAGCCAGTCGCTCAAAGGCTTTTTCTGGATCTCGGTGGTGATCGCCACGCTGAGTACGCTGTGCGGCATCCTGCTACCGATCATCTTTGACCTGCCTATCCCATCCGGTGCCGCCATTATTCTGGTCGCCGGTATCGCCTTCGCCTTCGCCGCCATCGCACGCGGCACCGTGCCCAGCCTCAAAGGGAATCTTGGATAATGCGCCCTGCCTTTCGCCCAATCGCCTTGGCCATCGCCTGTCTGATCAGCACCTCGGCGCTGGCCATCGACGGTCTCGACCCCAAGGAATTCAAAGTCAACCAAGGCCTCGGCCATGCCGCCCTGACCAAGGCCAAGAAGCCGGTCAAGGTCCTGGCGTCGCTGCCCATTACTTATGGGCTGGCCGAGGTGCTGCTCAAGGGCACCAACGTGCAGCTTGAGCGCGCGGCCCCGGCCAACCTGCCCGGTTCACGGCAGGTGTCCTACTTCACCGGCCGTGGCGCGCTGGCGTTGAATACCCTGGCCCAGGAGGCGGACGCCGCCATCGGCCTGCGCTCGCTGTGGGCGGACGACCCGCTGTACCCCGTGGCGCGGCGCAGCAATATCCGCATCGTCGAAGTCGACGCCGCGCGCCCGGTGGACGGTGGCTTGCCGGGTATCGCCGTGCAACCGGGCAACGCCGATGGTTTGAACAGCCAGCCGTGGCAGTCGAGCCACAACATGGGGCGCATGGCCGATGTGATGGCCGCCGACCTGAGCCGCCTGGCGCCCAGCGCCAAACCGAAGATCGACGCCAACCTCGCCGCCCTCAAGCAGCGCCTGCTCAAACTCAATGCCGACAGCGAAGCGCGATTGGCTCAGGCGGACAACCTGAGCGTGGTCAGCCTGAGCGATCATTTCGCCTATTTGATCAGCAGCCTGAACCTGGATGTGGTCAGCACCGATGCACGGCCCGATGCGGATTGGACGCCTGAGGCGTTGCAGCAATTAAGTGCCCGTTTGAAAGACAGCGACGTGGCCGTGGTGCTGCATCACCGTCAGCCGAGCGAAGCGGTCAAAGCGGCGGTGACGGCATCCGGTGCGCAGCTGTTGGTGTTGAACGTCGACAGTGCAGACCCGGTGGCGGAGTTGGAAAGCAATGTGGATCAGGTGATCAAGACGCTCACGCCTGATACCTGACTCAGAGTTCTTGTGACAAGCGGGCGTGTTGTGGCGAGCAGGCTTGCCCCGCACAGCGTCACACCACATCCACGCCCACATGAATCGCATCATGCCGCCAGAACTCCAGGTCGCAGTCGATCAACCGCTGGTGCTGGTCATAATTAACCCGGGCAATGCGCAAGCCCGGGCTGCCCACCGACACGCGCAATGCGGCGGCGGCCTCTACCGGCAGTGACGTCGGCACAATCTCAAAGCGCACGCGGCCGTAATGGAGGTCGTACTTGCGCGCGTACAGCTCGGTCATCGACTGATTCAAATCACACGCCAGAATCCCTGGAAAATACTGCGGGTTCAGGTAGTGCTCCACATACAACACCAGCCGCCCATCAATCCGCCGCCTCCGGCAGATCTGGATCACACTCGACAACGCCGGTAACTGCAACCACGCACACACCGCCGCCGACGCCGGTTGCAGCCGCGCAGAAATCACTTCGGTAGACGCCACCCGCCCCTGGTCGCTGACCATCGCGTGAAAGTGGCTGCGCTGCATCAGGTTATAGGCCAGCCGTGGCGGCGAAACGAACCAGCCACGGCGCTCCTCGCGATAGATCTGCCCTTGAGCTTCCAGCTGTAACAAGGCTTCCCGCACGGTAATGCGCGTGGTACCAAACAACTCGCTGAGTTTGCGCTCGGCGGGCAACTTACTGGCAGGCGGCAACAGCCCGTGGTCGATCTGCTCTTGCAGCGCCAGGCCGATGGATGTCACCGCCTTGATTGCCTCATCACGCATCAACGTTACCTATCTGGACTAGACCAGCACCGTTCAGGTGCATAAATCGCGCGCTATTCGGGCATCTGCCGCTGCGTGCCAGCCTAGGCATTACAGATGACCGACAGATGACAGTCCCTGTCCGCGCCCTGCACCGCACCCTGCAATACATCGGCCAAGTCCAAGGCCTGCGGGCACTTGAGCATGGTCTACGCTGAGACTGGAATGAGCGACATAAGCGATTTAAAAACGACATCGACATGAAACTGTCATCCAGTACGCCTAGATTGGCTCAGGTATTGCTGACCTAGACCAACACCACCGCAAACGTTCATAAAAACGCCGCGTTGAAAACGCCCAAAGGAGCTTCGGATGAAAAAGCTTTTCCTGGCATCACTGTTAGGCTCGACCATTGCCATGTGCACCGCCGCCATGGCTGCTGATACCGATCTAAAGACTCTGGAAGCCGCCGCGAAGGCGGAAGGCGCCGTCAACAGCGTCGGTATGCCCGATGACTGGGCCAACTGGAAAGGCACCTGGGAAGACCTGGCCAAGACCTACGGCCTCAAACACATCGACACCGATATGAGCTCGGCCCAGGAAATCGCCAAGTTCGCCGCCGAGAAAGACAACGCGAGTGCCGATATCGGTGACGTCGGTGCCGCCTTCGGCCCGATTGCGGTGAAACAGGGTGTGGCGCAACCGTACAAGCCGACTACTTGGGCACAAGTGCCGGACTGGGCGAAAGACAAAGATGGTAACTGGGCGCTGGCCTACACCGGCACCATCGCGTTTATCGTCAATAAAAAGCTGCTGCACGGTTCCGAAGCGCCGAAAAGCTGGGCTGACCTTAAAACCGGCAAATACAAAGTCTCCATCGGTGACGTAAGCACCGCCGCCCAAGCCGCCAACGGCGTGCTTGCAGCAGCACTGGCCAACGGTGGCGACGAGAAAAACATCCAGCCTGCACTGCTGATGTTTGCCGAAATCGCCAAACAAGGCCGACTGTCGCTCGCCAACCCAACCATCGCCACCATGGAAAAAGGCGAAGTGGAAGTGGGCGTGGTCTGGGACTTCAACGGCCTGAGCTACAAAGCCAAGATGGCCAACCCGGATGACTACGTCGTGCTGATCCCATCGGACGGCTCGGTGATTTCCGGCTACACCACCATCATCAACAAGTACGCCAAGCACCCGAACGCCGCCAAGCTGACCCGTGAATACATCTTCAGCGACGCCGGCCAGACCAACCTGGCGCGCGGCAACGCACGTCCGATTCGTGCCGAGCACCTGACCTTGCCTGCCGACGTCCAGGCCAAGCTGCTGCCTAACGAGCAGTACAAGAAAGTCACGCCGATCAAAGATGCCGACGCTTGGGAGAAGACCTCCAAGGCACTGCCGCAGAAGTGGCAGGAAGAAGTCATCATCAATATGCAGTAAGGCCTGAGCTGTAAATGCGGTCCGTGTAGGCGCTGGCTTGTGTGGGAGCCGGGCTTGCCCGCGATGCAGACGACTCGGTGTTTCATGTGAACCGAGGTGATGCTATCGCAGGCAAGCCAGCTCCCACACAGCCCGCTCCCACACTTTTGATCCCGTCCTTCCAGGGAAATTGAGTCAAACCTATCGTTGCGGAGCCCCAGCCCTTATGAAGCACAACGTCATCCTTGTGGTGCTCGATGGCCTGAACTACGAAGTTGCCCGACATGCCATGGGGCATCTGCAGGCCTATATCGGCGCAGGACGCGCAGCGCTTTACAAACTGGACTGTGAACTGCCGGCCCTGTCCCGGCCTTTGTATGAATGCATCCTCACCGGCGTGCCACCGATCGACAGCGGCATCGTCCACAACAATGTCTCGCGCCTGTCCAACCAGCGCAGCATTTTCCATTACGCCACCGACGCAGGCCTCACCACAGCGGCGGCGGCTTATCACTGGGTCAGCGAGTTGTATAACCGCACGCCCTTTATTGCCGCGCGCGATCGCCATACCGACGACAAGGCGCTGGCAATCCAGCACGGGCATTTCTACTGGAATGACCACTACCCGGATTCGCACCTGTTCGCCGACGCCGAAAGCCTGCGCCGTAAACATGCGCCGAACTTCCTCCTGGTGCACCCAATGAACATTGATGACGCCGGCCACAAGCACGGCCTTGATACCGCGCAATACCGCAACAGCGCACGTTCGGCCGACATCATCCTCGCCGACTACCTGCAAGGCTGGCTCGACGCTGGCTACCAGGTGCTGGTGACCGCCGACCATGGCATGAACAACGACCGCTCGCACAACGGCCTGCTGCCGGAAGAACGTGAAGTGCCACTGTTCGTACTCGGCTCGGCTTTCAACTTCGACCCGTCTGCCAAACCTGCGCAAACCGAACTGTGCGGCACCGTCTGCGAACTGCTCGGTGTGCCTCACGACAAACCTGTATGCCGGGAGCTGTTGAAGTGAACGCCATAACCCGTGGCAAATGGCTGGCGATTTTGTGCCTGGTGCCGTTTGCGCTGTTTTTTATCGTGTTTGAAATCGCCCCGTTGGTGTGGGTGCTGATCAACAGCCTGCAATCGGAGGAGTTCGGCTGGGGCGTGGCCAACTTCACCAAGATCTTCAGTTCGAAGTTCTACCTGCAGGCCATCCAGTACAGTCTGGAGATCAGCTTCTATTCCAGCGTGTTCGGCATCATCATCTCGGTGCTCGGCAGCTATTCGTTACGCCGCGTCGATGGGCGGTTGCGCAATTTCGTCACCGCCTTCGCCAACATGACCAGCAACTTTGCCGGTGTGCCCCTGGCCTTCGCCTTCATCATCCTGCTGGGTTTCAACGGCAGCATCACCCTCATGCTCAAGCAGGCTGGAATCATTCAGGACTTCAACCTGTACTCCAAGACCGGCCTGATCATTCTGTATAGCTACTTCCAGATTCCACTGGGTGTGCTGCTGCTCTACCCGGCCTTCGATGCGTTGCGCGAAGACTGGCGTGAATCGGCCTCGTTGCTTGGCGCCAGCACCTGGCAGTTCTGGCGGTACATCGGCCTGCCGGTGCTCACCCCGGCACTGCTCGGCACCTTCGTGATCCTGCTGGCCAATGCCCTCGGCGCCTATGCCACGGTGTACGCGCTGACCACCGGCAACTTCAACGTACTGCCGATTCGCATCGCGGCGATGGTCTCCGGCGACATCTCCCTGGACCCGAACATGGCCAGTGCCCTGGCCGTGGTGCTGGTGGCGCTGATGACCGTGGTCACCGTGGTTCATCAACTGCTACTCAAGAGGAGCTACCATGTCTCGCGCTGAAGCCGGCTCGGCCTCCCTCTACCATCGGGTAGTGGTTTGCCTGTTATTTGCGATTCTGGTGTTGCCGCTGGTGGGCACCTTTGTCTATTCCATTGCGAGCAGTTGGTCGGCGACCATCCTGCCCGCCGGCTTCACGGTGAAATGGTATGTGCAACTGTGGGGCGACCCGCGCTTCCTGGCTGCCTTTGGCCAGTCTCTGCTGGTGTGCGTGGGGGCGCTGATCCTGTCGGTGGTGCTGATTTTGCCGCTGCTGTTCGTGGTGCATTACCACTTCCCCAAACTCGACGCGCTGATGAACATCCTTATCCTGCTGCCCTTCGCAGTGCCGCCGGTGGTGTCCTCGGTGGGCTTGCTGCAACTCTACGGCTCCGGGCCGCTGGCGATGGTGGGCACGCCGTGGATTCTGATCGGCTGCTACTTCACCGTGGCCTTGCCGTTCATGTACCGCGCGATCACCAACAACCTGCAAGCGATCAACCTGCGTGACCTGATGGACGCCTCGCAGCTACTCGGCGCCAGCACCTGGCAGGCGGCGATTCTGGTGGTACTGCCAAACCTGCGCAAAGGCCTGATGGTGGCGCTGCTGCTGTCGTTCTCGTTCCTGTTCGGTGAGTTCGTGTTCGCCAATATCTTGGTGGGTACCCGCTACGAAACCCTGCAGGTGTACCTCAACAACATGCGCAACACGAGTGGCCACTTCACCAGTGCCATCGTCATTTCCTACTTTTTCTTTGTGCTGGTGCTGACCTGGGCCGCCAATATCTTGAACAAGGACAAAAGCCAATGAGCTTCGTCAGCGTCCAACACCTGCAAAAAGGCTACGCCGGCACCCCGGTGTTCAGTGATATCAACTGCGAGATCGCCAAGGGCGAATTCGTCACCCTGCTCGGCCCGTCCGGCTGCGGCAAGTCGACCTTGCTGCGCTGCATCGCCGGCCTCACCTCGGTGGACAGTGGCCAAATTCTGCTGGATGGCCAGGACATCGTGCCGCTGAGCCCACAGAAACGGCATATCGGCATGGTGTTCCAAAGCTATGCGCTGTTCCCCAACATGACCGTGGAACAGAACGTCGCCTTCGGCCTGCGCATGCAAAAGGTCAACGCCGACGACAGCCACAAGCGCGTGCAGGAAGTGCTGCAACTGGTGGAACTCAAGGAGCTCGCAGGCCGCTACCCGCACCAGATGTCCGGCGGCCAGTGCCAGCGCGTGGCCCTCGCCCGCTCCCTGGTCACCCGCCCGCGTCTGTTGCTGCTGGATGAGCCGCTGTCAGCGCTGGATGCAAGGATTCGCAAGCACCTGCGCGAGCAGATCCGCCAGATCCAGCGCGAACTGGGGCTGACCACGATTTTCGTGACCCATGACCAGGAAGAAGCGCTGACCATGTCTGACCGCATCTTCCTGATGAATCAGGGCAAGATCGTACAAAGCGGCGATGCCGAGACCCTTTACACTGCCCCCGTGGATGTATTCGCCGCAGGTTTCATCGGCAACTACAACCTGCTCGACGCCGACAAAGCCAGCCAGTTGCTGCAACGCCCGATCAGCGGGCGCATTGCGATTCGCCCGGAAGCCATCGAACTGAGCCGCAGCGGCGAGCTGGACGCGCTGGTGCGCAGCCACAGCCTGCTGGGTAACGTGATTCGTTACCGCATCGAGGCACGCGGCGTTGAGTTGGTGGTGGATGTGCTCAACCGCTGCGCCGACGACCTGCACCCGGATGGCCAACGTTTGGCACTTTCCATCGACCCCAGTGCGTTGTGTGAAGTAGCCTGACGCGACGATTTAATGAGAGAGCATGACGGATGGCATTGGTAATTTTTGATTTGGACGACACCCTGATCCACGGTGACTGCGCCACCCTGTGGAGCGAGCAGATGGGCCGCCTGGGCTGGGTCGACCCCGAGTCGTTCATGCGCAAGAACCACGAATTGATGGACGCCTACAGCCAGGGCAAGCTGCGCATGGAAGACTTCATGGACTTCAGCCTGGAGCCGATGATCGGCCGCACGCCGGAAGAAATCGAGCACCTTGTGCAGCCCTGGGTCGAGGACGTTATTGAGCCGCTGATCTACAGCGACGCCACCAAAACCATCGCCCGGCACCGTGCGAATGGCGACCGGATCCTGGTGATTTCCGCCTCGGGCACGCATCTGGTCACGCCGATTGCGGCGCGTATCGGGATTGATGAAGTGTTGGGGATTGAGTTGGAAATCAGTCATGGCGCGCACAGTGGCCGTACTGTGGGTGTACTGACTTACCGCGAAGGCAAGATCACGCGGTTGCTCGAATGGTTAGAGCGCGAAGGTGAGACACTGGAAGGTGCGTACTTCTACTCGGATTCGCGCAATGATTTGCCATTGCTGCTGAAGGTTGATCACCCGCAGGTGGTGAACCCGGATCCGGTGTTGCGTGAGCATGCGGAAAAGGCCGGCTGGCCGATTCATCACTGGGTCTGACCCCAACTTCTTTGAATTGAAACTCAAACCCTGTGGGAGCGGGCTTGCCTGCGATGGCATCAACTGGGTTTACCTGAAACACCGAGGTGCCTGCATCGCAGGCAAGCCCACAGAAAAGCAGAGCAATGCGGTAGTTGAAATCGGTTCAATTGTGGGAGCGGGCTTGCTCGCGAATGCAGTGTGTCAGTCAGCTTATTTGTAACTGACCCACCGCATTCGCGAGCAAGCCCGCTCCCACAGTTGGATCTCAGTTCATCAGACAGAGAGTGTGCTGCTCTGCTGTGCTTTTGTCCTGCTTTTGCTTCAACCACTCAGGTCGGCTACTAGGCCGCCGTGCTGTAGATTTTGATCTTGATCTGCTTTTGATCTGACAGGCCCCGTTAACCACGTTACTTTTTTAGGCGCTTGTAAAAAAGTGACTCGCTGTAAGAGCGAAACCCTAGGTGGCCGTTACCGCAGCAACGGATATGTACTCAACCTACCTAAACGCCTCACAGGCTCAGAGCAACATAAAGAGTTACGTAGATACCTATGCTGCGATAGCGATCTATCAGATGAAACATTCTTCACTGAGACACCGCTATCGCAGGCAAGCCAGCGCCCACATTGACCGCACTCCAGTCCAGGTATCAGACCAGACTTTCGTCAATCACCACCACCAACTTCCCGGAAATCTGGTTGCTCGCCAACTCGGCAAACGCCGCCTCGGCATCCTTGATCGGGAAGGTCTTGGCCAGTTGCGGGCTCAAGCGCCCCTCAGCAAACAGCGGCCATACATGCTGGCTCAAGTCACTGAACAAGTGCGCCTTGAACTGATCACTGCGGCTGCGCAGGGTTGAGCCGAGCAGCTGGATACGCTTGCCCAGCACCTGCGCCAAGTCGAGCTGCGCGTCGCGCCCGCCCATCAAGCCGATCAACACCCAACGACCGTCCAGGGCCAGCAGCTTGAGGTCCAGCGCGGCATAGTTGCCACCCACGGGGTCGAGGATCACGTCAAACGGCCCGAAATCGCGCAGCCCTTCAATCCCGTCAGTACGCACAACCCCGCCCTGGGCGCCGAGTGCTTGGCAGTAGGCCAGGCGCTCGGGCGAGCCGACGCTGACCCAGCACGGGCTGCCAAACGCCTTACACAACTGGATCGCCGCCGAGCCCACGCCACTGGCGCCGGCATGCAACAAAACTTTTTCACCGGGCTTAAGGCCCGCCAACTGGAACAGGTTCAGCCACGCCGTGCTGTACACCTCAGGCAATGCCGCCGCTTCGCTCAGCGACAAACCTTCCGGCACCGGCAGCACATGGCGCGCGTCCACCACCACTTCTTCGGCCATGCCGCCACCGGCCAGCAACGCGCAAACGCGATCACCGATATGCCAGGACGACCCCGGCCCCACTTCGCTGATCACCCCAGCACACTCAAGGCCCAGCACGTGGCTGGCACCCGGAGGCGGTGGATAGAGCCCCGCACGCTGCAATAAATCGGCGCGATTAAGGCCCGCAGCCGCCACACGAATGCGAACTTGGCCTACATCGCAGGTAGGACTGGTTTCTTCCAACCACTCCACATGACCTTCAACGCCTTGCAATGCTTTCACAGTGCCTCCATAGTGAGTCTGGACTGAGCCCGTAGCTGTAGCGCCGGGCTTTTTGCATTATGCGACCGGATCATATGGAACCGGCTCCCTCAAAGACGGCCTAATATGCGTTATCAATTGCCCCCGCGTCGAATCAGCATGAAGCATCTGTTCCCCAGCACCGCCCTCGCTTTTTTCATTGGTCTCGGCTTCGCATCGATGTCGACCAATACGTTCGCAGCCAATAGCTGGGACAGCCTTCAGCCTGATCGCGATGAGGTGATTGCCAGCCTTAACGTCGTCGAGTTGCTCAAACGCCATCACTACAGCAAGCCGCCGCTGGACGACGCTCGCTCGGTGATCATCTACGACAGCTACCTCAAGCTGCTGGACCCGTCGCGCAGCTACTTCCTGGCCAGCGATATCGCTGAGTTCGACAAGTGGAAGACCCAGTTCGACGACTTCCTCAAAAGCGGCGACCTGCAGCCTGGCTTCACCATCTATAAGCGTTACCTGGACCGCGTCAAAGCGCGTCTTGACTTCGCCTTGGGTGAGTTGAACAAGGGCGTCGACAAGCTCGACTTCACCCAGAAGGAAACCCTTCTGGTGGACCGTAAGGACGCGCCTTGGCTAACCAGCACCGCCGCCCTTGACGACCTGTGGCGCAAACGCGTCAAGGACGAAGTGCTGCGCTTGAAGATCGCCGGCAAAGAGCCTAAGGCCATCCAAGAGCTGTTGACCAAGCGCTACAAGAATCAGCTGGCACGTCTGGACCAGACCCGCGCCGAAGATATCTTCCAGGCCTACATCAACACCTTCGCAATGTCCTACGATCCGCACACCAATCATCTGTCGCCAGATAACGCGGAAAATTTTGATAACAACATGAGTCTGTCGCTGGAAGGCATCGGTGCCGTCCTGCAAAGCGACAACGACCAGGTCAAGATCGTACGTTTAGTGCCGGCAGGTCCGGCCGACAAGACCAAGCAAGTTGCCCCGGCCGACAAGATCATCGGCGTGGCCCAGGCCGACAAAGAGATGGTCGATGTGGTTGGCTGGCGCCTGGACGAAGTGGTCAAGCTGATCCGTGGGCCTAAAGGCAGCGTGGTGCGCTTGGAAGTGATTCCGCATACCAATGCCCCGAACGACCAGACCAGCAAGATCGTGTCCATCACCCGTGAAGCGGTGAAGCTCGAAGATCAGGCCGTGCAGAAGAAAGTCCTCAACCTCAAGCAAGATGGCAAGGACTACAAGCTGGGCGTGATTGAAATCCCGGCCTTCTACCTTGACTTCAAGGCCTTCCGCGCTGGCGATCCGAACTACAAGTCCACCACCCGCGACGTGAAGAAAATCCTGACTGAGCTGCAGAAGGAGAAAGTCGACGGCGTGGTCATCGACCTGCGCAATAACGGCGGCGGCTCCCTTCAGGAAGCCACCGAGCTGACCAGCCTGTTTATCGACAAAGGCCCGACCGTGTTGGTACGTAACGCTGACGGCCGTGTCGATGTGCTGGAAGACGAGAACCCGGGTGCCTTCTACAAAGGGCCAATGGCGCTGCTGGTCAATCGCCTCTCGGCCTCGGCCTCGGAGATTTTCGCCGGTGCCATGCAGGACTACCACCGTGCGCTGATCATCGGCGGCCAGACCTTCGGTAAAGGCACCGTGCAGACCATTCAGCCGCTTAACCATGGCGAGCTGAAACTGACCCTGGCCAAGTTCTACCGCGTGTCTGGGCAGAGCACCCAGCATCAGGGCGTGCTGCCGGATGTCGACTTCCCGTCAATCATCGACACCAAGGAAATCGGCGAGAGCGCCCTGCCTGAAGCCATGCCGTGGGACACCATCCGTCCTGCGATCAAGCCGGCGTCGGACCCGTTCAAACCGTTCCTGACGCAGTTGAAAGCTGACCATGACGCTCGCTCCGCAAAGGATGCCGAGTTCGTGTTTATCCGCGACAAGCTGGCCTTGGCCAAGAAGCTGATGGAAGAGAAAACCGTCAGCCTCAACGAAGCGGATCGCCGTGCGCAGCACACCAGCATCGAAAATCAGCAGCTCGTGCTGGAAAACGCCCGCCGCAAGGCCAAAGGTGAAGACCCGCTCAAAGAGCTGAAGAAAGAAGATGAAGACGCACTGCCGGCCGAGCCTGAAAAAACCAAGCCGGAAGACGACGCCTACCTGGCCGAAACAGGCCGGATCCTGCTGGACTACCTGAAAATCAGCAAGCAGGTGGCCAAGCAGTAAATGATGACAATTTAATGTGATCGCTCCTCGGAGTGTCATCATATAGACATCATTCTGTCGTGAAATGAAGGACCGCAGGCTATAAGCCTGCGGTCCTTTTTTTTCGATCGAGATCGCCATGACCATGACCGAACAGCTGAATGCATTGGGCTCTATTCTGGCTCAAGGCAGTTTGCACAGCCTGTTCCAACCGATCATTTGCCTGTCAGAGCGACGCATTCTCGGCTACGAAGCCCTCAGCCGCGGCCCCTCCAACAGCCCACTGCACTCCCCCGTCGCCCTGTTCGCGGTCGCCAGCCAGGCTGGGCGCCTCAGCGAATTGGAGATAGCCTGTCGCGAAAGTGCCTGCCGGCGCTTCAGCGAACAAAAACTGCCGGGCAAGCTGTTCCTGAACATCTCGCCGGAATCCTTGATGGAAACGGCACACCAACCGGGGCGCACCCTGCAACTGCTGAGCGACTTAGGCATTCCACCCAGCCAAGTAGTCATCGAACTGACTGAGCAAACCCCCACCGACGATTTCTACTTGCTGCAGACCGCGCTGCATCATTACCGCAACATGGGTTTCGCCATCGCCTTGGATGACTTAGGCGCCGGGTATTCCAGCCTGCGTTTGTGGTCGGAGCTGCGCCCGGATTACGTGAAAATCGATCGACACTTTATCGACGGTATCCATCAGGACGCGCTCAAGCGCGAATTCGTCGGCTCTATCCTGCAGATCGCCAAGGCATCGCGCGCCCAGGTGATTGCCGAGGGCATCGAGTTGGTGGAAGAACTGGCGGTGCTGATGGAGATGGGCGTTGACCTGGTCCAGGGTTATCTGCTTTGCCGCCCGCAGGAGCAGCCGCCTCAGGAAGCGCGCCTGATGCTGCCCAAGCAAGACCACGCCAACCTTACCCTCAGCGAAGAAGGCAGCGACCTCAGCGCCCTGCTCAACGAACAACCGGCGGTGGATCAGGACACCGCCACCGCCCAAGTGCTGGAATCTTTCCGCCGCCAGGCCAACCTCAACTCCTTGGCGGTGCTTGACGGGCGTGGCCACCCGGTCGGTATCGTGCACCGGCATTCGCTATCGGACGCGCTGCTCAAGCCATTTGCCACCGACCTGTTCGCGCGCAAGCCCATCAGCCGCCTTATGAGCGATGACTTTTTGGCGGTGGAGTTGAGCCAGTCCCTGCAACAAGTCAGCCGCCTGTTGACCAGTCGTGCACGGCAACGCATCGAGGAAGATTTCATCATCACGCTCAATGGCGACTACCTGGGGTTGGGCCGGGTGATCGATGTGCTCAAGCTGATCACGGAGGTTAAAATCCAGCAGGCGCGTTATGCCAACCCGCTGACGTTACTTCCGGGCAACGTGCCGATCCAGCAATGCCTGACGAGGCTGCTGCAGCAACAACGAGAGTCCGTGATCTGCTACG
>NZ_UYXQ01000038.1 GCF_900624995.1 Pseudomonas antarctica
AAACAATGCGGGTTGTTAGGTAGTTTGGCACTGATTTTCTGGTCGCTGGTGTGGGTGGTGTCGATCAAGTACGTGCTGTTTATCTTGCGCGCAGACAACCAGGGCGAGGGCGGCATCATGGCCCTGACGGCGCTGGCGCGACGGGCGGCGGCGCCGTACCCCAAGTTGCGTTCGGTGCTGGTGATCCTCGGCTTGATCGGTGCGGCACTGTTCTACGGCGACAGCATGATCACCCCGGCGATCTCGGTATTGTCGGCGGTCGAAGGTCTGGAACTGGCGTTTGATGGCCTGGAGCGTTGGGTGGTGCCGCTGTCGTTGGTGGTGCTGGTGGGCCTGTTCCTGATCCAGAAACACGGCACCGACCGCATCGGCAAGCTGTTCGGGCCGGTGATGGTGGTGTGGTTCCTGGTGTTGGGCGGCCTCGGTGTGCACGGCATTTTGCAACATCCCGAGGTGCTCAACGCGCTGAACCCCGTGTGGGGCGTGCGTTTTTTTGTGTCCCATCCGGGCATGGGCGTGGCAATCCTCGGCGCCGTGGTGCTGGCCTTGACCGGTGCTGAAGCGCTGTACGCCGACATGGGTCACTTCGGTCGCAAGCCGATCGCCCGTGCATGGTTCGCCCTGGTGCTGCCGGCGCTGGTGCTCAACTACTTCGGCCAGGGCGCCTTGCTGCTGGAAAACCCCGAAGCGGCGCGTAACCCGTTCTACTTGCTGGCGCCGGAGTGGGCGTTGATCCCGCTGGTGGCACTGTCGACCCTGGCCACCGTCATTGCCTCCCAGGCGGTAATTTCCGGCGCGTTCTCCTTGACCCGCCAGGCGATCCAATTGGGTTACATCCCGCGCATGCATATCCAGCACACCTCCAGTGCCGAACAAGGCCAGATTTATATCGGTGCGGTGAACTGGTCGCTGATGGTCGGTGTGATCCTGCTGGTGTTGGGCTTCGAATCTTCGAACGCCTTGGCCTCGGCCTACGGCGTGGCTGTGACCGGCACCATGCTGATCACCAGCATCCTGGTGTCAGCGGTGATGTTGTTGCTGTGGAAATGGCCACCGGTGCTGGCGATTCCGGTGTTGATCGGCTTCTTGTTGGTCGATGGCCTGTTCTTCGCCGCCAACGTGCCGAAAATCGTGCAGGGCGGTGCCTTCCCAGTGTTAGCGGGGATTGTGCTGTTTGTGCTGATGACCACCTGGAAGCGCGGCAAAGAACTGTTAATGGACCGCCTCGACGAGGGCGGGCTGCCCTTGCCGATCTTTATCAGCAGCATCCGCGTGCAGCCGCCGCATCGCGTGCAGGGCACCGCCGTGTTCCTCACCGCGCGCCCAGACGCCGTGCCCCACGCGCTGTTGCACAACTTGCTGCATAACCAGGTGTTGCATGAACAGGTGGTGATGCTGACGGTGGTCTACGAAGATATTCCGCGCGTGCCCGCCTCACGGCGCTTTGAGGTGGACGCCTATGGGGAAGGCTTCTTCCGGGTGATCCTGCATTTCGGCTTTACCGACGAGCCGGACGTGCCCGAGGCGCTGAAGCTGTGCCATTTGGAAGACTTGGATTTCAGCCCGATGCGCACCACCTACTTCCTCAGCCGCGAAACGGTGATCGCCTCACGCATCAAGGGCATGGCCCGTTGGCGTGAAAGCTTGTTTGCCTTCATGTTGAAGAATGCCAACGGCAACCTGCGCTTCTTCAAGCTCCCGGTAAACCGGGTGATCGAGCTGGGCACCCAGGTCGAAATGTAAGCCGCTGCCACACGGGAGCCGGCAATCGGCTCCCGCTTTCCTTCTGAACCCTGTGCAATCCACTGTTGTCGACTAGGCTCTAAGCACTGTTTGAAGAGTGCCCACAGAACCCAGAAGAGGTGCGCCATGAGTCAGCTGCTCGAACCCTACACCCTCCGTCAATTGACCCTGCTCAACCGGATTGCCGTCTCGCCGATGTGCCAGTACTCATCCGACGATGGCCTGGCCAATGACTGGCACTTGGTACACCTTGGCAGCCGTGCCGTGGGCGGCGCCGGGCTGATTTTCACCGAAGCCACCGCTGTGACCGCCGATGGTCGCATCACCGCCCAGGACCTGGGCCTGTGGGACGACGCACAAATCGAACCGCTGCAACGCATCACGCGTTTTATTGCCGCCCAGGGCGCGGTGGCAGGTATTCAGTTGGCGCATGCCGGGCGCAAGGCCAGCACCCATCGGCCGTGGATCGGCAAGCACGGCAGCGTTAAGCCGGAAGACGGCGGCTGGGTGCCGGTGGGGCCGTCGCCGATTGCCTTCGATCCCAATCACACGCAGCCCACGCCATTGGACGAGGCGCAAATCCAGCAGGTGATCGCCGACTTTGTCGCGGCTGCCAAACGCGCGCTGACCGCCGGTTTTGAAGTGGTGGAAATCCACGCTGCCCACGGTTACCTGCTGCATCAATTCCTGTCGCCCATCAGCAACCAGCGCCAGGACCACTACGGTGGCTCGTTTGAAAACCGTATTCGCCTGGTGCTCGAAGTGACCAAAGCTGTGCGTGAAGTATGGCCCCAGGAGCTGCCGCTGTTCGTGCGGGTATCGGCCACCGATTGGGTGGAAGACGGCTGGAACCCGGATGAAACCGTGGAACTGGCGCGACGCCTGAAAGACCTTGGCGTGGACTTGATCGACGTGTCCTCGGGTGGCACCGCCGCCAACGCCGAAATTCCCACTGGCCCCGGTTACCAGACGCGTTTCGCCGAACGTGTGCGCAAGGAGTCGGGCATCGCCACCGGTACGGTCGGCATGATTACCGAGCCAGCCCAGGCCGAGCACATCCTGCGTACTTGTCAGGCCGATATCATCTTCCTGGCCCGTGAGCTGTTGCGTGACCCTTACTGGCCGCTGCATGCCGATGATGACTTGGGCGGGCGCAAGGCGATCTGGCCGGCGCAGTATCAGCGGGCCACCCACCGCGATCAGCCGATCCATGAGTCTGATCTGAGGGATTGATCCCACACCTGCCCGCCAAAACCCACCCTGACCCGGTGGGTTTTTTCGTGGTTGTTTTTACGGCATTCGCCTCAGTCGGCGGCAGTGTGGGACGGCGCTGTAGGTCTTTGTTACCGAAGCGATTTATTTAAGTTAATACTCTAAAAAAATCCCACGCGGGAGCAGATTGTTTCTACGCTTAGGGTAAGTCTGATTTCTGGCCCAGGGAGTCAGTCGGTTCAGTCCGCAAACGCCTTGCGCGTCACGGAAGGCAGGTAATGGGCGCCAGGAGTCATAGATCGATATCAGGAGAAGCAGTCCATGGCCAAGTCCTATGGTGTTGCGGGTGCGGTGGTGCGTTTTCTGACCCGCAAGATGTCTCTGCGTGGCCGAAGGTTGAGCTCCGATGAGGTGCAATTGCTGGAGCAGTATCGCGCGCTGACCGAGAACGATCAGGTGGCGATGCTGTACTTGATTGGGGCGATGAAAAGCGTGTCGCGGTTCTGAGCCACCGCTGAGTAATGTGGGAGGCGGCTTGCTCCCTCCCACATTTTGCACTCTGTGTCAGGTGTATTTGCGCTGGTCCGGCGCCGGCGGGAAGTACTGGTACAGCCAGGTTTCACTCAAGGTACGGTCCTGGGTCCGTATAAACAGCCGCAGTTCCACGGGCTCCACGCTGTCGCTGGTTGGGTACCAATCGAACAGAATGCGATAGCCCTTGATGTTGTCGAGCACCAGCACGCTGAAGTCTTTCACTTCTCCGTGGGAACAGGTCACCACGGGCTCGATCCCGGTGCCGGCTGGCAGGCGATCCAGGCCGCCGCCCTTGAAGTCCACGGCAAAGCGACGCGCCCACACTTCGGGATAGTGCTCGCCCGGTGCCCAACCTTCGGTAAAGCCGCCCATGCCGGAACGGGTGGCGTCGACTTGCGCCAGTGGTGTGCTCACCGGTGGTAGCGCGCTCCAGTACAGCTTGTAGCCGTAGTTGAGCGAATCGCCGGCGGCCACGGGTTTTTTCGGGGTCCAGAAGGCCACGATATTGTCCAGAGTTTCGCCGGTGGTGGGGATCTCCAGCAGGTCGATCGAGCCTTCGCCCCACGCCGTCGTCGGTTCCACCCATAGGCTTGGGCGCTTGCTGTACCAGTCCACGGTGTCCTGGTAGCTGGCGAACTCGTGGTCGGTCTGCACCAGGCCGAAGCCTTTCGGGTCGGTGTCGGCGAACGCGTTGAACTGCAGCTTGGCCGGGTTGTTCAGCGGGCGGCAGATCCACTCGCCGTTGCCGCGCCACATCGCCAGGCGATCCGAGTCGTGGATTTGCGGGTGGATCGTGTCGCACATACGGCGCTCATGGGTGCCGCAGCTGAACATGCTGGTCATCGGCGCGATGCCCAGTTGTTCGATGCGGGTGCGCGCATTGATATTCGCGTCGATGGCCATCACCACTTGGTTGGCCTGGCAGTCGATGTCGAAGCGGTAGGCGCCGGTGGCGCTCGGCGAGTCGAGCAGGGCGTAGACCACAAAACGCGTGGCGTCCTTGGCCGGGGTTTCGAACCAGAACTGTGTGAAGTCGGGGAATTCTTCGCGGTTTTTCGCGTAGGTATCAATCGCCAGGCCGCGTGCGGAAAGGCCGTACTGGCCGGTTGCGTCCACCGCGCGGAAGTAGCTGGCGCCGAGGAAGGACAGCACATCATGGCGATCCAGTTCCGGTGCCTTGAACAGCTTGAAACCGGAGAACCCCAAGTCGCCGGTCAGTTGCTGAGTGTCCACTGTGGTCTTTTCATAGTTGAACAGCGAAGGGCGGAAATGCACCTCGCGTGCTTCGCGGGTCTTGGGGTCGACGCTGTGCATGCGCACCGGCGTCTTGAACCCCATGCCGACGTGGAAGAATTGCACGTCGAGCTGGCCGTTTAATTCCTTCCACAACGAATGGTTGCCGTCGTAGCCGATGGCGTTGAAATTCTGCGGCGTCATGGTCGCCAAGGTCGGCGGCAGCCGCTGTTTGGTGTCTTTATACGCGGTCCCAGCGAGCTGTTTGGCTTGAGACTTGAGCGCTTCAAAATCAAACGCCACGGCCTTGCCATCGGCGGTACGGTTACCTGCCCAGGCCTGCGCGGCCAGCAGGCCACTGGCGGATAAACCGGTGTAAGCCGCAATGGCCATGGACGCTTTGAGCAAATTCCTGCGGTGCATAGAGACAACCTGTCGTGAGCAAATCCCGCGCCGTTCCTGGCACGTGCTGGATCAGAAATTACGGTTCGGACATGCCTTCGGCCAAACGCAACGGACTATAAACAGACGCCGGATAGCTTAAGCGGTTCGATGAGGAAGGAAAATTGGTTGAGGGCGGGGTGATGGCGTTGCATATGAAACAAGAGGTTTCCGGTATTGGCTGGCGACGTTACAACTCGAAGCACTCTAGATCTGGGGTTTTTGGCACTTAGTTTTACGCTGAGGGCCTATTGGTCCTACGAACCCAGTGTCTGGAGGCTATGTATGAATACCCGTGGATTGCTCGATCAGTTACTCAAGTCTGGCCAGGACATGTTGCAGAAAAAGGCCGGCGACCCGCGCAAACCGAATGATAAAGGCGCCCTCGATGGGCTGCTCGGCGGTGGCGGGCTGGGCAGTTTGCTTGGCGGCGCGGGCGGCGGAGCCTTGGCGGCGGGCGCCATGGGGCTGTTGCTGGGCAATAAAAAAGCGCGCAAGTTTGGCGGCAAGGCCCTGACCTACGGTGGCTTGGCAGCATTGGGCGTGATTGCCTACAAGGCTTACGGCAATTGGCAGGCGCAACAGGCCAATGCACCCCAGGGCGAGCCGCAAACGATCGACCGCTTGCCATCGGCCCAGGTTGAGCAACACAGCCAGGGCATTCTTAAAGCGCTGGTCGCGGCCGCCAAGGCTGACGGGCATGTGGATGAACGCGAACGCGCGCTGATCGAAGGCGAGTTTACCAAGCTGGATAATGACCGCGAGCTGCAAAACTGGCTGCACGCCGAGTTGAATAAACCCCTGGACCCCGCCGATGTGGCGCGCGCAGCCGCCACCCCGGAAATGGCCGCCGAGATGTACGTCGCCAGCGTGATGCTGGTGGACGAGGAAAACTTCATGGAAAAGGCCTATCTGGATGAGTTGGCGCGCCAGCTGAAACTTGATCTCGGTCTAAAGGCCGAGTTGGAAAAGCAGGTGCGCCAAGCCACACTCTGAGTACACACCGTGAACCTCAGGCACTCCGGCCGTTAACCTGGTTCGGGGTGTTTTTGCTGTCTGTGATCGTTACATCAAACCCCATTGATAAAGGAGGGCATCTGCTCAGCTATACTCCCCTCCATTTGAATGGCCCTTCGAGGAATTACTGTGAAGAACTGGACCTTGCGCCAAAGAATTTTGGCGAGCTTTGCGGTAATTATCGCGATCATGCTGCTGATGGTCGTGGTCTCGTATTCGCGTCTGTTGAAGATCGAAGTCAGCGAAACTGCCGTTCGGGACGACGCCGTGCCTGGGGTGTTTTTAAGCTCGATGATTCGCAGTGCTTGGGTCGACAGTTACCTGCAAACCCAGGAATTGGTCGGCGCGCAGAAAAACCAGAGCATCTCAGAGGCCGACAAGCAGGACTACAAAGCCTTCGAAGCGCGCCTTGAACAGCATATGGCCAGCTACGCGGCCACTATCAACATTGGTCAGGATCGCGCCGAATTCGACGCCTTCAAGAAACTTCATCAGACCTACAACAAGATTCTTACTCAGGTCCTGGAAGCCCATCAGGGTAACAACGCTGGCGAGGCGCAAAAGCTGTTCGATGAGCAACTGACGCCCGCCTGGACCGAAGGCCGCATGAAGCTCAATGAAATTATCAATGAGAATAAGCAGGTCGCCGATAACGCCACTGCCGCCATCGACGACGCCGTCTCGGCCGCCAAAATCAGCATGGGCATTTCGCTGCTCCTGGCGATTCTTGCCGCTGGCGTCTGCGGTCTGTTGCTGATGCGCGCGATCATGGCGCCGATGAATCGCATCGTCGAAATCCTTGACACCATGCGCACAGGGGACTTGAGCAAACGCCTGGACCTGGAGCGCAAGGACGAGTTCGGCGCCGTCGAAACCGGCTTCAACGACATGATGACCGAGCTGACCGCGCTGGTGTCCCAAGCCCAGCGTTCGTCGGTACAGGTGACGACCTCGGTCACCGAGATCGCCGCTACTTCCAAGCAGCAACAGGCCACGGCCACCGAAACTGCCGCCACCACTACCGAGATCGGCGCGACGTCCCGCGAGATCGCGGCCACTTCCAAGGATTTGGTCCGTACCATGACCGAAGTCTCCACCGCCGCCGACCAGGCATCGGTCGCCGCCGGCTCCGGTCAGCAAGGCTTGGCGCGTATGGAAGAAACCATGCACTCGGTGATGGGCGCCGCCGACTTGGTCAACGCCAAGCTGGCGATCCTCAATGAGAAGGCCGGCAACATCAACCAAGTGGTGGTGACCATCGTCAAGGTCGCCGACCAGACCAACCTGTTGTCGCTCAATGCGGCGATTGAAGCCGAGAAGGCCGGTGAATACGGGCGCGGCTTTGCCGTGGTCGCCACCGAAGTGCGTCGCCTGGCCGACCAGACGGCCGTTGCGACCTACGACATTGAGCAGATGGTGCGCGAGATCCAGTCAGCAGTGTCGGCGGGTGTAATGGGCATGGACAAGTTCTCCGAAGAAGTGCGTCGCGGCATGTTCGAAGTGCAGCAAGTCGGTGAGCAGTTGTCGCAGATCATCCATCAGGTACAGGCCCTGGCGCCGAGGGTGTTAATGGTCAACGAAGGCATGCAGGCCCAGGCCACCGGCGCCGAGCAGATCAACCACGCGTTGGTGCAACTGGGCGATGCCAGTAGCCAGACCGTGGAGTCCCTGCGCCAGGCCAGCTTTGCCATTGATGAACTGAGCCAGGTTGCGGTCGGTTTGCGCAGCGGCGTGTCGCGTTTTAAAGTCTGATGAGCGACTTTGCGGCTGTACGCGGTGCCGTTCCGGCAGTGCAGAATGCGTTGTTCCTGGTGTTTTACATCGGCGGCGAACGCTTTGCCCTCAAGGCGACTGAAGTCGCCGAGGTACTTGCGCGACTGCCGCTCAAACCCATTGCCCACGCGCCGGTTTGGGTGGCGGGGATTTTTGCCCACCGTGGCGCGCTGGTGCCGGTGATCGACCTGTGTGCGCTGACCTTCGGCACACCGGCCCAGGCGCGTACCAGTACACGGCTGGTGCTGGTCAACTACCAGCCGCAACCGTGGGTTGAAGCGCGCTGGTTGGGGCTGATCCTGGAACACGCCACCGACACCCTGCGCTGCGGCGTCGAGGAATTCCAGCCGTACGGGCTGGACAACCGCGAGGCGCCCTACCTGGGGCGGGTGCGTGAAGATGCCGTGGGGTTGATGCAGTGGATTGGCGTCAACGAGTTGCTTACCGAGCCCGTGCGTGCCTTGCTGTTTTCCACCGAGCTGAGCGTATGAGTAACGACCCGCGCTTTTTTGCCTTCCTCAAGGAGCGCATTGGTCTGGACGTTGCCTCGGTGGGCGAGGCGATCATCGAGCGCGCGGTGCGCCAGCGCAGCCAGGTCACGCAGGCGCAGACGCCGCAGGCTTACTGGCAGCACCTGCAAAGTTCGCAGGATGAGCAGCAAGCGCTGATCGAAGCGGTGATCGTCCCCGAGACCTGGTTTTTCCGTTACCCAGAATCCTTCGCGACCCTGGCCCGTCTGGCCAAGGCACGCCTGGCCGAGATCAAGCAGATGCGTGCGCTGCGTATCCTCAGCCTGCCGTGCTCCACCGGCGAAGAGCCGTATTCGATCGCCATGGCTTTGCTTGATGCCGGGTTGGCGCCGCATCAATTCAAGGTGCTCGGCCTGGATGTCAGCCCATTGTCGGTGGAGCGTGCCCGAGGCGGGGTGTATGGCAAGAATTCGTTTCGCGGCGGCGATATCGACTTCCGTGAGCGGCACTTCACTGAAGAACCGGAGGGTTATCGCATCACTGATAGGGTGCGCGAACAAGTGCGTTTGCAAGTTGGCAACCTGCTTGACCCGGGCCTGCTGGCCAATGAGCCGGCCTACGACTTCGTGTTCTGCCGCAACTTGCTGATCTACTTTGACCAGCCGACCCAAAAGCAAGTCTTTGATGTGCTTAAGGCCTTGACCCATGAAGACGGCGTGCTGTTTATCGGCCCGGCCGAAGGTAGCCTGCTGGGGCGGCATGGCATGCGCTCGATTGGCGTGCCGCAGTCCTTCGCCTTCAGCCGTCACGTCGAGCCGGTCAAGCCTGAACCGGTGTTTGTACCGATGCCTGCGCCCGCACCACAGCGCAGTGCGGCGCCCATTCCGCCCAAACCGCGCCCGTTCAGTACGGTCAGTGCCCACGGGGTGCCGATCAAGGCGCCGCAGACCGACGCGGGCGACTTGCTCAGCCGTATCGCCACGCTGGCCAATGAAGGCAAAAGTGCCGAGGCCCGTGCTGTCTGTGAACAGTATTTGAGTCACCATCCGCCAGCCGCCCAGGTGTTTTACTGGCTGGGGCTACTCAGCGATGTAGCCGGCAGTGCCCTGGAAGCCCAGGGGTATTATCGAAAAGCCTTGTACCTGGAACCGCAGCACCCGCAGGCCTTGATGCACCTGGCCGCGTTGCTCCAATCCCAGGGCGACAGTGCGGGGGCGCGCCGGTTGCAAACGCGGGCCGCGCGTAGCGAGCGAGCTGACAGTGAGTCCAAACGATGAATAGCCTTGATGCGCTCCACACCGCAGGCCGGGACCTGACCCTGGCCGACACCCAAGCCATTGACGACTGCTGGAACCGCATCGGCGTTCATGGCGACAAGTCCTGCCCTTTGTTGGCGGACACTATTCACTGCCGCAACTGCTCGGTGTATTCCGCCGCCGCCACACGTTTGCTCGACCGCTATGCCTTGCAGCAGGACGACCGGCGTCCGCAGGCGGCCACTGAGGTCGACAACGATGTGGTCACCCGCTCGCTGTTGATGTTCCGTCTTGGCGAAGAGTGGCTGGGCATCGCCACCCGTTGCTTGGTGGAAGTGGCGCCGCTGCAACCGATTCATTCGCTGCCGCATCAGCGCTCGCGGGCGCTGCTTGGCGTGGCCAATGTGCGAGGCGCGCTGGTGGCATGCCTGTCGTTGGTGGAGCTGTTAGGGCTGGACGCCACCAGCAACAGCGCCAGCGGCGGGCGCGTCATGCCACGTATGTTGATCATTGCTGCGCAGGACGGCCCGGTGGTAGTGCCGGTCGATGAAGTTGACGGCATTCATGCCATCGATGAGCGCACCTTGACGGCTGCATCGGCTTCCGGCAGCCAGGCCAGTGCGCGCTTCACCCAGGGTGTGTTGCAGTTGAAAGGCCGCAGCCTGCGTTGGCTGGACGAGGCGCAATTGTTGTCTGCAGTGACCCGGAGCCTCACATGACCCCCGACCAGATGCGCGACGCCTCGCTGCTGGAACTCTTCAGCTTGGAAGCCGATGCGCAGACCCAGGTGCTCAGCGCCGGTTTGCTGGCCCTGGAACGCAACCCGACCCAGGCCGACCAGTTGGAGGCCTGCATGCGCGCCGCGCACTCGCTCAAGGGCGCGGCGCGGATTGTGGGGGTGGACGCCGGCGTCAGCGTGGCCCACGTCATGGAGGATTGCCTGGTCAGTGCACAGGAAAGCCGCCTGTACCTGCAACCCGAGCATATCGACGCCTTGCTGCAAGGCACTGACCTGCTGATGCGCATTGCCACGCCGGGCAACGACGTCGGCCCGGCGGATATCCAAGCCTATGTGGCATTGATGGAGCGCCTGCTCGATCCGTCGCAGCCGACGGCTAAAGTCGCGCCACCGCCTGCACCGGCACCGGCGCCCATCATCGAAGAGCTGCCGCCCGAGCCCGAGCCACCGGTCATCCCTTCACCTGCGGGCCAGAACAAACGCATGACCGAAGGCGGCGAACGCGTGCTGCGGGTGACCGCCGAGCGTTTGAACAGCCTGCTCGACTTGTCGAGTAAATCCCTGGTGGAAACCCAGCGGCTCAAGCCTTACTTGGCGAGCATGCAACGCCTCAAGCGCATTCAAAGCAACAGCGCCCGCGCCTTGGATACGTTGGACGGCCACCTCAAGGCGCTGGAGTTGAACCTCGAAGCCCAGGAAGCCCTGGCCGACACGCGCCGCTTGTTGAGCGAAGCCCAGGCGCTGCTGGCGGAAAAAACCGCCGAGCTGGATGAGTTCGGCTGGCAGGCCGGGCAGCGCGCCCAAGTGCTGTACGACACCGCGCTGGCGTGCCGCATGCGCCCGTTTGCCGATGTACTGGCCGGCCAGGTGCGCATGGTCCGCGACCTCGGCCGCAGCCTCGGCAAGCAGGTGCGCCTGGAGATTGAAGGCGAAAAGACCCAGGTCGACCGCGACGTGCTGGAAAAGCTCGAAGCGCCGCTCACGCATTTATTACGTAACGCCGTCGATCACGGTATTGAAACGCCCGAGCAGCGCCTGCTGGCCGGTAAACCCGCCGAAGGTCTGATCCGCCTGCGGGCCTCGCACCAGGCGGGTTTGCTGGTGCTGGAGTTAAGCGATGACGGCAACGGCGTCGACCTGGAACGCTTGCGCGGCACCATCGTTGACCGGCACCTGTCACCGCTGGAAACCGCCCTGCGCTTGAGCGAAGAAGAGCTGCTGACGTTCCTGTTCCTGCCGGGTTTCAGCCTGCGCGACAAAGTCACCGAAGTGTCCGGGCGCGGCGTCGGTCTGGACGCAGTGCAGCATATGGTCCGCCAGTTGCGCGGTGCCGTAGTGTTGGAGCAGACGGCGGGGCAGGGCAGCCGCTTTCACCTCGAGGTGCCGTTGACCCTCTCGGTGGTGCGCAGCCTGGTGGTGGAAGTTGGCGAAGAGGCCTACGCGTTCCCGCTGGCGCACATCGAGCGCATGTGCGACCTGGCGCCCGATGACATCGTGCAACTGGAAGGCCGCCAGCATTTCTGGCACGAAGGTCGCCACGTCGGCTTGGTCGCGGCCAGCCAGTTGTTGCAGCGCCCGGCGGGGCAGAGCAACGACGATACGCTGAAAGTCGTGGTGATTCGCGAGCGTGATGCGATCTACGGCATCGCCGTGGAACGCTTTATCGGCGAGCGCACCTTGGTGGTGTTGCCGCTGGATGATCGCCTGGGCAAGGTCCAGGATATTTCCGCCGGTGCGTTGCTCGACGACGGCTCGGTGGTGTTGATCGTCGACGTTGAAGACATGCTGCGTTCGGTCGACAAGCTGCTCAATACCGGCCGACTGGAGCGCATCGCCCGGCGCAGCCAGCAGGCCACCGAAGCGGCGCGCAAACGCGTGCTGGTGGTGGACGACTCGCTCACCGTGCGTGAACTGCAGCGCAAATTGTTACTTAATCGTGGTTATGAAGTGGCTGTCGCGGTCGATGGCATGGACGGTTGGAACGCGCTGCGTTCTGAGGACTTCGACCTGCTTATCACTGACATTGATATGCCTCGTATGGACGGTATTGAATTGGTCACACTCCTGCGTCGTGATAGTCGCCTGCAATCGTTGCCGGTGATGGTGGTGTCGTACAAGGATCGCGAAGAAGACCGGCGTCGTGGGCTGGACGCCGGCGCCGACTATTATTTAGCTAAAGCCAGTTTCCATGACGACGCGTTGTTGGACGCTGTGATGGAACTGATTGGGGGCGCGCGGGCATGAGGATTGCGATCGTCAATGACATGCCGCTGGCGGTCGAGGCGTTGCGCCGCGCCTTGAGCCTGGAACCTGCGCATCAAGTGGTGTGGGTGGCTAACAATGGCCTGGAAGCCGTGCAGCGCTGCGCCGAACTGACCCCGGACCTGATTCTGATGGACCTGATCATGCCGGTGATGGACGGCGTGGAAGCCACTCGACGGATCATGGCGGAGACGCCGTGCCCGATTGTGATTGTCACCGTGGACCGCCAGGCCAACGTCAGTCGCGTGTTCGAAGCCATGGGCCATGGCGCCCTGGACGTGGTCGATACACCGGCGCTGGGGGTGGGCAATGCCAAGGATGCGGCGGCGCCGTTGCTGCGCAAAATCCTTAATATTGGCTGGCTGGTCGGCCAGCGTGGCAGTCGGGTACGTACCGAGACTGCGCCCCAGCGTGCCACGGGCAAGCGCCAAAGCCTGGTGGTGATTGGCTCGTCGGCAGGCGGCCCGGCCGCCCTGGAAACCCTGCTCAAGGGGCTACCATGGGATTTTCCTGCGGCGATCGTATTGGTCCAGCATGTGGACCAGGTGTTCGCCGCCGGCATGGCCGAGTGGCTGAGCAGTGCGTCCGGCCTACCGGTACGCCTGGCGCGCGAGGGCGAGCCGCCACAAAGTGGCGTGGTTCTGCTGGCCGGCACCAACCACCATATTCGCCTGTTGAAAAATGGCACGCTAGCCTATACCGCAGAGCCTGTGAACGAGATCTACCGGCCTTCTATCGATGTGTTTTTTGAAAGCGTCGCCAGCCATTGGAACGGCGACGCTGTCGGCGTATTGCTGACCGGCATGGGGCGCGACGGTGCCCAGGGGCTCAAATTGCTGCGTGAACAAGGATATTTGACCATCGCCCAGGATCAGCATAGCTCGGCGGTGTATGGCATGCCCAAAGCGGCGGCGGCGATTGATGCTGCTGTTGAAATTCGCCCACTGGACAGGATTGCGCCCCGATTGCTGGAGGTGTTTGAAAAATGATCAAAACCTCTCGCGGTGCCGGCTTGCAGGCAGTAATTCAGGTGACTTCACATGAATGATTTACAGATCGACGACATCAAGACCGACGAAAATGCTGCCATGGTGTTGCTGGTCGACGACCAGGCCATGATCGGCGAAGCCGTACGGCGTGGCCTGGCCCATGAAGAAAATATCGACTTCCATTTCTGCGCCGACCCACATCAGGCCATTGCCCAAGCGATTCGCATCAAACCGACGGTGATCCTGCAAGACTTGGTCATGCCGGGGCTCGACGGCCTGACGCTGGTGCGCGAATACCGCAATCATCCGGCTACGGCGAATATTCCGATCATCGTGCTTTCGACCAAGGAAGACCCTCTGATCAAGAGCGCGGCGTTTTCAGCCGGGGCCAATGATTACCTGGTCAAGCTGCCGGACAACATCGAGCTGGTCGCGCGCATTCGCTATCACTCTCGCTCTTACATGACGCTGTTGCAGCGGGATGCGGCGTATCGTGCGTTGCGGGTCAGCCAGCAGCAACTGCTCGACACCAACCTGGTGCTGCAGCGGTTGATGAACTCCGACGGTCTTACCGGGTTGTCCAACCGCCGCCACTTCGACGAATACCTGGAACTGGAATGGCGCCGTGCCATGCGCGACCAGACCCAACTGTCGTTGCTGATGATCGATGTGGACTTCTTCAAGACCTACAACGATAGTTTTGGCCATGTCGAGGGCGACGAAGCGCTGCGTAAAGTCGCTGCGAGCATCCGCGAAGCCAGCAGTCGTCCTTCGGATTTGCCGGCGCGTTACGGCGGTGAAGAGTTTGCGCTGGTGTTGCCCAATACCTCGCCGGGTGGTGCTCGGCTGGTGGCGGAAAAGCTGCGCCTGGCGGTGGCGGCGCTGAAAATCCCGCATATTGCCCCGGCAGAAGGCGCGTGCCTGACCATCAGCATTGGGTTGTCGACGATGACGCCGCAGCAGAGCAGCGATTGCCGACTACTGATCATGGCGGCGGATAAAGGGTTGTATACGGCTAAGCATAATGGGCGTAATCAGGTGGGTATCGAGTAACCCGCAACGACGCTGATCCCCCTGTGGGAGCGAGCAAGCCCGCTCCCATATTTGGATCTTCATTGTTTCCCAGAGAGCGTAGTGCCAGAGATAGCGTACAAACCTGCCTTTTCGCCAAGCGGGCTGCCGTTCCCGGCGCTTTGTCGTTATACTCTTCGGCTTTCAAAAGTTCGCCAACGAGTGCTGCCCGCCATGGAAATCAACCCGATCCTTAACACCATCAAGGACCTGTCCGAGCGCTCCGAAACTATTCGGGGGTATCTTTGACTACGATCAAAAGCATGAGCGTCTGACCGAAGTCAATCGCGAGCTTGAAGATCCGGCTGTCTGGAACAAACCTGAATACGCCCAGGAACTGGGCCGCGAGCGCGCTGCGCTGGCACAGATCGTCGACACCCTCGACGAATTGAACACCGGTCTGGGCGATTGCCGCGACCTGCTGGACATGGCCGTCGAAGAAAACGACGAAGGCGCAGTGGGCGATGTCATCGCCGAGCTGGCCCGTCTTGAGGAAAACCTCGCCAAGCTTGAATTCCGCCGCATGTTCAGCCACGAAATGGACCCGAACAACGCCTACCTGGATATCCAGGCCGGTTCCGGCGGCACCGAGGCCCAGGACTGGGCCAACATTCTGTTGCGCATGTACCTGCGTTGGGCTGACAAGCGCGGTTTCGACGCCACCATCATGGAACTGTCGGCCGGTGAAGTCGCCGGTATCAAAGGCGCGACCGTGCACATCAAGGGCGAATACGCCTTTGGCTGGCTGCGTACCGAGATTGGCGTGCATCGCCTGGTGCGCAAGAGCCCGTTCGACTCCGGCAACCGTCGCCACACCTCGTTCTGCGCTGTGTTCGTCTCCCCGGAGATCGACGACAAAGTGGAAATCGAGATCAACCCGGCCGACTTGCGGATTGACACCTACCGCTCCTCCGGTGCCGGTGGCCAGCACGTAAACACCACCGACTCGGCCGTACGTATCACCCACGTACCGACCAACACCGTGGTCAGCTGCCAGAACGAACGTTCCCAGCACGCGAACAAGGACACCGCCATGAAAATGCTGCGGGCCAAGTTGTACGAGCAGGAAATGCAGAAGCGCAACGCCGCTTCCCAGGCGCTGGAAGACACCAAGTCGGATATCGGCTGGGGTCACCAGATCCGTTCGTATGTGCTTGATGCGTCGCGGATCAAGGATCTGCGCACTAACATCGAACGCAGCGACTGCGACAAGGTGCTCGACGGTGATATCGACGAATACCTGGAAGCCAGCCTGAAATCGGGGCTTTAAACCGTAAGCCAAGACCTTAAGTCCCCTGCCTCCGGTGGGGGCAACGAACCTGTGATGGAATTTCAAAAGACATGAGCGACCAACAACTCGACCTGCAAGCCCTGCAACAGGAAGAAAACTCCCTGATCGCCCTGCGCAAGGAAAAGCTTGCTGCCGAGCGCGCCAAGGGCAATGCCTTCCCGAACGATTTCCGCCGTGACAACTACTGCGATGCCTTGCAGAAACAGTACGCGGACAAGACCAAGGAAGAGCTGGCAGAGGCTGCAATCCCGGTCAAGGTGGCAGGTCGCATCATGCTCAACCGTGGCTCGTTCATGGTGATCCAGGACATGACCGGTCGCATTCAGGTTTACGTCAACCGTAAAACCCTGTCCGAAGAAACCCTGGCCTCGGTGAAAACCTGGGACATGGGCGACATCATTGCCGCTGAAGGCACCCTGGCGCGTTCCGGCAAGGGCGACCTGTACGTTGAAATGACCAGCGTGCGCCTGCTGACCAAGTCGCTGCGCCCGCTGCCGGACAAGCACCACGGCCTGACCGACACCGAACAGCGCTATCGCCAGCGCTATGTTGACCTGATCGTCAACGAAGAGGTGCGTCAGACCTTCCGTGTGCGTTCGCAGGTTATCGCGCACATCCGCAGCTTCCTGATGCAGCGTGACTTCCTGGAAGTGGAAACCCCGATGCTGCAAACCATCCCGGGTGGTGCCGCAGCCAAGCCATTTGAAACCCACCACAATGCGCTGGACCTGGAAATGTTCCTGCGTATCGCGCCTGAGCTGTACCTCAAGCGTCTTGTTGTTGGCGGGTTTGAGAAAGTGTTCGAGATCAACCGCAACTTCCGTAACGAAGGCGTTTCGACCCGTCACAACCCAGAATTCACCATGTTGGAGTTCTACCAGGCTTACGCCGACTACGAAGACAACATGGACCTGACCGAAGAGCTGTTCCGCGAGCTGGCGCAGTTGGTGCTGGGCAGCACCGACGTGCCGTACGGCGATAAGGTGTTCCACTTCGGCGAGCCGTTCGTGCGTCTGTCGGTGTTCGATTCGATCCTCAAGTACAACCCTGAGCTGAGCGCTGACGACCTGACCGACATCGACAAGGCCCGCGCCATCGCCAAGAAAGCCGGCGCCAAGGTGCTGGGTTTCGAAGGCCTGGGCAAACTGCAGGTGATGATTTTCGAAGAACTGGTGGAGCACAAGCTGGAACAGCCGCACTTCATTACCCAGTACCCGTTCGAAGTGTCGCCGCTGGCGCGTCGCAACGATGAGAACCCGAACGTCACCGACCGTTTCGAGCTGTTTATTGGCGGGCGCGAAATCGCCAACGCCTACTCCGAGCTTAACGATGCGCAAGACCAGGCCGAGCGCTTCATGGCCCAGGTGGCCGACAAGGACGCCGGCGACGACGAAGCCATGCACTACGACGCTGACTTCGTCCGCGCCCTGGAATACGGCATGCCGCCGACGGCCGGTGAAGGTATCGGCATCGACCGCCTGGTGATGCTGTTGACCAACTCGCCGTCGATCCGCGACGTGATCTTGTTCCCGCACATGCGGCCACAAGCGTAACCGTAGCGAAACCCGAAGCCGCCTTTTATAAGGCGGCTTTTTTATGTGGTGTATTCAGCCGTCAAGAGAACGGCGCCAGGTAATCGGTGATCGTTCCACGTTCTGCGTGGGAACGCATCCCGTGACGCTCTGCGTCACAACCAGACGGCATTCCCATGCAGAGCGTGGGAACGATCATTTATCGGTGTAAAAGGAAGATCTGTCGTGAACCGCGTAATGGCTCAAGAAGGTGCCGCCGGCATTGCTGCTGCCGTGGCTGAAAGCGTCCAGTACCAGGGCCGCAAGGCCAGCCGCCGAGGCAGCGAGCAGCGCCGGCAAGACATTCTTGATGCAGCCATGCGCATCGTGGTGCGTGATGGCGTGCGTGGTGTGCGCCATCGCGCGGTGGCGGCAGAGGCCGGCGTGCCGTTGTCGGCCACCACTTACTACTTCAAGGATATCGATGACCTGCTCACCGATACCTTCGCCCAATACGTCGAACGCAGCGCTGCCTTCATGGGCAAGCTGTGGGTACGCAACGAAGGCCTGCTGCGTGAGATGGTCGCCTATGGCGATGGCAGCCCGCAGTCGCGTTCGCAATTGGCCGATGACATTGCGCGGCTCACCGCCGACTACGTGCTGCGCCAACTGACCAACCGTCGCGAACACCTGATGGCCGAACAGGCCTTTCGCCAGGAAGCCTTGCTCAACCCGCGCCTGGCCGAACTTGTGCGCTCACACCAACAAATTCTGCTGCAGGGCACGGGGCAGTTTTTCCAGGTATTGGGGTCTCGCGAGCCGCAACAGGATGCCAAAGTGTTGACGGCGATTATCAGTCGGATGGAATATCAGGGCCTGCTTGGCGGCCCGGAGCCTCTGACCGGTGAAGAGATGCTTGAGATCCTCAAGCGTTACATGCATTTGGTGTTGGCCTCGGTCTGACACCGGGGGGATATCTGATGAAAGCCTGGCGTGTCGCGCTAATCGCCTTGTCGTTCCTATTGCTCAGCGGCTGCCTGGTGACCTTCAAGGACCCGCTGCCGGCGCGCGAATCAGCGCCGGATGCCTTGCTCGGCCACTGGTCGAGCAAGAATGCCTGGGGCGAACCGCTTAACCTGCAGATCACCCGCGCGGGTGAGCACCGCTATAGAGCCGTGAGCTACCCTAAAGCCAAGCCGGGCCAGCGTGATGAGTACTTGTTTAGCGTCTCGCGCCATGGCAACCGTTGGTATTTGTCGGCGCCGCTGCCCGACAAACTTGGTGGGCATTTCATTCTCGCTGGCTTCGACTTTGAAACCGAGGGCGACAAAAAGCCTGAATTGGTGGTCTACAACCTCGACCTCGAGCAGATCCATCAAGCCATCGGCCAACAGCTGTTACACGCCAGCACAGTGGACAGCGTCGAAGGCGCCGGCGTGCTGGTCGACAGCCCCATGGACCAGGTGTTTGCCTACCTGGATGACCCGGCCAATGCCGATGTGTTCGTTGAAGCCGTGCGCTACCAGCGCGCGGGCAAATAACGTTTAAAGAGGAAGCACCAGGTGGACGATTACCAGCAGACGATACGCACCTTGTCTGATCGCATTGTGCTGGCGCAAACACCGATTCGCGTCCTCGACGCCGTAAAGTGGGACGAGAACATTCGCCAGGGATTCCTCAAGGCCAAGGGCAAGGAAATGCCGGCGGTAGACCGCGACTACTATCTGAATCGGCCACTGTCGTTCGATTCCAGTGCGGTGAAGCTGGAATTCCAGAACATCGAGCGTGATATCACTCGCCAGCTTGGCCAGTTCAACCCGGTCGGGCAGATCATGCGGCGCATGTGCAAGGAATACCGCATGGTGGTGCGCATGCTCGAAGCGCGCGGCACTGAAGACTTCGGCCTGATCTCCCAGGAACTCTACGGCGCCGCCTCCGATGCGTTCCACGCCGGCGACCCGACGCTGGCTGACCTCGGCCTGATGCTCTCTGACTACCTGAACAACATCGACGGCCGTGGCGACCTCAAAGACGAAGCCAAGACCCTCACCGCCAAAGACGCCGTAGCCTTGTTGCAAACCCGTCTGAACAAGGTGTTTGGCGAGGCGGAAGAAACCATCCGCGTGTTCGAGTCCGACGGAATTGTCGCGGACGCGGCGGCGGGCGCCGACTACATCAAGATCCGCGCCGACGCGATGTTCAACGACCGCGATGTGCGCGCGCTGGAAGTGCATGAAGGCCTGGTGCACGTCGGCACCACGCTCAATGGCCAGAACCAGCCGATCTGCACCTTCCTGTCCAAGGGCCCGCCGTCGTCGACCGTGACCCAGGAAGGCCTGGCGATTCTGATGGAGATCATCACCTTCGCCTCCTACCCGAGCCGCCTGCGCAAGCTGACCAACCGCACCCGCGCTATCCATATGGTCGAGGAGGGCGCCGACTTCTTGCAGGTGTTCGAGTTTTTCCGCGAGCAAGGCTTTGAAATGGCCGAAAGCTACGGCAATGCCAGCCGGGTTTTCCGTGGTTCAACGCCGACCGGTCTGCCATTCACCAAGGATTTGTCCTACCTCAAGGGCTTTATCATGGTCTATAACTACATCCAACTGGCCGTGCGCAAAGGCAAACTGGAACAAGTGCCGCTGCTGTTCTGCGGCAAGACCACCCTGGAAGACATGCGTACCCTGCGCCAATTGGTGGATGAAGGCCTGGTGGTGCCGCCCAAGTACCTGCCCGAACAGTTCCGCGACATGAACGCGCTGGCGGCGTGGATGTGCTTCTCCAACTTCCTCAACCACTTGAGCCTGGATCGGATCGAAGCGGATTACTCGAATATCCTTTAGGCAATTTAACTGACGAAACCGATTAAAAAATGTGGCAGCGGGCTTGCTCGCGAAAGCGGTACATCAGCCACACATGTATCGACTGACACGCCGCCTTCGCGAGCAAGCCCGCTCCCACATTTGGATCTCCACAAGGCTGCAGATTGCGGCCAAATCGCGAGGCTTCAACGGATGAGAATCCTCGGCATTCTTTGCCTGCTACTCACATTGAACGGCTGCAGCGCGCTGCTGTTCTACCCCGAACCCGGCCTGCCATTCACGCCGGATAAAGCCCACCTGCAGTACCGCGACGTCACGCTCACCACCGCCGACGGGGTAAAACTTCACGCCTGGTGGCTGCCGGCCAAGCCCGGCGTGCCAATCAAAGGCACGGTGCTGCATCTGCATGGCAACGGCGGCAATCTGGCCTGGCACCTGGGTGGCAGTGGGTGGTTGCCGGAGCAGGGTTATCAAGTGCTGCTGTTGGACTATCGCGGCTATGGCCTGTCGGAAGGCAAGCCGTCGTTGCCGGCGGTCTATCAGGACATCGATGCGGCGTTCAGCTGGCTCGACAAAGCCCCCGAAACCCAAGGCCAACCGCTGATTGTGTTGGGCCAAAGCCTGGGCGGCTCGCTGGCGGTGCATTACCTGGCGGCGCACCCGGAGCGTCAGCCCCGGCTCAAGGCGTTGATACTGGACGGTGTGCCCGCCAGTTATCGTGACGTAGGACAATTCGCACTCAGTACCTCCTGGTTAACATGGCCGTTTCAAGTGCCCTTGTCCTGGCTGGTGCCTGACGGTGACAGTGCGATCAACGCCATGGCGCAACTGACCGGCGTGCCGAAGTTGCTGTTTCATAGTTTGGATGACCCGATTGTGCCGCTGGCCAATGGCATCCGCCTGTACCAGGCGGCACCGCCGCCAAGGGTGCTGCAACTGACCCGCGGCGGGCATGTGCAGACGTTTGCCGACAAGACCTGGCAAACCGTGATGCTGCGTTATCTGGACGATCCGCAGCACTTCAACGGTCTGCGTCGCCTGGGGGAAATCCCCAACTACCCGAACCCTAAAGTTGATTCATCAGAGAGCCCGCAATGAGCGAAGAACGCAACATGATCCCGCTGATCCTCACTGGCATCGGCACTATCATCGGCACCGTCGGTTGCCTGTGGTTCTACGGCTACCTGCACTTCGCCAAACCGGAAGATGCGTTGCTGCTCAGCGATTTCACCATGCTCAAAACTGTCCCGGGAGAGGACTACAAAATCGCCCTGACCCCAGCTGCGCAAGTGGCGCAATGCGTCGATGGTGTGCTGGTCATGTTTGATACCGAACAGAAAGGCTTGAGCGGTGTGCTGGTGAACAACAAGAAGCAAGCCGTCCGTTGCATGGGCCAGGAGACGCCACAACTGCAGGAGTAGTTCAATTCGCCCGATTACGGAAATATCTGGAACCGTATTGCGTAAGACGCCACTGAATGACTTGTCAGTGTTGCTGATAGTTAACTTACGTATAACGACTCTGGAGTGTGATGATGATTGGCGGAATTGGCGCGATAAGTAAGATGTTGGAAATGGCTCAGGGCGCAGCACAGCTGGGCCAGGGCGACGAGCAAGGTGCGCAGAAGCAAGAGAAACAAGACCCGATGAAAATGCTCATGGACATGTTGTCGAAGGCAGCAGGCGGTGCTCAGGGCGGCGGCTCTGAGGGTTCAGAAGGCCAGATGGATGCAGAGAAGCTTGAGAAAATGATGGCGGGTCGCCAAGGCATGGAGGCCATGATGCCTGCCGACGACAGCAGCCGCAAAGTCGACGTTTGATAGATAAAAAAAACCCACCATAAGGTGGGTTTTTTATTCAGCTTCAATCAATCAGTTAGCGACGGAAGAACGTGGCTTGACTGGCTGGTTGTCGTTGGAGATGGTCACTTCAACGCGGCGGTTCATGGCTCGGCCCGAGACGCTGCCGTTATCAGCAACCGGGTATTCCTTGCCGTAACCCTGGGTCACGATGCGCGAGATGTCCACGCCTTGTTGAGCCAGTGCACGCTGTACGGAAGCCGCACGACGCTCGGACAGGCTCTGGTTGTACGAGTCCGAGCCGGTGCTGTCGGTGTAGCCTTCGACGATCACTTTACGGTCTGGGTTATCGCGCAGGAACTGCGCCAGCTTGGTGATGTTGACCAGGCCGCTGGATTTGAGGTCGGACTTATTGGTGGCGAACAGCACGTCACCGAACGTCACCAAGGTGCCGCGATCGGTCTGCTTGGCGTTCAAGCTGTTTTGCAGTTGCTTGATTTGCGCGTCACGGGCGTCCAGCAGGGCGCGGGCACGTTCGTCGCCGGCATTTTTCAGCTTGGCTTCGGATTCGCGCAGCGAGATGGTGTCTTTCGCCACTTCAACGCGCTGGTTGGTCAGGTAGGCCAGTTGGTCGACCTTCTTCTCGTCTTCCTTATCGCGGTAGGCCTTGTCAGCCTTGTCCAGCCATTCGCTGGCGTCCTTGGTTTCCAGCGCCGCAAGCTTGGTCGCTTGTGGGTTGGTTTGCAGGGCCGAGAAGTTGGTCCGTGCGTTTTCCAGGTTCGCGTTCGGCGGGGTGGAGCAAGCCGCCAAGGCAACGCTCATCGCCAGCAGGGCAGGGATCATCAGTTGTTTACGCATAGTCGTGTCGTCCTTTCAATTCGATTTCGGGTGCAATGCAGTCAGAGGCGGCGGCTTATTGCTGTTTCATAACAGCTGGGCGCATACCTTCCTGACGCAGCTCCTGAACAGCTTTCTGGGAGTCCTTCACAGCCTGTTCGGCTTTGGCGGCCTGAGATTTGCGCTCAGCGACGCGAGCGTCCCATTCTGCCTGCTCAGCCAGTTGGCGAGCCTTATCGTAGTTCTTGTCATGCATGGCGATTTCGGCTTCTTTGAGCTTGTCCTGAGCCGACTTCATTTCAACCGCTGCGTACTCGGTGCCGCCGGCGCTGACCGCGCTGTTCACCGCAGATTGGGTCACAGCGTACTGCTCGGTCGGAGGGTTGCCGGCGCAGCCCGCCAGAACGAAGCTGGTGCCGATTGCCAGCGCGGCCAATTTCAGCCCGCGCAGGTGGTTAAACGAGGATTTGGCAGTGCTGGTCTTCATCGTCTTCAACTCCATTAGGTAACTCCTGAAAAACATCAAAATCCATGTCACTGGTCAACGGTTTCGGCCCCGGCGGTAAAGCTCGAAAGCCCCTTTCAAACGGCCGTTCCAAGTGATGGCTTACTGGCTGTGACCGGAGGCTTTTTTCAAAAGTTCAGAGAAGATGGCGATTTGCCTAAAAAAATATCTGACTGAGTGGTCAGTGTTCAAAAGTTGGAACTTTTGCCACACGCAGGGGTATTCCGGGCCTCTAAGAGGCCCGGAATACTTGGGCTGGATCAATTCTGGTGGATGTTTATCAGTGCTTCTGTTCGTCAGCGCTTACCGACAAATCATGCAGATAGCGGCGTGACAGCGTCAGAAAGCGTGGCGTAGGGCCGACGTCTTCATAAAGGGGATCACCCTCTTCATCGGTGGCGATTACATGCTGGCCCTTGATGTAAGGGAAGCTGGCTTCCAGCTCTTCGAGGGCGGCGCCGATCAGTTCGCCGAGCAGTTCTTCGGGGTGGCGCTTGGGGTACATCTCGGCGATCGCGGCCAGTCGCGCGGCGGACTCTACGTCCAGATGAATCGCGTACTCGGTTTTGGTCAAGCGACCCTTGGCGTTCTCTTCCCAATGCTGGGCCAGTTCTCGGATTTTCATGGCAACCTCAGTAAGCCCGCGATGGCAGGCGGTGATGAGTGTCCAGTCAGCTGCGTGGATAACGCGGTGACTCACAGTTGAGACTAGCTGCACGTCACAAGGTTTAAAGTGTCTTGTCAGAAACCGATGCGGGCGGCACTCTGGAACACCTGCGCGTCCCGGATTTCTGGCTGGAGATTGGTTGATGAGTGATATCGATGCACGCTTGCGTGAGGATGTTCACCTGCTGGGTGAGCTGTTGGGCAACACCATTCGAGAGCAATACGGCGATGATTTTCTCGCCAAGATCGAGCAGATCCGCAAAGGCGCCAAGGCCGACCGGCGCGGCGCAGTAGCCGAGCAAGCCGCCGGTGAGGAGCTCAGCGCCAGCTTGAACCAATTGCAGGAAGGCGAGTTGCTGCCGGTGGCGAGGGCTTTCAACCAGTTCCTCAACCTGGCCAACATCGCCGAGCAGTACCAGTTGATCCACCGGCGCGATGAGTCACAACCGGCGCCGTTCGAATCTCGCGTATTGCCGGAGTTGCTGGCCCGCCTGCAAAGCGAAGGTCACAGCAACGAATCCCTGGCCCGCCAGTTGGCGCGGTTGGAGATCGAACTGGTCCTCACCGCCCACCCGACCGAAGTGGCGCGCCGCACCCTGATCCAGAAATACGATGCGATTGCGGCGCAGTTGGCGCTGCAGGATCACCGCGACCTCACCACGGCCGAGCGCGAACAGATCCGCGCACGCCTGCAACGGTTGATCGCCGAAGCCTGGCACACCGAAGAAATCCGCCGCGTGCGCCCCACGCCGGTCGACGAAGCTAAATGGGGCTTTGCGGTCATTGAGCATTCGCTTTGGCATGCCATCCCCAATTATTTGCGTAAGGCCGACCAGGCTTTACACGCTGCGACTGGCCTGCATTTGCCCTTGGAAGCGGCGCCGATTCGCTTTGCTTCGTGGATGGGCGGTGACCGTGACGGCAACCCGAATGTCACCGCGCCGGTCACACGTGAAGTGCTGCTGCTGGCACGCTGGATGGCGGCCGATTTGTATGTGCGCGACATCGACCACTTGGCCTCCGAGCTGTCGATGCAGCAGGCCAGCCCGGCGTTGCAAGCCAAGGTCGGCGACAGCGTCGAGCCTTATCGCGCCTTGCTCAAGCAATTGCGTGAACGCCTGCGTGCTACGCGTCAATGGGCGCACACCTCGCTGACCGCCAGCACCCCGGCGCCGGTTGACGTATTGCAGAACAACCGCGACCTGCTGGACCCGCTGGAGCTGTGCTACCAGTCGCTGCACGAGTGCGGCATGGGCGTGATCGCCGATGGCCCGCTGCTCGATTGCCTGCGCCGCGCCGTGACCTTCGGCTTGTTCCTGGTGCGCCTGGATGTGCGCCAGGATTCCAGCCGACATTCATCGGCCATGACCGAAATCACCGATTACCTGGGCCTGGGTCGCTACGAAGACTGGGACGAAGAGGCGCGCATCAGTTTCCTCAGCAAGGAGCTGGCCAATCGTCGACCGCTGCTGCCGGGCTACTTCAAACCGTCGGCAGAGACTGCCGAGGTGTTGAACACCTGCAAGGAAATCGCCGCCGCGCCAGCCGCCTCGCTTGGTTCGTATGTCATCTCGATGGCGGGTGCCGCCTCCGACGTGCTGGCGGTGCAACTGCTGCTTAAAGAGTCGGGCGTGCAACGGCCGATGCGGGTGGTGCCGCTGTTCGAAACCCTGGCCGACCTGGATAACGCCGGGCCGGTGATGGAAACCTTGCTGCAATTGCCAGGCTATCGCACACGGTTGCAGGGCCCGCAGGAAGTCATGATTGGCTACTCGGACTCAGCCAAAGACGCCGGCACCACCGCCGCCGCGTGGGCTCAGTACCGGGCGCAGGAACGTTTGGTGGATATCTGCCGTGAACAACAAGTGGAATTGCTGTTGTTCCACGGTCGTGGCGGTACCGTCGGCCGTGGCGGCGGCCCGGCACACGCGGCGATCCTGTCACAACCGCCGGGTTCGGTGGCGGGGCGTTTCCGTACGACCGAACAGGGCGAGATGATCCGCTTCAAGTTTGGTCTGCCGGACATCGCCGAGCAGAACCTCAACCTTTACCTGGCCGCCGTTCTAGAAGCCACGCTGTTGCCGCCGCCGCCACCTGAGCCCGCCTGGCGCCATTTGATGGACGAATTGGCGGCAGACGGTGTCAGCGCCTATCGCGCCGTGGTGCGGGAAAACCCGCAGTTCGTCGAGTACTTCCGTCAATCCACCCCAGAGCAGGAGCTCGGGCGCTTGCCGTTGGGCAGTCGCCCGGCCAAGCGCCGTGCGGGAGGTATTGAAAGTTTGCGCGCGATCCCATGGATCTTCGGTTGGACCCAAACCCGTCTGATGCTACCCGCATGGCTCGGCTGGGAAGCGGCATTGAGCAAGGCCTTGCAGCGCGGCGAAGGCGAGCTGCTGGGGCAGATGCGCGAGCAGTGGCCGTTCTTTCGCACCCGCATCGATATGCTGGAAATGGTGCTGGCCAAGGCCGATGCCGACATCGCGCGCTTGTATGACGAACGTCTGGTGCAGCCGGACCTGCTGGCATTGGGTGCGCACTTACGCGACCTATTGTCGCAGGCGTGCAGCGTGGTGCTTGGCCTGACTGGCCAGTCGCAACTGCTGGGCCATAGCCCAGACACACTTGAGTTCATCCGCCTGCGCAACACCTACCTTGACCCTTTGCACTTGCTGCAGGCCGAGTTGCTGGCACGCTCGCGTCAGCAGGAAGCGGCACAAGACAGCCCTCTGGAACAGGCGCTGCTGGTGTCTGTGGCCGGGATTGCCGCTGGTTTGCGCAACACCGGTTAAGGTTTCTTGCGTGTTCTCAACGGCTTGCAGATAAACCAGGACGACCGCTGCGAAAGGGCGGTCGGCGTTTGCAGGGCAGGGTTGCACTCAGGCGCACCCGACCTGTGACGCATGCCGGGCGTGGGTTCCTGCGACTTTCGGCGGCTTGTATGGATAGGGCCCGCTGTGTATCTTGATCAGCCTTTGGCCGTTTCATCGGCCTAGACCCACATTTTTACGAGATTGGCCCCACGCGGCGAATCCGAGCGTCATCTCTATAAAAAATTGAGGAGCACATCGATGCGCGTCATTCTGCTGGGAGCTCCCGGGGCCGGTAAAGGTACTCAGGCAAAGTTCATCACTGAAAAATTCGGCATTCCACAAATCTCCACCGGTGACATGCTGCGCGCTGCCGTCAAGGCCGGCACCGAGCTGGGCCTGATCGCCAAAAGCGTGATGGACAGCGGCGGCCTGGTTTCCGATGACCTGATCATCAACCTGGTCAAGGAACGCATCAGCCAGGAAGACTGCAAGAACGGCTTCCTGTTCGACGGTTTCCCACGCACCATTCCCCAGGCTGAAGCTCTGGTGAAGGCCGGCGTAGAGCTTGACGCGGTGGTTGAAATCGCGGTTGAAGATGAAGAAATCGTCCAGCGCATCGCTGGCCGTCGCGTTCACGAAGCCTCGGGCCGCGTGTACCACATCGCCTACAACCCGCCTAAAGTGGCAGGCAAAGACGATGTCACCGGCGAAGACCTGGTGCAGCGTAAAGACGATACAGAGGAAACCGTGCGTCATCGCCTGTCGGTTTATCACTCTCAGACCAAGCCACTGGTGGATTTCTACCAGAAGTTGTCTGCTGCGAACGGCAAGCCGAAGTACAGCCACATCGAAGGCGTGGGCTCGGTTGAAGCCATCACCGCCAAGGTGTTGCATGCTTTAAGCTGATTCAGCGATCAGCTTCACCTACAACGGCCCGCTTGCGGGCCGTTGTTGTTTATACTGGCGCACTTTTTTCGACTTGGACACCTACACCCATGAGCACCCTGCTGGCCCTGGACACCGCGACTGAAGCTTGCTCCGTTGCCTTGCTGCACGATGGCAAGGTAACGAGCCACTACGAGGTGATCCCGCGCCTGCATGCGCAGAAGCTGTTACCGATGATCAAGCAGCTGCTTGAAGACGCGGGCACCACGCTGTCTGCCGTGGACGCCATTGCCTTCGGCCGTGGCCCCGGTGCGTTTACCGGTGTGCGTATTGCCATCGGTGTGGTGCAGGGCTTGGCCTTTGCGCTGGAGCGTCCGGTGTTGCCGGTTTCCAACCTGGCAGTGCTGGCTCAGCGTGCGCTGCGTGAGCACGGTGCCTCACAAGTCGCGGCGGCCATCGATGCACGCATGGACGAAGTCTATTGGGGTTGCTACCGCGAGACGGCTGGCGAGATGCGCTTGGTGGGCGTGGAAGCGGTGCAGTCGCCGGAGTCTTCTGTATTGCCAGATGATGCCGGCGCAGACTGGTTCGGTGCTGGTACTGGCTGGGGCTATGGCGAGCGCATCGGTGTGCAACTGGCTGGCCAGGACGCTGCGATGTTGCCTCATGCGCAAGACTTACTGACCTTGGCACGCTTCGCTTTTGAACGCGGCGAGGCGATTCCTGCCGATCAGGCAGCGCCGGTTTATCTGCGCGATAAAGTCGCTCAAACCAAGGCTGAACGCGGGATTATTTGACGTCAAAAATGACGACGATGTAGGGCAAAATTCGCCAATCGTCAGAATTAGCCCCTGTTTTTAAACCTTTTACAAATTATGTGTTCTAGTTATCACCAGAGCATTTGCGCACTACGGAAAGTGCCGCTAAATTGCCATCATTGATATCGAGTCTGCATGTATGCGCATAGACGGCTTTTCCTCACAGTCCTATCCCCTCAAGCGTAAGCCGCGTAAGGCGAACGTGACGGTAGACGATTCTGTCGAGGATTCGCCGGACTTCATCGAGGTCCAGTCCGAGTCGCATGCCAATGCCCATTCCAGCGCCCAAGCGTCCGGTGGCGCCCGTACCAGCGGTCTTCCTGCCCGTCAGCAAGACATGGTCTTCCCCCGCTCCATGAGCAAAAGCGTCGCCACCGCCCTGGCCAGCTACCTGACCACCGCCGGTTTTGTCGAATGGGATATGGAAGTGCTGGGTCTCGATATCCATATCTGATGCGTCTGCCTTACTTTATCGGTTGCCCGTCCTGGAGTGAGAACGCCTGGCGCTAGTACCTGTACCCGGCCGATGCGCGCTCCGGCGACTACCTCGCGCTGTATTCCCAAGTTTTCAACGCCGTTGAAGGCAACACCACATTTTATGCCCGGCCCTCGGCCGCCACCGTGCAGCGCTGGGCCGAAATCATGCCTGAGGATTTTCGCTTCACCGCGAAGTTTCCCGGCGACATCAGCCACGCTGGCGACTTGCGCGAGCAGTTGCCGGCGGCGCAAAGTTTTGTCGGCTTGATGAGCCCGCTGGGTGAGCGTGTTTCGCCATTGTGGCTACAACTGTCGGCGAGCTTTTCGCCGCAGCGCCTCGGCGAACTGGCAGGTTTTATTGATGGCCTGGAGCGCCCGCTGGCGGTGGAAGTACGCCACCCGGAGTTCTTCGCCAGGGGCGATGCCGAGCGGATGCTCAACCGCCTGCTGCGCGACCGGGGTGTCGAGCGCATCTGTCTGGACCCGCGTGCGCTGTTCAGTTGCACCTCAACCTCAGCCGCTGTGCTCCACGCCCAATCGAAAAAGCCCAAGGTGCCACCACGTCCAGCTGCACTGACGCTGTTTCCCCAGGTGCGGTTCATTGGTCATCCGCAGCTTGAGGCCAATGACCCGTTCCTGGTGCCGTGGGTGGAAAAAATCGCCGGTTGGATCGAGGAAGGGCGTACACCGTACGTGTTCCTGCACACCTCGGATAACCGCCTGGCCGCGCAACTAGCGCTGCGCTTTCATGAAAAACTGATGGCGCGTTTGCCGGGCCTGCCACCGTTGCCAACCTTGCATCGAGAACCCGCTGCCCAGCAACTGGGGTTACTCTAAGGCTCCTTTTTCCGCCAGGAGTCAGACATGGATGCCCAAACCCTTCGCGCCGAAACCTTCAAAGCCTTGCACGAGCGTGATCGCGCCTTCGTGATGCCCAACCCGTGGGATGCCGGTTCGGCCATCATGCTAGCCAGCCTCGGCTTTGAAGCCCTGGCGACCACCAGCGCGGGCTATGCCTTCAGCCTGGGACGGCCGGATGCGGAAGGGGCGTTGTCGCTTGCGGATACGTTGAGCAATGCGTCAGCCATCGTTCGCGCGACCGCGCTGCCGGTGGCGGCTGACCTGGAAAACGGCTTCAGCGATACCCCAGAGGGCTGTGCCCAGACCATCCTGCGTGCGGCGGCCTCGGGGATCGTCGGTGGCTCCATCGAAGACGCCACAGGCATCGCTGTCGACCCCATCTACCCTTTCGATTTGTCTGTAGAGCGCGTAGAAGCGGCGGTTGCCGCCGCCCGCAGCCTGCCATTTCCGTTCACCTTGACGGCGCGCGCGGAAAACCTCCTGCATGGCCGCCTGGATTTGCCTGACACCATCCGCCGCTTGCAGGCCTACGCCGAGGCCGGTGCCGACGTGTTGTATGCCCCTGCGCTACGCAGCGCCGAAGAAGTGCTGGCGGTGGTCAAAGCCGTCGCGCCCAAACCGGTGAATGTGTTGATGTCCGGCGGCCTGAACCTCAGCGTCGCGCAGTTGAGCGAGATGGGCGTGCGGCGCATCAGTGTCGGCTCGGCTATGGCGCTGGCGGCGTATGGCGAGTTTTACCGCGCCGCGCAGGAAGTGTATGAGTTGGGCACGTTTACCTTCACTGACCGCAAGATGCCGTTCAGCCAGGCCAACCAATTCTTCAAGGGCTGAGCCGTGCGCTTTTTCAGAGTGATCGGGGCGCTGCTGGTGCTAGCGGGTGTGTTGTCGCTGGGCGTTTGGCGTGGCTGGGTGCCGTTGCCGGCTGAATGGAACCCCTGGGCACCGCTGGATGTGCGTGCCAGCCCGAATGTGCTCACGCGCTTCAAGCTCGGCCGGTTGCAGGACGACCCGGCGCTGTGCGACGAGGTGCTGAAAACCTCTGGTTTGCGCGTTAGCCATCAGGCCGATAGCCCCGCCGACGCCGCGTGCCCACTGCGCAATATCTTGCGCGTGCAAGGCGCCGACGTAGCCCTGAGCAGCAGCTTTCTCGCCAGTTGCCCGTTGGCCGTCGCCTTTGCCCTGTTCGAGCGCCACAGCCTGCAACCGGCGGCCCAGGCGGTGTTTGGCCAGGCGGTGGCGCGGGTCGATCACTTAGGCAGCTTTGCCTGCCGCAATATGTACAACCGCGCAGACGGGCGACTCAGTCAGCACGCCTCGGCGAATGCCCTGGATATCGCCGGCTTTCGCCTGGCGGATGGGCGCAGCGTCAGTGTGCTCAAGGATTGGCCGGGGGAGGGCGACAGTGCGCGTTTTTTGCGACAGGTACGTGACAGTGCCTGCGAGGATTTCAACGTGGTGTTGAGCCCGGACTACAACGCCGCCCATCGCAATCATTTCCATCTGGACATGGGCCGCTGGTGGGTGTGTCGCTGAGGCTTAGGCGGCCAGGCGCAGGTTGTTGAGGATCAGAGGGCGCGCCCAGTGGTAATCGAAGTCCAGCGCTTTCTGTTGCGCTAGCAGGTCTTCGGTCGGGTACGGCGTGGCGGGCGGTGGCAGCAAGTCCAGTTCGAACTCGGCGATCGGCAAGTGCAGCGGCTTGGGTTCCGGGGCCGGACCTGGCTCTGGCAGCGGTTGACCGGCGTTCACTACAATCGGGCGTACCCAACCGTTTTCGAAATTCTGCTGGCGCTGTTGGGCGACGATTTCTTCTGCCGCAAACGGCACGGGAGGTGGTGGCAGCAACTCGGTTTCAAGTTCGGCGATAGGCAGGAACAGCGGCTCTGGCGGGGCGATCTCGGTGTCTTTTACGTCGCACTCACGTTGGGTGAGGATCTGCGACAGCAGGTCGGCGCCTTCGCTGGGTTCTACCGCTGGATCTCTCGGTGCCGGTGCTTTGGCGGCGAGCGCGTCCGGCGTATCGCCGAGCTGTTCGGCCAGCGCACGGGCGAAGAAGTCCTGCCACACATGACTCACCCCGGCCAGCGCTTGAGTATTGCGCAGGCCGTAGTGGTTGTGGGTCGGCAGTACACCGATAGTTAGGGGAAGAATGTCTGACATTTTTCTCGGTCGACGCTCAGCTCTGGCAAAATACCTGACTGTTGTTTTTATCGGCCGCTGTTTGCCGATCCTTAATATTTTTGAGCGTAGCGATTGATGAGCGAACAACCAGCGGCCAGCCGCATTCGGGTCGAGGCCTTGGCCGAAGGTTTTAAGGCGCGTGCCGAGCAATGGGCTTCGCAGCTTGGCCTGCCTTTGCAGCTGGAGGAGGCGGACTTTTCCCTGCAAGTCGGCGAGCACGGCCTACGGCTGCAACAGCTCGGGCCTGACGCGCCGGGGCCGGTGCGTGTGGATTTTGTCGAGGGGGGCGCGGCGCACCGGCGTTTGTACGGTGGCGGCAGTGGGCAGATGATCGCCAAGGCTGTGGGGGTTGCTCAAGGCGTGCGTCCACGGGTGCTGGATGCCACGGCGGGTTTGGGTAAGGATGCGTTTGTACTAGCTAGCCTGGGTTGCGAGATGAGCCTGATCGAGCGTCAGCCGCTGATCGGCGCTTTGCTCGAGGACGGCCTGGCTCGCGGCGCGGATGACGTTGAAGTGGCACCGATTGTGGCGCGCATGAAGTTGCTAAAGGGCAACTCCATCGATGTGATGCTCAATTGGGAAGGCGAGCCGCCACAGGTGATCTACCTGGACCCGATGTTTCCCCACCGTGAGAAAACCGCACTGGTGAAGAAGGAAATGCGCCTGTTCCGGCCACTGGTGGGCGACGATCCGGATGCACCGGCCTTGCTCGCCGCTGCCCTGGCCTTGGCCAGCCACCGTGTGGTGGTCAAGCGCCCGCGCAAGGCGCCGTGCATTGAGGGGCCCAAGCCGAGCCATGCGTTGGATGGGAAGTCGAGCCGGTATGACATTTATCCGAAGAAAGCGCTCAAGCCTTGAATTGGTTTGAGTACATATCCGTTGCTGCGGTAACGGCGGCTTAGGGTTTCGCTCTTACAGCGAGTCACTTTTTTACAAACGCCTAAAAAAGTAACCAAAAAACGCTTTGCCCCACCACTTGGTGCCTCGCTTAGGCTCGGCCATCGTGGTTAACGGGGCGCCTCAGATCAAGATCAAGATCAAAAGCAAGAGCACGGCGGCCTAGTAGCCGACCTGAGTGGTAGACGCAAAAGCAAGGCAGAAGCAGAGCAGAAGCAGAGCAGAAGCAGAGCACCACCCTATCTAGCTGATGTAATGAGATCCCAATGTGGGAGCGGGCTTGCTCGCGAAGGCGGTGGGTCAGTTACACATGAGCTGACTGACACACCGCCTTCGCGAGCAAGCCCGCTCCCACATTAGATTGAGTTCAGTTTCAAATATCAGGTCGGCTGTCAGGCCGCCGTGCTCTTGCTTTTGTTCTGCTTTTTATCTTAGGCCCCCCCTAAAAAC
>NZ_UYXQ01000039.1 GCF_900624995.1 Pseudomonas antarctica
TGTGGGACTTCATTACATCAGCTAGATAGGGTGGTGCTCTACTTCTGCTCTGCTTCTGCCTTGCTTTTGCTTCAACCACTCAGGTCGGCTACTAGGCCGCCGTGCTCTTGCTTTTGATCTTGATCTTGATCTGAAGCGCCCCGTTAACCACGATGGCCGAACCTAGGCGAGGCACCGAGTGGTGGGGCAAAGACCTTTTGCTTACTTTTGGGTCTTTCCAAAAGTGAGCCGCTGTAAGAGCGGAACCCTACGAAGCCGTTACCGCAGCAACGGATATGTACCCATATCTACCTAACCCCGAGTTGCGTAGATACCCATGCCCATCGCAGGCAAGCCAGCCCCCACATTTTTACGGCGCAAGGGTTTAGAAATCCCGCTTGTAGAAGATATCCAGCGAACTCGCCACGCCACTCGCGACTTCGAGGTATACCTTCTTGCTCAACAGGTAGCGCAAGGCAATGGTACTGGCTGGCTCAAACACCCCAACCCCATAACGCAGGCTGAGTTTCTCGGTGATCTTGCCGCTGGCCACCACCGAGGTGTTATTGCCGGAGCCCTGGGTGTCGAGGTCGAAGTCCTGGATGCCCAGCTTAGTGGCGATATCCGAGGTCACCCCGGCGCTGCCCATCAAGCCCAGGCCCAAGGCGGCTTCGGCGAGCATGTTGTTGTCTTCACCGGTGTTATTACGCGAACGCCCCAGCACCAGGTACGACAACGCATCCTCCTGGGGCATGGCTGGCTCGGAGAAGATCTGCGTGGTCGGCTGCTCAGCGCTGCCGCTCAGGCGAATACCCGCTGTCACCGTCCTGGACGGTTCAGTGACGACGCGAGTGGCTTCGATATCCAGGAACGGTTGATCCAAGGGCCCTGCGAACAACAAACGCGCACGGCGCACGTTGAGCCGCTGCCCGTAGGCGCGGTAGCGGCCGTCGTTGAGCCACAACTCGCCACGGGTGTCCATGTTATCGCCGATATGCACCTGGCCCTGCACCTTGGCGGTAAGGCCAAAGCCTGCGAAGTTGAGCTGGTCTTCACCTACCACCACGTCGATATCCATGGCCATGGCCATCGGCGGCTTGCCCTCCTCGGTCTGACTGCCGACGATCACCGTGTCATCCGACACCTTGACCGTCGACGGCGGCAATTCACGCACGGTGATATCGCCCCGCGGGATGTGCACTTTGCCGGCAATCGCCAACTTGTCATTTTTAAGGCTGATTTTCAGGTCGGGTGCCACTTCCAGCGTCGCATAAGGCTCTACCGTGACCGGCAGTTGCGTGCCCTGCAGACTCAAGTCCACCACCAGCGCCTGGCCCCAGTCGATCTGCCCTTTTAGGCTGCCCTGCCCGGCCTTGCCACTGTGCCAGGCGCCATTCAACTGCACGCTTTCGCCGGCAATCAACGCCTGTACATTCAAGCCTTCAAGGCTGATCGGCAATTCAGGCCCGGAGACTTCGCCGCCGATCAGGTTCACGCTGCCGTTGACCTGCGGCGCCAGCAGGCCACCAGCGATGCGGCCATTACCGTTAAGCCTGCCGGTGAGTTTTTCCACCATCGGCACAAACGGCCGCGCCACGGCGAGGTCCAGGCCGTTGAGGCTGAAAGTACCGGTGATCGGCTTGTTCTTTGGCAACGGGTTGATCTGTGCCTGCAACAGCAACTCGCCAAGCTTGCCACCTCGGAAATTCAGCTGGGTGTCAATGCGCTTGGGATTAAGGGTGGTTTCCAGCTTCAGGGTGTCATAGGGGAAGTCCAGCCACTGGTCCTTGTCCTTGACGCGCAAGGTGCCACCACTGGCATCCACCGCGACCACGCCTTTGGGGCCACTGGCGGGCAGGTCGAGTTGAACATCGGCATTGAGCTTACCCTGCCAGGCGAAATCTTTAGGCAAAAAGGCCGCCAGACTGTCGATGGGGAATTGCTTGAGGTGGTAGCGCAACTTGGGCTCTGGCATCAGGCGCTGGTCTTCACCGCACAGGCTTGCAGGGCCGGAGACCCAGCAGTGTGCGGCAAAGGTCAGCTTGCCGTCGGCCAAACGCTCGATTCTTGCCGGGGCTTGCAGTTTCCAGTCCTGGCCGCCGGCTTGTACATCACCGCTGGCCAGGCGCCCGCGCCAGTTGCCTTTGTCGAGATTGCCGTCCAAGGCCAGGGCCAGCTTGACCAAGGGGCCAGCCAGGTCCAACTGGACTTTCTGGCTCCTGATATCGCCCTGGGCGCTGGCGGTCAGGGTGCCGACCTGGGTCTCACCGGCTTGGATGCCGCTGCCCTTGAGGTCGATCTTCGCGCGTTGGGCGTTGTCGAGCGTGGCGCCGAGGTTGAGGCTTTGCAGATGGTTATCGGCAAACGCAAGTTGCTGGCCCTTGAGGTCGAGCTTGCCTTGCGGCGCCTGCAAGGTACCGGCGACATCGACCCGCCCATTGATTTGCCCACGCAATTGCGGCCACAACTGGGCGAGGCGCGCCAACTTGATGTCGATCTGCCCAGCCAGGCGCTGCTGCAAGCTGCCGCTGCCGTTGATGCGGTTGTCACCCAGGCGAATATCCAGATTGGCCAACGTCCATTGCTCGCCCGCGCCTTCAGCCTTGGCCGCCAGCACGGCGGTTTGGCCACGCAAACGGCCCTTGAGGTCGAGGTCGGCATTCAGCTTGAGCTGTTCATTTTTGAACTCGCCCTTGCTGCGCAACTGTCCGGCCAAGGTGCCCGGCAACTCAGCGACCCAGTACGCCGGGTTCAACGCGGACAGGTCAAGCGCGGTATCCCAAGCAATGCCGTCGGCAAATTGCAGATTCAGATGACCTTCGGCCTTGCCCTGGCCCGCCGCCAATTTAAGCTCAGGCAGGAAGACTTGCTTGAGGTCGCCACTGAACGGGGTGACCACATTGAACGTGCCGGCCGGGCCGTCAAGGTCGGCCTTGAGGTTGCCGAGGTAGTTGCCGTCCTTGTAGGAGACTTCGCCATTAAAGGTGCGCAATGCGACCTGCGGCTCGTCGATCAGCGGGTAGAGGCGGTGCCAGGGGAAATCCAGCCAGTCGATCTTGGCGTCGGCACTGAAGCCTTGTTGCCAGTCCAGATTGGCGCTGAGCTTGAGGCTTTGTTTGTCGCCGGCAGTCAAGTCCAGGCCGGCGATCTGTGCGCCCTTGGCATCCACTTTGCCTTGCAGCAGCAAGTCCACCGGGCCTTTTTCCGCTGGCAGTACGGCCTTGCCCAGCAGTTGATAACCGCTGCTCAGGTCGCCTTTGGCGGTGAGGTCCAGTTGATTGAGTTGCAGGGTGTCGGGTAAATCGGCGCTGGGTTTGAAGCCGTCTGCACTGATGTGCAATTGCGCAGGCAGGTTCTCCACCAACGGCTGCAGCTCGCCGCTGAGTTTGGCGGGCAGGTAGCCACTGCTGTCGGCGTCGAGCTTGAGGGTCTTGAGCAAATCGCCGTCGATCTTCAGGGCGACTTTCCACGGCACGCCGCCGGGCGCATACGGCAGGCTCAGGTTGCCGGTGACACTCAATGGCCAGTTGCCAGTGGGTTGCAGCAAGCCGGCCAGGTCCAGCACCAGGTCATCACGCTGCAAATGCACCGAGTCGATCTGCATACCAGCAGCCGTCCAGTGCGCCGCCAGTTGCAGGCCCTTGAGTTCTTCGCTGCCATTAAACAGCAGGCTGCCGACGCGAATGTCACCTAGCTGGATGGCCACAGGCAAGTTCAAATCCGGCAGTTGGATCGGCCCACTGCTGCTCTCTTCGGTACTGGGTGGCAATTGCAGGCTGACCTGCTCCACATCCAGCCTGTTGATACACAGGGTCATGCGCAGCAAGCAACCCGGCGACCAGTCGAACTTCGGTGCATTGAGCTCGACCCGACGGGTGTCTTGCTGCCACAACAGATGGTCGGCGCTCCACTGACCGCCCAGGCGGCCCTGAAAATTCTCGACCGTCAACCCCGGCACCTGGCCCAAGGCCCAGCGGCTGCCTGCTTGAGTGCCCAGCACTGTCCACAGCGCCAACAACACCAAGGCGAGGACCGCCACAATGGCCAGCCCCGCTATTTTCAAACCACGCATCACAGCTCAGGCCCCATGGAAAAGTGCAAACGAATACCGCCCGGATCTTCGAGGGCATGGGCCAGGTCAAGGCGAATCGGCCCCACCGGCGACACCCAACGCACGCCAACGCCCACGCCGGTTTTCAGGCTGGGCATTTCCAGGGTGTTGAAGGAGTTGCCTTGGTCGATAAAGGTCGCAATCCGCCATTTTTCAGCGATGGAATATTGATACTCGGCGCTCAGGGCCACCATATAGCGGCCGCCGATGCGGTCACCGCGGTCGTTTTCGGGAGACAACGTCTGGTACTCGTACCCGCGCACACTTTGGTCACCACCGGCAAAGAAGCGCAGCGACGGTGGCACCGACTTGTAGCCATTGGTGGCGCTGCCGCCGAACTGCGCACGGCCCAGGAAGCGATGGTTATCCCACACGGTGGTCAAGCCTTTGATCGTGGCGGTGCCGTAAAGCAGGTTGGTATCGGAACCGAGACCTTCCTTGGCGACCTTGGCGTCGAACATCAGCCGGTAGCCATTGTGCGGATCGATGCGGTTGTCGCTGCGCAGGTAGGAATAATTGACCCCTGGCATCAGCAGGTTACTCAGGCCCGAGTCATTGCCCAGGCGATATTCTTCGCGTTGGTACTTCAGCGAGATCACCCGGGTCCAGCCGCTAGGCAATTTACTGTGCCATTCGGGGCCAAGGGTCAGCAGTTTACTCAGGGTGTCGGTGTTGGCGATTTCTTCATTCTGGTAGCCACCGGCGAAGCGCAGTTTGTCGGTCAGCGGTGGGTCCAGGGGAATGTCGTACCACAGGCCGACGTTTTGCCGTGGCGCCGACAGTTCGGCTTCCCAGCCATAGCTGTGACCCTGCGGGTTGACCCAGTGGCGGGTCCAGTTGGCTTTGCCGCGCGGGCCGACGTCGGTCGAGTAACCCAGACCCAGGCCCATGGTGCGCGGCTTGCGGGTTTCGAGTTGCACCGCCACCGGGATCACATCGTCGGCCGAGGCCGCTGGGGTGGCGTCGACGCGCACGGCCTCGAAAAAGCCGCTCGACTGCAGGTTCTGGTTGAGTTCGGCGATCAGTTCGGAGTCGTAAGGAGCCCCGCTTTTGAACGGCACCATGCGTTGCAGCAGGTCTTCATCGAACGGCGTATCGCCGGCAAAGCTGACCTTGCCCATGGTGTAGCGCGGGCCGCTGTCATAAATGAGTTCGATATCGGCGACGCCCGCACGAGGGTCTACCGAGAGTTTTTGGCGGGTGAAGCGCCCACTGAAAAAGCCGTAGCGCGAGGCCTGGTTCTGGATCAGGCGCTTGGCGTCTTCATAATGGCCGTGGTTAAGCACGGCGCCGGATTTGAGGTCGTCGCTGACGGGCACGCGAAAGGACTTCAGGCTCGCGGCCTGGCCGTCAACCCGAATGGTCACGTTGCGCAAATGCACCGGTTCGCCGGGGTCAATGATGAGGGTCAGACGCGGGTTCTTACCGCCCCTCACATCACTGGATATCTGCGGTTGATAGAAGCCTAGCGCCTGGGCAGCCTTGCGCGCCTGCTCTTCAGCACCACGGCTGAAGCGCTGCAAGGCTTCTTCGTCACGATCGCCAACCCCGCCGATATAGCCTTCAATGTTGGCTTTCAACGCGTCGTTTGATGGCTTGATCCGCACGTCCAACTCGCTTTGCGCCAATGCGCCGCAGCTTGTGAACAGCAGAATCAAGCCGCTGGTAAATCTTCCTGGAAACTTCATAGGCGCGGATGCTACACGAGCTTGGGAGGCACTTTGAACCCGCAATTGTCTGAATAATTCTGTCTAAGCCGTTGCAGCATGTAACGTTTGGGGATTGGGATGGAAAAATACATGCTCCAGGATGGGCCCGACGGCCACTTCGCCGATTTCCTCATAGCCCTGGCGTTTGTAGAAATCCAGGTAACGTGAATTACCGGTATCAAGCACGACGCCCGACGAATGCGGGTCGTCGGCGCACCAGTTGTGCACGGCCTCCAGCAACTGCTCACCGTAATGCTTGCCCTGAAATTGCGGGTGAATACCCAATAACGGCAGCATGTGCACCGACTCGTTCGGCAGGCAGGCCAGCACCGCATGATGGTATTCCAGATAGCGCCGAGTACCACGGACACCGGTGCTCAGCCACATGCGCAATTGCCAGGCCCAGCTCTCGGTGATGCCCAAACGCCGCTGCGGTGGCGCGATCAGGGCGATACCTATCAGCCGGTCGTTGACGAACAGGCCGATGGCGGGCAGTTTCTGAAAAAAATGCTGCTTGACCAGTTCGCGCACGGTGGCGCGAACCCGCTGTTCATAGCCCGGCCGTTCAGCTTCGAAGATGTAGGCGAAGGTGGGCTCATGCCGATAGGCCTGGTACAACATGGAACGCGCCTCGCGCGAATAGCCGCTGTTGAGCAGGCGTATTTCGGCATTGGCAGTCGAAGTGTCAGGCATACGGTCAATCTCCCTGGGCACCATTCAAAAAAGATGGCGTTCTTATGGGTACGAACTTGTACGGCGCGAGTCGTTCCCAGACATTAGCAGTGCATCCGCACTACCGCCACGCTGGCCCCCGCCTGACTTGTCGGCTAGCATCGCCCTTTTGCCAGACTGGACTGCCGACCATGAAAATCGTCTCCTTCAATATCAACGGGCTGCGCGCCCGACCTCATCAGCTGGCGGCGCTGATTGAAAAGCATCAACCCGACGTAATCGGCTTGCAGGAAACCAAGGTTCACGATGACCAGTTCCCGTTGGCCGAAGTGCAGGCCTTGGGCTATCACGTGTACTTCCACGGGCAAAAAGGCCACTACGGCGTGGCCCTGCTCTCGCGCAAAGAAGCGCTGAGCGTGCACAAAGGTTTTGCCAGTGATGAAGAAGACGCCCAGCGCCGCTTTATCTGGGGCACCTTCGCCGATGAGAACGGCCACCCCGTGACCATCATGAACGGCTATTTCCCACAAGGCGAAAGCCGCGACCACCCGACCAAGTTCCCAGCCAAGCAGCGCTTCTACGAAGATTTGCAGCACTTGCTGGAAAGCCAGTTCAGCAATGACCAGCCGCTGGTGGTGATGGGGGACGTGAACATTTCCCCCGAAGACTGCGACATCGGCATCGGCGCCGACAACGCCAAGCGCTGGTTGAAAACCGGCAAGTGCAGCTTCCTGCCGGAAGAACGCGAGTGGATGGCACGCCTGAAAAACTGGGGCCTGGTGGACAGTTTCCGTCACCTCAACCCGGACGTCGCCGACCGCTTCAGCTGGTTTGATTACCGCAGCCGGGGGTTCGAAGATGAGCCCAAGCGGGGGCTGCGCATCGATGTGATCATGGCGTCGAATGGCTTGCTGTCACGCGTGAAGGACGCGGGTGTGGATTACGGGTTGCGCGGTTTGGAGAAACCGTCGGACCATGCGCCGATCTGGCTTGAGTTGAGCTGACACGTACGGACTGTACGCGGTCAAATGTGGCAGGGGGCTTGCGCCCTTCCACATTTTGATCGATTGAGTGTCAGTCATATTGTTGAAATCCAACTGACTTAATCTCCCGGCACTCCCTTTGGCTTAAGAAGGTGCCAGCATGATGCTGCGCGTTCTGTTCCTGTTGACCCTGCCCCTCTGCGCGGTGGCTGCTCCCCTGCCCATTCCCGATCAAGGCCCGGCATTGCGTATCCAGGGATCCAACACCATTGGCGCGACGCTCGGGCCGGCACTGGTTAAGGGCCTGATGGAGCACCAGGGCTTGCAGGCGGTGCACAGCGAGCCTGGCGACGGCGCCAATGAACAGCGGGTGATCGGCAAGACGCGCCAGGGCAAATCGGTGACTATCGAGGTGGCTGCCCACGGTTCCAGCACCGGCTTTACTGCGCTGAAAAAAGCCAGCGCCGACCTCGCGGCGGCGTCCCGCCCGATCAAGGACAGCGAACTGGTAGACCTTGAAGCCCAAGGCGACCTGAAAAGCCCTGAGGCCGAACAGGTCATCGCCATCGACGGCTTGGCCATCATCCTCAACCCGAGCAACCCGCTGGACACGTTGAACACCGAGCAGTTGGCGCAGATTTTCAACGGTGAGGTCAGCACCTGGGAGGCACTGGGGGGGCGCGGCGGCGCCATTCATTTATATGCGCGCGATGATCAATCCGGCACCTATGACACCTTCAAGGAGCTGGTGCTACGCCTGCGCAACAAGCCACTTGCAGGCGCCGCCAAACGTTTCGAATCCAGCGAAGCCTTGTCTGACGCGGTCAGCCATGACCCTCAAGGCATTGGTTTTATCGGCCTGCCGTATGTGCGCCAGGCCAAGGCCGTGGCGATTGTCGACGGCGACTCGCAACCCATGCTGCCGTTGACCCGCCTGATTGCCACCGAAGACTACCCGCTGTCACGGCGGTTGTACTTCTACCTGCCGCCGTCGAATCGAAATCCGTGGGCCAAGGCATTGGTCGATTTTACTCAGAGCAGCAAGGGCCAGGCGGTTGTGGCCGCCAATGGGTTTATCGCGCAGCACGTGCAAGCGATTGCCGTGGAACCGCGCGCATCGATGCCCGAGGACTATCAAGCCATCGCCCGTGACGCCCAGCGTTTGACCGTGAACTTTCGTTTCGAGGAAGGCAGTGCCAGTCTGGACAACAAGGCGCGCCTGGATCTGCAACGGGTGGTGGCGTATATAAGCAGCCACGGCAAGCTCGACAGGCAGGTGACGCTGGTGGGGTTTGGCGATGCCAAGAGTGATCCGCAGCGAGCGGCGCTGCTGTCGAAGTTGCGGGCGATGGCGGTGCGGCGTGAACTGGTCAAGAGCGGCGTGGTGCTGCGTGATATACGAGGGTTGGGTGCGCAGATGCCGGTGGCGGCGAATACAGCGGATGAGGGGCGGATCAAGAATCGGCGGGTGGAGGTTTGGGTGTATTGACCCCAAGGTTGTGTGGTGTAAACACTGGCCTCATCGCGGGCAAGCCCGGCTCCCACCGTTGACCGAGTTGTTCTGGAGAACACGGGCAACGGTGGGAGCCGGGCTTGCCCGCGATGGGGACAACTCGGTCTTACTGCCCGCCGCGCATCAGTTCTTTAGGCACATACTTGCCGATCTCAAACTTGCCGATCGCCGCACGGTGCACTTCATCCGGGCCGTCGGCCAGGCGCAAGGTGCGTTGCATGGCATACATGTAGGCCAGCGGGAAGTCGTTGGAAACCCCGGCGCCGCCATGAATCTGGATCGCGCGGTCGATCACCTTCAACGCCACGTTCGGCGCCACTACCTTGATCTGGGCGATTTCGCTTTTCGCGACTTTGTTACCGACGGTATCCATCATGTACGCCGCCTTCAGCGTCAGCAGGCGCGCCATGTCGATCTCCATCCGTGAGTCGGCGATCTTGTCGATATTGCCACCCAGGCGTGCCAATGGTTTGCCGAACGCGGTACGGCTGACGGAGCGTTTGCACATCAGTTCCAGCGCGCGCTCGGCCATGCCAACGGAGCGCATGCAGTGGTGGATACGGCCAGGGCCGAGGCGACCCTGGGCAATTTCAAAGCCGCGACCTTCACCGAGCAAGACGTTTTCGTAGGGCACGCGCACGTTGTCGAACAGCACTTCGGCGTGGCCATGGGGCGCGTCGTCGTAGCCGAATACCGGCAGTGGGCGCACGACTTTCACGCCAGGGGCATCCACCGGCACCAGAATCATCGAGTGCTGCTGGTGACGCGGTGCATCCGGGTTGCTCAGGCCCATGAAGATCAGGATCTTGCAGCGCGGGTCGCAGGCGCCGGAGGTCCACCACTTTTTGCCGGTGATCACCCACTCGTCGCCCTGGCGCTCGGCGCGGGCGGCCATGTTGGTGGCATCCGAGGACGCGACGTCCGGTTCGGTCATGGCGAACGCCGAGCGGATCTCGCCGCGCAGCAGCGGCTCCAGCCAGCGTTGTTTCTGCTCTTCATTGGCGTAGCGCACCAGCACTTCCATGTTGCCGGTGTCGGGTGCGGAGCAATTGAACGGCTCCGGGCCCAACAAGGAGCGGCCCATGATTTCGGCCAGCGGCGCGTACTCAAGGTTGGTCAGGCCGGCGCCCAGTTCGGATTCGGGCAGGAACAGGTTCCACAGGCCTTCGGCTTTGGCACGGGCTTTCAGCTCTTCCATGACGGCAGTTGGCTGCCAGCGATCGCCTTCGCTGACCTGGCGTTCGAACACCGGCTCGGCCGGGTAAACGTAAGCATCCATGAACGCGGTGACGCGTTCACGCAGTTCCTGAACCTTGGGCGAATAGGCGAAATCCATGAGCGGCTCCCTTCTCTGAGAGGTTGTTTAGGTCATGCAATCGATGCTAGAACAGCGCTGATAATTTACCTAGCCTATTCTCGGCGTGTATTAACATTCATCACCGATATATGATCGGCGTATGCACACCTAACAATAAGAGCGCAACGAAATGAATCTGAGCAAGGTCGACCTCAACCTCTTTATTGTCTTCGACGCAATCTACACCGAAGCTAACCTGACCCGCGCCGGGCAGATCGTCGGCATCACCCAGCCGGCGGTGTCCAACGCATTGGCGCGCTTGCGCGAGACCTTCAACGACCCGCTGTTCGTGCGCACCGCCCAAGGCATGGTGCCCACGCCCATGGCGCAGAACATCATCGGCCCGGTGCGCAATGCGTTGTCGTTGCTGCGGGTGTCGGTGCAGGAAAGTCGGATTTTCAACCCACAACAGGCGGCCAAGACCTATCGCATCAGCATGACCGACCTCACCGAGGCGGTGATTTTGCCACTGCTGTTCCAGCGCCTGCGCCGCTTGGCGCCCACTGTGGTGATCGAGAGCTTCCTGTCCAAACGCCGCGAAACCACCAAGGAACTGGCCGCCGGGCGCCTGGACTTTGCCGTGGACGCGCCGCTGAACACCGACCCGCAAGTGCGCCACGTCAAGCTGATGGAAGACCGCTACGTGTGCGCCATGCGCAAGGGCCACCCGATGGCGGGCAAGGACACATTCACGCTGGATGACTACCTGTCGCTGACGCATATCCATATCTCCAGCCGGCGCAACGGCTTGGGCCACGTTGACTTGGCCCTGGGCAAGATGGGCATCCAGCGCAAGATCGCCCTGCGCTCCCAGCATTACCTGATGGCCTCGCAAGTCTTGCAGCAGACCGACATGGTGATGACCGTGCCTGAACGCTTCGCCCGCCGCCATGAACTGCACTGGTTCAACCTGCCGGTCAACGACGTGCCGCCGGTGGAAACCCACCTGTACTGGCACGAAAGCACCGACCAGGACCCGGCCAACCGCTGGATGCGTGAGCAGATGATCGAGTTATGCCAGCAGGTGACGGCCCATGAGAAGAAGCTCGATGGCAAGCAAGCCTGAGCTGTGTTGGGTTGCGTAGCAGCCCATGGCGCAATCCACCTTGACGTAAACGTCAACCTGGCTTTAGCTTAGCGCCAAGACCTTCTTGAGCGCCCCCATGAGCACGACCTACAGCATCTCCGACCTCGCCCGCGAGCTCGACATCACCACCCGCGCCATTCGTTTTTATGAAGAACAAGGCCTGCTGGCCCCGGAACGTCGGGGCCAGGAGCGCATCTACTCGGCGCGAGACAAGGTCAGCCTCAAGCTGATCCTGCGCGGCAAGCGCATCGGTTTTTCCCTGGCCGAATGCCGCGAGTTGATCGAGCTCTACGACCCCACCAGCGGCAACCACATCCAGCTCAACAGCATGCTCGCCAAGATTACCGAGCGCCGTGAGCAGCTTGAGCAACAGCTACTGGATATCGAACAGATGAAGCTGGAACTGGACACCGCCGAAGAGCGCTGCACCCAGGCGCTGGCGCAAACCATCAGCCAGGTTGGCCAATAACCAGAAGGTAGCTGCCAATGCCCCTCCCCTCACATGTACGCCTGGTCGAAGTCGGCCCACGCGATGGCTTGCAGAACGAAGCCCAGCCCATCAGCGTGGCGGACAAGGTCCAGTTGGTGGATGCCCTCACTCACGCGGGCTTGAGCTACATCGAAGTCGGCAGTTTTGTCTCGCCCAAGTGGGTGCCGCAGATGGCCGGCTCGGCCGAGGTGTTTGCGCACATACAGCGCAAACCCGGCGTCACCTACGGCGCACTGGCGCCGAACCTGCGTGGTTTTGAAGATGCCTTGGCCGCCGGAGTGAAAGAAGTCGCCGTGTTTGCGGCCGCATCCGAGGCGTTTTCCCAGCGCAATATCAACTGCTCGATCAGCGAAAGCCTGGCGCGTTTTGCACCGATCATGGCGGCGGCCAAACAGCACGGCATCAGCGTGCGTGGTTATGTGTCGTGTGTGTTGGGTTGCCCTTACGAAGGTGACATCGCCCCCGAACAAGTCGCGGCGGTCGCGCGCGAGTTGTATGCGATGGGCTGCTATGAGGTTTCCCTGGGCGACACCATCGGCACGGGCACGGCGGGCGCGACGCGGCGGCTGTTTGAGGTGGTCGGCGCGCAGGTGCCACGGGACAAACTGGCCGGGCACTTCCACGATACTTACGGTCAGGCGATCGCGAACATCTACGCCAGCCTGCTCGAAGGTGTGAGTGTGTTCGACAGCTCTATCGCGGGCCTTGGCGGCTGCCCATACGCCAAGGGCGCCAGCGGTAACGTCGCCACCGAGGATGTGGTGTACCTGCTCGATGGCCTGGGTATCGACACCGGCATCGACCTGGCGCAATTGATTCGCGCAGGCCAGCAAATCAGCCACGTGCTGGGTCGGCCCAGCGGCTCACGCGTGGCCAAGGCGCGTAACGCCCGTTGAGTAGCATTGCTGTGACAATGTGTTACCGCACGCTGACTTAACGAGTAACACGGGAACATATTTTGTCTGATTAGCCGTAAGTCATTGCCCACAGAAAAATCAAGCTATTGATTTTAAAGGATTTTTAAAAGTTGGCACGGCTTCTGCTATCTCTATTGCATAACAAGAATAAAAAGCGCCAAACCTAATAAAAATAAGACGAAACGACTCTGACATAATAAAAACAACACGGCAGAGACGCAGCTAACAGATTTTTTTGGAGAAGATGTGCTTCGCAGGGTACGGCATGCCGAAACCCGCAACCGGTTAGAGAAAAATAAAACTACCTCAGGTAGCTGCCACTGGTTGGATCGTTAACGAAGAAGCAAGTCAGCGCTCAAAAAAATACGTTTGCTCTTGACCCCGGATGGGGGTCGCCAAAAACAGCGGTAAAGGGCAACGGTTGCCAAAAACAACAATAGACCGCCCCTCAATAATAAAAAAAGAGCACGCAACGACAAATTAAAGGGGACCTTCGGGTCCCCTTTGTGCTTTTTGCGTTTCAGAACATCGCGATATCGCACTGATAAACATGTGGGAGAGGGTTTTCTCGCTCCCACATTGGTTTGGTCAGTTGGGCTGCGTGCGCAGCTCCTCAATCGAAATCTCACGCATGCGAAACTTCTGGATTTTGCCTGTCACCGTCATCGGAAACTCGTCCACGAACTTGAAATGCTTGGGCGTCTTGAAATGCGCAATGCGCCCCTTGCACCAGGTTTGCAGCTCTAGTTCGTTGGCCACATGGCCGGGATGGAACTTGACCCAAGCGACGATCTCTTCACCGTAACGCGCATCCGGAATACCGATGATCTGCACATCGGCCACCGCCGGGTGAGTGAAGAAAAACTCTTCCAGCTCACGCGGGTACACGTTTTCGCCCCCGCGAATAATCATGTCTTTGTTACGCCCGGCGATGCACACGTAGCCGTGCTCATCCATGGTCGCCAAATCGCCGGTGTGCATCCAGCCAGCGTCGTCGATGGCGTCGCGGGTGCCTTCGGGGTTGTTCCAGTAGCCGAGCATCACGCTGTAGCCACGGGTGCACAGCTCGCCTATTTCACCGCGCGCAACCGTATTGCCGTCGGTGTCGATGATCTTGTTTTCCAACTGCGGCTGGGTGCGACCGACAGTGGTGACACGGCGCTCAAGATCGTCATTGGCGCCAGTCTGCAGTGACACCGGGCTGGTTTCGGTCATGCCGTAGGCGATCTGTACCTCGCCCATGTGCAGCTCGCTGATGACGCGGCGCATGACCTCGATGGGGCACGTGGCGCCGGCCATGATGCCAGTGCGCAGGGTCGACAGGTCGCACTCGCCCCGGCGTGGGTGATCGAGCAACGCGATAAACATTGTCGGTACGCCGTAAAGCCCCGTGGCGCGCTCTTCGGCAACGGCAGTGAGCGTCAGCAGCGGGTCGAAGCCGTCATTGGGGTAGATCATGGTGGTGCCGTGGGTGATGCATCCGAGGTTGCCCATGACCATGCCGAAGCAGTGATACAGCGGCACCGGGATCACCAGGCGGTCCTGCGCGGTGAGGCCCAGGCTTTCGCCGACCATGTAGCCGTTATTGAGGATGTTGTGGTGGCTGAGGGTGGCGCCCTTGGGGAAGCCGGTGGTGCCGGAGGTGTACTGGATGTTGACGGCTTGATCGAAGTGCAGGCTGGCCTGGCGGGTGTGCAGCTGTTCGGGCGGGACGCCGCTGCCGAGGGCCGCCAGCTGCGACCAGGGCAAAAATTCCGCAGGCGGGCTGGGGTCGAGGCTGATCATCGAACGCAGGTCGGGGCTCAGTTCCTGCAATATCGCGTGGTAATCGGAGCCCTTGAACGACCCGGCGCACACCAGCCATTGGCAACCGGATTGCTTGAGCACGTAATCCAATTCACTGGTGCGGTAGGCCGGGTTGATATTGACCAGGATCACGCCGAGCTTGGCGCTGGCGATCTGGCTGATGCACCACTCGGCGCAATTGGGCGCCCAGATGCCCAGGCGGTCGCCGGTTTGCATGCCCAGGGCCAGGAACGCACGGGCGTGCAAATCAACCGTCGCGGCCAGTTGCCGCCAGGTGTAGCGACATTGCTGATGGCGTACCACCAAGGCTTCGCCATCGGCATGTTGCGCAACGGTGTGATCGAAGGCCTGGCCAATGGTCATCGCCAGCAAGGTCTTGTCCTGAGCGCCACGGCTGTAGCTCTGATTGGGTTGATCCATAACGACCCCTGTTGTCTTTTTTGTAGGTTGACGTAAACGTAAACTACGATTGACAGCGCCGTAACGCAAGCTTACGTTAACGTAAAGGTGAGCGCCCTTCCCTGGCGCGCTCCCCACACAACAACAAAGCTCACATTAAGGTGCCTGTCCATGAGTTACCCGTCCCTGAACTTCGCCCTCGGTGAAACCATCGACATGCTGCGCGACCAGGTGCAGTCATTTGTGGCCAAGGAGATCGCCCCGCGCGCAGCCCAAATCGACAGCGACAACCTGTTTCCCGCTGACATGTGGCGCAAGTTCGGTGACATGGGCTTGCTCGGCATTACAGTGCCGCAAGAGTACGGCGGCGCCGGCCTCGGTTACCTGGCCCATGTGGTAGCCATCGAGGAAATCAGCCGTGGGTCGGCCTCGGTAGGCTTGTCCTACGGCGCCCACTCCAACCTGTGCGTCAACCAGATCAACCGCAACGGCAGCCACGAACAGAAGCTCAAATACCTGCCCAAGCTGATCAGCGGCGAACACATCGGCGCCCTCGCCATGAGCGAGCCGAATGCCGGCTCCGACGTGGTCTCAATGAAACTGCGCGCCGACAAACGCGGCGACCACTACGTGCTCAATGGCAGCAAGACCTGGATCACCAACGGCCCCGACGCCAACACCTACGTGATCTACGCCAAGACCGACCTGGAAAAAGGCCCTCACGGCATCACCGCGTTTATCGTCGAGCGCGATTGGAAAGGCTTCAGCCGCAGCACCAAGTTCGACAAGCTCGGCATGCGTGGCTCCAACACCTGCGAGCTGTTTTTCGATGACGTTGAAGTGCCCGAAGACAATATCCTCGGCGCGTTGAATGGCGGCGTGAAAGTGCTGATGAGCGGCCTGGACTACGAGCGCGTGGTGCTGGCGGGCGGCCCGATCGGCATCATGCAGGCGTGCATGGACCTGATCGTGCCGTACATCCACGACCGCAAGCAGTTCGGCCAGAGCATCGGCGAATTCCAGCTGATCCAGGGCAAAGTCGCCGACATGTACACCCAGCTCAACGCCTGCCGCGCCTACCTCTATGCGGTGGCCCAGGCCTGCGAGCGCGGTGAGACCACGCGCAAGGATGCGGCCGGGGTGATCCTGTTCAGTTCCGAGCGCGCCACGCAAATGGCCCTCGACGCGATCCAGATTCTGGGCGGCAACGGCTACATCAACGAATTCCCCGCCGGCCGCCTGCTGCGTGACGCCAAGCTGTATGAAATTGGCGCTGGCACCAGTGAGATTCGGCGGATGCTGATCGGTCGCGAACTCTTCAACGAAACCCGCTGAAGGAGCACGCCCATGGCCACCTTGCACACCCAGCTCAACCCGCGTTCATCGGAATTTGCCGACAACAGCGCGGCGATGCGCCAACAGGTCGACGCCCTGCACACCCTGCTCGCCCACGTGCAGCAAGGCGGCGGCGCCAAGGCTCAGGAACGCCACACGTCACGCGGCAAACTGCTGCCTCGCGAGCGAATCAACCGCCTGCTTGATCCCGGCTCGCCCTTTCTCGAACTCAGCCAACTGGCCGCGCATCAGGTCTATGGCGAAGACGTGCCCGCTGCGGGTGTGATCGCCGGGATCGGCCGAGTCGAAGGCGTCGAATGCATGATTGTCGCCAACGACGCCACGGTCAAAGGCGGCTCGTACTACCCGCTTACGGTGAAAAAACACCTGCGTGCGCAGACCATCGCTGAGCAGAACCGCCTGCCATGCATCTACCTGGTCGATTCCGGTGGCGCCAACTTACCGCGCCAAGATGAAGTGTTTCCTGACCGCGAGCACTTTGGACGGATCTTCTTCAACCAGGCAAATATGAGCGCCCAAGGTATCCCGCAAATCGCCGTAGTGATGGGCTCGTGCACCGCGGGCGGCGCGTATGTGCCGGCCATGGCCGACGAGGCGATCATGGTGCGCCAGCAAGCCACCATTTTTCTCGCCGGCCCACCGCTGGTCAAAGCGGCGACCGGCGAAGTGGTCAGCGCCGAAGACCTTGGCGGTGCCGACGTGCACTGCAAGATCTCCGGTGTGGCTGACCACTATGCCGACAGCGATGAACATGCGCTGGCCTTGGCCCGGCGCAGTGTGGCCAACCTCAACTGGCGCAAACAGGGCGAGTTGCGGCACCGTACGCCGGTGGCGCCGCTGTACAGCAGCGAAGAACTCTACGGTGTGATCCCAGCCGACGCCAAGCAGCCATTTGATGTGCGCGAAGTGATCGCGCGGCTGGTGGACGGCTCAGTGTTCGATGAGTTCAAGGCGCTGTTTGGCACCACCTTGGTCTGTGGTTTTGCCCATCTGCACGGCTACCCGATTGCGATCCTGGCGAATAACGGGATCTTGTTCGCTGAAGCCGCGCAAAAAGGCGCGCATTTTATCGAGCTGGCCTGCCAGCGCGGGATTCCCCTGCTGTTCCTGCAGAACATCACCGGTTTTATGGTCGGCCAGAAGTACGAAGCCGGTGGCATCGCCAAGCACGGGGCCAAGCTGGTAACTGCCGTGGCCTGCGCCAAGGTGCCCAAATTCACGGTCATCATTGGCGGCAGTTTTGGTGCGGGTAACTACGGCATGTGCGGCCGCGCCTACGACCCGCGTTTTTTGTGGATGTGGCCGAACGCACGCATTGGCGTGATGGGCGCCGAACAGGCGGCCGGCGTGCTGGTGCAGGTCAAGCGTGAACAAGCCGAGCGTGCCGGGGTGGGCTTCAGCGCCGAGGAGGAAGCCGCGATCAAGCAGCCGATCCTCGACCAGTATGAAACCCAGGGCCACCCCTACTATTCCAGCGCGCGCTTGTGGGATGACGGCGTCATCGACCCACTGCAAACCCGTGATGTGCTGGCGCTGGCCTTGTCCGCTTCGCTGAACGCCCCCATCGAGCCGAGCCGCTTCGGCGTGTTCCGCATGTAAATGGAGCTGCACCCATGAGCGATTTCAACACCCTCGAACTGGCCACCGATAGCCGTGGCTTTGCCACGCTGTGGCTCAGTCGAGAAGCCAAGAACAACGCGTTCAACGCCGAAATGATCCGCGAACTGATCATCGCCCTCGATCACGTGCAGGGCGACCCAGCCCTGCGTTTCCTGGTGCTGCGCGGGCGCGGCAAGCATTTCAGTGCCGGTGCCGACTTGGCGTGGATGCAGCAATCCGCCGAGCTGGACTACCACACCAACCTAGACGACGCCCGCGAGCTGGCAGAGTTGATGTACAACCTCGCCAAGCTGAAAATTCCGACACTGGCTGTGGTGCAAGGCGCCGCCTATGGCGGCGCGCTGGGCCTGATCAGTTGCTGCGACATGGCAATTGGGGCCGATGACGCGCAGTTCTGCCTCTCGGAAGTACGTATTGGCCTGGCACCGGCGGTGATCAGCCCGTTCGTGGTACAGGCTATCGGCGAACGTGCGGCGCGCCGTTATGCCCTGACCGCCGAACGCTTTGGTGGCCAACGGGCACGGGACATCGGTTTGCTGGCAGAAAGTTACCCAGCCAGTGAACTGGACCAACAGGTGGAACAGTGGGTGGCCAACCTGTTGCAAAACAGCCCTGCGGCGATGCGCGCCAGTAAAGACTTATTGCGCGAAGTGGGCAACGGCGCCCTCACCCCGGCTCTGCGCCGCTATTGCGAAAACGCCATCGCGCGGATTCGCGTGAGCGCCGAGGGCCAGGAAGGCTTGCGATCTTTCCTGCAAAAACGCCCGCCCAGCTGGCAAGCGCAGGAGCCACGCTCATGAGCACATTGACCACCGTACTCGTGGCCAACCGCGGCGAAATTGCCTGCCGCGTAATGCGCACCGCCAAGGCCATGGGCCTGACCACAGTGGCCGTGCACAGCGCCATCGACCGCGATGCGCGCCATAGCCGCGAAGCGGACATTCGTGTCGACTTGGGCGGCAGCAAGGCCACTGAAAGTTACCTGCAAATCGACAAGCTGATCGCCGCCGCCCAGGCCAGTGGCGCCCAGGCGATACATCCGGGTTATGGTTTTCTATCGGAAAACGCAGGCTTCGCACGGGCAATCGAAGCGGCAGGCCTGATGTTTCTCGGCCCGCCCGCCTCGGCCATTGATGCCATGGGCAGCAAATCGGCGGCCAAGGCACTGATGGAAAAAGCCGGAGTACCGCTGGTGCCGGGTTATCACGGCGAAGCCCAGGACCTGGAAACCTTCCGTGATGCCTGTGAGCGAGTCGGCTACCCGGTGCTGCTCAAGGCCACGGCCGGCGGTGGCGGCAAGGGCATGAAGGTGGTCGAGGACGTCAGCCAACTGGCCGAGGCCTTGGCATCGGCCCAGCGTGAGGCGCTGTCGTCCTTCGGCAATGGGCAGATGCTGGTGGAGAAATACCTGCTCAAGCCGCGCCATGTCGAGATCCAGGTATTTGCCGACCAGCACGGCCACTGCCTGTACCTGAATGAGCGCGACTGCTCGATTCAGCGTCGCCATCAGAAAGTCGTGGAAGAGGCGCCAGCGCCGGGCTTGAGTGTTGAACAGCGCAAAGCCATGGGCGAAGCCGCAGTGCGCGCAGCCCAGGCCATCGGTTATGTCGGCGCGGGCACGGTGGAGTTCTTGCTGGACGCACGCGGCGAGTTTTTCTTTATGGAGATGAACACGCGGCTGCAGGTGGAGCACCCGGTGACCGAGGCGATTACCGGCCTCGATCTGGTGGCGTGGCAGATCCGTGTTGCCCAGGGCGAGCCGTTGCCGATCACGCAAGAGCAGGTGCCGCTGATCGGTCACGCGATTGAAGTGCGCCTGTATGCCGAAGACCCCGCCAATGATTTCCTGCCGGCCACCGGGCACTTGGCGCTGTACCGCGAATCGGCACCAGGCCCGGGCCGCCGGGTGGACAGCGGCGTAGAGCAAGGCGACGACGTTTCGCCGTTCTACGACCCGATGCTCGGCAAGCTGATCGCCTGGGGCGAAGACCGCGAACAGGCGCGCCTGCGCTTATTGGCGATGCTCGATGAATTTGCCGTCGGCGGACTCAAGACTAACGTGGGCTTTTTGCGACGGATCATCGGCCACCCGGCATTCGCGGCAGCGCAGTTGGATACCGGATTTATTCCCCGCTATCAGGATGAGCTGTTGCCGCTGCCGGGCGAATTGAGCGACGAGTTCTGGCAGGCAGCGGGCGCAGCGTTTATGCAGAGCTTGCCTGACGGTGATGGACCGTGGGCGGATACGCGAGGTTTTCGTGCCGGGCTACCTGCCGAGGTTTCGCTGCATTTGAGCTGCAATGGGCAAGATCGTCTGGTGAGGTTGGATGGCATCGCCGCGCAGTTGCGGGGCGAGCAGTTGGTGATCGAACACAGCGGCGTGCGGCGTGCTCACCTGGCAGTGCGCAGCGCAGGTAGCGTGTACCTGCGCTGGGGCGGCGAAATGCACACCGTGCGCCTGTTCGACCCCATTGCAGCGGTCGAAGCTAACCAATCCCATCAAGGTGGCCTTACGGCGCCCATGAACGGCAGCATCGTACGGGTGCTGGTGGCGGTCGGCCAAGCTGTCGAAGCCGGTACACAATTGGTGGTGCTCGAGGCGATGAAGATGGAACACAGTATCCGCGCGCCCCAGGCCGGGGTGGTCAAGGCGTTGTTCTGCCAGGAAGGTGAAATGGTTGCTGAAGGCAGCGCCTTGGTCGAGCTGGAAACGGCGGATTAGAACTTCGCGGTGGCTTGCACGACAACGCCGAGGATTCGGCAATCGTCGCTGAACAGCAACTTCGGATAGGTGGGGTTGAGCGGCACCAGGTAAAGCTGGCCGCTCTCTTCCATTAACTGGCGAAAGGTCGCCTGGGTACTATCGGCCCATTGAGCGACTACCAGTTTGCCGGGCTCGGCCTCGATGGCCGGGTCCACCAGGATCATCATGCCAGCGCCAATGCTCAGGCCGCTGGGAGCCGTCATGGCATCTCCCGTCACGGGTAGCCAGAAAGCTTCGCCCCGGGCGTGGTAATCCGTCAGCTCGAACCGTGCCGCGCCATAAGTTGGGCGTTCTTCACGTATTTCACAGACACCTTTCCAATCACTGACCGGGTAGCGGAAATACGGGTTGTAGTGTTGTTCCAGCGCTGGCGCGTCATCGGCTTTCTCGCGAATTTCCAGCGCGACCTCCAAGTACCCCAGCCCCAACTCGGCGAGCACCCGATTCATATCCGCCAGGCTAGGCACACGGCGCTTGTTGAGCCAATGGCCCACACCGCCCTGGGACATGCCCAAGCGTTCGGCCAGTTCATCCTGCGTGACCTTGCGGTCTTTCATGTTGGCTTTGACCAACGCTATCCATTTATCCATGGGCCGAGACAATACGTTGCGTAGTTGCCACGACAATAAACAGTTTGTAGTAATCCATCAAATGACATAAATACGATTCGTATTATTATCGAAGACAGGTTTTCGACATCCACTCAGAGTACCCACCCTCATGACGACCCGCCCGTATCACCTGCCCAGCACATCCGAAACCGACGAACTGTTGGTGATGCGCAACAGCGGCGCCGCCCAGCGCGCACTCGACTATTACTTGAAAGAGGATGTTTCGACGCCAATCACGGACGCGTCATTTTTCGACATCAAGCCCGGCGTTAGCCACGAGGACGCACTGGTTCACGCTTCCGACCTGCTACGCAGCGCGGCGGCAGCGGCGTACGAATCGGCAAGTAGCCGTCAGGGCACCCAAAGGGATCTGGCGTTTTCAGTGGTGTATTTGATTGATTTGGCGAAGGCGATGGTGGAGCAGACATTGCAGGTGCCAGTGGGTCAGGCAAACACATGACCGGCACGCAGCGAAAATATTTCTATCTCAGCGATAAAAACATTTGACTTGCAAATGATAATGATTATTATTGGGATCAGCTGATCGCGAGATCAGTCGATAGGCCAAGGGACCTTAGGTCGGACTCTTGGAATATCTCCTCATCAGGCTAATCACGGTTTTTGACCCGGCTCTTTGGCCGGGTCTTTTTTTTGCCAGTTTTCCTGGCATGGCTTCAGGCTAATGAAGACTGTGTGTTGCTCGATGGCGCGCATGGTAGCAAAAGAACATCGCCAAAAGAAAGCCGAACCAACGCTCTAGACCGGATCTTTGCGAAATAGCGCTTGAGAATCAATCTCATAGATTCTAAGCTGCTGCGGCGTCAAGGACGACGCCCCCTCCTCCTCTGCAACAATTTCGCATCAGAATTGCGCCTGACTCCTTGTAAGATATCTGCCACAACTCTCCTATTCAGGCGACCCGACTATGACTGTGGCCTTGACCTCCATCAAGATCAGTACCGACTTCGACAGCGGCAATATCCAGGTCCTGGATGCCAGCGACGCCTACCAGTTGCTGCTTGCGATCAAACCCGATACCCGCAGTGCGCATTTCCAATGGTTCCACTTCAAGGCCGAAGGCATGCACGTGGGTCACACCCACACCTTTCGCCTGAGCAATGCGAGTCAGTCCTCTTACAAAAACGCTTGGAGCGGCTACAACGCTGTGGCGTCTTACGACCATATCAACTGGTTCCGCGTCCCCACGCGCTTTGATGGCGAAACATTGCACGTCAGCCTGGAAACCCGTGAAAAACAAGCCTGGATCGCCTACTTCGAACCCTACAGCCGTGAGCGTCACGACTGGCTGATCGACCTGGCCTTGAATCGCGCCGGCACCGAATTGCTGGCAACCGGCAAAAGCGTCGAAGGCCGCGACATCCAACTGCTGCGCCGCGGTAAAGGCGGTGAGGGCCGACGCAACGTCTGGATCATTGCCCAGCAACACCCCGGCGAACACATGGCCGAGTGGTTGATGGAAGGCATCATCGAACGCCTGCAACAGGACGGTGACGCCGAGTTGAAAAAGCTCCTGTCCGTCGCAGACCTGTACTTGATACCTAACATGAACCCTGACGGTGCCTTCCACGGCCACTTGCGCACCAACGCCATGGGTCAGGACCTCAACCGTGCCTGGCAGAGCGCCAGCCAGGCGATCAGCCCGGAAGTACTGTTCGCACAGCAGCAGATGGAAAAATACGGCGTTGACCTGTTCCTCGATATCCACGGCGACGAAGAAATCCCCTACGTGTTCACCGCCGGCTGCGAAGGCAACCCAGGCTACACCACGCGCCTGGAAGCGCTGGAGAAGCACTTCCGCGGCCACTTGAGCGCGCTGACCCGTGACTTCCAGACCACCCACGGCTACACCCGTGACCTGCCGGGCGAAGCCAACATGACGCTGGCCTGCAATGCCGTCGGTGAGAAATATGACTGCCTGTCCCTGACCCTGGAAATGCCTTTCAAGGACAACGATGACGCGCCTAACCCAAAGACCGGCTGGTCGGGTGAGCGCTCCAGGCAATTGGGCAAGGATGTGTTGAGCAGCGTCGCCGATATCGTCGGCATCTTGCGCTGATGGCTGTGTGGCGAGCGAACGTGCTCGCCACACAACCCTGGCATCAGCCCTTGGTGCCGGTCATGCTTTGCAGCACGCCGTCACGGCGAATCAGCCCGTGGAACAGTGCCGCCGCCAGGTGCAATAGCACCGTTAGAAACAACAGATAGGCCAGGTACCCATGCGCTTTGCGCAACAGCGCAAACAACGGCGCATTTGCCTCCACCAACGCCGGCAACTGCACTGAACTGCTGAGCATCACCGGATCACCGGCTGCCGAAATCATCGCCCAGCCCAGCAGCGGCAACACCAGCATCAACGCGTACAACACGACGTGCGACGCCCTGGCTGCCAGCACTTGCCACAATGGCAAATCGGCAGGCAGCGGCGGTTGCCGGGTGGAAAAGCGCACCGACAGCCGCACGATCACCAACGCCAGAATCGCAATGCCCAACGGCTTGTGCAGGTGAATCAGCCACTCGTGGCGCTCCGACACCGACGCCACCATGCCCGCGCCGATAAACAACATGGCGATGATCATCAAGGCCATCAACCAATGCAGCAGGCGGGCCAACAGCGCGAAAAACCGTGGTTGAGCATTCATGGTTTCGACTCCTGAGGGGCACTGTGCAATGGGCTGACTTCACCGGCGCGGCGCACGTACGAACTGGCATAGGCTGCCGAACGCGCCGCCAGCAGCGGGTCGTTGGAAGCTTGAATACCACTGGGCAAAATCAGTGGGTCAAAGTTGATATCGCGGCAATCACCGTCCGCTTGCGGCTGGCTGCTTTGCAGCACCAGGGTACCGGCGTTCAGCACCTTGTGTTCACCGGCCCAGGCCTTGCTCGCATCGTCCAAAGGGTCGCCGGGGTTGGCCAGGGTCATGTTCAATTGCCAACGCAGCGGGCCGGAAGCCAGGCGCTGTACCAGGTCTTTTTCGAGGAAGTCTCTGCCCGATGGCACGGTGTCGCCCGCCGTATCCTGACTTTGTGGCACCACGCCCCAACGCACCGCCTGACGCTTGCCATCAGCGCTCACCAAATAAAACGCATTGATGCCGTTGTAGGTTTCAGTCGCATAACTGGCCGACGGCTTGGCTGTCTTGACCCACGCCAGAAACGGCGCCGTCTCCGGGTGCGCGGCAAAAAACGCTGGCATGCCCGCCGGGTTCGGCTTGCCGGTGGCCGGGTCCGGCGCACCCGCCTTGAGCATCTGGTAAAACGCTTCAGGGGTGCCCACCGGGAACACCGGCATGCTGTTCATCCCCGTGCGCCATTGCTGGCCGTTGGCCTGGCTGAACTGCAGGGCGAAACTGCGGATAGGCACACTGCTGTCCGGCGCGTAAGGGTTGCCGCTGGGTAAAGCAAACCGACCGATCACCGGGGTTTTCGCCTCGCTGAACACCTGGGCACTGGAATACGCACGCGCCTCGGTGCTGCTCTCGAAGTAACCCGCCACGCATACGCCCTTGGCATGGTTACGGCGCAAGCCTGGGTGCACGCCATTATTGGTTTCAAGGGCGTTGACCAGGGTCTTGGGCTGCAGGCGCTGTGGGTCGAGCGTACCGTTGACGTAGGCAAACGCCCCGGCAGCAACAGCAACCACCGCACCGATACCGGCAAGCCGTGCGATCAGGCTCGGCGTGCTGAGCGGAGGACGGGGCGGTGATGAGTGATCTACCATGAAAAGCTCCAGCACAGAGGGAAAAGAGCTATGAGACGAATCTCGCGTAGGTTTATTCCTCCTGCACTGTAGTTATTTTCACAGCAGATCCCGTTTGTGCCTTATTTTCTCCTACGACTGGTTGAATACGGCCTGGCGCTTGCTCAGAAAAGCATTCATGCCCTCCTGCTGATCGGGTGTCGCAAACAAGCCATGAAACAGTCGGCGCTCCAGGCGCACCCCATCGCGCAAACCCACTTCAAGAGCCTGCCCCACGGCCTCACGTGCTGCTCGGGTGGCCGCGCGGGAAAACCCGGCAATCTGCGTCGCCACCGCCAGCGTCTGCTCCAGCAACGTCGCCGCGGGGTACACCCGTGACACAAGCCCTGCCTGCTCGGCCTCCTGGGCCGTCATCGGCCGGCCGGTCAACACCAGGTCCATCGCTTTGGCCTTGCCGATCAGCCCGGTCAAGCGCTGGGTCGCGCCCATGCCCGGGATCACGCCCAGCTTGATTTCCGGCTGGGCGAAGGTGGCGCTGTCGGCGGCAAAAATCATGTCGCACATCAGCGCCAGCTCACATCCCCCGCCATAGGCGTAACCGGCCACGGCGGCAATGGAGGGCGTACGCAGGTTAGTGAACGCCTCCCACCCGCAGAAATAATCTTCGTTGAGCATGTCCAGGTACGACTTGCCGCTCATTTCCTTGATATCTGCCCCGGCCGCAAAATACTCGGCAGTGCCGGTGAGCACAAAGCAACCGACCTGCGGGTCTTGGTCCAGGGCCGTTAAACCGGTGATGAGCTCCGTCATCAACGCTGAACTCAATGCGTTTTTGACTACGGGGCGATTCAACCGGAGCAACACCACCCGGCCGTGACGCTCGACCACTACATTCATACAAACCTCCAAATATTGATGTGCTGAGCCCGCCTGTTACATCACGAATCCCAGATCGCGCCATAGGCCGGTATGCCCCTGGCTTCCATTTCTTCCACCACGCGCCGCGTCAAGCTCTGATTGGCAATACAGATCACCGCCTCTGCGCCGAACACCTGCACCGCGCCGTAAGCCAGTTGCACAAGGGCGGGCTTACCGCGCTCATCGGTGTCCCAGATCAACGCGTTCGGCTGTGCTCGCAGAATCTCGTCCACCAACGCATCACCGTAGGTCTTCCTCGGGCTACGGGTAGACCAGATCAGCTGGATCGGGGCCGATGCCGCCAGCAGGTGCGGCATAACGGGGCCGATGCCGCTGCCGGTCGCCACGTACACCACCGACGTGAACAACGTCTCCACACGGGCCACTCCGGCAGTGGTAATGCCCTTGACCCACACGTGGCTGGGCAAATCCTCGATGAAACGCCCGGTCCAATCCCCGGCCCGGGAAATGATCAAACGAAACCCGGCCTCGTTCGGTGCGGGGATATTGGCAAACGAATGCCACTCCAGCAGCGGGTGCCGACTGATCGCCGTGGATGAGCCGGCAAACGGTGTGGTGTGAGCGAAGCGGGTAACGACCGCGTGCCCGGAAGGCCGCGTATGTTCAACCGCTACTTTGCGCAGGCGTAGCCATGGCAGCGCGATGCTCAAGGTCAGTAGCACCAGCATCCAGAACGAGCCGCTGCGCAATAGCTGCGCCCCATCCTCCATCGACGCCAGCAGCGTCAGCCCCCAGAACAGCAGCAGTACAGACCACCCGGCAAAACGGTGAACCCGTTCGAAACCGTTGTGAAACCGACCTCGAACCCATGGATGAGCCATGATCACCATCAACAGCAACAGCCCTAGCAGCAGCGCGGCCATCCACATCCAGGCCGACGACACGCTACCTGGGTGCTGCACATACCGTAAGCCTTGAACACCGAGCATCGCTGCGAACCAGGCGGTCGCGGCCAATGCCGAGCCGCTGTGCAGACCACCGATGTGGTAGACCTTCGCCGCGCTGCGGCGGATACGCAACGGCCAACACAGCGGTATACGCGTTGCCAACCAGAACAGCGCATTGATCAGGTATTGCTGGCGAATCAAAATGGCAACCGACAGGTTGATCAACACCATGTCCGCGAGCCTCTCAACGGTGAGGGCGTGAACGTCGACAGCCAGCAGCACAAACGCGTTGCCCATCAGCACCAGCGCCAACAGACGGTTGTAGTAAGAGAACATCGGCAGTGACGTCCAGCGGCGCCATAGCGCGGGCTTGGGCGGCACAACGGTACGGGTCAGCGCATCAATCATGGCCGGGGCCCTCAGTTATGAGCGCCAACAACGCCACGTGCCGCTCCCGAGCCCGCTGCAGCAATAGACCCTTGTCGATCTTGCCCCTGGCGGTCAGTGGAAAATGCTCCATCGCATAGATGGACGACGGCACGCAGTAGTAGGCCAGGCGTTCCTGGCACCGGGCTCGGCACGACTGAACGTCAGCACTGGCCGGCGAAACAAAGGCCACCAGGTTGCGACTGTCCAGCTTCAACGTGACCGCCCGCGTGCAGCCATCGCCCGCCTCCAGGGCGGCGGACACGGCGTCCAGCTCCACACGAAACCCGCGAACCTTTACCTGATCATCGACCCGCCCCAAATGTTCAAGTTGCCCCTCAGTCGTCCAGCGCCCCAGGTCCCGCGTACGAAACATCATCGCGTCACCGCCCATAAAGGGGTCCGGGCGGTAGCGCTCGTCAGTCAGCTCAGCATTATTTAAGTAGCCGACCGTTACCCCTGCGCCGCCGGCCCACATTTCACCGGTTTCACCCAGTTCACAGGCGCGGCCGTGTTCATTGAGCACATACACGGTGTTATTGGGCGTGGGCTTGCCGATGGTCAATAGCGTGCCGGGCACGTGCCGATGCAGCGTATTGACGATCGTGGTTTCGGTGGGGCCGCAACCGTTGTAGAACGCGCAGTGTTTGGCCCAATGCTCGGCGAGCGCCTGGGAACAGGGCTCTCCCGCCACTGCGACGACCTTGAGGTCAGGGCACTGCTCAGGGTCAAGCGTCGACAGTATCGAGGGCGTTGCGATCAATACGTCGCACTGTGCAGCAGTTTGCGCAATATCTTGACCTCGAATCAGCAGGGTCGCACCGTGTGCCAAGCAACCGAGTATTTCCCAGGCTGCCATGTCAAACCCGATATTGAGGATCTGCCCCACATTACGACCCGGTGCCATGCCCATCCGCCCCGGCTCCGTCAACAGGAGGTTGCACACGTTGCGGTGACTGACGCACACGCCGTTGGGCCGTCCGGTCGTGCCGGAGGTGAACAGCACGAAACACAGATCATCGGTGTCAGCTGCGGCGAACACCTGATCGTTGTCCTGGGCGATCCAGGGCTCTTCGGCCAGAAACGTGTCCAGGCCCAGACAGCGATGGGCTGCATCGGCCGGTATACGCTCGGCCAGGCTCGACAGGCTCAGAATCACGGGGCTGGACAGCGACTCCAGCACCATGCTCAGTTGCAGTGTCGGTACGATTCTGGCGTCCTGAGGGACATACGCGGCGCCCACCTTCAGCACCGCCAAAAGCCCTACCAGCATGGGAATCGAACGCTCGACGAACAGCGCCACCGTGTCGCCGCGCTTCACGCCCTGCTCTACCAGGCGCACGGCCAAGCGATTGGCTTGACGGTTGAGCTGTTCATAGCTGATACGCTGGCCCGCCCACACTGCAGCGATGGCTTGCGGCGCCCGTGCCGCTTGCACCTCAATGGCGTGGTGCACAGTGTCGCAGGCGGGCTCGGCTGTAGGGCCGCACCCCCATTGTTCAAACACGACTCGCGGCGCAGCAGGCAAATGAGCCAGAGCGGCTCGGAAAAAGAACTGTTTATCGATCGGAGAAAATGACATGCATACACCCTCATCAATTAACTGCCGAAGTGGTTCCCGGCTGTTACGAGGATTGATTGAGGTGTGGGAGCGGCATTACAGGGCCGCTCCCATTGCAGATTTTCCCTATACAAAAGCGCAACATTCGTACTGCTGTTGATGGAATAAGCTACGTCGGCCAGCGTCTTCCTCTGCACAATCGATCAGAACCCACGCCCATGCACGAGCTCGACGAACAGTTACGTGAACTCATCCCCAGGATGCGGCGGTTTGCCGTGTCCCTGACGCGTAACGCCAGCAGCGCCGACGACCTGGTGCAGTCCACCCTTGAACGGGCGATCATCCGTTGGGCCGATAAACGCATCGAAGGTGATCTGCGTGCCTGGCTGTTCTCGATCCTCTACCGACAGTTCCTCGACGCCCACCGCCGCAGCCGGCGCTATGCACGCATGCTCGATTACTTTACCGGCCGTGACGACGCGCAACCTTCGGTGGAGCGCACGGTGATGGCTCAGTCGACCTTGCAAGCCTTCGATAAACTCAACACCGAGCAGCGCGCCCTGCTGCTCTGGGTGTCCGTCGAAGGGTTAAGCTACAAGGAGGTTGCGGTTATTCTCGAAGTGCCTGTCGGCACCGTCATGTCGCGCCTGTCCCGGGCGCGCCAGGCCTTGCGTCAACTCAGCGAAGGCGAAATTGCCAGCCCTGCCCTGCGGATACTCAAATGATCAGCCTGCCCCCCAACGAACGCGATTTGCATGCCTACGTCGATCACCAACTGTTGGAGAGCGATCGCCGCGTGCTTGAAACCTACTTGGCGGCCCACCCCGACGTCGCAGCCCAAGTGCGTGCCTGGCAACAGGATGCGCAAGCGCTGCGCGCGTCATTGAGCGGGGTGTTGCAACAGCCGGCCAACCCCGAGCTGGACCCGGCGCTGATTCGCCGGCGCATCAAGCATCAGTCGCGCCGCCACTTCGCGAGCGCCGCCGTGCTGCTGATCGCAGTCAGCCTTGGCGGCATCGGTGGCTGGCACGCCCGCGAAGCCACCCAGCCGACGATGTTGCCGATGGCCGACGCGATGCAAGCGTTCCGCCTGTTTGCGCAAGACGGCATTATGCCCGCCGACTACAACGCCCAGGACAGCAGCACCATGCAGGCCTGGCTCGACCGCTACTTCAACCAGGCGCATCGCCTACCCGACTTAAGCCAGGCGGGCTTCAAGCCGGTCAGCGGGCGTTTGCTCACCACTGAGCAAGGCGCTGCCGCCATGGTGCTGTACGAAGACCCGCAAGGGCGGCGCATGAGTTTCTACATCCGCCCACCAGGCCCGGAGAACGGTTTTCTGCCGCGTGGCAGCCGCAGTGCCGATGGCTTGCAGGCCGAATACTGGTCCGGCAGTGGCTACAACTACGCGATGGTCAGCCCGGTGGGTCAGCTGACCCCGCAGACGATGAAGTTCTAAAAGCCCACGTCCAGCACGACGTTGTCGATGTAGGTGCCGCCCGGCGGTGTGGTCTGGTCGCTGTAGACCTTGGCGTTGTAGTTGAACACCTGGCTGCCGGTGCCCAAGCCATTGCCAGGGTTGACCTCAGCCGTGGAGCTGGCCCGCCGCGCCGCGCCCACACTGCCCCAGCGCGTGGTGCCGGCGCTCTTGAAAATGTCGTACGCGAGAAAATTACTCCCGGACACCATCTGCCGACGGCCGCCCACACTCACCGGGTTTTGCCCATCGCTGAGGCCAACGGTGTAGGCGCTGCCTTTGGTGCAAGCCACGCTGGCCTGGCCGCTGACGGTGGTGAATGCACTGACCACCGGCGCACTGCCGAACGCGATCGGCGGTGTGGTGATCTGGCAGTCATTGACCACAGTCATGCTCACCGTCAGCGTGGTGGTGCCGCTGTTGACCTCACGGCCCAGGCATATGCCGCCAAGGCCAATGCCCGAGCAATAGTTCCAGTTCCAGAACACACTCAGGGTTTCGCTGTACACACCGGCGGCGACGTTACTGCCGAGGGTGGTGGCGAAATAAAGCGGCATAACTTTTGTGCCGGGCCCGAACACCAGCCCCAGGGACGCGGCAATACCGCCACTGCCACCAAAGTCGAACGCGGTGCCGCGCGTCATCGGGAACGCGGTGGTGTTGTTGGCGTAGATCGTATAGTTGATAACGTCCCCGGTCGGCCCGACCAGGCCCCCTTGCGCTGAGCCGCTGATGGTCGCGTAAAAATGGTCATTGGAGGTCAAGACCGAAAGCAGCGCCGGCGTGCAGCTCAAGCCACCATTGGTGGTTGAGCTGGGCTGGGAGGTGGTACGTACCGTCATCGAACTCACCGTCGTGCCAAAACTGGCCGGTACCGTGGCGACCACCGAGCACACGGCCTGTACCTGTGCAGACATACCCAAACTTGCCAACGGCAACCACCGCAACAGCCATTCCTTGACCCGCACACGCACACTCCCTATGTCATTGGCACACCAGTGGCCCGATCAGCGGCACCTGCTCCTGCGTGGTGTCCAGTTCAAACGTCGCCTGGCAGGTTTGGCCGTCACCGACCGAGACTTGCAAGGTGTTATGCGCCGCCAGGTTTTCCAGGTAGACCAGGCCGTCCCAGCCGACTACCGCCAGCGCGCCACTTTGCTCATGGCGTACCTGGCTGCCCAGAGACAAGTCCTGATGCTGGGTATCGACCAACGTGATGCTCGCCGCGAGCACCCGGCGCACCGGGAACGCCAACAAGTAGCCACTGCCCCGGCGCACGGCGACCCGTTGTTCGACATTCGGCACTTGCACGTTGGACGGCAAGTTCAGCGGGTTGATCTCGTATTTGGCGCGGTAGTAGGCGCTGGTCCACGGCACCAGCAAGTGCCCGTTGCGGTCGGTTTCGCCGACCACCTGGTTCTCATAGCGCACCGGCACGCCACCCACGCCATCGGTGCTCACGACCACGAATGCATCGTCGACGCGGTTGGCGGCGAATACGTGGTGGTCCATCCACACCAGCGAGCCACTGGCATCCGCCCAACGGGTGTGCGCGTCGCTGTTGCCATACACGCCCGCCTGCAATTGCACCGACTGCAGGCGCCAGGTCAGGTCGGCCTGACGATAAGCCGGTCCATCGCCGCTGGCGTACCCCAGGTTGAAGCCCACACCGCCCTGGGCGGGTACGGCACGGCTGTAGTTGACCCGCTGCTGGCTCTGCCCGGTTTTGCTGCGCTCACTGCCCACGCTGAGGCTGCCGTACACGTCGAAGGGCACCACCACTTGCGCCTGCACCGCCCAACTGCTGTCGCCAACCTCATGGTTGGCCGACAGGTAAAAACTGCTGTTGCGCCACAGTGATTTGCTCCAGGTCATATTCACCAAGCGCGTGCGCGAGTCATCCGCCGCCTGCACATCAAAATAGCCCACGCCCAGGCTGCCGAAATCATTCAGGTTCAAGCTCAGGGTGGCCTGCTGGCTGCGCTTGCTGAGGCTGGCATAGGGTGTGTCGACCAGGCTCAGGTCGGCGTACTCATCGCGCCGCTCCACCCGCTGGTAAGACAGGCTGTAACGCGGGTTGCTGTATTGATAGCCCAGGCTCAGTTGCTGGCCGGCGCGGCCGTCGAACTGGCTTTGGCTGACGGCGGTGTTGAGCACACCGAAGTTACCCACGCGCAGGTTGCCACCTACACCGCCCAAGGCCAAGTCACCCGAGGCTTCGGCGTGGCTTTCCAGGGTGAGCGCGTCCGACAGCCCATAACGAAAGGTGCCGCTGGCCACGCCGGCGCCGTAGCCGAAATCGCGCA
>NZ_UYXQ01000040.1 GCF_900624995.1 Pseudomonas antarctica
GGGTGGGGAGTGAACCGCGGCTCCGCGCGTCGACCTCCTACTCGTGCACGCCCGGCAGGTGCAGCACCAGCAGGAAATGCTCGCTGCGCACGTGCAGGAAGGTTTCCGAACCGCTGATCTCGGCCACTTCCACGGTCACCGCGAGCTCCAGGTCATCGTCGTTGCTCGGCACCAGGCTGATATGGCTGGGGCGCACGCCAAAGCGGAAATCGCCCTCGCCGATCGGACGCAGGTCGACGTTGAGCGGGAAGTGCACGAAGTTGGCGAAACTCACTTCATTACCGCTGATTCGTCCCGGCATCAGGTTGATCGGCGGCTCGGAAAACAGCTCGGCTGCCAACACGGTCTGCGGCTGGTGATACACCTCGGCGGCCTTGCCGCTCTGGATCACCCGGCCCTCATGCAGGATCGTGGTGGTGCCGCCCAGGGCCAGGGCTTCGTTGGGTTCGGTGGTGGCGTAGATGGCGATGGTGTGGCGCGCCTTGAACAGCTCGCGCATTTCCTGACGCAGCTCTTCGCGCAGTTTGTAGTCCAGGTTCACCAGCGGCTCATCAAACAGAATCAACTCCGCGTCTTTGACCAGCGCGCGGGCCATGGCCGTGCGTTGCTGCTGGCCACCGGACAGCTCCAACGGGTGGCGCTGCAGGAATTTGTCGATGCGCAGCATCTTCGCGGTTTCAAGCACCTTGCTCTGGATCAGCTCATTGGACACACCGGCCTGGCGCAACGGCGAGGCGATGTTCTCGAACACGGTCATGGTCGGGTAGTTGATGAACTGCTGGTAGACCATCGAGACGTTGCGCAGGCGCACCGGCTTTTGCGTGACGTCCACGCCGTTCATCAGGATGCGACCGCTGTCGGGCTTGTCCAGGCCGGCCATCAGGCGCATCAGGCTGGTCTTGCCGGACAGGGTGCGGCCGAGCAAGACGTTGAAGGAGCCGGCCTCGAAACGCAGGGTGGCATCGTCGATCCAGGTTTGGCCTTCTACGACGCGGGAGACATGTTCCAGGGTCAATGACATGACACGCCCTTTTTATTATTGGAATGAATCTGGCCATTCGTAAGAGCGAGTTTCGTGCCAGAAGTGGCAGGTGGTTGATCTGTAAGGGAATGGGTTGAACAGGATGTTCAGGCATGAACACAAATGAACAACCAGCGCTGAACAACTGAACATTAAGCGGGTTGACATTGAACAGTTCTGAACAACAATCATTGGGCGATGCAGATCAAGGTGGGAGCGGCGGTGCGACGATTCGCGAGCAAGCCCGCTCCCACATTTTGAACCTGTTTCTCCAGCCGGACTGTGCAAGCCCAATAACAATAAAAAGAAGGTCGCCCCCATGGCCGAACCCTTGGCTCACGACACCCTTATCCAGGAGTCCTGGCGGCGTTGCCGCGCGTTTGGCCTGGACCACCAGAGCACGCCCAGCTTCGACCAACTGCCCGCCGAAGGCATCAGCCAATTGCTGGAAAGCCAGCATTCGCTGGTGCAGACCACCCACCAAGAAGTGCTGCCCTACTACGAAAATATCCTGAGCAACTCCAACTGCCTGATCATGTTGGCCGACAACCAGGGCCAGGTCCTGACGTCGTGGGGTACCCAGCGGTTTATCGAACCGAAATTGGCGCGAGGTTTCAGCCCCGGCGCCAGTTGGATGGAGCGCAGCAGCGGCACCAATGCCATCGGCACCGCGCTGGCCTGTGCCCAGGCGGTGCATATCGAGCACGACGAACACTTCCTCAAGGCCAACCGCTTCATGACCGGCTCAGCGGCGCCGATCTTCGATGCCCAACGTGAAATCATCGCGGTGCTGGACGTGTCCAGCGACAGCTACCTGCCGCCCTCCCACACCCTGGGCATGGTCAAGATGATGAGTCAGACCGTGGAAAACCGGCTGATCCTCAACCTGTTTCGTGACGAGTACTTCCAACTGACCTTCAACACCGGCCTGAACAACCTCGACAGCCAGTGGGCGGGCCTGCTGATTTTTGATGAGAGCGGCCAGGTGCTGTCGGCCAACCGCCGTGCGGATAACTTACTGGGCATCAGTTTGTCGCGGGTGCTGATCGACAGTTTGTTCAAAGTGTCGTTGCTGGAGTTGTTGAACCAACCGGAAGGCTTGCCATTTTCGCTGCAGGCGGCAGGACGCAATCGGTTTCAGTGTTTATTGAAGCGGCCGAAGAAAATACCGGTGCAGGCGCGGGTGTTTAGTGAGACCAAGTCCAGCCAACCGACACCCGCAATGCCGACCTCGATTGGCCTCACTACCCTGCATTTTGGCGACGCGCGCGTGGAAAAAGCCGTGCGCCAGGCCGAGCGCCTGCTGGAAAAGGACATTCCACTGCTGATCCACGGCGAAACCGGCGTCGGCAAAGAGGTGTTCGTCAAAGCCCTGCACCAGGCCAGTTCGCGCAGCGCGCAGGCGTTTATCGCGGTGAACTGTGCGGCGATTCCGGCGGAGTTGGTCGAATCGGAACTGTTCGGCTACGAAAAAGGTGCCTTCACCGGCGCCAATCAGAAAGGCAGCATCGGCCTGATCCGCAAGGCGGATAAAGGCACACTGTTTCTCGATGAGATCGGCGACATGCCGCTGCCGACCCAGGCCCGTCTGCTGCGCGTATTGCAGGAACGCTGTGTGCAACCGGTGGGCAGCAGCGAGGTGTTCCCGGTGGACTTGCGAATCATCTCCGCCACCAACCGCGCGCTGCGCGAATGGGTGCAGGCCGGGCGCTTCCGTGAGGACTTGTATTACCGCATCGGCGGCCTGACCCTGGAGCTGCCGCCGTTGCGCGAGCGTACCGACAAACAGGCGCTGTTCCAGCAGTTATGGCAGCAGCACCGCGAGCCCACCCAATGGGCCGGGCTGAGTGCCGAGGTGCTGGCGTTGTTCGAGCAGCACCCGTGGCCGGGCAATTTGCGCCAGGTCAGCAGCGTATTGCAGGTGGCGCTGGCAATGGCCGAGGAGCAGCCGGTGCGCCCGGAGCACCTGCCGGACGACTTTTTCGTGGATTTGAACGGGACAGCGCCATTGCCTGCCAGCGAGTTTGCGGATAAAGGCCTCGACCTGACGCAACGTTTGAAGGCAGCTGGCGGCAACATTTCCCACCTGGCGCGAGAGCTGGGTGTCAGCCGCAACACGCTGTACAAGCGCCTGCGCCAGAACGAAGGCTGACCTAGCGCGGCTTGACCACCACCAGCAAGTCGGTGAAGTACTCCACCTGGATCGGCAGGTTATCGGCCAGTGCCGCGAACGCTGCGGCCGTGTCGTCGAGCTTGAACACGCCGGACACCCGCAGGTGTTGCAACGCTTGAGTATCGAAACGCACCAGGCCATGGCGGTCGCTGGCCAAGGTTTGCAGCACATCGCTCAGGGGTTGGTCGTTAACCTTGAGCAGGCCCCGGGTCCAGGCGTCCGGGTCTGTGTTACCGAGCGCTTGCGGTGGCTGGGCGCGGCCGTGGTCAAGGACCGAACGCTGACCGGCTGCGACCTTGACGCCTTCAGTGCCCTCGCCTTTGACCGCCACGCTGGACTCGATCACGGTGACCACCGTGGTGCCATCCGCCGCGCGCTCCATACCCACCCAGCCGCACAGCAATACGCCGAGCAAACCCAGTGTGTAAGCCCCGCGAGCGTTGTGGTGTGAAGGCTCGATGGAGGGCGATACGCGCCGGGCGTGCGGGCAAGGTGTCAAAGTGGCCCCATAGCACGCGCATGCGCTCGATCGCCACGGCATGGCGCCGGTCGGCCTGGCACCACGTGTTGAAGGCTTGTCGGTCGGCATCGGTGACGTCTTCATCGTGCAGCCGCGTCAGCCCATTCGCCGCTTGCTGGATGATAGTTCGCAGCTCACGACAGCGAGTCCGTCACGTGCAGGCTGTGGTAGCAATGCACCAAGGCGGTGGAAATATAATTTTTCACGGTGCTCGGCGACACGTCCAAGCACGTGGCGATTTCGCTGTAGGTCAGCCCGTCGAGGCGGCTAAACAGGAAGGCTTCACGGGTTTTCGCGGGCAGCCCGGCGAGCATTTCGGCGATGCGCTCCAAGGCTTGCAACGCCACGTGGACCGCGGCGGGGTCAGGCATGCCGGCGTCTTCGCACTGGATCACCAGGGCGTGCATGTAGGCCTTTTCGATACGGCGACGCCGCGCGCCATCAATCAGCAGACGCACAGCGGTGGTGGCAAGAAAGGCGCGGGGCTCCTTGATGGTGTGTGGCTCAGCCAGCAGCAATACGCGAATGAACGCCTCGTGCGCCAGGTCGGCGGCGCAATGGGAGCACCCGAGTTTTTTGCGCAGCCAGCCGTGCAACCAGCCACGGTGCTCGCTGTACATGGCCGTGAGGGTCTGCTGACGGGCGCAATCGCCCGGCGAGGCCGGAATGTCATGCCTGCGCAAAAGCTTTTCAAATGGGAAATATTACCAATTGAGCGAACAATGCCAGTAAATCGGTGTGGGGCAAGGGGGGCTCAGGTCTGCGCCAGTGGTGTTTTTTGGGGGGGACTGCCTGGTGGTTGTGGCGAGTGGGCTTGCCACAGGAGGCCCGCTCGCCACAGGAAGTGTGTCCATCACAACATTTCTTAGCGCCAGCTCCACGACACGCCGGTGTAGACGCCCCGCCCGTCTGCCGGTGTGGACCGCGCCATATCCATGCCCTTGTCGTCGTAACCCGGTGTGACGGTGTTGGCGTAGCGTCGGTTGGTGAGGTTGCGCACATCGACCCAGGCTTGCCAGTCCTGCTTCGGCGCGTCATAGCCGAACGTAGCGCCGAGGGTGGTGTAGGCCGCTGCGTAGTAGGAATTGGCGTAGTCCACCGCCACACGCGATGAATGCTCGGCGTTGAGGCTGGTGTAGAAACCCGTCGGGTGGTTGTAGCGCAGTTGCGCCTGGTAGTAATGCTTGGGAATGCCCGGCAAGGTGTTGTCGCCGAAGCGGTCGTCGTCGCGGTAGTGGAAGTCGCTGAAGGTGTAGGCCTGGCGCAGGGCCAGTTGGCCGTTGCGGCCGCCGTCCCACAACGGGCTGAGCAGGCTCATTTCCACGCCTTGGTGCACGGTGGGGCTGGCGTTGGCTTCGGCGATGACCGCGCTGCTGTTGGCGGTTTGCGCCTGGGTTTCGACGGTGAGCAGTTCATGGCGCACTTCGGAGCGGTACAGCGCCAGGTCCCATTGGCCGAACCACTGTTCGCCACGGCCGCCGATTTCCAACGTGGTGGCAGTCTGATTGCGCAAGCTCACGCCCTCGCGCGCCAGCCCTGCGGCCGGGCCACTCGCAAAATACTTGTTGGACCCCCAGATCATCGACCACGCATGCGGCGGCTCGACCGACCGGCTGAGGTTGCCGTACACCTGCAATTGCGGGTTGAAGTCATAGCGCAGGCCGATGCGCGGCGCGTAATCCCAATCATGTTGACTGAGCGGCGCCTGCCCTTCGGGGTAAGTAACCTGGGTTTCGCGGCGCGTGTAAATCGCCGCCAGGCCGGTGGTCAACCAGAGATCCGGGACCAGTTCCAGGTCATTGCCGATATGCAGCACGGTGTCAGAGCCGAGGTAGCTGTAGTCACGGGTCTTGGTGCCGGGCGCGTAATACTTTGTGGGGTCAGCGGAAGGCACGCGCACGTATTCCGAGGCGCCGTTATTCGGCATCGCCTGGGTAGTACGCAGGCCAACCGTGGTTTTACTGTCGTGACCGAACAAGGTGTCCTGGCGAATGTAATTCAGGGTGCCACTCACGTCGGTGTACGCGACTTTCAGGCGGTTGAGGCCTTCACGCAGGTCCATCGGGTAGTCGTGATAGGCCAGCCCGACCTCGACGCGGGAATTGTCATCCAACTGCAAGGTGGTCTTGTTGGCGATCCAGGTCGAGCCGGGTTGCAGGCGTTTGGAATCGCGGGCGGCGTTGAGGCTGTTGGCGGCCGTTGGATCGTGGCTGATCTGGTAACGCGTCAGCTTGCCGGGTGTGTCGTTGGTGGTTTCGCGGTAGCGCAAATAAAACCGCGTCTCCAGGTCCGGGTTGAAACGGTAGCCAACGTTGGCCGCCACACCCTTGCCGGTGCCGGCGCTTTGGTGCTGGTAGCCGTCGGACTCCGAGTCGGTCAGGCTGATGTAATAGTCGGCATCGCCCAGCACCTGGCCGGAGCTGATCTCGCGCTGGGCATAGCCGCGACTGCCTGCTTCATAACGCACTTGCAACTTGGGCGCGTCATAGCCGGTGTGCGTGACGTAGTTAACCGAGCCGCCCAAGGCCAGCGCGCCCTGATTAAAACCATTGGCGCCGCGCAACACTTCAACACGGCTTTGCCACAGTGGGTCTTTGAGCTCATAGGGCGTGCCGCCGGGGCCGGTCAGCGGCAAACCGTCGAACATTTCATACAGGCCGGAAGCATGGGCACCCGGGCTGCGGTTCAGGCCTGAGCCGCGAATCGAGAGCTTGACGCCTTCATTGTTCGCCGCCTTGGCGTACACCCCGGCCTGGTACTTGAACACCTCTTCATTGGTGCTGACTCGTCCCTGCTGCACGCGGCTCATGTCGATGTAATTGGTGCCACCGGGCACGCTCTTGAGTTGCGCCTCGGCCACCTCGCCCGCGCTGGCTTCGCGGGTGGTGACCTCGACCGGCGCCAATTGCAGTGCTTCGGCGTGCACCAGTGAACTTAGGGTCAGAGCGGCAAAAAGCAGTGGAGGTTGGCGCAACAGCATGGGCAGGTCCTTGGAATTCGGGGGCGTGAAAGGCCTGGGCCAAGGTGGAGGCCATCACGCGAACAGTGATGGGAAGGCAAGCAGGCGCGGCAAGTCACGCGTTATTAACGGACCAGCCCCTTCCCACAACAGCATCGGACGTGATGTATGTGTTACAGGTGAAAAATCAGCCTTTAAACAAATAACCACCCCGTGCGAATAAGGTCTTAAGACCCCTCGCAAGGAAATAAACGTTCGAACTGGCGTTAGGTCACCCCGCCACTCGCCTCAGCGGCCGTCGATCCCAACGACCTCATCAAATCATCAGCCTCTGTCCCCTGTGGGAACCTGAACCCATACATCTCATCGCACGCCAGAATGTCGGCCAGGGCTGCGCGCAACTGCGCCTGCGTCGGTGCGTTACGCAGCAGTTTGTGGGCGGCCAATAACACCTCAGCGCAGACGCCTTTGGCACTCGCCACGTCAATCACAGCAAAGAGGATAAATCGCAGGCGGATTTCGCGGTCAGTAGGCCAAACGGTTTTTTGCTTACCCAAGGCAGGCACTCATCGTTAAGAAAAGTCCGAGGCTATTGCCGACCGCAGGGTGTTTCAAGCATAGCAAGGCAACATAGGCCACTTCCTACAAAACAAAGGGAAAAACCGCACTGGCTTAAACAATGCGTTTTTTGCCTATTCAGACCCAATCGATGCCACGCGACGCATGAGCCCTCACTGCACCGGCAGAAAGTTCATCAACAACAAGCTCTGCGCGTAATTGAGCGCGACACGCCGGTAGCGCTCGTCGAGCATCTGGGCGAGCAGGTCCAGGCGCGCAACCACTTTGCCAAACTCAACGGCAAAACTTAAGTTGCTGCCCTCCTCCGATATCTCGTTGGAGAACAACAGCAATACGCCGTTGGCGTCCTGACGCTGGCTGAGCAGCCAAGTGGCTTTCTCGATATTGCGCGCGGCATTGCTGACAAATTGCGGGTTGATTGAGTCGGTTATATAAAACTGGGTGCGGCCGCCGTGCGCGGTCACGATCATGCTACCGATCGCATAGATAAACGCCCCGACCCGGTCGCCACGAAACTCCGGGCTCAACGAATAACTCAACGCAACCAAGTCACGACGGTCGCCCAACGCAGGCAAGGGTTGACGGTTCTCGATGGCCTGGCGGATCTCCCGCGCTGCGCTCACCGCATCCGGGTAACCCGATTGCCGCCACTGGTTGGGGTTGCGCAGGTAGAGCTTGTTCATCAGCAGGTACAGGCTTTTGAGGTTGTCGCGCATGCTCAGGGTCGCCATGCGGTCGACGCTGGTTTGAAAGAATTCATCGGGTTTGCCATCGCTGAACTGCCTGGCGATATCGCGGCTCTGTTGTTGGCTGCAACCGGTCCCACAGAACATAAATACCGCAGCAAACAGCAGCGGCCATCGGGTAATAAAAGCAATTAACGTTCGATCCATCGGCACCGGGTCTGGCTGCTGTCCACGCGCAGAATGAGCGCGGTCGTGACAGGGATAGATCAGAAGAATGAAAAAAAGTGCGGCGCGCAGGCGTAGATCAGCAAAGGACTACAGGTCGACGGCCATCGGCAGTGGTGCAATCCTGTTGAATACTTGCCTAATCCTCCGGACTTGTCGGCGATTGGATAGATAGGCCTTGCAGCGTGGTCTAGAGTTCAACGATGGGCGACTAATAGCCTGGCACTTATAAGAAAAGCCACACCAACCGTTGATCAGCAGGTGAACCATGCAATTACGTATCAACCAAAAGGCCTACGAGGTCGATGCCGACGCGGACACACCACTCCTCTGGGTAATCCGCGACGACCTGGGGCTGACCGGCACCAAGTACGGCTGCGGCCTGGCCCAGTGCGGTGCCTGCTCGGTGCTGGTGGACGGCAACGTGGTGCGCTCCTGCGTAACGCCGGTAGCAGGTGTGGTCGGCCGCGAGATCACTACCATTGAGGCGATTGAAGCCGATGACGTGGGCAAGCGCGTGGTCGCGGCCTGGGTCGAGCATCAAGTGGCGCAGTGCGGTTACTGCCAGTCCGGCCAGGTGATGGCCGCCACCGCGCTGCTCAAGCACACCCCGGCGCCCAGCGATGCACAGATTGAAGCGGCAATGGTCAACTTGTGCCGCTGCGGCACGTATAACGCGATCCGTACCGCCGTGCATGATTTGGCCAAGGAGCGCGTCTGATGAGCACACCCAAGGCCTTCTTCGACGCGCCACTGAGCGAACCGGTCAACCTGTCGCGCCGACACTTTCTGGCCAGCACCGCCGTGGGCGCGCTGGTGATCGGCTTTGGCCTGCCCCTGGGCTCGGCCAGGGTTTACGCCGCCACGGCCAACCCGACAGAACGCGGCACCCAGGTGCCGGCGTTTCTGGAGATCCGCCCCGACGGCAGCGTGCGCCTGCTCAGCCCCTTCATGGAAGGCGGGCAAGGCACCCACACCGCGATGGCGCAGATTGTCGGTGAAGAGCTGGACGCCGACCCCGCCACCTTCATCGTCGAGGCCGCGCCGCCCGGCGAGGCGTATGTGGTGATGGAAAACGGTATGCGCATCACCGGCGGCAGCATGTCGGTGCGCATGAGCTACCCGACCATGCGCCGCCTCGGCGCCCTGGCCCGCGCGATGCTGCTGCAAGCCGGCGCCGAGCAGCTCGGTGTACCGGTGGCGCAGTTGACCACCCAACCCGGCCGCGTGGTGCATGCCGCGTCCGGTCGCTCGCTGGGCTACGGTGAACTGGCCGGGCGCGCCTTGGACATGCCGGTGCCCGATCCGGCCACCATCACCTTGCGCGACCCGAGCCAGTTCCGCTGGATCGGCAAGCCGGTGAAACGCCTGGATGCCTACGACAAATCCACCGGCAAGGCGCAATACAGCATCGACATCAAAGTCGACGGCATGCTCCACGCCGCCGTCCAGCATGCGCCACGCCTGGGCATGACCGTGGGCAGCCTGCGTAATCAGGCGCAGGTCGAAGCCATGAAAGGCGTGCACTCGGTGCATCAACTGCCCGGCGCCGTGGCCGTGGTTGCCGAACGCTGGTGGCACGCCAAGCGCGCGGTAGAAGCCCTACAAGTGGAATGGCTGGAAGCCGCTGCGGATTCGACCGTACGCGCGATGCCGGCGGATTTCTCCAGCGACAAATACCGCGACTTCCTCGCCGCCCAGCAAGGCCCGGCCCGCGACGATGAAAACGAAGGCGATGTAGCCGGTGCGCTGGCAAACGCCAAAACCAAGGTCGAAGCCACCTACCATAACCAGTACGTCAACCACGCCCAGTTGGAGCCGCCGTCGGCATTGGCACGCTTCAACCCCGACGGCACGCTGGAGGTCTGGCTGCCCAACCAAGCGCCGGATATGTTCCGCGCCGACATGGCCAAGCGCACCGGCCTCGACCCGGCGAAAATCACCCTGCACTCACCGCTGCTGGGCGGCTTTTTCGGCCGGCACTTTTTGTATGACTCGGCCAACCCTTACCCGCAGGCCATCGCGCTGGCCAAGGCCGTCGGCCGCCCGGTCAAGCTGATCTGGAGCCGTGAGGAAGAGTTCCTGCGCGACGTGCTGCGCCCGGTCGCGGTGGTTAAGTTCCGCGCGGCGCTGGACGCCCAAGGGTTGCCGCTGGCGATTGAAGCCGTAAGCGCCACCGAAGGCCCCAGCGAAGCCATTGCCGGCAAACAGGGCGAGAAACTCGACCCCACGGCCCTCGAAGGGCTGTCGGGCAAAAGCTACGCGATCCCCAACAAGCGCATTGCACAGATCTACGTCAAAGGCCCGACCATGCTCGGCTACTGGCGCTCGGTGGGCAATTCGCTGAATGACTTCTTCTACGAAGCGTTCCTCGATGAGCTGGCCGACAAAGGTGGGCACGACCCGTACGAGCTGCGCCTGCACTTGCTACGCGACAACAAGCGGCTGACCACCCTGCTGCAAGCGGTGGGCGAGTTGTCAGGCGGCTGGAAGCGTGGCCCCTACACCGCAGAAGACGGCAGCCGCCGCGCGCGTGGCGTGGCCATGGCGTCACCGTTCGGCTCCCACGCTGCCGTGGTCGCCGAAGTGTCGATCGAAAACGGCCAGGTCAAGGTGCACCACATCTGGGAAGCCATCGACTCGGGCAGCATCGTCAACCCGGCGATCATCGAAGCGCAGGTCAATGGCGCCGTAGCACTGGGCTTGTCGCAAACCTTGCTGGAGGAAGCGGTGTACGTCGACGGCAAACCACGGGCGCGCAACTACGACCTGTACCCGATCCTGCCTATGTCGCGAATGGCGCAGGTGCACGTGAAGATCGTCGAGAGTGGCGAAAAAATGGGCGGTATCGGTGAACCACCACTGCCCGCCGTGGCGCCGGCCGTGGCCAATGCGGTGGCGCACCTCACCGGCCAGCGCATCCGCAGCCTGCCTTTGAGCCGATACACTTTCGCCTGACCGACAAGGAACGCGCATGAACAACCGCCGATTCGCAAGAACCGCAGGCTGGCTGGTGCTGGCCGGCGCGGTCGCAGCAGGCGTACTGGCCTGGTACGTCACCCGCCAGCCCGCCTCGCCTTTTGAGCAACAACCCGCCGCCAAAGCGGACCCGGCACTGGTCAGCCGCGGCGAGTACGTCGCCCGCGTCAGCGACTGCGTGGCCTGCCACAGTTTGCCGGGCAAGACGCCGTTCGCTGGCGGCCTGGAAATGGCCACGCCGTTGGGCGCGATTCACGCCACCAACATCACGCCCGACCGCAACACCGGCATCGGCGCCTACACCGCGGCCGACTTCGACCGTGCGGTGCGCCACGGCGTCGCGCCGGGTGGGCGCAGGCTTTACCCGGCCATGCCCTACCCGTCTTACGCCAAGCTCAGCGATGACGACATGCGTGCGCTGTACGCGTTTTTCATGCAGGGCGTGGAGCCGGCCAATCAGCCCAACATCGAAAGCAGCATTCCCTGGCCGCTGAATATGCGCTGGCCTATCGCCCTGTGGAACGGCGTGTTCGCACCCAACGCCACCTACGCGGCCAAACCCGCCCAGGACGCGCTGTGGAACCGTGGCGCCTACATCGTCCAAGGCCCCGGCCATTGCGGCAGTTGCCACACGCCGCGCGGCCTGGCCTTCAACGAGAGGGCACTGGACGAGTCCGGCGCGCCCTACCTGGCTGGCGCTCTGCTCGATGGCTGGTATGCACCGAGCTTGCGCCAGGACCACAACACCGGGCTGGGGCGCTGGAGCGAGGACGAGATCGTGCGGTTCCTCAAGACCGGACGCAACCAGCATGCGGTGGTCTATGGCTCGATGACCGAGGCGTTCAATAACTCCACGCAGTTCATGAGCGATGAGGATTTGAACGCCATCGCCCGCTACCTCAAGTCTCTGCCCGGCGACCCGCAGCGCGACGGTTCGCCGTGGCAGTATCAGGCGGCCACCGCGCGCGCGGACACCCCTGGTGCCCACACCTACGCAACCCGCTGCGCGTCCTGCCATGGCCTGGACGGCAAGGGCCAGCCGGAGTGGATGCCGCCTCTGGCGGGCGCCACCTCAGCACTGGCCAAGGAAAACGCCTCGGCGATCAACATCACGCTCAATGGCTCACAACGTATCGTGACCGCCGGTGTACCGGACGCCTACCGTATGCCGGCGTTTCGGGAGCAATTGTCGGATGCGGAAATCGCGCAGGTGCTGACTTACGTGCGTGGTACGTGGGGCAACAACGGCGGTGCAGTCGATGCAGCGGCGGTGAACACGCTGCGCGGGCACACCGACCCGGCGAGCAGCAGCCCGATTATTCTGCATATGCGTTAAGGCCTGGATCGCAGATCGTTCCCACGCTCCGCGTGGGAATGGCGCCCGTGACGCTCGCCGAATTCAAAACGTGCGTGGGCTGGCGGGACGCGGAGCGTCCCAGGAGGCATTCCCACGCAGAGCGTAGGAACGATCTGATTAGTGGTATTGGGTCATGGTTTGTAAAGGGCCAGCAGGGCGTGTCGCTTTAAATTGCAGGACGTTTCCTAGACAATCTCTGCCGCCTTGTGCCTGTTGGAATCGATGGCTAGTCTGCGATCCGTCACTGCTTATCAGTGATCGGGTTTAGTCGCTCGGGTCTTACATGGTGCATGGTCCTCCATGAAGTTTTATGGTGGCTGTGCGTAGGGCACCTTCGGGTGCGCCGGTTTTCCATGTGACCGGTCGACTAACCTGCGTACAGCCGCCACCCAACGTTTAGTCGCGACGGGTGTCAGCTCCAACCATGTGGAGTTACACCATGAAAAAAGTCGTCCCCGATCCACCCCGCAACACCATTAAAGACCGCGCCGCCTTCAACCGCGCCATCGATCATTACCTGCCCACACAAGGTGTTCAAATCGAAGACCTCAGCTTCGAAGACGCCCTGCTCTACACCTCAAGCTTGCTCGACAGCGCTTCGGCCACAACACTCAATTGCAGTGAGCTGCTGCCTAGCCCCGAGCGGGCGAAGATTCTGGCTGTGTGGCATTTGCTGGAAATGGCCAAGACCACCGTGGACCGCTCTATTGAGTGCCTGAACCCCGCAAAAACGCCTGCCTGAACACGGCAAAAACTGTGGGGGCTGGCTTGCCTGCTCCCACATGAGTCCACGTTAAACTTTACTTGGGTATTGCCCTCTCACGCACAGGCTAGGATTTGAACCGATCAGGTAAGTAATCCTGCCTCACCATCTCTTTCAATACCTCAGTGACACCTGCAAGAAAGTAAGAAAGTTCCTCCTTCGACTCGCAAACTGTCATATCGGCAATCTCAGAATCGCTATAGTTCTCCATAACAATTTTTAGGCAATCAGCAAACACCATCAGTTCACCTTCTGACACTTTCAAGTCAAACAGCGTGACAGTGGCAATACACTCTTTACTCAAAATATCCATAAACACCACTTAGACTCACAGCAGAAAAGCAACAAATTTATTGGGTCGAACATAATCAAAAAATCAAATAAATCCTTCCCTTTTTCTCTTCCTTTTCTCTTCTACTTTTCCACTATAAGAAACCCAGCTGCTGGCTGGGTTTCTTACAGAATGACTACTTACTTCCTTGCGCTATCATCAGTGCTCTACCAATCATATCGGAGGTAATGTAAGGCACGAACCCGAGCCTATCGCCCTTCTCAAAACTCTTCTTGTATTCGTCCAAACCTCCACTATCACCGGCTATTGCCAGAGCTGCCAGATGCTGGAGGGGCATTGCACCCTTAACATCGGTTGGCAGCTCTCTATAAATCTTCAACCCCTCGTCAATATTCTGAGAGCGAGCCCAAGATGCAGCCTTTTCAGAAAGCCTAACGACATCATCAGTAGAAAAAACAGACAACTTCTCCGGTGCTTCATTGCTAACGATAATCGGCGCATGACTGCCCCTATCACCCGATATAAAGGAAACAGCATCCGAAAATTCTGTGGACGACACGGAGGACATAAGCAAAACCCGAAAATGATCCGAGCGCTTACCCACCGATGGAATAATCTGAAGTTGAACCCCTCCGATATCGGTGACGCAAAAATAATCACCAACCTCATCCTTGCCACAGGTCCAGCCCTGCTCCTTCAAAATTGCAACAACATCTTTTTCTTTCATCACTTGGCCCCGGGGAAATTCATAACCTCAATAGGAATACCGTTAGAGTGGAAATAGGAGTCAGACTACCATTCACATGTTTCAAAGAGCAATTTTGATTACCTTTACAAAACCGTAGTCTGCCCCCTATTTCGTGCCTGAACACCGGAGCGAATAGCCCTCCCACCCAGCCGCTAGGCTTTAAACCGATCAGGCAAATATTCCTGCCTCTCCATCTCTCTCACGACATCCGTCACCCCGGACAGAAAGTAAGACAGCTCTTGCTTAGATTCACACACAGTCATCTCGGCAATCTGAGATTCGGTGTAGTGCTCCATCACAATTCTCATGCAGTCGGCAAACACCATCAGTTCGCTCTCCGACACCCTCACATCAAACAGCGTGACGCTGGCAATGCTCTCTTTACTCAAAATATCCATAAACACCACTTAGATGCATAGCAGAAAGGGAACACATTTATTTGGCCGAACACAATCAAAAAACCAAATGAATTTGTCCCTTTTTCCCCGCCTGAATAACCGAGCAAAGCCAAACAGATAGCCTCGCCCTTTCTAGTCCGCTTTCACAGATACTTTTTGATATAAGACTTTTTATCAATCAAGCATTGAGCTTGGTTTTAACTTGTCCACCACGCGTATAAGTCATCACAAACGAATTCCAATTTTCACCACGTCTGATGGCGCACGCCCTCAATTCCTTCACCAAACGATAGATTTTTACTTCGGATCGGCTAGCAGCTTAAAGAACGCATGGGCATTGCTGTTTTTGGTGTGCTGCTGAATGCGTTGCTGTTGATGCCTGACGATTTGGCGTCTACGATTCACGCGGGCTATCCTTGTTCTCATGGTGTGTGTTCGCAACTATCACCGTAGACCAAGGACGGTCTTTTTCATTTTTTGTAGTCATATCAGCGGGTTAGCTGTTAAGTAAGTGCCATTCAAATCCGCCCCCGTTTTAGCGTTTAACAACATCGCTACAGACATCCCCGCAAAACACTTCGTATAGTGTATCTGGAGGTGCCTGATGTTTTTCAAAGTCAGATAAAACCACCTCATACAGGTCCGACATGTTAATACGTCTAACCGCCTCTATTTGACTACTGTCCGAGATTGAAAAAACTATTTTCTCGGCCTTGCAAATCGAAGCAATCTCAGTAATCGCCTCTAATAGAATCGCAACTCTGTCTTGGGATTTGCTCGGAAATCCAATATCTGAGGTCAATGGATCGTATTCATCATAGTCCGTCAAATAGGTAGCATTAGGATAGCCAGGCCTGTCTCCAATTAAAAAGACGAAGGTCCCTTTACTTGGTAAAAAATCAGGCGGATAGTTAAACAGCTCAGCGCTGGTAATTTTAAATATCCCCAATTCACTCTCTAAAATATAGTCATCTACCGCCGTCCAAGCATCAGGACTTGGCGACGGATGAACATAGCCACAAACGTCGTTCGACATGCTCACACCCATTTATCTAAGATCCAAGGTCCGACGACCTTGCCATTAAAGTGGAACAAAAAAGGAGACAGATTTGAATGGCACTTACTCAACCTTCTTCGGGGGGCCATTTTTCCTGACCTCGGCCCAAGCCTCACCCCATGCTGATGCAGGCACGAGGGGCGGGAACACCGACTTTGACTGTTACACCTTGAACCTTGGCTTTTCCTGAATCCAACGCCGCTTGCAAAGCATCGCTTAAAGCAGGATCAGAGTCGGCAATTGATCTATTACCCAGCCACCCCTCCAACCGCGTCCTCGGGTCCCCATGCGGCGTACCGGCCTTATTCACGCCATTCACCGAAGACTTCGCATCCATCACTACCACGGTAATCGTATCGCCATTGATCGCAACCGCGCAGCCATCACAGCCGTGGTTGCTACCGTTCTGCAATGGCTTGAAATTGAGGCCGGTTTTTCCGTTGAGGGTTTGAAGGGCCAGTTGCTCGCCCAACACCCCATCATTTACAAGCGAACCGGTCTTCCAATTGGGAAGGTGCGACAGCGGGATACTTTCAAATGTCTGCCCAAACAGGCCTTCAACCCGGCTGAACTTGGGTGGGCTGATTGCATCAGGGATAACCTGCCCTGGTCCTTTTGCACCTATTCAACTCTTCAATTCTGGCAAAGACAGCACTTCATCGTACTGTGGCCAGTCCCCCCTTGCGCGGTTGAGTACACCTTGCATCAACTCGTCCAACTCAGGCACTGGCTGCTCGGGCGGCAATTGGTCAAAGGGCACGGCCAGCAGCGGATGATCAATCTTCTGCGGATTGGCTAAACCTTCCCACTGGCGCAGGCGCAGGATATAGAGAATTTCCACCGGCACGCGCTCCAAGTGCCAGTCCTGATTGAAGTCGTAAGAATTCTTCTGGCTCTCTTTGCCGGTTTGCCAAGTGTGGCGGTCACACGCGGCCAACAGGCAGGGCATCAGGTCGTCGGGGCTGGGAGTGCGCCACTTGGCCAACAAGGCTTCGTAGATGGGTTCGTCGTAAGCATAAGCAGGCCATTGATGCGAGACATCGCCCACCCAATCGGCAAACACACGCAGCATAAAGGCTTGGGCGCGGCGGTGCTCCTCTTCATACTCGATGACCAGTTGATGACCACGGTTGAGCGCCGCATGGGTCAAATAGCCTTGGTGGATGACAGCTTCCTTCCAGCCCAGAATCGCCATGGCGGCCATCATGTTGGCAGCGGTTTGGATGCTGTAGTTTTGTTGGCGTCTGTCATTACCTACGGCTTTAGCCAAAACGTCAAACTGCCCCGCCCAAAAAAACAACTGCCAAATGCCTACTTGGTAGTAACGCATCCAGTGTGCCAATTCGGAAAGCCATCGCGGGTTTCCCGTTGCAGTGGCAAGTACTTTGTGAGCCCTTGTCACCGACATCCATTCTGCACGAGCATCTGTTGCATTGTTTCTGTTTGGAACCATCATTGAACGCTTCGGCGAAGCATCCTCGCGAGTAACGTACTCGCGAATACCGGCTATCTCATATTCATCCGAGACATGTGGCCCCTTGGCTATGCGCCCCAGCACACTTTTGTAAGAAGGCCATTTCGGGTTTACGCCCGAGCGCTCGCACTGAATTATTTCTTGGACCATGGTTCCACCTTAAATTCTGCTACACCTGTTTTACCGGGGGCAGGAACACCGACTTTGACGGTCACGCCTTGGACTTTGACGTTTTCAGAAAGCAGCGCTGCTCGCAAAGCATCACGTAACGCTGGGTCCGAATCGGCAATTGAGCTATTACCCAACCACCCTCTCAACCTCGTCGCCGGATCTCCGTGCGGCGTACCGGCCTTACTCACGCCATTCACCGAAGACTTCGCATCCATCACTACCACGGTAATCGTATCGCCATTGATCGCAACCGCGCAGCCATCACAGCCGTGGTTGCTACCGTTCTGCAATGGTTTGAAATTGAGGCCGGTTTTTCCGTTGAGGGTTTGAAGGGCCAGTTGCTCGCCTAACACCCCATCATTTACAAGCGAACCGGTCTTCCAATTGGGAAGGTGCGACAGCGGGATACTTTCAAATGTCTGCCCAAACAGGTCTTCAACCCGGCTGAACTTAGGTGGGCTGATTGCATCAGGGATAACCTGCCCTGGTCCTTTTGCACCATCGAAACTCGCATCGTTAGCCGCAGTTTTACCAGTACCTACAACTCTGGTTTCCCCAGAAACCAAACCGGATGGAGTAGCTTTTGAACCCGTCTTCTCCCCCGTCAGCAGAAGAGATTTACCTTCAGCCAACTTTCCGGCACCTTTGAACAGCGCAATTTCTATCGCCGCCCGCGCCGCCGCAGTCCCATAATCACGCATGGGATTAACATCGCCAGGGTAGGTATCCATACTGAACGAGGCAAGTACCTTGCTCCCCTGCGTGTATTGATAAGGCGTTAGCAGAGCACCCGTCGCCTGCATACCATCGTGGAAGGAGAGCGCGCCGCCCAAGCCAGACAATGCAGGTGCCGCGCACCCCACCACCGTCACGCAGGCAGGCGCCGTCAACGCTGCACCGCCGAACCCGGCAGCGGCCCCTATCGCCCCCAGCACCGCTCGACTCGCATTGCCCGAGCGGGTAAGTGCCTCGTCATTCTTCAACAGCTTGTCGTTGGCTTTATCCCACCGGCCGTACTCATCAAAAGCTCCGGTTGCCAACAGCTGCTTCTGAGCATCCTTGAAGCTGCCGCCGTCAGACTCAAGTTCGCTGATGTACTTGTAGTTTGGATCTTCAGTCGGAACGGAAGCACTGCAGTGCACCAAGGCACAGGCCGCGGCCTTCAACTTATAGGCATTGGCCGGGTCGTCTTTCTGCAAAGCTTCCAACGCGAGCGTTTCCTTCTGGTGCAGTTGGCGGTTGTACTGATCCGCCATTTGCGACACCCAGGACGCTTTGTTGACATCGCCGCCGGCCAGCCCCGCCGCAGTCAAACCGACCACCTGGGCGAACGCCTGTCTCAACTCCGGTTGCTTATCAAACGTATCGTTCAGGACCTGCGCCATTGCCTGACTTGCGCCCGCAGCAATAGCCCCGGTTTTGAAGTCGCCACCCGTGGCACTGGCCACCGCACCACCAAACAAGGCGTGCATGGTGACTCGGGCTGAACCACCCTCCGCCCACATCGCCATCCCGGTGGTATCACCGGCGTTCTTCGCGGCCTGCCAATGGTCCTGGGCATAACTGCCCACGTAGTTGAACGCCGTCGCAGCCACCACATTGCCGGCCTGTGAAACCAGGCCGCCGGTGACGTTCTTGCCCAGATTTCCGCCACCCACCACCGTCTGAATGGTGCCAGCAGCCACACCTTGAGCCGCCGCGTGAACCGCAAAGCCGCCAATCCCTTCCAGAGTTTTGAGATCGAACCCTTTGGTGAGGTTATTGAAAGGCTTGGTGGTGCCGCCCAAGTTGGGATCGATGACACCTGTTGTGAAACCTGCTGTAAGAGCGCTTGTTGCATAGCCTTTCAGCGCGTTGCTTGAAGTCACATCTTTAAGCGTCGCGCCAAGGTTGCCGCCATTATTGATAAAGCTGACAGCACTGCCGCTTGCAAGTGACGTTAACGCAGCAGTGGCCATGGCGTTGCCCCAGCCTGCCGCCGCAGTCCCAACAGCAGTGCCTGCCGAGACCATTGCCGAACTACCCGCCGCCGCCATAGCGGTGCCAGAACCCGCAGTTCCTGCACCCGCAAACGCTGTGCCTACTACACCGCTGGCCGCCCCAGCCGTCAATACCGTAACAATAATAATGATCGCCAGCATCGCCCCTTGTCCGAGGCTGGAGTTGCTGTACTTATACGAGTCGTGCGTTTCCTTGATCAGTTTCCAATCAACATCTCCACGTTTCTCCGCGTCCTTCAGCCAAGCCATCTGTGGATCTGCCTTCACCATCGCGTCGATCGCCTGGCTGACGGTCTGTTGGTTGACTTGTTTGACATCGATATGCAGACCATCAACGGCCTTGATCGCGATTTCACCCTTGGCAACCATTTGGGTCTGCCTGAGGGTCTCGTCGGTGTTGCCTTTGCCACTCATGCTGTTCCAGGCAAGGCTGCTTTTGCTCTTGGCATGGCTTTCCTGATCGAGGTCTTTGACACCCTCGAAGGTCACGCTACCACCGCTGGCGATGGTCAGGTCATTGCCACTGTCCAACTTGGCAGCCTGGTATTTCTGGTCGCCCTGACTTTGAATAGTCAGGTCACCACCGGTTTTGATTTCGCTACCGATGTGGGTGACTTTAGTCACTTCATCCCGCTGGGTTTTCTTACTGCCCCAACTGCCCTTCTTCTTCATGTCATACAGCGAATAATCACTGTCTTCGGCCGACAGCAACGCCAGGTTGCCACCCGCCACCAGGTAGGCTTCATCGCCTGCACTGATACGGCTGGCAATCAGGCCCAGGTCCTTACCTGCACTGAGCGAGACGTCCCCACCGGCACTCAGCGTGGTCGACACCTGGCTGACATGATCTTCCTGACGCTTTTCCTTTTTACTTTTACTGGAGGAGTGTTGCTCGTCCGCAGCCGAGGCCAGGAACATATCGCCGCCAGCGCTCATGTTGATGTCGCGCTTGGCATCGATCTGGCTGGCGATAGCCGTGATGTCTCGGCCGGCTTTGACGTTGATGTCGCGACCTGCCTCTACGCTAGAACCGTATTGCGTGGCATTGCTCGATTGCAGGCGGCGCCCCATGTCGGTCGCATTGCGCTCTTCGGCAGAGGCCAGGCTGGCATCGCGACCCGCCACGATTGTCGTGTCACGACCGCTGTGCAAAACGCCGCCGACGCTGGCAACGTCTTTGCCGGCGCTGATATCCAGGTCATTGGCCGCCTCCACCCTCGCCGCACTGTCAACGTAGTCCCGATGCTGCGAATACCCACGCCCGCTGTCGTCCCACCCAGTCACGCTGCGTTCGTTGATCACATCCCCATTAATCGCGGTCATCGTCACATCACGCCCGGCAATAATGCCGCCGGCTTTGTTAACAATGTTGTTACCGGCGAGCAGGTCGAGGCGATTGCCCGCTTCGATCAGCCCGCTGTTGGTCAGGTCGTTACCCGCCTGGGCCGACAGGTTGTTGTTCGCGCGCAGGATACCGGCGTTGACCAAGTTTTCGCCGGCGATCAGCTTCAGGTCGTTACCGGCGATCAAGGCACCATTCGGCGCCAGGCGGTTGTTGGCCTGGGCCAGGTAGAGCACTGGCACCAGGACCTTTTCACCGTTCACTTCGTGTTGTTCCAGCCACACGATGTCGTGGGTCAAGGCCGCAACCTGTTGCGAGGTGAGGCTCACGCCCATCGACAGGTTTAGTTGCTGCTTGCTGCTGATGGCGTTGTCCATCAGGTACTTGAACAGCTTCTCGTCGGTGTTCTGACCGTCGATAAAGCGTTGGCCGGTGCGCGCTTGTACCGCTTGCTGCACCAGGCGCTGTTCGTAGAGGCCATCGCCGAGGCGTTTCCAGCTCTGGTCGGGGTTGTAGCCCAGGCCTTGCAGCAGGTAGTCCGAGCTCATGAATTGCTTGAGGTCGGTGAGTACCGGGCTGGTCTCGATCAGGTACTTGTGCGGCTGCGAGGCGGCGCGGCTGTCGGGCAGGCCTTGGACGCGGGTGAAGGTTTGGCTGGTCAACGGGGTCGGTTGCCCCACGGCCGTCTGTGGCGCAATGGCAGCCACGTTGGTGCCACGGCTACTCAGGTCGGGGCGAGCGCCGTCCGACTCAGTGAGCGCGGTGTGCACCGAGCGGGCGTCGCGATCGGCTGCAGCCAGACCGGACAAGTCCGTTGCGCCGACCGCTGGCCCGGCACCCTGCGCCGGGTTATGCGCATCAATGCCGGCTACATGGGTGATGTCGCCACCGCTGGAGCGGCCAGGCTGTAGGGTCTGCACGTCGGCGCTGCCGACAGCGTCAATGTTGATAGCGCTGGCCACGGCGTCGATGGCGCCGGCTTCGCGAGCGGTCAGGGCGATTTGATGGGTACTGGCGGTGACAAGGGCAGCCCCTTCCACCTGGATCGTACGGCCCTGGTTTTCAGGTCGCGCTTGATCACGCGTGGCCGGGTCAATGCTGGCGCTGCCCAGTGTCCACGTCTGAGCGCCGCCCTGATTGCCGGTCGCCTGCCCGCTGGTGCCACCTTGGCCGCTTAAGCGGAACAAGCCGTTCTGCCCGCTGGGCAAACCGAAGCCCGGCAGGGTCAAGGGGTTGACTTGCTGTTGGGCCAGGTCAGGCGGCAACTGTGCATTCAGCACCACCACCTGGGTTTTGTTGGCGCCCACACCGGTATCCAGCGCGCGGCCGCCTACCCCAAGCGCGGTCTTGAGCACCGTGATGTTGCTGATGTTTTTACTGGCGATGAGTTGAGCGTTGCCGCCGGCCTGGATGATGGCCGGGGCCACCACTTGCGTGCCGCCTGCCACCGGTATGGGCGCATTGATCCCTGAAAACAGCGACGGGCTGAACTTCGTCATCAATGCCGCAAAGGCCGCCTCATCCACCGGCGAGCCTTGAGGGTGCGCGCGGTTGTAGGCCTGCACCGCCGCGACCATCTGGTTGTACTGGCCCTTGCCGATTTTGGTAATGCCGCCGTATTCCTGGCTCCGGGTGCCAGAGCCACCGGTGGCCGCCAGGTTCTGGATATTCTCGCCGGTAATCGACAGGTCATTGGCGGCCGACACCACGCTGTAGCGGTTGGTGAAGTTCTGGCCGGCAATCACCATGTTGCGCCCGGCGCTGAGGGTGGCCGACGGTGAGTTGGCCTCCACCACACTTTCAACCGTGCGGCTCAGGGTGACCGCAGGCCTTCTGTCGCTCCAGCCACCGCTGCAATGTTGCGTGCAACGAATGCTGACGCCCACCGACGTCAAGCGTTGGTTGAGCTGGAATTTCTCGCGCTCGTTGACCACGTCATTGGCCGAGAGCCGGAGGTCGCCCATGCTTTCGATGCTGGCGGAAATGTTGCGGATACTCTGTGCGGCTGTCCCGCCGGCAACACCTGCCATCGTCAGGTTGCCGAGGCTGTAGATGTCCGAATAATTGTTGGTCAGGCTGCCCACGTTGAACGTGGCGTCCTGGCCACTGAACACGAAACCGCGCGCATTGATGTCGCCCGCAACGTGGTCGTTGAGCAGGCTTTGGGCCGTCAGATCAAGGTTCTGCGCAGCCCCCAGCGTGCCTGTGTTGACCACGCTGCCGGCGTCGATACGCAGGCCGCTGCCGGAGGTCAGGCGCCCACGGTTGCTCAACTGGCCGCCGACGCTCACGTGGCTGGCGCCCCCGCCTGCCAGGCTGCCGGGCTCCTTGAGGGTCATTTGCGCGGCGCTAAGGTTCAGCGTACCGACACTGCTGATGCGCCCGTTGCCTTCATAACCGCCAGCCAATTGCACAGCCACACTGCCGTCGCTGGCAATCAAGCCATCGTTGTTCCAATTACCGCCGTTGCCGACCAAGCTTTGCGACGCCAGCAATTGCCCGCCCGCCGTCTGGTTCAGGGTGTTGACGTTCACCGTCAAACGGCCGGCCTGGATCACACTGCTGTTGGTCCAGTTATCTGCGGTCAGGGTCAAACCGCCGCGCGTCACCACATTGCCGCCCGCACGGGTAAGGTTGGCGGTAGCGATATCAAAGGTCCCGGTGCCGCCGTGCAGCACACTGCCGCCTTGGTTCTGCAGGCTGCCGGTCAGCGTGAAGTCGCTGTTGGAGGTTTCCAGTTGGCCATTGCGGTTGTCGATCTGCCCGCCAACTTGGACGGTGGTTTTGCCGCTGCTGCCAAGGGCGCGCAGTTGGCCGCCGACGTTATCGACATCCCCGGCCAGCAGGTTCAGCGTGGTGTCGCTTTCGATAATTCCCGCCTGGTTGCGTAACGCGCCGCTGAGCCCCAGGTCGATCGTACCCGCGCCAATCTGGCCGCTGCTGTTGTCCAGGGTTTGCCCGCCCACGCGCACCAGGCCCTTGGCGTACAAACCGCCGTTGGCGTTGGCGAAATAATTGGCGTTGACCACTGCATCGCCGGTCTGCGCAGCGATGCGCCCGCTCTGGTTGTCGATGCGGTTAGCGCGCAGGTCCAGGCCCCGGGCGCTGACCAGTTTGCCGCCCTGGTTATTGACGTCGCCGCTGACGGTCAAGCCCAGGCCGGTCTGGCCCTGCACCTTGCCATTGGCGTTGTTCAGGCTTGCGGCGTTCAGTTGCACGTCGGCGTCTTGGCTGTAGATCAAGCCGTCGGTTTGGTTTTGCACGACGCCGCTGCTGGTGATGACCACCCGCTCTTTGCCGGCAAGGGTGCCGCGCTCACTGTTATTCAAGCCGCCGGTGAGCAGGGTCAACAGGCTCTGGCTGATGATCTTGCCGTCGGCGTTGTTGTAGACCTGGTTGGCGCGTTTGAGCAGCAACGGCCCGGCGCTGGCCAGTTTGCCGCCGCTGTTATTGAGGTTGCCGAGCAGGTCGAGGGTCATGCCGCCGTTGCTGATCAGGCTGCCACCGTTGTTGCTCAGGTCGGTGCCGGTAAAGGAAAACCCCTGCTGCACGTTGATGGTGCCTTGGTTGGCCAGGGTGGCCGCTTGCACATCCAGCTCGGCGCCGCTTTCGATCAAGCCGCCGTCGCCGTTCACCAACGCGCCGGTCACTGCCAGCGCTTGCCCGGTGCCGCTGGAGAGCACGCCACTGCCGCGGTTATCCAGGCTGGCAGCGCTGACGTCCAAACGCCCGTGGCTGACGAGTGCGCCTTCGGTGTTGTTTTGCAGCGCGCCGCTCAGGCGCACATCAATCGCGCCGCTACGGCTGGAGAGCGTGCCGTGGTCGCGGTTGTCGAGGTTGCCGCCACTGACGCTCAGGCCTTGCCAGCCGCTCAGCAAGCCCTTCGCGGAGTTCATCAGCGTGCCCGCGTTGACACTCAGGGTCTGGCTGCTGATCAGCTTGCCGCCGGTGTTGTCCAGGCTCCGCGCGGTCACGGAGAAGCCTTGCTGGCTGGAGATTTCACCGCCCTGGTTATTGAGGTCACGCAGGTTTTTCAGGGTCAGCGGGCCATTGGCAAGCAGCAGGCCGTTGCGGTTATCCAAGTCGCTGTTGTTCAGGTCGAGGGTCACGCCCTGCTCGCCGACAATGCGGCCGCCCGCCGCTGCCAAGGCATTGACGCCCACGGCCAGCGCACCTTTGGCCGAGACTTCGCCACCGCTGCCGGTGTTCAGGCCGGCAGCCGTGAGGTTCAGGGTGCCGAGGCTATTGATCAGGCCCTGGTCTTGGTTATTCAGCTGGCCGTCGCTGCTCAATAGCAGGTCGCCACGGCTGTTCACGCGGCCACCTCGGTTGTCCAACGCCGCCGTGCGGGCATCGAGGCTGGCAGCGCCGATCATGCCTTTGAGGTTGGTCAGCGCCTGGTTGATGCGCAAGGTCAGGCCTTGGTTGCTCAGCAGTTTGCCGTTGCTGTTATCCAGGCTTTGCGCAGCCAGGGTGAAAGCCTGGCCACTGGAGATTTCGCCGTTCTGGTTGGTGACGGTGTTGAGGTTATTGAGTAGCAACGGGCCCTTGGCATTGAGCAAGCCCCCGGTGTTGTTCAACGCGCCGTTGTTCAGGTCCAGACTTAAACCGGCGTTGCTGAACAGCTTGCCACCTTGTTGATCGAGCCCGGTGACGCTGGCCGTCATGCCCTGCTCGCCGCCGATGCTGCCACCGTTGTTCAACTGTGCGGTGGTCAACGCCAAGGTGGCGCTGCTGTTGAGGCGCCCGCCTTGGTTGTTCAGCGCGCCCGTGCTGACGACGACCGGGCCCTTGCCGCTGATGATGCCTTGCTGGTTGCCCAGACTCGCGCTGTGCAGCGTGAGGCTGCCATCGGTGACCAACTTGCCGTCCTGGTTATCCAGGTTGCCGGTCACGGCGACGCTCAAACCTTGGGCACTGGAAAGGCTGCCTTTGTTGTTAATCAGGCTTCGCGCCTTGACGCTCAGTGCGTCTTCACTGCTCAGCACGCCTTGGCTGTTGTCCAGGTCGCCGGCCAGTTCCAGCACCAACGGTTGTTCGCTGAGCAGCTTGCCGCCCGTGTTGTCCAGCGAGGTGCCGGTGAGGCTCAGCCGCTGGCCGTTCAATTCACCGAGGGCGCGGTTGATGACCTGGTCCACCGCCAGGTTCAAGCCGCCGCGCGCAAACACCACGCCTTTGTCGCTGTTGTTCAACTGCTGGCCGGTGACGCTGACGTCGGCGTTGCCGGTCAGCTCACCGGCGCGGTTGTCGATCGAACCCACGTCGAGTTTCAGCGCTTTTGTGGCGCCTACCAGACCGTTACGGTTATCCAGATTGGCGCCGCGCAGGTGCAGGCCTGCGGTGCTGATCAGCTTGCCGTTCTGGTTGTCGAGTTGCTCGATGTTGGCCGTCACCTGCGCCTTGCCGGCGATCTCGCCATTGCGGTTATCCAGGCCGGCGCCGGTCAGCAGCAAGTCGCCGTCGGCAATCACGCTGCCGCGTTGGTTATCCATGCGCTCGGTGGCATGGATTGCGACATCACCGCGGCCACTGAGCAGGCCGTCGGTGTTGTCCAAACGGGTGCTGCGGGCGTCGAGGCCAACGGCGTTGATATGGCCGTTGACGTTGGCCAGCAGTTGCTCAACGCGCAAGGTCAGCCCTTGGTTGCTGATGAGCTTGCCGTGGCTGTTGTCGAGGTTGTTGGCCGCCAAGGTGAAGGCGTTCTGGCTGGAGATTTCGCCGTGCTGGTTGTTGAGGTTAGCGAGGTTGTTGAGCACCAGGATCGGTGCGTTGATCACGCCCGCGTTGACCAGCTCGCCGTTGTGCAGGTCGAGGTTAAGTTGCGTGGTGCTGAGCAGCTCGGCGCCGCCCATTTGCGTGAGGCCGGTGAGGTTGGCCGTCAAGGTGCCAACGCTGCGGATTTGCCCGCTGTTGGTGACCTGGGTGGCCGTGAGGTCAAGGCTGTCGGCACTGGTGACATGCCCCTCAACAGCGTTTTTGAACGCGCCGGTCGCGAGGCTTGCGGAACCCTGGCTTTTGATCAGGCCGTGAGTGTTATCGAGGCTGGCACTGGTCAGCTTGAGGCGTTGCGCGCTCTCGACGGTGCCGTCTTGGTTAATCAACGCCGTGGCGCTGGCGATCGTCAGCGGGCCGGCGCTGGAGAGGCTGCCGCCGGTGTTATCGATGCGCTGGGCCGCCAGGTCCATCGAACCTTCGCTGGTGAATTTGCCACCCGTGTTGTCCAGCCCAGCCGCCAATTGCAACGCCAGGGAGCGCTTGGCGCCAAAGGTGCCTTCGGTGTTATCCAGGCGGGTGCCGGTGAAGCGCGTGTTCTGGGCGAAGACCAAGCCTTTGGCCTGGTTGATCACCGCGTGCATCGCCAGCTCCAGCGCAGTCCCGGCCAACAGCTTGCCGCCACTGTTGTCGAGGCGCTGGCCGCTGAGGTCGATGTTCTGCTGGCTGGAGATTTCACCCGCGCGGTTGTCGACGCTGTTGATCGTGAGCTTCAGCGCTTTTTTCGCACCGAGGACGCCGCCGTCGCGGTTATCCAGGGTGTCGGCGTTGAGGCTCAAGTTGCCCTGGGCGACCAACTGACCGCCCTGCTGGTTGAAGATCCCGACCGTGGCGTCCAGATCAGCCTGGCTGGCAATGCGGCCCTTGGTGTTGTCGACGCTGTCGAGCGTCAGCCGCACCGGGCCAACGGCGCTGGCCAGGCCGTTCTGGTTACTCAGGGATTGCCCGGTGATCGCCAGCGCCTGCTTGCTGTTGAGCACGCCTTGACGGTTATCCAGCTGGCCGACTTGCAGGTTCAGATCCTGATTGGCCCGCACCGCGCCGCCACGGTTATCCAGGCTGGCGCTGCGCAGGGTCAGCAGGTGTTGAGCGGACAGGCGGCCTGTGCGGTTGTCCACGCTGGCGGCTTGAATATCCACGACGCCTTTGGCCAACACACTGCCTTTGGCTTGGTTGTCCAGCAGGCCATCGACCTTCACGCTCAAGCTGCCATTGCTGACCAAGCTGCCGGACTGGCGGTTATCCAGGCTGGCCGCGGTCACGTTCAAGCGCTGGCCACTGCCCAAGGTGCCGCCCTGGTTGAACAGCGCGCCGGTGGTGGTGAGGTCGAGGCTGAAGTCACCCGTCACGTGGCCGTCGTTGCGGTTGTTCAACGTCATCGCGTTGACCACGCTCGCGCCCGTGCTTGAGACCTCACCGTCGTCATTGAGCAGGTCGGCACCCAGGTTCAGCGCCAGGTCTTGGGAGCTGCTGAACACGCCGCTGCTGTTGTCCAGGCGCGCTGCCTGGGCGCTGAGCCCGGCGGCGGAGATCTGGCCTTTGATGTTGATCAGTGCCTGGTCGAGCTTGAGGCTCAGCGCTTGGTCACTGAGCAGCTTGCCGTCGCTGTTATCCAGGCTGGTTGCGGCCAGGGTGAAGGCGTGTTCGCTGGAGATTTCACCGCTCTGGTTGGCGACCGTGGACAGGTTTTTGAGCAGCAGTTGCCCCGGCGCATGGATCAGGCCGCCGGCGTTATTGAGGTGGCCCTGGTTCATGTCCAGGCTCAGGTCGCTGAGGCTGTAGAGCTTGCCGCCGCTGCGCTGGTCAAGGCCGGTGAGGCTGGCGGTAAGGGCTTGGTTGCTGGCGATTTGGCCATCAAAGCGGTTATCCACCTGCCCCGCCGTCAGGTCCAGGCCCTCGGCGCTGGAGAGGCGCCCGCTGTTCTGGTTGTTCAGGCTGCCGGTGGTGACGCGCACGGCGCCGTCGCCGATCAGCTTGCCGCCACGGTTATCAAGGCTGGCGCTGTTGAGGGTCAGGGCCATGGCACTGAGCAATTCGCCGTTGCGGTTGCTGATGGCGCCGCGGGTGGTCAATTGCTGCGCCGCGCCGCTGCTGAGGCGGCCGCCGTCGTTGTTCAGCGTGCGGGCGTGCAGCGTGAAGGTGCCATCGCTGCGCACGGTGCCTTGTTGGTTGTTCAGCTCATCGAGGGTCAGTTGCACCGCGCCGTTGGCCAGCAGGCGCCCGCCGTTACGGTTGTCGAACTGTTTGCCGTGCAAGGACAAGTCGCTGACGCTGGAAACCTCACCGCCCTGGTTGTCGAACTGGTCGATATTCAGGTTCAGGAACTGGCCGCTGATGAAGTGACCGCCACGGTTGATCGCGACCCCGGCATGGGTGACGGTGAGCAAACGGTCGCCCTGCAGCAGGCCTTGGCTGTTGTCCAGCGTCTGGCTGCCCAAGGTGGTGGTCGCAGCGACTATTTTGCCTTGGCGGTTATCCAGCGCAGTGGTGACGAGCACCTTTGCGTCATCGCGTATTTTGAGTTCGCCTTCGGCGTTGATCAGGCTGTTGGCCTGCAGGTCCAGGCTGGTGGCGGCAATCAAGCCCTTGGTGTTGTCCAGCGCCTTGGCGATGCGCACCAGCAGCCCTTGCTCGCTGAGCAATTGGCCGCCACGGTTGTCGAGGCTGTCGGCGGTGAAGCCCAGCGCTTGGGCGCTGGAGATTTCCCCGCCCTGGTTATCGACACTGTTCAGGTTGCTCAGCAGCAGCACACCGGGCGCGTGGATCACGCCGCTTTGGTTATTCAGGTGGCCGCCGTTGAGGTTAAGGCTGACGCCTGCCTGGCTGTAGAGGTTGCCCTTGCCACTGTTGTCGAGGCTGCCGGCACTGACAGCCAACCCTTGCCCGGCGAACAGCGTGCCCTGGCGGTTATCGAGCAGGCCCTGGCTGGTGAGGTTGAGGGTGGCGTCGCCTTGCACCAAGCCTTGGCGATTGTCCAGGGTCGCACTGCTGACCACTGCCGTGCGTGCCAACACTTTGCCGTTGCGGTTATCCAGCGCCGCGTCGATCTGTGCGAGCAACCCGTCACCGGCGCTGAGTGTGCCGCCATTGTTATCCAGGCTGCCGGCATGGATATCCAGGGCGTTGGCCGAGACCAGGCCTTGGGTGTTGTCGAGCGCCTGGGCGATGCGTACGGTCAGTGCCTGTTCGCTCAAAAGCTTGGCGTTGCGGTTGTTCAAGGTGTTGGCAGCCAGGGTAAATGCCTGGCTGCTGGAGATTTCACCGCCCTGGTTGTCGACGCTGTTGAGGTGACTGAGCAACAAGCGCCCCGGGGCATTGATCACACCACCCTGGTTATTCAGGTGGCCGCCATTGAGGTCGAGGCTGACCTCGCCCTGGCCGAAGAGCCGACCATCATCGTGCTGATCAAGGCTGGCGACACTCGCAGTGAGCGCCTGCCCGCCACTGATGCGCCCGCCCGCGCTGTTGTCCACGTGGCCCGCGTTCAAGTCCAGGCGCACGTCGCCGCGCACGGTGCCGTGCTGGTTAATGACCGGGCCTGTGGCCGTTAGGCTCAACGACTGCCCGGCTGAGACCAGGCCTGCCACGTTGTCCAGCGCTGCCAGTTGCAGCGAGGCCTGTGCCTGGCTCGACAGCTCGCCATTGCGGTTGATCAGTTGGCCGATACCTGCGGTGAGGTTGCCGCTGCTGGTGACGAGGCCACCTTGGCTGTTGAGCAGTTGACCGGCGTTTATCCCGAGGCTGCCGGCGCTGAGGATGCGGCCTTTGTTTTGGTTATCCAGGTTTGTCGCAGTCAGTTGCGCAGCGCGCTGGGCGCTCAATGTGCCGCGCTGGTTGGCCAGCTCGCCGGTGTTAATGCTGAGGTCGCGGCTGGCGATGATGGTCTTGCCGGTGTTGTCGATAGTTTGCGCGGTCAGGCGCACATCGCCTTGGGCATTGCGGCTGCTATCGGCGTTGACGCCAGCTTCGATAATGCCGTTGTTGGTCAACCGGCCAGCGGCGTCCAGGGTGATGCTGTCCTTGGCGGCGAGGGTTTGTTGGTTGGTCAGTGCGCCTTGGGTTTTCACCGACAAGTCGGTACCGGCGTAGACCGCACCTTTGGTTTCGGCGCTCTGCGCCTTGACGTTAACGGCGGTGCCCGCCGAGGTCTGGCCCATGACCACATTGCCCGCAGCATCAATCTGAATATCACCGCCGGCCACCATGTCACCCGACAAGCGCACACCCACACCGGCCTCGGTACCGACCAGCTTGACCGCGCCCACATACATGCCGCCCAGCGCCGAGGAGTCAATCGCCAAATCCGGCGCTTGGCTGCCATCCGCCGCACGTGCGGTGGCGTTCAAGGTGCGTGCGTCGACGTCGTTGCGACCGGCGACGATGGTGAGTTTTTTCGCCTGGATTTGCGCGTTAATGGTGGTCGCGCGGGTGATGATTTCGAACTGGTCGACGTTGGTGGCATTCAAGCCGGCGCCTTCGATGGCGACGCTGCCTTGGTCGACTTGGTAGCGACTGATCTGGCCGTTTTCGATTACCGCCTTGCCGGTGGTGAGCGTGGCTTGTGGCGTATTGATAAAGCCGCAGCCGTTGCAACTGATGCCGTACGGGTTGGCGACGATCACATGCGCCGACTGCCCCGCCACTTCGGTGTAACCGCGCAGCTGGCTGGGGCTGCCGCCGTTGACTTCGTTGAGGATGATGTTGGCGGCGGCGCCTTTGAAATTCGGGTTGCCGACGATGATGCCGCCCAGCTGGGTGGCCTGGGTGCGGTCGGTGGCGTTGTTGAGAATGACGCCGTTGGCACCGACGTTGTAGTCATGGAATTGGTTGTGCGACAGCCCATTCGCGTTCGGCGCGGCGATGTTGACGATGGGCACGCCATTGCCCGCTTGCGCCAGGCCCGTGCCCGGCGCGCTCACGACGATGCCGTCGGCCTGGGCCAGCAGCGGCTGCCAGAACATGGCGTTGGCCAGGATCAACGCTAACCCACGTTTAGGCAGCCCCAGGAAGTGGGAGCGGCTTTTTACGGCAGCAGAAGGCTGGCGCGCGAGGAAGGCGAACTGGCGGACGTCCATGTCATTACTCGATGCCCGAGGGCGGTAAAAAATTTAAAGGAAAAAGTCCATACGGAAATAGATCGGCGCTTCACGTTCCGTGATCGCAGCCGGTCGTTCCAAAGAGTGGGCAAAGGTCACCGTGGCCGCGACGTTCTTGCCGCGTGCGAACAGGTCCAGCGAGTTACTGCTCATTCGCCCATGCTGCTCGGCGTTGTAGCGGCCGTGGCTGATCACGCCCTGGTCGTAACCGAGGCTGGTGCCGTATTCGCTGAATACTGGTTGCAGCCAGGCCCAGGTCACCGGGCGGCTCCAGCGCAGGTCGTTGCGCCAGTAACCGCCGCTGTCGCCGGCGAGCATCTGGTCTTTGTAGCCGCGAATCGACGACTGCCCGCCGAGGCTCATGCGCTGCGGGCTGAACAGCACGTCTTCGCTGTGCTGGCCGGTCATCAAGCTGCTGAAACTGAGCGACTCGCCCCACAGTTTGAACGGGTACAGGTAGCTCACCGTCGCGGTGTATTTGCGGTAGCGCGCATCGGCCTGGCCGGGCTTGGGGTCGTGATTGGCCTGGGCGTCAAACGCGCCGATGCCGTCCTGCATGCCCCGGTCGATGTTGAGGAACGAGTTGCCGATCCGCCGACCATGGTTGATGCCGAACTGGGCTTCGCTGAGGCGGTTGCTGCTCAGCGCGAGC
>NZ_UYXQ01000041.1 GCF_900624995.1 Pseudomonas antarctica
CGCGGCTGGCGGCGTGTTCGGCGGTGACGTCCAGGCGCAGCAAGCGTACGTCTTTGAGGGCGTCCATCACTTCGGGTTTGCCGAACACCTGTTTTTCCATGATCTTGCACGACACGCACCAGTCGGCGTAGTAGTCCACCAACACCCATTGGCCCTGGGCCTTGGCACTGTCGAGTTGGCTTTGCAGCACGGCGGGGTCGTTGATCGTCATAAAGGCATCATGGGCGCTTGGTGCCGCGCCGACTGGCGAGCCGCTGTAAACCTTTAAGGGTTGCCACAGGTCGTCGCTGCCACCGGCCGCGCCCACCACCAGCACTGCGCCCCACAGGCCCAGCACCAGGGAGCCGGCGCCGAACACCTTGGCCGCCAGCCCGTATTCGCGAGCCAGGCTCCAGCCGCAGTAGGCCATCACCAACGCCAATGCACCCCAGAGGCCAAGCCACAGGCTTTCGTCGACCACCGGGCGAATCATCAACACGGCAGTGCCCAGGAACAGGAAGCCGAAGACACCCTTGAGTACGTTCATCCACGTGCCCGGTTTAGGCAGGAAGCGGTTGCCCACGGTCACCAGCAGCAACAGCGGGATACCGATGCCGATGCCCATCGCGAACAGGATCAAGCCGCCGTGCAGTGTATTGCCGCTCTGGGCGATATACAGCAGAGCGCCGGCCAGCGGCGCGGTCATGCATGGGCCAACCAACAGCCCGGACAGTGCACCGAGAATACCGGCGCCCACCAGGCTGCCGCCGCGTTGCTGGCGGCTGACGTTGTCGAGGCGGTCACGCAGGAAGGTTGGCAATTGCAGTTCAAAGAAGCCGAACATCGGCAGGGCGAGGATTACAAACAGTGCGGCAAAACTGCCGAGAATCCAAGGTGTCTGCAGCAGGGCGGCGAGGTTGCCGCCGAGCAATGCCGCCAACACCCCGAGCGCCGCATACACCAGGGCCATGCACACCACGTAGCTGCTCGCCAAGGCGAAACCGCGGCGCGGGCTGACACCACTGCCTACCACCAGGCCGGCGAGGATCGGCAGCATCGGCAGCGAGCACGGGGCGAAGGCCAGCAGCAGACCCAGGCCAAAGAACACCAGCAGGCTCCAGCCCAGGCTGCGTTGCTGCAGGCCGCTTGCCAGGCTTTGGTCCTGGGCCTGCGTAGTCGCGGTAACGGCGGGGTTGCCGCCCAGGTCCACGGTGATCGACTGCGGCGGATAGCACAGGCCCGCATCGGCACAACCCTGCCAGCCCAACTTGATCTGGCCGGTGGCGCCGGCGGGAATCTTCACTTCCAGGCCTTGGCGATACACTTGCTGCTCGCCGAAGAACTCATCGCTATGGGCTTCGCCCTGTGGCAATGCTGGCTTTTCGGCCAGGCCGTCGAACTTCATGCGCTGCTGGTAGAGGTAATACCCATCGGCAATCTGCCAATACAGCTGGGTCTCGCCACTTTCAAGACGCTCGGAGGTAAAGGTGAAAGCTTTGCCCACCGGGAGGAAGTCGGGTTTGGTCTCAAATGGATTGCCCGGCGCGGCCTGGACGAATCCTGCGAACAATATCAGCAGAAAGGTAAACAAATACCGCATGGGCAAGCCTTAGTTCGTTGCAAGTTAGGCACACAATGTGGGGTGTTGATTAACCGATGATTAACCGGGGCTATTCTAAAGTGAAGGGGCGCGCTGAGTGCGGCTCTTTTCACGGCATAATCGGCGCTTAATCCGTTGCACCTTTAATTCTCTGCATCTTTCATGAAGGGTTAACCATGCACGTACTGGTCTGTGAAGACGACGAACTGATCGCCAGCGGGATCGTTGCTGGCCTCGGCGCCCAGGGCTTTACCGTTGAGCGTGTGGCCACGGCCGCCGCTGCACGGGCCATGCTTAAGGCGGCCACGTTCGACATCATGGTGCTCGACCTCGGTTTGCCCGACGAAGATGGCCTCAAGCTGCTGCAGCAACAGCGCAGCCAAGGTCTGGAAATCCCAGTGCTGATCCTCACCGCGCGAGATTCGGTGACCAACCGTGTCGATGGCCTGCAAGCCGGTGCCGACGACTACCTGCTCAAGCCTTTCGACCTGCGCGAACTCGCCGCACGCCTGCAAACCCTGTTGCGGCGTGTGGCAGGGCGCAGAGTCAACCTGATCGAGCATGGCCGCCTGGCCTATGACCCCAGCAGTCGCGAAACCTTCCTGGGCGGCGAGCCGGTGGACCTTTCCCGTCGCGAGCAAGCATTGCTGCAGGCGCTGTTGCACAACAAAGGTCGGGTGCTGTCCAGCGAACAGCTCAAGGACAGCGTCTACGGTTTTAATGACGAGCTGGAAAGCAACGCACTCAACGTGCATATCCACCACCTGCGGCGCAAATTGGGTAACGGCATCGTCGAGACCGTGCGCGGCCTCGGTTATCGCCTGGGCACCGCGGACGGTGGCGCTGCCGATGATGGAGAGAACGCTTCGTGATGAGCTTGCGCCTGCGCCTGACGTTTAAGCTGGGCGCTGTCTTTGTGCTGATTTGGGTGCTGGCGGCGGCCTGGATGCTCAATGACCTGCGCAACCAGATGATGTTCTCCCTCGATCAGCGCCTGGTGGCGTCGGCACGCATGGTGGCGGGGCTCACCGAGCAGATGCCGGGCCTTGCCAGCGTGAGCGGCGGTACACATTTGCGCACCGAACAAGTGAATGTGCCGGGTGGCATGGCTTGCCAGGTCAGCTCGTTGCGCGGGGAAATTCTGGCGCGCAGCCACACCACCCCGGACGAAGGCCTGGAGTCGCGCAAGAGCGGCTTTCGCGACCAGATTATTGACGGTGTGGGCTGGCGCAGTTTCACCCTCTCCCGTGGCGACCTGTTGATCACCACGGCCGACCGCCAGGTGGAGCGCGAGGCGCTGAACCTGTCGATCCTGTTGGCGGCGTCGGTACCGGTGGGCGTGGCCTTGCTGGGGTGCCTGTGCCTGCTGTGGCTGGGCATCGGTCAGAGCCTGTTGCCGCTCAACCGCATGCGCGATGCGTTGATGCGCCGCAGTGCCGACTCCCTCGAACCGCTGCAGATTCACCCGCTGCCCAGCGAGCTTAAACCACTGCTCGACACCCAGAACCAACTGTTGCAACGCATCGCCAAGACCATCGAGCGTGAGCGTCGCCTCACCGGTGACGCGGCGCATGAACTGCGCAGCCCGCTGACGGCGATCAAGACCCACCTGCAAGTGGCGCGCATGACTGACGGCGCGGCGCGCGACCAATCCCTGGCCCACGCCGAAGAAGGCGCCGACCGCCTGCACCGTACCCTGGAGCAATTGCTGTTGCTGGCACGGGTGGAGGGCAGCCTGTCGTTTGATGACGGCCTGCAATCCAGCGCCGAACAAGTCGCACGGTTGGCGATCCAGGATGCCAACGCCGGCGACAATCGGCGTATCGACCTGGTCCTGTCGGCCAACCTCACTGAAACCCCGGTGGAAATGCCAGTGGCACTCGCGGTTGCGGCCCTGCGCAACCTGCTGGATAACGCCCTGCGCCACACGCCGGGTGATACCCGCGTGGAGCTGAATGTATTCACCACCGCCGACACGGTAGTGTTCCGCGTGCGTGACCATGGCCAGCAAATTTCCAGCGAGGACCTGCAATACCTGACTCAACGCTTCTGGCGCAATGGCAGCAGCGAGGGCTGTGGGCTAGGTCTGGCGATTGTTCAGGCGATCGTGCAGCGCTGCTCGTGCTCCCTGAAGTTCGACAGCCAGCCGGATGGCTTGCGGGTCGACCTGGGGATGCCACTGCGGCGCTGATCACGTTCTTCACGTGTCACTTTTCTTCAACTGCATAGTTACCGCCTTTCTTGAGTTCAACCCTTCAGGATGGCGGTAATTTTTTGCGTTTGAACGGGCTGAATGATTTGGCCTGCACTGAAAAGGATGGTTCTGATGTTGGTTGTCGATAGCAGTTTCCCGGCCAGGGGTTTCAATGAACGCAACGGCGAGCCGGTGCGGCAGGTGGTTCTGCATTACACGGCGGCGCCCTTTGCTTCATCGCTGCGTACGCTCACTCAAGATGGCGTCAGCGCTCACTATCTGCTTGCGGACCCTGATGACCCTGGCTATCACGCCACTGGGTATGACGAGTTGCGGGCATTTCGGCTGGTGGATGAGGCCAAATGTGCCTGGCATGCCGGGGTGAGTCATTGGGGTGGGCGGGACAGTCTCAATCGCCACTCGATTGGCATCGAGATGGTTAATCTGGCGCGCGATGATAGTGGAGTGTTTACCTTTCCTGCGTACGCTGAGGAGCAGGTTGACGTATTGATTGCGCTGGTTCGCGACATTCTTGGGCGGTATCCACAGATTGGGCCTGTCGACATTCTGGGGCATTCGGATGTGGCGTATTGGCGCAAGAGTGATCCGGGGCCCCGGTTGCCTTGGCGGTGTTTGTTCGAGGCAGGCGTAGGGGCTTGGTTTGATGAGCCGACGCGGGCGATGTATCAGCGGCGGTTTTGTCTCGGGTTGCCGCCGGAGGTGGAGGTGGAGCGGGCGTTTCAGCGGTATGGGTATAGGCCGGCTTGGAACCGCCGAGCGTTTGAGCTTCGGACGCGGGCGTTTCAGATGCACTTTCGGGCGAGGAATTATGCTGGGGTTTTGGATGAGGAGACGTGCGCGATTTTGTACGCGCTGAATGAGCGGTATCGGGGGGTGTGAGGTGGGTAGCGTACATATCCTTTGTTGCGGTAACGGATACACCCCGTTCAAAAAACCACAACAAGCCTAAATCCCCCACCCCCTGGAGCGTCTCCAGAACATGAAATCCGCGCGTACGCGGATCGCCTGTTTGGTCACCCCACCAGCGTATTGAGGGATCGAGAGATGTCAGTCGCTACCAGCCGTATCGAAGACGCCCCGGTGCACGCCAGCCCGGCACCCGTGGAGACGCTCTATCAGTTCGAAGAAACCCCGTTGCTGGCCCGTCAACGCCAGCAAGAGTCCAACGCCCGCAGCTACCCCCGGCGCATCCCCCTGGCGCTCAAACGCGCCAAGGGCATCTACGTGGAGGACGTCGAAGGCCGCCGTTTCATCGACTGCCTGGCTGGCGCTGGCACCTTGGCGTTGGGCCACAACCACCCGGTGGTGATCGACGCCATTCAACAAGTCCTCAGCGACGAACTGCCGCTGCACACCCTTGACCTCACCACCCCGGTCAAGGACCAATTTGTACAAGACCTGTTCGGCCTGCTGCCGACCGAGCTGGCACGCGAAGCGAAAATCCAGTTCTGCGGCCCCACCGGTACTGATGCCGTCGAAGCCGCGCTGAAGCTGGTCCGCACCGCCACTGGTCGCAGCACCGTATTGTCATTCCAGGGCGGTTACCACGGTATGAGCCAAGGCGCGCTGAGCCTGATGGGCAGTCTGGGGCCGAAAAAACCTTTGGGCGCCTTGCTCAGTAATGGTGTGCAATTTCTGCCCTATCCCTACGACTACCGCTGCCCATTCGGCCTGGGCGGAGCAGAAGGCGTTCGGGTTAACCTGCATTACTTGGAAAACCTGCTCAACGACCCGGAAGCCGGCGTGTTGACGCCGGCGGCGGTGATTGTCGAAGTGGTGCAGGGCGAGGGCGGCGTGATTCCGGCCGATCTCGACTGGCTGCGTGGCCTGCGACGCATCACCGAGCAGGCCGGTGTGGCCCTGATCGTCGATGAAATCCAGAGCGGTTTCGGTCGCACCGGCAAAATGTTTGCCTTCGAACACGCTGGCATCATTCCAGATGTGGTGGTGATGTCCAAGGCCATCGGCGGCAGTTTGCCGCTGGCGGTGGTGGTGTATCGCGACTGGCTCGACACCTGGTTGCCGGGTGCGCATGCGGGGACATTCCGTGGCAACCAGATGGCGATGGCGGCGGGCTCGGCGGTAATGCGCTACCTCAAGGAACACGACCTGGCCGGCCACGCCGCCGCCATGGGCGATCGCCTTGGCGAGCATTTGCGCCTCCTGCAGCGCGACTTTGCGCAGTTGGGGGATATTCGAGGGCGTGGGCTGATGCTCGGCGTGGAACTGGTGAACCCCAGCGGCACACTGGATACCCAGGGCCACCCGCCGGTGCATCGCCAACTGGCGCCGTTGGTACAGCGCGAATGCCTCAAGCGCGGCCTGATCCTTGAGTTGGGCGGCCGTCATGGCAGCGTGGTGCGCTTCCTGCCGCCACTGGTCATTACTGCGGCCGAAATCGACCAGGTTGCCGAGATCTTCGGTCGCGCCTTGGTGGCAGCGCTCGTCAGTCTCTAATTTTTCGCACGCTTGGTACGTTTCTACAGATATCAGCGCTGCGCGTGGTGCGCAGCCAACCCTTTGAGCGATGGAGAACAGCAATGACCTCAGTATTTGACCGCGACGACATCCTGTTTCAGGTAGTGGTCAACCACGAAGAACAGTATTCCATCTGGCCCGACTACAAAGCCGTACCGGAAGGCTGGCGCACCGTGGGCAAGAGTGGCATGAAGAAAGAGTGCCTGGCTTACATCGAAGAAGTCTGGACCGACATGCGCCCGCTCAGCCTGCGCCAGAAGATGGATGGTGCAGCGTTGGCTGGCTGACACACCGCAAACCCAATGTGGGAGAGGACTTGCCTGCGAGAGCCATGGGTATCTACGCAACTTTTTGTGTTGCGTTAAGTTTTTGATGGGGTTTTTAGGTGGATATGAGTACATATCCGTTGCTGCGGTAACGGCTTCGTATGGTTCCGCCCTTACGGCGGGTCACTTTTGGAAAAGAGCCCGGAATGCCGGCCCAGCCAAAAGTAACCAAAATGAGTGGTTGAAGCAGAAGCAGGGCAAAAGCACAGCAGAGCAGAGCAGTACACTCTCAGTCTGATGTACTGAGCTCCAAATGTGGGAGCGGGCTTGCTCGCGAATGCGGTGGGTCAGTCAGCTCATATGTAACTGACCCACCGCATTCGCGAGCAAGTCGAGTCGTCGCACCGCCGCTCCCACAGTTTTGACCGAGTTCGACTGCCAGCACTGCAGTGCTCTGCTTGCCTGCGATGCAGACACCTCGGTGTATCAGGTACACAGAGTTGATGCCATCGCAGGCAAGCCAGCTCCCACATTTGATTGAGTTCAGCCTCCAAGATCAGGTCGGCTAGCAGGCCGCCTCAGCCGTGCTTTTGATCTAACCCCTCAGGTCGGCTACTAGGCCGCCGTGCTCTTGCTTTTGATCTTGATCTTAGGCGCCCCGTTAAACCACGCTGGCCGAACGCAGGCTTTGGAGCGTGGGTAAACCGGCAGGACGCCGGTTTAGCCGCGATGGGCCAAGGATGGCCCATGGCGGCGGCCTACGGTCCAAAGCCTGCGTGAGGGCACACCGAAGCGTGAGCGAGGTGCCGAGTGGTGGGGCAAGAGCGTTTTGGTTACTTTTGCGCTCTTTCAAAAGTGACCCGCTGTAAGAGCGGAACCCATAGCAGCCATCACCCAAATAACGGATATGTCCCCAGCGCCCCCGCGACAACCAAAGAACTCAACCCATAAAAAGATGTGTAGATACCTACACCGCCATCGCGGGCAAGCCCACTCCCACATAAAAGCGTTATTGCGGTGGGTGGGTATAGAGATAATCCGTCGCCAACGACGCCAACGTCCTGACCCCCACCACCAACGCAGACTCATCCACAAAGAAGCCCGGATTGTGATTCGGTGCCGCCTTGCTCATGTCCTGATCCCTCGGCGTCACCCCCAGGAACACAAACAGCCCCGGCGCTTCCTTGGCGTAAAACGAGAAGTCTTCGGCACCGCCGACCAGCGGCCCCTGCACCACATCATCCTTGGCCGCCCAGCGCAGGCTTGGCAGCATTTTCTCGGTGAGTTCCGGGTTGTTGATGGTTGGGTCGTATTTTTCGATGATGGTGACTTCGGCCTTCGCGCCGCCACTCTCGGCGATTTTCTCCACGGTCTGGCGCACATCCGCGTGCAATTTCTGGCGGATGCCGTAGTCGTAGGAGCGGATGGTGCCGGTCATATCCACCGATTCGGGGATGATGTTGTAGCGGGTGCCGCCGTTGATGGTGCCGATGCTCACCACCGACGGGAATGACGAAATGTCGGTGCGGCGGCTGACTACGGTCTGCAGGCCGACAATGGTTTGTGCGCCCACGGTGATCGGATCGATGCCGTCCCAAGGGCGGCCGGCGTGGGTCTGTTTGCCGAGGATCTTGATGCGCAGGTCATCGGAGCTGGCCAGGGTCGGGCCCGGACGGTAGGCGATTTGCCCGGCGGGGACACCGGCCCACACGTGCAGGCCGAACACCGCGTCCGGCTTGGGCGCTTTCATCACGCCTTCCTGCACCATCATCTTCGCGCCCCAGGTGTTCTTACCGTCGGGGATAAAGTCGCTCGGGCCTTCTTCGGCCGGTTGGAAGTAAAACACCACGGTGCCGGGCAAGCGGTCGCGCATGCCGGTGAGGATTTTCGCCGTGCTCAGTAGGATGGCGGTGTGGGCGTCGTGGCCGCAGGCGTGCATCACGTCGACCTCTTTGCCCAAGTGGGTGCCTTTGGCTTTGGAGGCGAAGGGCAGGTCGGCGACTTCCTTGACCGGCAATGCATCCATATCCGCACGCAAGGCGACGGTGGGGCCGGGCAGCGCGCCCTTCAAGATGGCGACGACGCCGGTGCGGGCCACGCCAGTTTTCACTTCAAGGCCCAGGTCGCGCAGTTGCTTGGCGACCAATTCCGCCGTGCGCGTTTCGGTGTTGCCCAGTTCGGGGTGGGCGTGGATATCGCGACGGGTTTCCAGCAGGCTCGGCTCCAATGCCTTTGCCTGGGTGGCGATTTCCTCGCGGGCACTGTCCTGGCCGCTGCTGGCGGCAATCACGGCACTGCTGGCGACCCCGCACAGCACGCCGAAAACCCATGGGTGTGTCAGACCGTTCAGGCGCATAAGTACCTCTCCCTCTTTATTGTTGTGAATCTTTCTCCTGCACAGAACCTGCGGTCACTACCTGCACGCTCAGGCGCGGCGTCGCCAGGTCGAGCCCGGCCTCATCCAGATGGCGCTTGAGCGACAGGTTGAACGCCCGCGAGACTTCCCACTGTTTGATCGGCGCGGTCTTGAAGCGTGCACGCAGAATCGCGCTGCCGGACTCAAAACTTTCCACGCCCTGAATCTCCAGCGGCGACCAGATGTTGCGGCGTTGCAGTGGGTCGTTGCGCATCTTCTGGCCGACGTCGCGCATCAGCTTGATGGCGTCGTCGATTTCCATGTTGTAGGGGATCGCGACCCGGAAGATTGCGTAGCCGAATTCGCGCGAGTAGTTCTTGATGCTTTTGATTTCGCTGAATGGGATGGTGTGCACAATGCCGTCGATGTCACGCAGGCGTACGGTACGGATGGTCAGGCCTTCGACGGTGCCGAGATGACCTCCGACGTCCACGTAGTCATCGATCGCCAGGGAATCTTCGATGATGATGAACAGGCCGGTGATCAGGTCCGCCACCAGCGACTGTGCACCAAAACCGATGGCCAGGCCGATCACACCGGCACCGGCCAGCAGTGGCGTGACGTTCATGCCCATGTTCGCCAGGGCGACGATGGCGGCGATGATAAAGATGGTCACGAACAGCACGTTGCGGATCAGCGGCATCATCGTCTGTGCACGCGCGTTGGCCAGGCCTTTGCGCGAGCGGGTCAGGGCGTGGTGAATCGCGGTGTCGCTGAGGATCCAGATCAGCCAGGCAAATAGCAGCGTGCCGCCGAGGCCGAACAGCTTAACGCTGACTTCATGGCCGTCGCCTTCGGTAAAGCGAATCAGCGACAGGCCCCACACGCGCAGGCCCAGCTCGATAAACGCCAACCACACCACTAAATGGGCCAGGGTGTACACGAAGCTTTTCAGGCGCTCGGAGTACAGCGCATGGCGCTTGTGCCCGCGTAACGGCTTGAGCGCATGACGGCGCACCAGGCCGTTGATCACCATGCACAGCACCAGTAGCACTGTGCACAACAACGACTGACGCAATGCCGTGCTGGTGTCACCGGCGGACAGGAACGTGGCGAACAGCGAGATGCCCACCAGCAGCAGCGCCGGCAGATACCAGAAGCTGCCGATAATCGAGAGCGTATCGGTGAGGGCGCGGCGTGTAAGGCGGCGCGACAGTGGCTGGTTGCGGATCAGGTGCGCGATTGGCCGACGGAAGCGCAGGATGAACACGCCAGTGGACAATGCCGCCATCACATTGGCGACGGTCGCCGCCGTATGGGCCAAGTGCTGACCCAAGGCCTGCATCATTCGCGGGTCGCTCAGCGCTTCACCGAAGGCGGCGAAGCTGCCGATCAGCCACAACGGGCGGAAGGCCTGGCGGCGCAGGATGTAGAGCGCGCGGTGGCGGTGCGGGCCGTCGAGTACGGAGAAGGCAATCACGCAGATCGCCGAGAAACAGGTGCCGACCACCAACGCGTAAGCCAGCACCATCGCCAGGGATTTGCCCAGGGACGAGGGCAGGACATAGCTCAGGTAAACCGTGATCACCAGGGCGATCAGCCACGGCCCCAACTTGCGCAGGGCGAAGCGCAGCATGTCCCAGGTACGCGGGTGTTGCGGCAGCTCTTCGGGCAAACCGAAACGCTCTCGCACTCGATGGCTGAGCCAGATCAGCGCGGCGGCCAGCAGGCTCCACACCGCCAGGATCACGGCAAAGCCGAAAATGATCGGCAGCCATTCTCTGGCCGGCAACATCAACGCGCTGAGTTCATCCTTGGCCAGGTCGACCTCTTTGGACCAGCGCTGCACCGGGCTGTCGGCACCGGAGAACTGCTGTTCGAGGCCGGACAGCGTGCTGCCGATCAAACCGAGTACGCCTTGTTCGGCGGCGGGTTGGGCTTTTTGCGTGGCTTCGCGCAGCTTCTTCAGGTCGCTCAGCAACTGAGTGCGTTGCTGATCGTTTTCAAGGGTCTTGATCACGTCATCCAACGATTGCCCCAGGGGCACGTCGGCCTGGGGTTGGGGCTTGTTGGTGCTGCCGAGCAGGCCGGGCAAACTCACGGCTTGTGCAGGCGTGAGCGGCAGCAGCATCAGCAGGGCGATCAGAACGTAGCGGGGCAGTGCATGCAGACGGTAGAGCACGAGGCGGTCAACCTTGAAAACGACGAATTGACCGAGTGTACGAGGCCGTTATGCCCAATGCGAGTGCATTTGTCATTCCGCCAGTTTGGCGAGGATCTTATACACCACCGTGCCCAGGATCAGCAGCATGCCGACCCACATGCCAAACACGCCGACCGGCTTGTCGCGAAAGTTGAAGCCGGTCGCGAGTAGGATCATGCCGATGAGGAGGGGAATGAGCATGGCGTGGAAAGAAGACATGGAGATCATGGGGCGACGGCCTTGTCGGAGTGGGAATACTGACAAGTCTAGGTCGGATTATCAGAAGTGCAGCTGATGCAGGTCAGCTCGCAGGCCATGTGTACACAAAACCCTATGTGGGAGTGAGCTTGCTCCCGATGACAGTCTATTCAGTCACTAAGATGTTGACTGACCTACTGCTATCGGGGGCAAGCCCCCTCCCACATGTTTGACCGAGTTGTCCTGCAAAATCAGGGCAGGTCGCGACTCGCGTAAAACGCGCCCAACACTTTTACCAAATGTGCCAGGTCCTGGCTGCCGCACAGCTCACGGATCGAGTGCATGGCAAACGTCGGCAGGCCGATGTCCACGGTACGCACGCCCAAGTGGCTGGCGGTGATCGGGCCGATGGTCGAGCCGCAGCCCATGTCGCTGCGCACCACAAAGCTTTGCACCGGTACTTCCTGAGCCATGCACAGGTGGCGGAAGAAACCTGCGGTTTCGCTGTTGGTGGCGTAGCGCTGGTTGCTGTTGACCTTGATCACCGGGCCTGCGTTGAGTTTGGGGCCGTGGTTGGCGTCGTGTTTCTCGGCGTAGTTCGGGTGCACGCCGTGGGCATTGTCCGCAGACACCAATAGTGATTTCTGAATGGTGCGTACGAATTCATCACCTTCGGGCAACAGGCGGCGCAGGGTTTGTTCCAGCATCGGGCCGTCGGCACCGCACGCTGAGCAGGAGCCGACTTCTTCGTGGTCGTTGCACACGAGCACGCAGGTTTCATCGGTTTCGCTGGTGAGCAAGGCTTGCAGGCCGGCGTAGCACGACAGCAGGTTGTCGAGGCGCGCGCCGGCAATGAAATCGCCATTGAGGCCGATCACCGCAGCGCTTTGCGTATCGTAAAAGCTCAGCTCATAGTCGAGCACAACGTCGGCGTTCAGGTCATGTTCACGGGTCAGTTGCTCGGTGAGCACGGCGCGAAAGTCCATGCGCTCGTCACCGGCAAATTGCGCGAGGATCGGCGGCAACTCGGTTTGCGCATTGATCGCCCAACCCTGGTTGGCTTCACGGTTCAGGTGAATGGCCAGGTTGGGGATGACGGCAATCGGCAGCTTGAAGTCGATCAGTTGGCTCTCGACCTTACCGTCGCGGCGGAAGGTTACGCGGCCGGCCAGCGACAGGTCGCGGTCGAACCACGGCGCCAGCAGCGCACCGCCGTAGACTTCCACACCTAACTGCCAGAAGCCCTGGCGCTGCAGCTCCGGCTGAGGCTTGACGCGCAGGCATGGGCTGTCAGTGTGGGCGCCGACCAGGCGAATGCCGCCTTGCAGTGGCGAGTGGCGGCCGAGCTTGAAAGCGATGATCGAGGAGTCATTACGGGTGACGTAATAGCGCCCGTTGGCCTCGGTGGCCCAGGTTTCGCGCTCGTCGAGACGCTGGTAACCGGCCGCTTCCAGGCGCTGGGCGAGGGCGGCAGTGGCATGAAAAGGAGTAGGGGAGGCCTTGAGGAAGTCGATCAGGCCTTGATTCAACGCTTCGCGCATAAATAGCTCCAGACAGCAATGCGCGGAGTTTACCGTTCGATGGCGAGAAGTGCACATTACAAATGTGGGAGAGGGCTTGCTGCCGATAGCGGTGTATCAGCGAACTGTCCAGTGGCTGATACCTCGTAATCGGGAGCAAGCCCCTTCCCACATTTTAATGCAGTGCCAACTTAGAACGGTGCGGGGCACTCAAAGCGCAGCCGCTCCCCGCTCTGCGGGTGCGTAAAGCTCAACATGCTCGCATGCAGGCACAAACGCGGCCAGGCGGCCAGGGCTTGTTCGTGGGCGTACAGGCCATCGCCGAGTAACGGGTGGCCGATCGACAGCATGTGCACACGCAACTGGTGCGAACGCCCGGTGATCGGCGTTAGCTCGACGCGGCACCAGTCGCCGCAACGCTCCAGTACCTTCCAGAAGGTCAGCGCGTGCTTGCCGAATTCATGGTCGACCACATGGCGCGGTTTGGTCGGCGGGTCGTAGCGCAGGGGCAGGTCGATGCTGCCGCTGTCCAGTGCCGGCTGGCCCCAGGCCAGGGCGGTATAAGCCTTTTCGGTTTCGCGGTCATGAAACTGGCGCGACAGTTCGCGGTGGGTATCGGCGTCCCGCGCGAGCAGGATAATCCCTGAGGTTTCCCAGTCCAGGCGATGGACAATGCGGGCTTCGGGGTAGCCGTTTTCCTGCAGACGGGTGATCAGGCAGTCCTTGTTGTCATCGGCCCGGCCGGGCACCGAGAGCAGCAGGGTCGGCTTGTTCACCACCAGGACAGCGTCGTCCTGATGCAGGATATGGATAGTGGACAGCGGCATTAAACAGCCTCGTAACAAACGCCAACGGCGGCTCGCTCACCCGGGTTCCATAAAAGGGACCAAGGTGCCCGAGCCGCCGTGGCAGCCGCCTGTTCGATTAACGATCAGGCAGGGTGATATTGAGTTCCAGAATCGAGCAGCTGCCGTCGTTTTCCAGGGCGACATGCACGTCATCGTTGCCGATATTGACGTACTTGCGGATCACCTCCACCAGTTCCTTCTGCAAGGCTGGCAGGTAGTCCGGCGTGCTGCGTTGGCCGCGTTCGTGCGCCACGATGATCTGTAGACGCTCTTTCGCTACCGACGCGGTACTTGGCTTTTTGTTGGCGCGAAAGAAGTCGAGAAATTTCATTGTTTAGTTGCCTCCAAAGATACGCTCGAAGAATCCCTTCTTCTTAACATCGAGGAAGCGATGTTCCACGGTCTTGCCCAGTAAGCGATCAACGGCATCGCTGTACGCCTGGCCGGCGTCGCTCTGGTCGTCAAGAATCACCGGAACGCCCTGGTTGGAAGCCTTCAGGACCGCCTGGGATTCTGGAATAACACCCAGCAGGGTCACGGCGAGGATTTCCTTCACGTCTTCCACACCGAGCATTTCGCCGTTGCTGACGCGCTCCGGGTTGTAGCGGGTCAGCAGCAGGTGTTCCTTGATCGGATCCTGGCCTTCTTCGGCGCGCTTGGATTTGCTGGCCAGCAGGCCGAGCATGCGGTCCGAGTCACGTACCGAAGACACTTCCGGGTTGGTCACCACGATCGCTTCATCGGCGAAGTACATCGCCAAGTGAGCACCGGTTTCGATACCGGCCGGGGAGTCGCACACCACGTATTCGAAAGTTTCTTTCAGTTCGGCGAGTACTTTGCCTACGCCTTCTTTGGTCAGCGCATCTTTGTCGCGCGTCTGGCTGGCGGCCAATACGTACAGGTTCTCAAGGCGCTTGTCCTTGATCAGTGCCTGTTGCAGGTTGGCTTCACCGTTGACCACGTTGACGAAGTCGTACACCACGCGGCGTTCGCAGCCCATGATGAGGTCGAGGTTACGCAAACCGACGTCGAAGTCGACGATGACTGTCTTGTGGCCGCGCAGAGCGAGGCCGGTACCGATAGCGGCGCTGGTGGTGGTCTTACCCACACCACCCTTGCCGGATGTAACCACGAGAATCTTGGCCAAGGTGTTTCACCCCTAAGGAAAAAGGACTTTTCGGTCCCTGAAAAACATCTCTTGGAACTCGCCGCAGGCGGACAGCCTTTGTAGGAAAAAGATGTGGTTTCCACGAGGAAACGCCAACTTCCAATTATTCCTACGCAAGTCTTGCCGGTTTCGCTGTGCTATCAGAGTCTAGAGATGCTTGGAAAATGCGGCAGTATCCGTTAAAGACGGGTGATGTTCAACACATCGCCCGACAGGCTGACTTGTACCCCGGCCCCCCACAGCGGATCACGGCGCAAATCTTCTGAAACCTTGTACTGGCCTGCGATGGACACTAGCTCAGCGGTCAACTGCTGGCAAAAAATCCGCGCCTTGGTATCACCCTTGATGCCGGCGAGGGCACGTCCGCGCATTGGGCCGTATACATGGATGTTGCCATCGGCGAGAAGTTCCGCGCCTGGGCTTACCGGAGCGATCACCACCAGGTCGCCGCCCTGGGCGTAAATTTGCTGCCCGCCGCGTACGGGGGAGGTGATGATCTTGGTAGGCTTGATCATCGGTTCCGGCGGCTTTTCCGGTTTTTTCTTCACTTCACCTTCGGTCGGATCGAGCGCACGCTCGCGGGCTCCCGACGGTGGCAGTACCGGCAGTTCAATCGCGATTGCGGCGGCGATGTCTTCGATACGGCTGGCGCGAATCGCCAGGGTGCGCAACCCATGGGAGCGGCAGACGCGCATCAGGCCGGGCAAATCAATCACACCCTGGCCGGCCGGGAGTTTGTCCAGGGCCAGCACCAGCGGGGCATTGTTGAAAAAATTCGGCGCCAAGGCGACCTTGGCGGCCAGTTGGCGGTCCAGGGCGTCGAGGTCATTGCGGGCCAGTTCCAGCACGGTGATGGCGAGCATGCTGCCTTTCAGCTGGAACACGGGATCTTGGTCTAGCGGTTCGGTTTGGCTCATGGTCGGCAAAAGCGGCTTGTCACGAAAAGTGTCGAGACTTATAACGAGAACATCCACGGGCCGCAAGCCGAGTCGAACGTTGTAGAATGCGCGGCCCTGTCTTTACCGGAATCTGTAATGGATCGCCCGCGTTTTCGAGCTGCATTTTTTCACCCGCGTTTTTGGCTGCTATGGCTGGGGCTCGGCCTGCTGTGGCTGATTACTCAGTTGCCGTACCGCGCGCTGTTGACCATTGGTCGCGTGCTTGGCGCGGGCATGTACCGCGTGGCTGGCGAACGCCGCCGCATCGCCGCGCGTAACCGGGAACTGTGCTTCCCGGAAAAATCCGCCAAGGAGCGTAAGAAACTGCTCAAGGAAAACTTTGCCTCCACCGGCATCGCCTTCTTTGAAATGGCCATGAGCTGGTGGTGGTCGCGTCAACGCCTGGCGCGCCTGGCCCATGTCGAAGGGCTTGAGCACCTCAAGCAGGCGCAGTTGGATGGCAAGGGCGTGATCCTCATGGCCCTGCACTTCACCACCCTGGAAATCGGCGCGGCCCTGCTCGGGCAGAAACACACCATCGATGGCATGTACCGCGAGCATGGCAACCCGCTGTTCGACTTCGTCCAGCGCCGTGGCCGCGAGCGGCATAACCTTGACTCGCTGGCCATCGAGCGCGAAGACGTGCGTGGCATGCTCAAGCTGCTGCGCGCCGGCCGCGCCATCTGGTACGCACCGGACCAAGACTACGGCGCCAAGCAAAGCATCTTTGTGCCGCTGTTCGGCATTCAGGCCGCCACCGTCACCGCCACCAGCAAGTTCGCACGCCTGGGCAAGGCACTGGTGGTGCCGTTCACCCAGGAGCGCCTGGCTGACGGCAGCGGTTACCGCCTGGTGATCCACCCGCCGTTGACTGACTTCCCTGGCGAAACCGATGAGATCGACTGCCTGCGCATCAACCAGTGGGTCGAAGCCTCGGTACGCGAATGCCCCGAGCAATACCTGTGGACTCACCGACGTTTCAAGAGCCGGCCACCGGGTGAACCCAAGCTGTACGAAAAACGCCGTCGATAACACTTAACTGTCGCACAGGGAGTGACGCAATGCGCCCAGCTGAACCGGTCACAGGCTTGATTCTTTCGGGCGGCGGGGCGCGTGCGGCGTATCAGGTAGGCGTATTGGCGGCGATTGCCGAGTTGCTGCCGCCGGGGGCGCCGAATCCTTTTCCGGTGATCGTCGGCACTTCGGCAGGGGCGATCAATGCGGTGAGCCTGGCCAGCGGTGCCACCGACTTTACTGCGGCCATCGAGCGCCTCACTGCCTTCTGGCAGGGCTTTCGCAGCCACATGGTGTTGCGCAGTGATTGGCCCGGGGTGATCCGTCAGGCGAGCCGCTTCTTGATTCACAGCTTGCTCGGCGTGGGCACCCAAGTGCCGGTGGCGTTACTCGACAGCACGCCGTTGCGTGCGTTGCTCAAAGACAAATTGCACCTGGACGGCATCGACGCCGCCATCCGCAACAACCACCTGCATGCGGTAGCGGTCACGGCTTTTGGCTACGAGTCCGGGCAAGCGGTGACCTTTTATCAAGGTGGCGGCACCCTCAATGCCTGGCTGCGCCATCGGCGAATCGGCATGCCTACCCCACTCACGGTTGAACACCTGCTGGCCAGTTCGGCGATCCCCTTGCTGTTCGCGCCGGTGAAACTTGACCAGGAATACTTCGGCGATGGCGCGGTGCGCCAATCCGCGCCGATCAGCCCGGCCTTGCACCTGGGCGCAAGCCGCGTGCTGGTGGTGGGCGTGAGCGGCAACCCGCGCGGCAATGAACCTGGAACACAACGCACTTACACCGGCCAGCAGCCGACGCTGGCGCAGATCGGCGGGCACATGCTTAACAGCACGTTCATTGATAGCCTTGAGAGTGATATCGAATTGCTCGAGCGTCTGAACCAGTTCAGTCACCTATTACCGGCGGATGCGGCGATACAGGGCTTGGCGCCGGTTGAGGTGTTGGTGATTGCGCCCAGTCAGCCGATCGATGAAATCGCCGCGCGGCATCGCCAGGAACTGCCGGCGGCGTTGCGCCTGTTCTTGCGTGGTCCGGGGGCGACCAAGACCAGCGGGGCAGGGGTGTTGAGCTACTTGCTGTTCGAGGCGGGGTATTGCAGCGAGTTGATTGAGTTGGGCAGGAAGGATGCGTTGGCCAAGCGCGAGGAACTGTCGCGGTTCCTTGGCCTGAACCAACACTAAAAGTGGGAGGGGCCCCCTCCCACCGTTGTTTCGCAGTGTTGTTTAGAAGTGGTACTTGACCAGCAAGCTCGCCGTGTCCTGGTTAGTCTTGAACGCACCGGAATCTTCAATCCCGTACTTGTTCTTCCAGTAGTCGTATTCAAAACCCACATACAACTGCTTCTCGCCCCAGTGCAGCGCCTTGCCCAGGTCATATTTGACCTGCGGGTTGAAGTGCAGGTTGGCGTGGTAAGTGCCACGGGCGTTCTTATCGTTATCCACCACCCAGTCCATGAAGCCGTCGATCAGCACGTTGGAGTTGCCCACGGGAATGGTGTACGACCAGACTGGGGTGATCTGCCAGACGCCGTCACCCGGGCGATTGCCTTCGGTCTGGCGCTGGTAGAAGTTCAACTGGAAGTAGTCGAAACCCGGGATGTTCAAATCAAAGCCCGGGCCCAGCAGGTACGACTCGTTATCGCCTTAGCCGAACTCGTAAGTGAAGGCCAGCAACACATCTTTGATCGGGCCGAATGACAGGTCTTTGTCGAAAATCTTGCCGAACGACAAACGCGGGCTGAACTCGCCGTAGTAAGTACTCGGGCCGACGTTGCCGTCTTCCTTGCCGTTGTAAAAAATGCGGTCGACGAACAGGAAGTTGTCGCCGTACTTCCAGGCATCGGCATGTTCGAAGGTGACGGTTTGCTGGATCTGCGGGTTGACGGTGAAGTTCTTGCCCCACAGGTAAGTCAGGCTGTTGTTCTGCCACTGCAACAAATCGCCGGCCATGGCTTGGCCACCGGCCAGCAGGGATCCGGCCAGCATCAGGCCTTTCAACATAGGTTTCATTCGGTTGCTCCCGAGTCAAAGTTTTATGGTTGTTTTTCTAAGCAGGCGCTCTGGTGTGGCGCCTTTTGGTTCGCTGAAAAATCGTCTGTTTGGTCAGCTTTAATGCTTTTAGCAAGAGCTGCGCCAAGGTGTTTAAAAAGCCAATAAAACGCCTTCGGCTGCACTTGATGCAGTCGAATACGCAGGTTCTTTTGTGCACGTTGGCCGCAGACACGGGGCCGGGATAAGTTGGCCCTGCAGTCAGCTTTTACATTCGCTGTTTTTTTTTGAGTCGATTCGAGCGGGCGCGGAGAATACTGGCTCCCAGGCCTTGGCTCAAGTGCGCTGTTAGCGAGCGCGTGGGGCAAGAATGGGGCGCGGCTTGTGGCCGGCCCCAGGTGAATGGCGTGCATGTGGTTGTTCTCTGTTCGTTATTATTTTTGTTAAGAGCAGGAACGCATCAGTGTGTAGGGGCGACGACGGGTCGTTCAGCACCGCCGAGGATGTTGAACAGTACATTCAGCGACAACGCACTGAGGGTGGCCATGGCAATCCCGCTGTGGGTAATCGGGCTCATCCATAATGGCAACTGCGCGAAGAACTCCGGACGCACCACCGGGATCAGGCCCATGCCGATACTCACCGCTACCAGCAACTGGTTACGGCGGTCGGCGATGTCGGCCTCTTGCAGGATCTTGATCCCGGTCGCCGCAACCATGCCGAACATGGCAATCGCTGCGCCGCCGAGTACCGCCGGCGGAATCGACGCGACCAAATACGCCGCTTTGGGCAACAGGCTCAGCACAATCAAAAACGCCCCGGCCATGATCGTCACCGAGCGGCAACGCACGCCCGTCATTTGCACCAAGCCGATATTCTGCGCGAACGAGGAGTGCGTAAAGGTGTTGAAGAGGCCGGCAAAGAACGACGCGCCGGCATCACACAGCAAGCCACGGCGCAGCATCTTCGGCGTGACCTCCTGGCCGGTGATCTTGCCCAGGGCGAGGAACATGCCGGTGGACTCGACAAAGATAATCACCACCACCAGGCACATCGACAGGATCGGCGCCAACTCGAATTTGGGCATGCCGAAATGCAGCGGCGTGACCACCTGCACCCATGGCGCCTGGGCCAGGCCGCTGAGGTCGACCATGCCAAGCATGCCGCACAGGCCGTAGCCGAGCGCCATGCCGATGAGCACCGAGATGTTCACCCAGAAGCCGCGCATGAAACGGTTGATCAGCAGGATAGTACCCAGCACCAAGGCAGCAATTGCCAGGTAAACCGGCGAACCGAAGGTGGCAGCGGCGCTGCCGCCGCCGGCCCAGTTCACGGCCACCGGAAACAGCGACAGGCCGATGGCGGTAATCACGGTGCCGGTCACCAACGGCGGGAAAAAGCGCACGATCTTGGACATGAACGGTGCGATCAGCAGGCCGAAGAACCCGGCGGCGATGGTTGCGCCGAAGATCCCCTGCAAGCCGATGCCGGGCATATCAGCCATGGCTACCATGCTGCCGACGGCGGCGAAACTGGCGCCCATCATCACCGGCATGCGAATGCCCACTGGGCCGATACCGAACGACTGCACCAGGGTGGCGATACCGGCCACCAGCAGGTCGGCGTTGATCAGGAAGGCGATTTCTTCACGGCCGAGGCCCGCGGCCTGGCCAATAATCAGGGGCACGGCAACGGCGCCGCCGTACATCAGCAAGACGTGTTGCAGGCCTACCAGCATCAGTTGCAAAAGGGGGAGCCGCACCATGGCAGGCGCGGCAGGAGTCTGCGTTTCTAACGGGGACATGCAACACCTCGGATCTTTTTATTGTTGTGTTGTTTGGCATTCAATTGCCGGGTGGAACGCGATCTTTCAAACACTGCATAACCCCTGTGGGAGCGGGCTTGCTCGCGAATGCGGTAGTTCAGTCACTGATTGATTGAATGACACACCGCTTTCGCGAGCAAGCCCGCTCCCACATGGGGTTCTGTGTGAATCAGTTAATTTGTGCGGGCTCCTTGGTTGATCCAAGTACCTATCAAATCCCGCTCCTGCTGGGTCATCTGGGTGATGTTGCCCAACGGCATGATCTGGCTCGCCACCGCCTGCGCCTGGATCCGTGGTGCCATTTGCTGGATCTGCTGCGGCGTATCAAACATCACGCCCGCCGGTGCCGTGCTGAACAGCGGGCTGGTGGGCTTGGCCGAGTGGCACACGGCGCAGCGTTCCTGGATGACCCCGTGCACCTTGTCGAAATCAATCGATGCCTGGGCCGGTGCAGGTGCCGCAGCAGGTGCTGCCGGGGCGGTTGGCGCGGCGGGTTTCAGGCCACCGCCCAATGCGGTTTCCGGCAATGGCTGGTACTCGATGGCGGCAGGCGCCTTGGCCACATCCGGGGCAGTCGATACCGGTTTTGGACCGGTCACGTAGGCCAGGCAAATCATCGCCAAGGCGCCCACTGGCAAGGTCCACGCATACTTCTGGCTGTTATGCCGAGTGTTGAAGTAGTGGCGCACCAACACCGCCGCCACCGCGATACCGGCCAGGATCAGCCAGTTGTATTGGCTGCCATAGGTGCTCGGGAAGTGGTTGCTGATCATGATGAACAGCACCGGCAAGGTGAAGTAGTTGTTGTGGCGTGAGCGCAGCAAGCCTTTGGCGGGCAAGGCCGGATCGGGTGTGCGGTTCTCGGCGATGGCCGCCACCAGCGCGCGTTGGGCGGGCATGATGATGCGGAACACGTTACCGACCATGATCGTGCCGATCACTGCACCCACGTGCAGGTAAGCGCCACGGCCGCTGAACACTTTGCTGAAGCCGTACGCGGCGGCAATCAACAGCACAAACAGAATGAAACCGAGCAGGGCAGGGCGTTTGCCCAAGGCCGAGTCGCACAGAAAGGAGTAGATGAACCAACCGGCCAGCAGCGAGCCGAGGCCCAGCAGTACGCCTTCCGGACCGCTGAGGCTGCTGCCCGGGGCCAGGAGGTACAAGGTTGGGTTGGCGTAAAACACCACGCACAGCAGCGCGACGCCCGACATCCAAGTGAAATAGGCTTCCCATTTAAACCAATGCAGGTTGTCCGGCATGGTCGGTGGGGCCAGTTTGTATTTTTCCAGGTGGTAGATACCGCCACCGTGGATTGCCCACAAGTCACCGGCCAGGCCGTCTTTGGGGTTGACGCGATTCAGGTTGTTTTCCAGCCAGACGAAATAGAAGGAAGCGCCGATCCACGCGACGCCGGTGATCATGTGAACCCAGCGCACGCTAAGGTTCAGCCATTCCATCAAATGTGCTTCCACAGTCTTAACCTCTCGCCTGTCACCCTTGTTGTCGGGTGATCAGACCTTCTCTTATTGGTGGGGGGCGAGGATCAACCGCTCATCCTCTTTGAAAAAATGCTCATCGCAGTTATTGCCTGTGCCACTGCGATCAACCACCAGGAAGTCATCCCGCTTTTCGATCGTCAGCACCGGGTGGTGCCAGACGCCGCGATGGTAATTAATGCCCTGCCTGCCGTTGGTAACGAAGGCGCGGACCAAGCCCGATACAGGTTCATCGCCAAGTGGCGCGACCACGATCAGAAAGGGGTTGCCGAGCAGCGGAATGAAAGCCTGGCTGCCCAGCGGGTGTCTCTCCAGCATGCACACGGTCAGCGGCATGTCCTGCGCGTCGGCGCGAAAGATGCTGATGATGGCGTTGTCTTCAGGCGTCGCGGTTTCGACCGTCGCCAGTTTATGAAAGCGCATGGTCGACCCGTTGTTGATCATGAAGTGATCGCTGCCGTCGGTTTCGATAACGTCACCGAAAGGGGCGAAGGCTTCTTTGGTCAGGGGTTCGATCATCAGTGTGCGCATGGCTGTCTTCTTAAATTTTCGAATTTGATGTTGTCTGGTCTACCGCTATCGCGGGCGAGCCCGGCTCCCACATTTGACCGCGTACCCCTGTGGGAGCCGGGCTCGCCCGCGATTGGGCTCACCCTTATTTCGCTACCTTACCGAGAACCCGCAGGCGGCTCACACCACCGTCCGGGAACACGTTCAGGCGGATGTGGGTAATCGGCCCCAGTGCCTTGATCTGCTCGGCAAACGTGTGTTCAGCGTGCATTTCCAGTTTCTGTGCTGGCAGCAGTTCGCGCCAGAACAGCGATTGGGTTTCGATCTGGCTGTCGGTGCCACCCTTCACGAACGCGCCCTGAATCGAGCAGGTGTCCGGGTAGTTGCCCTTGAAGTGCAGGGTGTCGACCACGATTTTCTCGATCTCACCCGGGTGGCCCAGCGCGACGATCACCCAGTCATTGCCCGGTGTACGACGACGGGCAGTTTCCCAGCCGTCGCCCATGTTGATGCCACGGCCTGGGTTAAGGATGTTGCTCATGCGCCCGAAGTGTTCATCGGAGCAGGCCAGCGCGCGACCGCCGTTCAAGGCTGCCGCCAAGTCGACTTGTTCGTTGTCACCCACAGCCGACCAGTCACGGAACGGCACGCCGTATACACGCAGACGGGCCACGCCGCCATCCGGGTAGATGTTGAAGCGCAGGTGGCTGAACGCCTGGGCATTGTTGATCTCGTGGTAGTGATGGCTGTTGCCTTGCAGCTCAACGGCCGACAGCACTTCAACCCACTGGGTGTTGTCGTCAGGTTCGCCCGAGGCCAGGAAGCAGGCTTCCAGCGATGCCGACGGCGGGTAGTTGCCGGTGAAGAATGAAGTGTCGATGTCCACGCCTTTGATCGAGCCGGGCACGCCCAGACGAATCACTGCGCTGTCGTAGCCTTCGAAGCGCTTGCGGCGTGACTCCCAGCCGTCCATCCACTTGCCGTTGTCATCGAAAACGCCCTCCTTCCACACAGCCGGGGTCGGCTGGAACAGGCGGTTGGCGTCAGCGAACCAGTCATCGGTCACCGAAATGATCTTGGTGCCCAGACGGGCGTCGGCCAGGTTGACGAACTTCTCGAAAGGTACGGGTTGCGCTTTCATTCTTCTTGTCTGCCTTAGATTAAGTGGCTTGGGATGCTCGCCAGGCCCTGGGCGTCATGAGCGCTCGGGCCAGGTCTGCTAAAGGGTCAGTAATCGGAACAACGCGATTTTATTGATCTCGGCCAGGGCGCATTTGAACTCGGCGTCTGCCGAGTTGTGGATGCGCGTTTCGAACGCGGCGAGAATCTGATGCCGGTTGCTGCCTTTTACCGCCATGATGAAGGGAAACTTGAACTTGGCCTTGTAGGCGTCGTTCAGCTCAGTGAAGCGTGAGAACTCTTCACTCGTGCACTGGTGAATACCGGCGCCAGCTTGTTCATGGGTGCTGGCTTCGGTCAGTTGGCCCTGGACGGCAGCTTTGCCGGCCAAGTCCGGGTGAGCGTTGATCAGCGCCAACTGGCTGGCATGATCGGCACTCAACAGGATGTCGCTCATGCGCTGGTGCAGGGTTTCGATCTCATCGATCGAGCTGTCCTGGCCCAGGTCGAAGGCCTTTTCGGCCACCCATGGCGAATGTTCGTAGATGTCGGCAAACGCTTTGACGAATGCGTCGCGGCTCAGGCTCGACGGTTTCAAGGTTTGGAACGCAGTCATTTCGCCGCTCCCGTGTACGGGTGGGTTTCGTGCCAGTGGCGGGCAATGTCGACGCGGCGGGTGAACCACACCTGTTCATGGCCCTTGGCGTACTCGATAAAACGCTTCAGGGCGGCGAGGCGCGCCGGGCGGCCGATCAGGCGGCAATGCAGGCCGATGGAGAGCATCTTCGGTGCCTCGGCGCCTTCGGCATACAACACGTCGAACGCGTCTTTGAGGTACTCGAAAAAGTCGTCGCCCTTGTTGAAACCCTGGACCTGGGTGAAGCGCATGTCGTTGGTGTCAAGGGTGTAGGGGATCACCAGGTGCGGCTTGCCGGTGGGGTTGTTGGGTTCCCAGTAGGGCAGGTCGTCGTCATAGGTGTCGCAGTCGTAGAGGAAGCCGCCTTCTTCCATCACCAGTCGGCGGGTGTTGGGGCCGGTGCGCCCGGTATACCAGCCCAGTGGGCGCTCGCCGGTCAGTTCGGTGAGGATACGGATGGCTTCGAGCATGTGCTCGCGCTCCTGGGCCTCGTCCATGTACTGGTAATCGATCCAGCGGTAGCCGTGGCTGCAGATCTCGTGGCCAGCACCAACCATCGCGCGGATCACATCCGGATGGCGCTGGGCGGCCATGGCCACGGCGAAGATGGTCAGCGGAATATCGAATGCTTTAAACAGCTTGAGGATGCGCCACACGCCGGCACGGCTGCCGTATTCGTACAGCGACTCCATGCTCATGTTGCGCTCGCCTTGCAGCGGCTGGGCTGAAACCATTTCCGAGAGGAAGGCTTCGGACTCTTTATCACCGTGCAAAATGTTGCGCTCACCGCCTTCTTCGTAGTTGAGTACGAAAGACAACGCGATGCGTGCGTTGCCCGGCCAGTGGGGGTGAGGAGGGTTACTGCCGTAACCGATCAGGTCGCGTGGGTAGTCAGCGCTCACTGCAGTCTTCCTTCTTGTTCGTGGTAGCAAGTGTGTGTGGCGGCCGGGCCGTGAAAAGACTGGGTGGCGTCACAGCGATGAGTGATTGTATACAACTTATCGGCAACTTTGTAAGCCTGCATTTCTGCATTTTTTCTGCTGAGTGCTGTGCATATGGCTTAGCAAGAAACTTGCCTAACTGGTCAGCTAATGGACAAAAGGTCGTTTGAAAGCAAGGATTACCCGTCAATTGCCCTGCGGATTAGCGCAGCCGGGAGCATCGCTGAGTTTGTGATTTTTATTGTGTACAATTTTTTTAAAAAGTGTCTTAATCAGCCATCGCCGACTTTTTTGATGCCCAAAAAAAGTGCGGTCTTCTTATCTACTGACTTCGGGAGGCGCGCAGACGCCATGGGACGCTTGACCACACACGTTTTGGACGCCGCACACGGCTGCCCCGGCAGCGCAATCAAGGTTGAGCTGTACCGCGTCGAAGGGGCGCAGCTGGAACTGGTCGCCACCGCCATCACCAACAGCGACGGCCGTTGCGATGCACCGCTGCTGCAAGGTGACGACTACCGCAGCGGCGTGTACCAGCTGCAATTTTGCGCCGGCGATTACTACCGCGGCCGTGGCGTGCAATTGCCTGCACCGGCCTTCCTTGATGTGGTGGTACTGCGCTTCGGCATCAGCGCCGAACAGGATCACTACCATGTCCCGCTACTGATTTCGCCTTACAGCTACTCCACTTATCGCGGTAGCTGAGTCGTCACCTCGCTTCATACCCCCAAAGCTCTTCGTTGGTTTTTTGCCCGCCCACACTGCGGGCTTTTTTTGCAGTGCACGTTCAACTATCTAGCGCCTTTCGCATATCAGTGTTGCTTAGGCTGGGTGTTTTCCTCATAGAGAAGAAAACGCCATGACTTCGCCTCCCGTTCACCCCGGCGCTACACCGCTTTCCAATCGCTCACCTGAAAAAAACGCCATCACCGACGCCGAGATCGCTGCCGAGTCCGCGTTGCAGGTCATTCGCGATCAACTGGGACGACGGATGAACACCTATACCCATCCCAGCCGCCAGATCAATCAGATTGGCCTTGCCGACTGGCGGTGCAAAGAGTCGGCACAGGCGCTCACACGCTTGATAGGGCGTGCACCCAGCGTCTTGAAAGTGATCCGCACCGAGCTGCGCAAAGCCTTTGGGGTTGACCCGGACAGCGTGTTGTTTACCGAGTCCGGGGCGCCAGGTGTGCCGTCGAAAGTCGAGAGTTTGACCCAGCGGGCGTTATTGCTGCTGGTCAAGCCAGCGGTGCCGATCAACGCCAATCAGTTCACCGCCCTGAGCGTCAAGGGTGATCCGAGCCGGCGGTTGCCCGATACACCGTTGCAGGTCCAGCAGCGAGTCATCGCGTTGAGGCTGTTCGAGCGACTGTCCCGTGCGCAAGCCGACTACTGGGACAGCCTGGCACGGGGCTCCTGGCTTACCCGTCGAGAGCATTGGGTGGAGCTGAACAAGGAACTCTTTGCGGACCGGGCCTTTATGGCGCTGCAACTGGATGAATTATCGAAAACGGGAATGAGCATGGTGCAGGCCGTGATCGATGCCCCGACCGCGCAAGCACGCCAGCGCGCAGGTGGGGACTGGGCCAGCGTCAAGGTGGGCCGGCTGATGTGGCCCGGTACGCCGGCACTGACGATCCCCGGTGCCTTGCATTTTTTTCGTGAAGGCGACCCCAGCGACATGCCGCATGTCATTTATTTGCCGGGAGTCGTGCGCAACTTCTACGAGTACCCGTCCTTCGTTGCGCTGCAGTGTGGCGTGCTGGAGCTGCACAGGGCGCTGTTTCACGACCTCTGGCAGTGCCTGCCATTGAGCCGTCGCAATAAACTCTGCCGGCCCGCGGATTTGTCCCAGGCGTCCAGTGTCGGCCGTGGCTTGGAAGTGATGGGCGACGCGCTGGTGGTGGGCGCGCAAGCGTTGTTGAGCGAGCAATGGAACAACGAATTGGCCTGTGCCGCGATGATCTATCACGCCCACGTGTTTTCTACGCAACGGCCTCGGCCTGAGCCGCTGGATGCCGCGCTGTTTCTCGCGCACGTAGAGGGCACCCGCAAGCAACTGGTCGGCAGCGCACGGCTGGGCGTCGTGAGTGACGAATTGCTCCAGTGGGATCAGCAACGACGAAGCGCAGAAATTATCTTTGCCAGTACCGCGCCTGGCCTGGCCTTGCGCACCGTAGAGCAGCAGGTCAAACGTTACGAAAAAGGCCTCGTCGCGCTGCTGGATCCGCAGGATCCCAGTGCAGAAACGCCCGCGTATCAGCAGTTCGTATCGCAGGTGAACCAACTCAAGGTCTATACCCAGACATTGAAAATGTTGACGCAAGATGCGAAGCATCGGCTGGGCGAGAAAGAGTTTTGGGCTGAGCGCCCAAGCGGGATGGGCACTCCGCGGCGTGGCACTCTGTTCATGAGCGCCCAAACCGAGGCGCTGCGGTGCGAGGTAGAGTTGCAACACCGGCTCAAGCTCCTGAGCACGGCGCATCGGGACCTGGTGATCGAGGTCGTGGAGCGGCCTGCGCCGGAACAACGCCAGGGCAGTGAAACCCAGGTGCTGTCGATCGCGGTGGGCAGTGAGCCAGACGCGTTCTATTCACTGCATAACTTATGGCTGGTGACTACGGCGGCGGCGGTGAGGGTTCCGGCGCGCCAGCGTCCGGTGGTGCTCTACGTTTTCGGGGTGAGCGGCGGGGTGACGGCTTTTGCCGGGCTGGACGCCTTGACCCGAAGCGTCAAGGCGAGCCTGAGTAGCCCGGATGACTCGGTGTTATGGGGCTGTGTCGAGCGCGATAAGCGTAACGACTTACGTGCACATGCGATGCATGGCACGCTGGCAGTGCGCTACGTGCCCATCGACAAAAAGCCTGTGTTGGCCTCAATCGAGAAGCTGCTTGGGACCTACAGCCGCTTGCTGAACAGCACCGAAGACATCACGCGTATTTTCAGTGAGGTCAAGGATGTCGAGCTAAGCCGCGCGCTGTTGAAGGCTGAGCTGGAACAACAGCTGGAGATTCCCGTCAACAGCGCTCTGAGCCAGGCCCTGGCGAATGTCGAGTTGCTGCGCAAGGCCGCGTCCGAGGCGAAAAACTGTCCAGCCTGGCTGGCGCAGGCAACGCGTGCGCAGCGCACCCATTTCAAGCGCTTGCAGCGGGTTTATCTCAGTGGGGCCTTTGCCTTTAAAACCCGGCTTGAGCACTACCTGCCCGACGTGGGCACATTTGCCCGTCGCGTTTTGACGGCGCGTTTGCGTGAGGACGGCATCTCTCCAGGGTTTGATATCGAGCAGGACTTCATTGACTTACCCGATGATGTTCAAGGCAGCTATTGTGGGTATTCAAGCGCCTGTAGCGTGGGTGATCGCAACATAACCCTGACCCCGAGCCTTACGCGCACAACCTTCAGCCTGCTGCAGTTGGTGCTGCATAACATGGACCCGTTGGCGCCCTGGACGCGGTGGCGATTGAACCGCGCGCGTTTTCTGCAACCCAACTGGCAACAACAGCTCACTGTCGATTATCTGCTTCGTATGGTGTCTTCGCTGGATATCGGTGGTCAGTACGACGCATTGATCAATAAGGTCTTTTACCCACCGAATGACATCAACCACACGCTGAGCCAAGGGCGTATTCCCGAGTTACTCAATCGCGCGCTGCAAGCGGGCTTTGCCCATCATCTGTTCGCCGCGACGCAACGAGGGTTGTCGGCGAATGCACAAAGTGTATTCAACACGGCGATGGCGGCGCGTACGCCACAAGACCTGTTGAAAAACCAGCATGAGTTGCAACTGTGCGTGATTCACTTGGTGGGCCACACCCTGCAGCATGATCGCTACATCGCTGGGATAGTGGTGGTGCACGACAAGCGCTCCGGGTTGTGTGTGGTCTATTGGCCCGAGGCTGAGCAAGCGACGGTGCTGACCGAGTATGCCAGCCTGCAACAGGCCCATGACGCGCTGAACCGTATTGGCGCATTGCCTGAAAACCTCAAGAGGCTGGCGCGACAGATCGCGCCCGGCTGGGCATTTGAGGCGATCAGTCACCATCCGGCCAACGCCGATGAGTTCGGTCAGGTATTCAACGTGCTTGATGTGACGCCCACGTTTTTCCTGGTCAAAGGGGTATGGCAGGGCGTCGAGTTTATTCGCTCATTCCGTATCAAGCATCTGGAGCCGACGGCGTTGCTCGATGAGCTCCACGCCCAAACCCTTGAGCAGATTGCCAGTGATCCGAAAGGATGGCTGGCGATTGTCGCCACGTCCCACAGCGACGCAAAGGCATTGCTGTACCGCGCCAGCGTGCTTGGGCTGCAACGCCAGGCCCAGGCTGCCAGCCGCTCCGGCAAGGCGCTCCAGGACTATAGGGCCCGCCGCTTAGGCGAGCAAAGCGATACGACTAAACGCAGGTTGGTCGCGTTTTTCAGTCCGCTGTTCGGGATGTTCAATGACTTCTATGAGCTGCTGCTCGTAGCCCGACGTTATCACCGCTTTGGCGACCCCCGCGATGCGGTCGATGTGGGCTTTATGAGCGGATTTATGGCTATCGACCTGTTATCGAATTTTATCCCCGGCCCGAAGAAGGCGGGCGGTACTGCGACTCGCGGTGTTCGACCCTCACTCAGGTCGGCCCTAGGGCGGATACACCGCTTGCGCATGACGACGAGCCAGACTCCCCGCCTGGCGCCGTCCCCCGTGACTCACCTCAACGCGCTGGAGCGCTTCAGGATCAAGGGCACCCCTGAGGGGGCGGTGGCGTTGAAAGGGCCGGGTGAGAAAGGCGTCTATGTGAAAAGCGGTGAACCCTTTGTGGCGGATGACACGCACCATTACCCGCTTTATCGGCGTAGCAACGAGTCGTCGTTTCGCCTGAAAAACAAGCAGGCACCGGGGCAGGACGAACTGATTTTGACCATTCATCAGCCCAGGGAATGGCTACTGGGCGCCGATGCACCGCAACCGGTGGCGGGCACGAGTTCAGGGGTGCTCAACCCGTGGCATGCTCCCCGGTCGCCATCGCCGGATTGGCAACCACCCAGCCCCACGGCGACTCAGCAGCGGATTCTACAGTCGCGCACAACGGACACCGGGTGGCTGGCGTGGCGTACTCAAGTTCGTCCCGATCAAATAGTGTACTCCCCGACGCCCGGAGTGTTTGAAGTCGGCGCGGCCCCAACAGGGTCTGCACTCAATGCCAGGTTCTTGCGCGTGGCTCCTCCCAATGCTGCCATCCTGGGGCCGGACAGCGGTTTTTACAGGATGCTCCCTCAAGGAGAGCATGCACCGTTGACCGGTATCTCATTTATCACCAGGGATGAGCCCCTGTCGTTTTCGGCTGGAACCGATATCGTGCGGTGGACAAGCACTGACATTGGCGACCAACCCATTCCAGTATCACGCAACCCGGCAGGAGGATGGCAAAACCATCCGGCGCTGTTCGACAGGCCTTTGGATCAGTATGTGGGTGAGGCTTTTCCCACCATGACGAATGAAACCCGAGAGTTTACGGTCAGGAGGATGATTGAGCTGTCAGGTTCTTCCCGCCAGGTAACGGCAAGTCATATGCTTGGCATCCGCGCGGCTCTGGACAGTTGGGTACCTCCAGCCCCCGCGAGGCCTGGGCAAACGGATGATTTGCTGAGGATGTTGAGGCCCGTTCAACAAGGGCGCCAATCGACACTGGTCAGCTACCAAGGCGCGGCACCGGGGTTTGAACGCATTGACTTCCTGCCATCGGTCGCGGTGGAGCCGAGGCTTCAGCTACGCGGCGACGGTGTTAAGGCACAGAGAAGTCTCTTGCAGCGTACGGCAGTCCGGACCGTTCTGGAGCAGCAGGGTTTTACCCTTCAAGATTTCCATGTTAGGCGTTATCGCTCGAGGCCCGGTCACGAGTCGATTGCCGTTCATCCCAATTCGCCAAACCGCCTCTACTACATTTCATATGAGTGGCTCGAAATGGGGCATGCCCGGTTGGGCATAAGGTTTCAGAATCAATGGTTTTATGCAGGGTTCAAATCGCTCGGAAATATTGCGCTAGTGACCGAAATCATGAGTGCGCTGCGTGAAAAGCGCTTGGTTCGGATCCTGGCGGGCA
>NZ_UYXQ01000042.1 GCF_900624995.1 Pseudomonas antarctica
GAGCCTCGGTTCGTGCGAACGGTTGGTCGGTATCCTGATCGAGCACTACGAGGGTGCATTCCCTGCGTGGCTTGCTCCGACCCAGGCAGTGATCATGAACATCACTGATAAACAGGCAGATTTTGCGGCTGAAGTTGAAAAAACTCTCAACGAAAGCGGATTTCGTGCCAAGTCCGACTTGAGAAATGAAAAGATCGGCTTTAAAATCCGTGAGCATACTTTGCTCAAGGTTCCCTATCTTTTGGTTATCGGAGATCGGGAAGTCGAGATGCAGACTGTCGCTGTGCGTACTCGTGAAGGTGCTGACCTGGGCTCGATGCCCGTCGCCCAGTTCGCTGAGTTCCTCGCGCAAGCGGTTTCCCGGCGTGGTCGCCCAGATTCGGAGTAATTATTATTAAGCGTGAAATGAGACAAGATAAACGAGCTGCACCGAAAGCCCCGATCAACGAGAATATCTCGGCACGCGAGGTTCGGTTAATTGGGGCTGAGGGTGAGCAGCTTGGGATTGTGTCAATTGAAGACGCGCTTCTTAAGGCTGAAGAAGCCAAGCTCGATTTGGTGGAAATTTCCGCCGATGCTGCACCACCTGTTTGCAAGCTGATGGATTACGGCAAGTCGATCTTCGAAAAGAAGAAGCAGGTCGCTGCGGCGAAGAAGAACCAGAAGCAGATTCAAGTAAAAGAAATCAAGTTTCGTCCAGGGACGGAGGAAGGGGATTACCAGGTAAAACTGCGCAACCTGGTACGTTTCCTGAGTGATGGGGACAGGGCCAAGGTATCCTTGCGATTCCGCGGCCGTGAGATGGCCCACCAGGAGCTGGGGATGGAACTCCTCAAGCGGGTTGAAGCTGACCTGCTGGAGTACGGTTCCGTCGAGCAGCATCCTAAGATGGAAGGACGCCAGCTGATTATGGTCATCGCCCCGAAAAAGAAGAAGTAATCAACAGGGCACGGCAGGCCTTCTGATTATGTTTATCAACTGAATGCGGAGTATCCGAACATGCCAAAGATGAAGACTAAAAGTGGTGCTGCTAAGCGGTTTCTGAAAACTGCTAACGGTATCAAGCACAAGCACGCTTTCAAGAGCCACATCCTGACCAAAATGTCGACTAAGCGTAAGCGTCAACTGCGCGGTAGCAGCTTGCTGCATCCGTCTGACGTGGCAAAAGTCGAGCGCATGCTGCGCCTTCGTTAATTTTGGATCAAGAATAGAGGAAGTAACTCATGGCTCGTGTAAAGCGTGGCGTCATTGCCCGTAAACGTCACAAAAAAATTCTGAAACTCGCTAAAGGCTACTACGGTGCACGCTCGCGCGTATTCCGTGTTGCCAAGCAAGCGGTAATCAAGGCAGGCCAATACGCCTACCGTGACCGTCGTCAGAAAAAACGTCAGTTCCGCGCTCTGTGGATCGCTCGTATCAACGCTGGTGCACGTGTTAACGGTCTGTCCTACAGCCGTTTCATCGCTGGCCTGAAAAAAGCGTCCATCGAAATCGACCGTAAGGTTCTGGCTGAACTGGCCGTGAACGATAAAGCGGTGTTTGCTGCGATTGTCGAGAAAGCTAAAGCCACCTTGGCTTAAGTACCCCCGGCAGTCACCCTGAGCTGCTCGTGTAGCAAAGGGTGGTAAACGTCATAAATAGGGGAAGAGCCTTCAAGCTCTTCCCCTATTTTGTATCTGGAGTCTGTACATGGAAAACCTGGACGCGCTCGTTGCTCAAGCTCTTGAGGCTGTGCAAAGCGCTGAAGATATCAATGCCCTGGAGCAAATCCGGGTTCACTACCTTGGCAAAAAAGGTGAATTGACTCAGGTGATGAAGACCCTGGGGAATTTGCCGGCTGAAGAGCGTCCGCAAGTCGGTGCGCTGATCAACGTCGCCAAGGAGCGTGTCACAGAGGTTCTCAATGCGCGCAAGGCGTCGCTCGAGGAGGCCGATCTTGCGGCCAAGCTCGCCGCCGAGTCCATTGACGTGACCTTGCCTGGCCGTGGTCAGGCCTCGGGCGGTCTGCACCCGATCACCCGGACGCTGGAACGTATCGAGCAGTTCTTCACCCACATCGGCTACGGCATTGCCGAAGGCCCTGAGGTCGAAGACGACTATCACAACTTCGAGGCGCTCAACATCCCAGGCCATCACCCGGCCCGGTCGATGCACGACACCTTCTATTTCAACGCCAACATGCTGTTGCGCACCCATACCTCGCCGGTACAGGTCCGCACCATGGAAGCGACCAAGCCGCCGATCCGCATCGTCTGCCCAGGCCGTGTGTACCGTAGCGACTACGATATCACCCACTCGCCGATGTTCCACCAGGTTGAAGGCCTGCTGGTTGATCGCGACATCAATTTCGCCGACCTCAAAGGCACCATCGAAGAATTCCTGCGGGTGTTTTTCGAGAAAGAGCTGGCGGTGCGTTTTCGTCCATCGTTTTTCCCGTTCACCGAGCCGTCCGCTGAAGTCGACATGGAATGCGTGATGTGCAGCGGTAAAGGCTGCCGCGTCTGCAAGCAGACCGGCTGGCTGGAAGTGATGGGCTGCGGCATGGTTCACCCCAACGTGCTGCGCATGTCCGGGATCGATCCGGAAGAGTTCTCGGGCTTTGCCTTCGGCATGGGCGTTGAGCGTCTGGCCATGCTGCGTTACGGCGTGAACGACTTGCGTCTGTTCTTCGACAACGACTTGCGGTTCCTCGCGCAATTTCGCTAGTCGTAACGAATCTTTAGGAGAACAGGATGAAATTCAGTGAACAATGGCTGCGTGGCTGGGTAAGCCCGCAGGTAGATCGCGACGAGCTGGTTGCTCGTCTGTCGATGGCCGGTCTTGAGGTCGATAGCGTTACGCCGGCCGCCGGTGTTTTCAACGGTGTGGTCGTGGGCGAAGTGCTGAGCACCGAGCAGCATCCCGATGCCGACAAATTGCGTGTGTGCCAGGTCAGCAATGGCGCGCAGACTTTCCAGGTCGTGTGCGGTGCGCCAAACGTGCGCCCGGGCCTGAAGATTCCGTTCGCCATGATCGGCGCCGAACTGCCGGGCGACTTCAAGATCAAGAAAGCCAAGCTGCGTGGCGTTGAGTCCAACGGCATGCTCTGCTCCCAGGCTGAGCTGCAAGTGGGCGAGGGCAACGATGGCCTGATGGAGCTGCCGGCCGACGCGCCAGTGGGCCAGGACGTTCGTGTCTACCTGGAACTGGAAGACGCCAGCATCGAGGTCGACCTGACCCCGAATCGTGGCGACTGCCTGTCCCTGGCGGGTCTGGCGCGTGAAGTGGGTGCGCTGTACAACGCCCCCGTCACCCGTCCCGTGGTTGCCGCCGTACCCGCTGTGCACGACGAAGTGCGCTCTATCGAAGTGCTGGCACCCAACGCTTGCCCACGTTACCTGGGCCGTGTGATCCGCAATGTCGACCTGTCCAAGCCAACCCCACTGTGGATGGTTGAACGCCTGCGTCGCGCCGACGTACGCAGCATTGACGCCGCCGTCGACATCACTAACTACGTGATGCTCGAGTTGGGCCAACCGCTGCACGCGTTCGATCTTGCCGAAATCAACGGCGGCATCCGCGTACGCATGGCCGAAGAAGGTGAGAAGCTGGTACTGCTCGACGGCCAGGAAGTAACCCTGCGCGCCGACACGCTGGTGATCGCCGACCATTCCCGCGCACTGGCCATTGCCGGCGTGATGGGTGGCGAGCACAGCGGCGTGTCCGCGACCACGCGTGACATTTTCCTTGAAAGTGCGTTCTTTGATCAGATCGCCATCGCTGGCAAGGCTCGTTCCTACGGTTTGCACACCGATGCCTCGCACCGCTATGAGCGTGGCGTGGACTGGAAGCTGGCCCGTGAAGCCATGGAGCGCGCCACTGGCCTGCTGCTGGAAATCACCGGCGGCGAAGCTGGCCCAATCACTGAAACAGTGAGCGAACAGCATCTGCCATCCGTTGCACCGATCACCTTGCGCGCCAAGAGCGTCGAGCAAATGCTCGGCCTGGTGATTGAGCCGGCTCAAATCGAGCAACTGCTGTCTGCGCTGGGTTTGAGCATTTCCGCTGGCGGGGAAGGGCGGTGGCACGTTGAAGTGCCAAGCCATCGCTTTGATATCAGCCTGGAAGTCGACCTGATCGAAGAGCTGGCGCGCCTGTATGGCTATAACCGCCTGCCGGTTCGTTACCCGCAAGCACGCCTGGCACCGCAGCCTAAAGCTGAAGCCCGTGCGCATTTGCCGGAGTTGCGTCGCCTGCTGGTTGCCCGTGGCTACCAGGAAGCGGTGACCTATAGCTTCATCGATCCGAAGCAGTTTGAACTGTTCAATCCAGGCGTTGAGCCGTTGCTGTTGGCCAACCCGATTTCGAACGACATGGCGGCCATGCGTTCGTCGCTGTGGCCTGGCTTGGTGAAAGCACTTTCCCACAACCTGAACCGTCAGCAGGACCGCGTGCGCATGTTCGAAAGCGGCCTGCGGTTTGTCGGCCAACTCGACGGTCTGAAGCAAGAACCAATGCTGGCTGGCGTAGTGTGCGGTAGTCGCCTGCCGGAAGGCTGGGCGCAGGGTCGCGACGCGGTGGATTTCTTCGACGTTAAAGCTGACGTGGAAGCAGTGCTGGGCTTTGCCGGTGCATTGGATGCCTTCACGTTTGTGCCAGGCAGCCACCCTGCATTGCACCCGGGCCAGACTGCGCGTATCGAACGCGAAGGGCGCCTGGTGGGCTTCGTCGGTGCCATTCACCCAGAACTATCGAAAACCCTCGGTCTGGACCGTCCGGTGTTCGTTTTTGAACTGGTCTTGGCTGAAGTTGCGTCGGGCAAAATGCCTAGATTCAACGAGTTGTCGCGCTTCCCTGAAGTGCGTAGGGACCTGGCCCTGATCGCCGACCGTGAAGTGGCCGCCACTGCTGTTCTGGACGTAATCCGTGAAAATGCAGGGGAATGGCTGACAGACCTCAGGCTATTTGACGTCTATCAGGGTAAAGGCATTGATCCGCATAGAAAAAGCCTTGCAGTTGGCTTGACCTGGCAGCATCCATCGCGCACTCTTAATGACGATGAGGTGAATACCACGACACAAAATATCCTCACCTCGCTCGAACAAAGGTTGAACGCCACGTTAAGGAAGTGACGTATGGGGGCTTTGACGAAAGCTGAGATGGCGGAACGTCTGTACGAAGAGCTGGGTCTGAACAAACGCGAAGCCAAGGAATTGGTCGAGCTGTTTTTTGAGGAAATCAGGCACGCTCTGGAAGACAATGAGCAGGTCAAATTGTCCGGTTTCGGCAATTTTGACCTGCGGGACAAACGCCAGCGGCCTGGCCGCAATCCAAAAACGGGAGAAGAAATCCCGATCACGGCTCGCCGTGTGGTCACCTTTCGTCCAGGGCAGAAGTTGAAGGCCCGAGTTGAGGCTTATGCTGGAACCAAGTCATAACGACGAACTGCCTGTCATCCCAGGCAAACGCTACTTCACCATTGGTGAAGTCAGCGAGCTCTGTGCGGTTAAACCGCACGTGCTGCGCTATTGGGAGCAGGAGTTTCCTCAACTCAACCCCGTCAAACGCACCGGGAACCGTCGGTATTATCAGCGCCAGGATGTGCTGATGATCCGACAGATCCGCGCGTTGCTGTACGACCAGGGGTTCACCATCAGTGGTGCGCGCCAGCGTATGTCCGGTGATGAGGCCAGGGACGACACTACCCAATACAAGCAACTGATCCGCCAGATGATCTCCGAGCTCGAAGATGTGCTGGTGGTTTTGAAGAAATGATTCAAGCTTTTAAAATACTTCCACATTTCAAAAGCTTGCGGTATATTTCGGATCGCTTCGTAGCGAAGCGAACCCAGTAACACGCCTAGTCGGGGCGTAGCGCAGTCCGGTAGCGCACTAGCATGGGGTGCTAGGGGTCGAGTGTTCGAATCACTCCGTCCCGACCATTATTCCTGAGTAAAATCAGACACTTGAGCAGATCAGATAGATCGGCTTTTTTGTGCCTGAGTGAAAGCCCTGTTTTAGGGGGCATATAGGGCACATGAGTACCCCGTCTAGAGTTCTCTGTAAGGCGGCGTCGGATTTGGCACCGCGTTGCACGATGGCGCATTCAGCGGCGTGCTGGCCGGGCGAAACGTTCAAATCGAACCTGCTCATCGCTAAGCTAAATCGGTGTTTGTGAGTCAGGCTAAAGTGAGCCCTCTCCTGATCAGCTAATTGCCGAATCGCCGTCGCGAACAAGCTCGGCTATCCAGTCAGCAAATACGCGCACGGCTGGCGAGAGAAAACGTTGATGCGGATAGAGCAAAGTGACGGGTACGGACGCCGGTTGCCAGTCCGCGAGAACCTCGATCAGCCGCCCTTCCTGCAGGTGGTCCGAGACCACCCTCTCAGCAAGCTGCATCAGCCCGAACCCCTCAAGACACATTTTTATATAGAGTCCTGTCTCATTGACAGCCGCTGCACCGCTCACCGGGACTGAGATTTTTTCAGTGCCGCTGACGAAGCGCATTTCACCCGCTCGCCTGTCTTGCCCTGAAAAATAATGGATGGCCCGATGGTGAGACAAGTCTTCCGGTGTTTGCGGAATACCGTTCTCTTTGAGATAGGCGGCAGAAGCACACGTCACCCAGCGAAACTGGCCGAGTGGGCGCGCAATGAGCGTTGAGTCATTGAGCTCCCCTGTCCGAATGACGCAATCGATGCCCTCCTGAACCAGGTCAACCTGCCGGTCGTTGACACCTATCATCAGGTAGATATCCGGGTAGCGTCTGTAAAAGTCTTGCAGGTTTGGCATGACGATAAAATGTGCAATGCCGCCAGGCATATCCACCCGCAAACGACCTTGCGGGCGTTTTGCATCTTCCGTCAGGCTGGATTCCGTATGCTCGATCAGCTCGAGGATCTCTCGGCATTGCACCAGATACCGTGCGCCCTCGGGCGTCAGGCTGACCCGTCGCGTTGTTCTGTTGAGCAAGCGCACCTGCAGATATTTTTCAAGGTTTTTAACGCTGCTGGTCACCGTCGAGGCCGGCAATGAGAGCGTTTGCGCCGCCTGAATAAAGCTTCCCGCCTCTGCCACACGGACAAAAACCTGCATTGCCTGGATACGATCCATCATTTTTCTAGCAGCCCCGATAGCAGCAACTGGCCGAACACTATTGTTCGTAATTACTGAATAATTAAAACAGTTTAACCCTCTTTTTCGGGAGTATCACTTTCCGTACCTTTTTCTCTCTGCATTTAAAAGGTGAACTGAAAATGACTGAATATAACCGCAATATCGTGCAGGCCCCGGCCTCACAGGCCATCCGCACAATCATTCGCGGAGCCACTGTTCTGAGCATGGACAGTGATATAGGCAATCTGGTACGCGGCGATATCCTTATCGAAGGCAGCACCATCACGGCCATTCAGGAAAATATCGAGGCTGGCGACGCCGTGGTTATCGAGGCATCCGGCATGATTGCCATGCCGGGCATGGTCGATACGCATCGCCACTCCTGGGAGGGGCAACTGCGCCGGCTGAATCCGAATGCCGAAACGCTTGAAGACTACTGCAATGCAACGCACTACTCGTTTGCCAAATACTATCGCCCGGCTGACATGTATATCGGCAACCTGCTGACCGCATTGGGCTGCATCGACGCGGGCATCACCACCGTTGTTGATAACTCGCACAACAGCCGCACCGGCGCGCACTCCGACGCTGCGGTCGAGGCGCTGCTTGACGCTGGTATCCGGTCCGTACACGCCTGCGGTGCGCCGGTTTCTGGGGCGTGGGACAAGGCCCATTGGCCCGGCAACCTGGAGCGGCTGCAGGAAAAATACTTCAAGAACGGTGACAACACGCTGGTCTCGCTGGCAGTGATGGCACAGCTGGAACCTGAATTGTGGGCTGAAGCCCGGCGGCTGGGGCTGCCTATCATCACCGAGTTTTTTGGGGGAGAAATGGCAACTGAGCTGCAAGGGCTGCATCGCGAAGGACTGCTCGGCTCCGATAACATCTTTAACCACTGCACCGCACTGCCGGACGCCGGATGGGAAATCCTTCGCGAGACCGGCGTGCGGGTCAACGTATGTCCGCGCTCCGATGCCCACTACGGCATTGAGGATGGAATGTTCGCTATGCAGTCCGCCCTGCGTCACGGTATCAGCCCGGGTCTGAGCGTGGATAACGAGACGTCCTACAGTGGCGACATGTTTATAGAGATGCGGGTGGCGTTTTATCTGCAGCGCGTCATGGGCATGCACCAGCAGCGTTGCTGCGGATCAGAACATCATTCGGTGACTCTGGCTGCCCATAACCTGCTGAAAGCTGCCACTGTCGACGGCGCCGCTTGTGCAGGATTGCAGGACAAAATCGGCAGTCTGGCCCCCGGAAAACAGGCCGACCTGATCCTTATCAACGCGCAGGACATAAACCTTTATCCGTCAGGCAATGCATTCGGTACGGTGGTACATGCGGCCGAGCGCAGCAATGTTGACACGGTCATGATTGGCGGACGCATCGTCAAGCGCAACGGCAAGGTACTGGGCGTGGACAGCGATCGGCTCCGCGCGGCGATCGACGAGTCCCGTGAGCATCTATTTGCTGCTGCAGGCTATAAGCCTGACATCTTTGCCGCGACGTTTGTGCCGCTTGAATCGGCCCGGTAAGGAGGCGAGAAATGACGGCAGTCTATTACCTGCTGGCCATTGGCGCGGGGCTGGGTATAACCCTGCAGACCACGCTGAACGGTCAACTCGCTAAAGGTGTAGGGGGAGACTCCGTAGCAGCGGCTTTATTTTCCTTTACTGCCGGAGCGCTTTGCCTTGGCCTCTTCTCACTGATGCGCGGCGGGGTAGTGACCTCGCTGGCGGCTATACCCGCCCAGCCCTGGTGGAGTCTGCTGGGTGGCCTGCTCGGTGCGAGTGCGCTGCTCAGTTACGTGGTGCTTGCGCCCAAAATCGGTCTTTCAGCGCTGCTGGGGCTCGCTATCGCCGGGCAGATTACTTCGTCACTGGTTATCGATCATTTTGGACTGATGGGGGCAGTCGAAAGGCCAGTCTCTCCTGCCAAATTGGGCGGGTCGATAGTGATGCTGGCAGGCCTATGCATCGCCCTGTTCGGTGATAGAGGGGCAGCGCTCCTCTCCAGCTGACGGCTGCTTTTTTCGCTTCGTAGGGGCAACGTCGTGTTCGGCACAATGTACACCGGTGGGCCAGTGCAGCCTGCAGGTCGATTTCACCGGCTCAATGCGGGGGCGTTTGAGGCAGAAACGCTGGACCTTCCTGACGCAAGGTTTGCTGGGTAACTGAACTGAACAGGTAGGCCTGCATTTTTTTACTCATCAAACACGACGAGGCTGACTCGGCATAAGGAGTCAAACACCACCTCCGTCAATGCGCCCGAAGTGATTAGAGGTTGTACCAGCGGTTGTGGACGATAAGCCCAGTCCAATCCTTGCTGTACCAGATCCAGAGTTGCCAGATAACGGTCGCGGAGCCAAATCTGCCTCGACAGCACGACACGTGGGTCAGCGTCTGAAGGTCCTCCAGTAGCAACCCCGATCTGCCGAACGTCCACCCGTTGCTCCTCACCCAAAGGACTTCTCTTGCCGGCTGCCGCAGGATGATCTGGAGATGCAACCGCTACTAACCACTGGCTCGCCACCTTTCGTGCCTGGGGCTCGAGTGCTTTGGCAGCTGTCGTAGGAATGGCTTTGCGAGTTGGTCGGTTAAAAAGCAGTAAATTCAGCTCTGCTTCAAACTGCGACACCGCCATGTTGATGGCCTAACGTTCGTGCAGCGGCAGAAAAGGCCCCGTTGTCGACAACCGCAAGGAACACTTTAAGCGACTCGCTGGTAAACGCCATAGGGGTCGAGTGTTCGAATCACTCCGTCCCGATCCTATTTCTGATCAAGCCCAATCGAAAAGGTTGGGCTTTTCAGGTTGGGCTTTTTTAACGTGCCTCAGTCAGCCGAGAGCGGCCGCTGCTTCAGGTAATCCACAAACGGGCTGATATCTGTACTGCACAGCAAATGCGCGATCGAACACACCTCGGTCTGCGTCCATTCCCACCATGCGCACTGCTCGAGGATCAGGCGAGTGGGCTCATCAAAGCGCCAGCGGATATGTTTAGCGGGGTTGCCGCCCACGATAGCGTACGGCGCAACGTCCTTGGTCACAATCGAGCCGGCGGCGACGACCGCGCCATTGCCGATGGTGACGCCAGACAGAATTTTCGCGTGCGAGCTGATCCAGCAATCATTGCCAATGGTCACGTCACCTTTACTGCCACCAAAGTCAGTGATGTGGGCGACGCTTTTAAGCTTGGCCGGAAAGGGATAGCAACTGAGCCAATCGGTGCGATGGTGGCCCCCCAGATACACTTCAACATTGCCCGCAATGGACGTGTAGGCGCCTACGCGCAAGGTCGTACCTTCGTGCCAGTCGTGAACCTTTAAGTCCCCGTAGGTACCTATGCCAAAACTGTATTCGGGGTAACGGTTGCGCAGTTTTTGCGTCGAACGCTCCAGAGGGGAGAGCGCGCGTAATGCCTTGCGCGCTTGGTGTTCGCGCCATTTACGCAATAGTTTCATGCGTCGAGCCTTCTTGCAGAGGTTGAAATCAGGTCGTCATCCTGAGCAATGAGGGGCGTGTATGCAAGGAGTGATCACCGCGAATGTCGCGGTGGTAAACCCGGTAAAAGCCGCAAATCGATCACACATCATGGTGTCGGTCTCCACCGAGCGCGTGAGCCTGCTGAAATACCAGAACCCCGCCCGCGGGATCTTCGCCGAGCACTCGAACGTGATGGGGTTCAAGACGCTGGTCGCGCTGGAGCGCGTCAAGGTTGGGTGGACGTACCCGTTAGTTGAAAAATTATTGCTGAAGCCTGTCCCTTTTTTTCACCTCGCCTGTCATCCCAGGTAAGTGAATTAAATCGAGAGTTTGTGCCAATGCCCGCCGTATCACCCTTGCGCTTGCGCCCATTGCTGAACCTGAGCCTGATGCTGAGCCTCGGCACCAGCCCGTTATTGATTCCCCTCAGCTATGCCGAAGACAGCGCCGCTCGCCGCAGCTACCAAGTGCCGGCCGGCAGCCTCAGCGCGGCGTTGACGCGGTTCGCCGGGCTCTCAGGTGTCAATCTGTCGGTGGCCCCGGCGTTGGTCAGCGGGCGTAGCAGCGCTGGCCTGGCCGGCGATTACGCTGTGGAGGAGGGCTTTGCGCGTTTGCTGCAAGGCTCCGGCCTGCAACTGCAACCGATGGGTGATCAAGCCTACAAGCTGGTGCCGGTGCCGGAGGGTGGCAGCGTGCAATTGGCGCCGACTTCAATCGTCGGCACCACCGGGCTTGAGGGCGGCGATACCTACGCGGGCGGCCAGGTGGCACGCCGTGGCTCGCAAGGCCTGCTCGGTTCGCGGGACTTGATGGAAACGCCGTTCAGCATGACCACCTACACCGAGGTGGCGGTTAAGAACCAGCAGGCCCGTACGCTTGGCGACCTGATCGCCAGCGATCCTTCGGTGCGCGCCACCAACCCGGCCGGTGGGCGTTATGAGCAGTTCACCATTCGCGGCTTCAGCCTGTTCAATAGTGATGTGGGCTACAACGGCCTGTATGGCGTGTTGCCGACATACACCATCGACATGGAAATGGCCGAGCGCGTCGACATCATCAAAGGCCCCAGCCAGTTGATCAATGGCATCTCACCGCGCGGCAGTGTGGGCGGCGGGATCAACGTGGTGCCCAAGCGCGCCACCGACAAGGACATTAACTCGTTTACCGGCAGCTGGGCCTCCGGCAGCCAGACGGGCGGCGCAGTGGATGTGGGCCGGCGTTTTGGCGAGGACAACAAGTTCGGCATCCGTTTCAACGGCGTGAAACAGTCCGGCGATACCGAATGGGACCACCAGAGCGTTGACCGTGAGATGGCCGTTCTGGGCCTGGATTTTCGTGGCGAACGCCTGCGCCTTTCCACCGACATCGGCCACACCGAACGGGACACCGACGCCCCGCAGGAGCGTGTACAGGTCGGGCCGAATGCCAGGGTGCCGAGTGCCAACGATGTGCGTCGTAACTACGCGCAATCCTGGAGCAAGGCCCGCACCAACGACACGTTCGGCACGGTTAACGGCGAGTTTGACCTCAGTGACAGCGTGATGCTCTACGGCGGCGTAGGCGCGCGTAAAAGTAACCACGATTTCCTGCGCCACGCGGTGTCCGTCACCAATAATGCCGGGGATTTCAGCGTGCAGCCGCGAGATTTCACCCGTGACGAAAACGTGCGTACCGCCACGGCGGGTGTGCGCAGCTGGTTCCACACGGGGCCCGTCAGCCATGAGTTAAACCTGGCTGCCAGCGACTTCTATATGGACTTTGAAAACGGCGGTGCGCGCTATGCGACAGCGCCGAGCAACCTCTACAACCCGGTGCAAACCCCCACGCCGTCGCGGCCCACACGTTTCGACGCCAAGGTCTACACCGAGAACAAGTTCAGCGGCGTGGCACTCTCCGACACCCTGGGCTTCTTCGACGACCGCCTGTTGCTGACCCTCGGCGCGCGCTGGCAGCGGGTGAAGGTGGATGACTGGAGCGACAACGTCAAAGGTGACACCGCCTACGACGAGGAAAAAATCTCGCCATCGGGCGGTATCCTCTTCAAAGCCACCGATAAGTTGTCGCTGTATGCCAACTACATGGAAGGCCTGAGCCAGGGCAAAATCGCGCCCTCTACCTCGATCAATGAAGATGAAATCTTCCCGCCGTTTATCAGCCGCCAAGTCGAAATGGGCGCCAAATATGACGCCGGTGCCTTCGCAGTTACCGCCGCGGTGTTCCGTATCAAGCAGCCCGCCTATGAAACCAACGCCACCACACGGGTGTTCGGCCCCAATGGCAAACGCCAGAACGACGGCGTGGAACTGAGTGTGTTCGGTGAGCCGCTCAAGGGCTTTCGCCTGCTCGGCGGCGTGATGTACATCGACAGCGAACTGACCCATACCACCAACGGCACCTACGACGGCAACCGAGCACCGGCTACGCCTAAGTACAACGTCAACCTTGGGGCTGAATGGGATGTGCCGACGTTCGAGGGGTTGACCCTGACCAGCCGTGGCATTTACTCCAGTTCGCAGTACCTGGACCCGTCCAACGTCAAACAGATCGATGCCTGGAACCGCATCGACGTCGGCGCGCGCTACGCCTTCAAGGTCGATGACAAGCACATCACCTTGCGGGCGAATGTCGAGAACGTCGCCGATAGACGCTACTGGAGCTCGGCCGGGGCCTCGGATGACAGTGAGCCGGGTTTGACCCTGTCGACGCCGCGCACGTACCTGCTCTCGGCCACCGTCGACTTTTAACTGCGCAATCTCTTTATGGCGAGCGGGGCTGTTGTGGCGAGCCCGCTCGCCACAGGGTGGGCGCAGATGCTGTAAATGAAAAAGCGTTAATAAGAATGTTTTTTGATTGCATCGCGCCGATATGGAATAGTAGCCGCCGTTTTCCCCAGCCGGTCTAGCCGGGGTGTTCCAACGCCGAGGTCTTTGTCATGCGAATGCTGCGCTCCATCCCGACCCTTGCCGCCTGCCTCCTGGCGTTTTCTTCAAGCGTGTTAAGCGCTGCGCCCATCGACCTCAATGACGGCCAGCACGCGGTGCACTTGCCGGGTGCGCCCAAGCGCGTGGTGGTGCTGGAGTTTTCCTTCCTTGACAGCCTCGCCGCCGTTGACGTCACTCCGGTCGGTGCCGCCGATGATGGCGACGCCAACCGTGTACTGCCGCGTGTACGCCAGGCCATTGGCCAATGGACATCCGTGGGCCTGCGCTCGCAACCGAGCATCGAGGACATCGCGCGGCTCAAGCCCGACCTGATCGTCGCCGACCTCAATCGCCATCAAGCGTTGTACAGCGACCTGTCGAGCATCGCGCCGACCTTGCTGTTGCCGTCGCGCGGTGAGGACTACCAAGGCAGCCTGAAGTCTGCCGAGCTGATCGGCAAGGCCCTGGGCAAAAGCCCGCAGATGGAGGCGCGCATCGCACAGAACCGCGAGCACTTGCAGGCGATTGCCAAGCAAATCCCGGCGGGCGCCAGCGTGTTGTTTGGCGTCGCGCGGGAAGACAGTTTTTCCGTACACGGCCCGGACTCCTACGCCGGTAGCGTGCTCGAAGCCATCGGCCTGAAAGTACCGTCAGTACGTGCCAAGGCCGCGCCAACCGAGTTCGTCAGTCTGGAACAACTGCTCGCGCTGGACCCGGGTTGGTTGCTGGTGGGGCATTACCGTCGCCCAAGCATTGTCGACACCTGGAGCAAGCAGCCGCTGTGGCAGGTGCTCGGTGCCGTGCGCAATCACCATGTGGCTGAAGTCGACGGCGACAGCTGGGCACGTAATCGTGGTGTCTTGGCGTCTGAGCAAATTGCCGAAGATGCCCTGGCGATTCTCAAAGGCGGCAAAGCCGTATTGAGCCAATAAGCATGCGGCGAAGTCTCGCGGCGGCAAGCATTGTGCTGCTAGGTGCCTTGTTTTTCTGGCTCTCGTTGTACAGCTGGTCACCATTCACCCTCACCGCCGCAGATGCCTGGAATGGTCTGGTTCATCAGGGCCGCGTGGGCGGCAATATGGCTTATATCGTTGCCCAGTTGCGGGTGCCGCGCGCGGTGTGCGCGGCGTTGGTCGGTGCCTGTCTGGGCCTGGCCGGTGCGTTGATGCAGGGCATTACGCGCAACCGTCTGGCCTCGCCGTCGCTGTTTGGCGTGACGGCGGGGGCGGCGTTGGGGTTGGCGTTGTTTTCGACCGGCTTGGTCGCGCCACCCTTTGCCGGTGGCGCGTTGTTGATGACCTGCCTGGGCGGCGCGATGGCCTGGGTCATCGTATTCAGCCTGGGCGGTGCGTGGTCGCCGACCACCGCCCAAGGGCGATTGGTATTGGCCGGCGTGGCCGTCGCTGCGTTGTGCGCAGCACTGACCCGGCTCACGGTGATTCTGGTCGAGACCCAGGCTCAAAGTGTGCTGAACTGGCTGGCGGGATCGTTAGCCAATGTCGGCGCAGCCCAGTTGCAATTGCTTTGGCCTTGCACCTTGATCGGCGGCCTGTGGGCGCTGTGGTGCGCGCCACGCCTGAACCTGATCAACCTGGGTGAAGATGCCGCACGCTCGTTGGGCGTCGGCATTGGCAGCCTGCGCTTACAGGTGTTTATCGCCAGCCTGTTGCTGGTGGGCGCAAGTGTCTGCGCTGTCGGCCCTATCGGTTTCGTCGGGCTGATCGCACCGAATATCATTCGGCAATTTCTCGGCAATGACTACCGCTGGCTGATCCCGCTGAGCGCGGCGTTAGGCGCGGTAATCGTACTGGGCGCTGACGTGCTCAGCCGCGCCGTGGCCTTTCCAGTGGAAACGCCCGCCGGTGTGGTCACCGCACTGATCGGCGCGCCGTTCTTCCTCTTTCTCGCCAGGCGCGCGTTATGACTCAGCCACGATTACGCCTGTGGCTGCTGCTCGGCGGGTTGCTGGTCGCGACCTTTATCAGCCTCAGCGCTGGCACCGTGTGGCTCACGCCGCACACGGTGTTGGACCGTTTGCTGGCCCACAATGCCCTCGACTTCGAAGTCTGGAACCACCGCCTGCCGCGCAGCCTGATCGCGATCCTCGCCGGTTGCGCGTTTGGCCTGGCCGGGGCGATCGTGCAGGGGGTGATTCGCAACCCGCTGGCCTCGCCGGAAATCCTCGGCGTCACCCAAGGCGCTGGGCTGGCGCTGACGGTGGCGATCATCAGTTGGCCGCACATGGCGATTGCCTGGTTGCCACTGGTGGCCTGCCTGGGCGGCGCCGGTGGCGCCTTGTTGCTGGCTTTGTACAACACCGGCGTGAGTTTTTCCGGGGTGCGGTTTGCGCTCTCGGGTGTGGCGATTGCAGTGACCTTGTCCAGCGTCACCGAGTTTCTGATTCTGTCCCATCCGCTGGATATCAACACCGCCTTGCTCGCACTCACCGGCAGTTTGTGGAGCCGCAACTGGCACCATGTGGCGCTGGTGTTGCCGTTCCTGCCGCTGATTGCGCTGGGTTTGTGCCTGGCCAAACCGCTGAACCTGATCGCCCTCGGCGACGAAGCCGCCCACAGCCTGGGCGCCGCGCTGACCCGCACGCGCTGGCTGGCGATGGCCTGCGCGGTGGTGCTGACCAGCCTGGGCGTGGGGGTGATTGGGCCGATTGGGTTTATCGGCCTGGTCGCGCCGCACATGGCACGGCGCCTGGTCGGCGGGCATCACCAGTACCTGCTGCCGGCGGCGATGCTGATCGGCGCGCTGTTACTGGTGCTGGCCGACACCCTCGGGCGCACGTTGATCGCGCCCAGCGAAATCCCGGCAGGGGTGCTCACTGCGGTGATTGGCGCGCCGTATTTTCTTTGGTTGCTGGCACGGTTCAAGGGCTGATGACATGAGTATTCTGCAGGCACATCAACTCCACATCGGCTACGGCGCAACGCGCATCGTGCAAGGGTTGTCGTTCGCTCCACCGGCTGGGAAGGTCACCGCGTTAATCGGCCCCAACGGCTGCGGCAAGTCCACGTTGCTCAAGGCCTTCGCGCGGATCCTCAAGCCGACTCACGGCGAGTTGAGCGTGGATGGCCAAGCTTACGCCAGCCTGTCCGCTCGCCAGCTAGCACAGCAGATCGCGTTTTTGCCCCAGGTATTGCCGGTGCCGGAGGGTGTCAGCGTGCGCCAACTGGTCGCTTACGGGCGCAGCCCGCATAACTCGCTGTGGGGCCGCCTGAGCGGTAGCGATCAAGCCCACGTGACTCAAGCCATGCAGCGCCTGGAACTGGACGCCCTGGCCGACCGCGCCCTGGCGGACTTGTCCGGCGGCCAGCGCCAACGCGCGTGGCTGGCCATGGTGCTGGCGCAGAACGCGCCGGTGGTATTGCTCGACGAACCCACCACCTACCTCGACATCAGCCACCAGGTCGAACTGCTTGACCTGATGGGTGAGCTGGCCGCCGAGGGCAAAACCGTGATCACCGTGTTGCACGACATCAACCAAGCCTGCCGCTATGCCGACCACCTGGCGGTGATGCACGGCGGCAAGCTGGTCGCCGACGGTGCGCCGTCAGCGGTGATCAGTGCCGAATTGATGCGCCAAGTGTTCGATGTACACGTTCAGATCATGCGTGAACCGGTGGCCGGCACGCCGATGTGTTTGGTGGAGAAAAGTACCCGAACTCACGCCTGACGTGATGTGAAAGTTTGGGTGGTTTATCGCATGAGGATGAAGTTTATTGAACGGCTGTTTGAAGGGGCGTCAATAACTAGCGAAGTGGCTAATTGCAATTAGCCAACCCCGGCGATCGCCTGCGAGGCCTTTAAACAAAGGGCTGTACTGGAAATCCGGGACACCTTCAGTCTATTCATTTCAGTTTGTTTCCCTCTTTCCGGAACTAGATTTGCAACTTCAAGTCGATTAACCCAGTTAACTTCGACTGCGGCGTGGCGAACTAATGGCACCGTTATCGCAGTGTCCAGTAGTTTCAAATAGCCATACTTTCTCGCAACTAGACACCCCATATTATGTCGTCAACGCCCATCGATGCCTGCCATACGCAGATCCCGCACACTGACCCGGTGTGCGCGTGGCTGATGCGGCACGCCGGGCTGAAAAGCGTCGACTTGGACCGTGCGCGGCGCCTGTCCACTGACAGCAGCGACCTGCTCGGCCTGCTCACACGCTTGGGGCTGGTCTCGGAAGTCGAACTGGCCTGCGCCTGGGCTGAACTGCTCGGCGCCCCCCTGCTGCTAGCCGATGCCGCGCCGCCGTTGCTCGACCCCTTGCCCGCGCTTACCGAGCGCTTTATGCGCCACTACCAGGTGGTGCCCATGGGCTGGGCCCACGGTGGTCTGCGCGTATTGGCGGCCAACCCGGCGCAACTCTATCCCTTTCAGGCCCTCGCCTACGCCTGTCAGGTGCCGGTGTGGCTGGCCATCGGCCCGCGCACTGAAGTCGATACGCTGATCGAGCGCTACTACGGCCAGGGACGCTCCGCCATGGGCACCTTGATCGAAAACCTCGACGACCAGGGCGGCGCGCTGGAGGATATCGAACACCTCAAGGACATGGCCTCCGAAGCGCCGGTGATCCGCCTGGTCAACCTGATCCTGCAACGCGCAGTCGAACAGCGCGCGTCGGATATCCATAACGAACCCTTCGAAAACCAGCTCAAGGTGCGCTACCGCATTGACGGCGTGCTGCACGACGCCGAGGCGCCGCCGGCCAGTTCGTCGGCGGCGGTGATCTCGCGGGTGAAGATCATGGCGCGCCTGGACATCGCCGAACGGCGCCTGCCCCAGAACGGGCGGATCATGCTGCGCATCCAGGGCAAGGAACTGGATTTGCGCGTGTCCACGGTGCCCACCAGCTTTGGCGAATCGGTGGTGATGCGCCTGCTCGACCGGCAAACCGTGCAGTTCGACTTCCAACGCCTGGGCTTTGACGGCCAGCGCCTGGCGGCGTTCCTCGACCTGCTCGAACGCCCCCACGGCATCCTGCTGGTCACCGGGCCTACCGGCTCCGGCAAAACCACCACGCTCTACACCGCGTTGTCGCGGCTCAACACCGCCGAACGCAAGATCATCACCGTCGAAGACCCGGTGGAATACCAGCTCGAAGGCATCAATCAGATCCAGGTCAAGCCAGCCATTGGCCTGGACTTCGCCGGCGCGCTGCGCTCCATCGTGCGCCAGGACCCGGACGTGATCATGATCGGCGAAATCCGCGACCTGGAAACCTGCCGCATCGCCATCCAATCCTCACTCACCGGCCACCTCGTGCTCTCAACCTTGCACACCAACAGCGCCGCCGCGAGCATCACGCGGTTGCTGGACATGGGCGTGGAAAGCTACCTGATCGCCTCAACGGTCAGCGGCATTCTCGCCCAGCGCCTGGTGCGGCGCCTGGACCCGGCGACCCGCGTGGCGTTTGCAGCACCGCCGGAGTTGATCGAGGAACATGGCCTGGATCGCCTGACCGACCAACGCCCGATCCTGCTCTACCAAGGCAGTTACCACGGCCGCAGCGCCATCACCGAACTGCTGGTGATGAACGACGAACTGCGCAGCCTGCTGATGCGCCACGCCGACGCCGCCACCCTGGAGCAGGCCGCGCGCCGCGCCGGTTTGCGCACCTTGCATGAAGAAGGCTTGCGCCAGGCGCTGGCGGGCATTACCTCGTTGGAAGAAGTGCTGCGCGTGACCCGTGGAGACGGCGCGTGAGCCGCTTCAAGTTTCGCGCGTTGGACAGCCAGGGCGTGGCCCAGAGCGGCACGCTGCAAGCCCAGGACCAAGCTGCCGCCATTGCCATCCTGCACAAACGCGGCTTGTTGCTGTTGCACATCGAAACGGCGGGCAGCCCGAGGTTGCGCAACACGCGCGGGCAATTGAAGGGCGCCGCATTGGTAAGTTTTACCCAGCAACTGGCCACCTTACTGGGCGCCGGTCAGCCGCTGGAGCGCTCGCTGAGCGTGCTGCTCAAGCAGCCCGGCCAACCCCAGGTGCGCGCGCTGATCGAGCGCATCCGCGACCACGTCAAGGCGGGCAAGCCGTTATCCGCCGCGCTGGAGGAGGAGGGCGACAGCTTCTCGCCGCTGTACCTGAGCATGGTGCGCGCCGGTGAAGCCGGTGGCGCGCTGCAAAGCACCTTGCGCCAACTCAGCGACTATCTGGAGCGCAGCCAGTTGCTGCGCGGCGAAGTGATCAATGCGCTGATCTACCCGGCGTTTCTGGTGGTCGGCGTGTTGGGTTCGCTGGCGCTGCTGCTGACGTATGTGGTGCCGCAATTTGTGCCGATTTTCCAGGACTTGGGTGTGCCGATTCCGCTGATCACCGAAGTGATTCTGGCGCTGGGCCAGTTCTTCGGCGCCTATGGCGTGGTGTTGCTGGCCGCGATCATCACCGCCAGTTGGATCGTGGCTGCGCGTCTGCGCGATCCGCTGCGGCGGCAACGCTACGACCGGCGTCTGCTCAGCGTTCGCGTGATCGGCCCGCTGCTGCAACGGGTCGAAGCAGCCCGACTGACCCGCACCCTCGGCACCTTGCTCAGCAACGGTGTGGCCTTGCTGCAAGCGCTGGTCATCGCCCGGCAAGTCTGCACCAACCGTGCCCTGCAAGCCCAAGTGGCGGATGCGGTGGAGTCGGTTAAAGGCGGCGGCACCCTCGCCAGTGCGTTCGGCGCTCAGCCGCTGTTGCCGGACCTGGCCCTGCAAATGATTGAAGTCGGCGAACAAGCCGGTGAACTGGACAGCATGTTGCTCAAGATTGCCGAGGTGTTCGACGTCGAAGCCAAGCGCGGTATCGACCGTTTGCTCGCCGCACTGGTGCCGTCCCTGACCGTGGTCATGGCGGTGCTGGTGGCGGTGATCATGCTGGCGATCATGCTGCCGCTGATGAGCCTGACCAGCAATATATGAACCTTCAAGGAGCTGAACCGATGCGCCGATTGCGAGTCATCACCCCACGCCGCCAAAGCGGTTTTACCCTGCTGGAAATGCTCGCGGTGATCGTGCTGCTGGGCATTGTCGCGACCATCGTGGTGCGCCAGGTCGGTGGCAATGTAGACAAAGGCAAATACGGCGCGGGCAAGGCGCAGTTGGCCAGCCTGGGCATGAAAATCGACAGTTACGCCCTCGATGTCGGCGCGCCGCCCAACAGCCTGCAACAACTGGTGGACAAGCCCGCCAATGCTTCCAGTTGGGCCGGGCCCTACGCCAAGCCTTCCGACCTTAAGGACCCCTTCGGCCATGCCTTCGGCTATCGCTACCCCGGCGAACACGGCGCGTTCGACCTGATCTTCTACGGCCAGGACGGCCAGCCGGGCGGCGATGGTTACAGCGCCGACCTGGGCAATTGGGAATAACCTCGCCATGACCCAGCGCGGCTTTACCCTGCTGGAGATGCTGGTGGTCATCCTGTTGATCGGCCTTGCCGCCGGGTTGCTGGGGCTGGGTGTACGCCAGGGTTTGCAGGTGGCCAAAGAGCGCCGCGCGGTCGGGCAGATAGTCGACGCGCTGCGCACCACCCGGGCGGGAGCGGTTATCAGCGGCGCGGCCGCGCGCACTGAATTCGATTTGCCGGGCATGACGTTCCAGGCGCCAGGCCGCACGCAGCACCGCTGGCCGTCGGAGCTGCACGTCAGCTTGCACACCGCTGAACGGGCCGGCTCCGCCATCGAGTTTTACCCCGATGGCAGTTCCACCGGCGGCCATCTGTTGTTGGCCAATGGCAGCCGGCGCTGGCGCATCGACGTCGGCTGGCTGACTGGCAGCGTGCAGTCCAAGGCGCTGCCATGAAATACCAAACGGGCTTCACCTTGCTTGAAATGCTCGCCGCGCTGACGCTGATGGCGGTGTGCAGCACGGTGTTACTGGTCGCTTTCGGCCAAAGCGCGCGCTCGTTGGCGCAGGTCGCCCGCAGTGATCGTCTCACCCATGCGGCGCTGACTGTGCTCGATCAGGAGGCGGCGGGGCCGCTGGCCGAGGGTGTCAGCCAGGGCAATCTGGATGGCATCCACTGGCAACTGACCAGCACCCGCCAACAGCCCCGTGTATTTCGCCTCGACCTGACCGTCAGCGAAGGGTCGCACCACGCCCATTTCAGCACCTTGAAGGCGCGCCTGTGAAGCGCCGCGAGCAGGGCTTCACCGTGCTGGAAATCCTCGTGGTACTAAGCCTGCTCGCGGTGTTGCTGGTGCTGGTGGGCGGCGCGTTGCTCGGCGCCAATCGCGCGGTGGCCAAGGCCCAGCGTTACACCGCCAGCCTGGATGAGATGCGCGCCGCGCAGCAGTTTCTGCGCACGGCGATCAGCGAGGCGCTGCCGTTGGATGTCACCGAAGACGACAGCCAGACGGACGGGTTTTTTCTCGGCACACCCAAGCGCTTGCAGTTTGTGGCGACCTTGCCGGGTGTGCTCGGTGGTGGAATTCAGCGGTTTACCTTGCAACAGCGCGAGCAGCAATTGCAGGTGGCGTTTTCTCAGTTGGAGTCCCACACCAACATCGCCCGCAGTGAGCCGCAAGTGCTGCTGAAAAACGTCGCGGGTTTACAGTTCAGTTATCGCGGCGTATCGCCGCTGGGCCAAGCGACAGGGTGGATTAGTGAATGGCCATGGCCCAGGCGATTGCCAGCAGCGGTGCGCATCGCCGCCAGCCTCGACGGCCCGCTGCCGTGGGTCACCCAGGTGATTGCCCTGCGCCTGAATCTCGCCAGCGGAGCGCTCGAAGAATGAAGCGCCAACTCGGCGCGGCGCTGTTGCTGGTGCTGTGGGCGCTGGCCTTGCTCAGTGTGTTGCTCGGCGGCCTGGCCGGTTGGGTGCAGCTGGAAAGCCGCCAAGCCCTGTGGCTACGCCAGCACACCCAGACCGTGCTGGCCGCCGAAGCCGGTATCGCCCTAGCCATGGCGGATCGGCACTGGATCGCCGACGGCCGTGACATGCCGATGACCTTCGACGATGCCCAGTTGCACGTCAGCCTGCGCAGTGAGCGCGGCAAGCTGTACCTGATCAACGCCGAGGCCGATGACTTCATGCGCCTGGCCCTGGCCTGCGGCGCCACCCAGGCCCAGGCCGGCCGACTGCTCAAGGCCCTGGAGGCGCGCCGTAAGCAGGGCTTGCCGCCGTTTCGGGTGCTGGAAGAAGTGCGCCAACTGCCCGGCATGACGCAAACGCTGTACCGCCAATTGCTGCCGCAAATCACCTTGTGGAGTGACCTGGATCGCCCCGATCCGGCCTTCGCCAGCCCGCTGATGCGCAAGGCGCTGAACCTGTCGCACCAGAGCGCCGAAGGCGCCGACCCAGGCGAAGTGTTGGTCGTTGATAGTCACGCACAGCGCCCCGGCGGCTATCAGGCACGCCTGCGAATCACCGTTTTATTGAGCCCCTCGGAGGACAGCGCGCAACCCTACCGGGTGTTGCGTTGGCAAGAATGAATCGACTGGAACCCATTGCCCGACACTGGCGTGGCAGCCTGCTGCAACAAGGCTGGCGCCTGTGGCTTGCGGAACTGCGCGCCTGTGTGCCGAATTGGCTGGTACTGCACGAGCCGCCTGAGCAGGTTTACCACTGGCCACTGAGCGAACCGGTCACACCCAACAGCACGCGCCAGGTGCTGATGCTGGCGCCCGACGCTGTGCTGTTGCAAACGGTGCAACTGCCGCTGGCCGCTGCGCGCAACCTCACCACCGTGGTCGGTTACGAGCTGGATCGCTACACCCCATTCGAGGCTGACCAGCTGTACTTCGTCGCGCGCCAGGAGCAACGCACAGCCACGCATCTGCACGTCACGCTGGTGGCGATCCTGCGCGAACAGCTGGACCAGATCCTCGTCGACTGCGCGGCCCTTGGCTTGCACCCCCAGCGGGTGGATGTGAACCACCTGGGCATCGACTTGCTCCCGGCGCCATTGCGCGCGCGCCAGCGCCCCACCGGCAAAGGCTTGCAACGCAGCCTGCCGTGGCTGTGCGGGGCCTTGTTGATCGCGGCAATGCTGCTGTGGCTCAACGACCGCCAGCGTGTGCTCGATGCCATGCGCGCCAGCGTGCAGCAGCAAAAAGCCCAGGTCGCCGAGGTGCACGCCTTGCGCCAGCAACTGCTCAATACCCGTGGCGCGGCGCAATACCTGACCCGGCTCAAACTGGCACAGCCGCCCCTGGCCGCCTTGCTCAATGACCTCACCACCTGCCTGCCCGCCGACACCTGGCTGGACCAGTTGGATGTCAAGGACGGCGAGATTTCGTTCTCCGGGCAAAGCGCCAAGGCCAGCGCGCTGATCACCCGTATCAAGGGCTGCCACAGCCTGGAAAACGCCCAGTTCGAAGGGGTGATTCAACCCGATACGCGCACCGGCAAGGACCAGTTTGCCTTGCGTGCCCATCTACGCCAGGAGGCCGCCGATGCGCCGACCCCTCACACCCCGTGAACGTCGCGGTGCGGCTTTGCTGCTGCTGGCCGTGGTCATCGGCGCGGCCTACTGGCTGTTGATCGACAGCTGGTTCGCCGGGCCTTTGCGTGACATGGGCGAACAGGCCGAACAGCTGCGTGAGCAGCAGCAACGCTACGCCGGGGTGGTGCGCCAAGGTGATGCGCTGCGTCAGCAACTGCTGCTGGCGCAGCAAGACCCGGCCAGCAGCACCAGCCTGTTGCCGGGGGATGACCCCGATGGGGTGGCCGCCGACCTGATGCAACGCCTTGCCGACCTGATCAACAGCCACGCCAATCTGGGCGGCGGCTGCAGCCTGACGCAACGCAAGCCGATCACCCCGGAGCAGGACGAGGGAGAGCCGTATCGCCAGGTCAAGGTCAGCCTCACCCTCAACTGCGCCATCGAGCCATTGGAAGCCGTGCTGCACGAGCTGGAATATCAGCCGCCGTTTCTGTTCGTGGATGAACTGCGCATCCGCCGTGGCCAGCAGGCGCCCGCGACGGGGGGCGCCGCAAAGTTGGTGGTGCACCTGCTGGTGCGCGGTTATCTGCAACCGCAGGTGGCGCGATGATCGGCACACTGCGCCCCTTGGAATGGGGCTTGCTCGGCTTGGCCGGGTTACTCGGCGTACTGATGGCGGTGATTCTCAGCAGCATCGGCGATGAACCGCAGTGGCTGCCCGAACCGGCTGCGCGCGCGCATCCTTCGGTCAGCGTAAAAGTCGCGCCAAGCGTGCCGCTGGAAAGCCTCGCCGCCACTTGGCAAGCGCCGCTATTCAGCCCGGATCGCAGCCCCGACAGCATGGTAGGCAAGGCACGGGTCGCGAGCCTGGCCAACCTGACCCTCAGCGGCATCATGATCACCGGTAACCTGCAAATGGCGATGCTCAAGCAGACCGATGGCCGCCCGCTGACCGTGCGCCTGGGCCAGACACTGCCCAACGGCTGGCGCCTGGAACACCTGACGCCGCAATACGCCCGTTTCGCCTTGGATGGCCGCACGCACACCTTGAGCCTCTACGCCAAACGCTTGCCGCCGCCGTCTACCCGGCCCCCGATTTCTCTTCCCCGCGAGCCCCTCCCTTGATCGATATGCGCACCTCGACGTTTTGCCTGGCCGCCGCCCTCACGTTGGGCGGCTGTGGCGCCTTCCCCGATCGCCTCGATGCGGACGATGGCCTGCTGCACGAAGCCTTGCAAGGCACCGGCTCACAGCGCCCGCCGACTGAGGCACCTGCGCCTGAAAGCCCGCAGCCTGAAGCCAAGTCAGCACCGCAACGCCAGGTGATTCGTGGCAACCAGCAGTTCGTACGCCCACCCGGTGCAATGCCGAGCCCGAAGGAGGAGGGCGGCGACATCGTATTCAACTTCGCCGACCAGCCCATCGAGGCGGTGATCAACAGTGTGATGGGCGACTTGTTGCATGAAAACTACAGCATCGCCCAGGGCGTGAAGGGCAACGTCAGCTTCTCCACCTCCAAACCGGTGGATAAGCAGCAGGCGCTGTCGATCCTCGAAACCCTGTTGTCCTGGACCGACAACGCGATGATCCGCCAAGGCCAGCGCTATGTAATCCTGCCCGCTGACCAAGCCGTGGCGGGCAAGCTGGTGCCGCAAATGCACGTGGCTGCGCCGTCCAGCGGCCTCTCTGCGCGCTTGTTCCCCCTGCGGTATATCTCCGCCACCGAGATGCAAAAACTGCTCAAGCCGTTCGCCCGCGAGAATGCTTTTTTGCTAGTGGACCCGGCGCGCAATATCCTCAGTCTGGCCGGCACCCCGCAGGAGCTGGCCAACTATCAGGAGACCATCGACACCTTTGATGTGGACTGGCTCAAGGGCATGTCGGTGGGCGTGTTCGGCCTGCAACGCGCGTCGGTGGCCGAGTTGATGCCCGAGCTGCAAGCCATGTTCGGCCCGGACAGCGGCATGCCTCTGGCGGGCATGCTGCGTTTTCTGCCCATCGAACGGACCAACTCGGTGGTGGCGATTTCTTCACAGCCGCAGTACCTCAGCGAGGTGGGTGACTGGATCCGCACCATCGACGAAGGCGGCGGTAATGAACCGCAGATGTATGTCTACGATGTGCGCAACATGAAGGCCTCGGACCTGGCCAAGTACTTGCGGCAGATCTACGGCAATGACGCGATCAAGGACGACACGCCGGCCAAGGTCGCACCGGGGTTGCGCACGACCACCTTGTCGTCGCTCAACAGTCATGCTGGTGGTATGCAGAACACGGCGCCGCCTGCCGAAGAGCCCGAGCAAGCGCCGGACGTTGCACCGCCTGCGCCGGATAAAAGCCTTGAAGCGGGCACGCGCATTACCGCGCAAAAAAGCAGTAACCAACTGCTGGTGCGCACCCGCCCGGCGCAGTGGAAGGAGATCGAAGCGGCGATCAAACGCCTTGATAATCCGCCCCTTCAGGTGCAGATCGAGACGCGCATTCTTGAGGTCAAGCTCACCGGTGAATTGGACCTGGGGGTGCAGTGGTATTTGGGGCGACTGGCGGGGAATTCTTCGAGTAAGACGGTGGCGAATGCGTCCGGCAGCCAGGGCGCGTTGGGCGGTGGCGGGGCGGGGCTGGGAGCGTCGGATTCGTTGTTCTATTCGTTCGTCAGCGCCAATTTGCAGGTGGCGTTGCATGCGTTGGAGACCAATGGGCGTACGCAGGTGCTGTCGGCGCCGTCGCTGGTGGTGATGAATAACCAGCCGGCGCAGATTCAGGTGGGGGACAACATTCCTATCAGCCAGACCACGGTGAATACCGGCAACGCCGATTCCACCTTAAGCAGCGTCGAGTATGTGCAGACCGGGGTGATTCTGGATGTGGTGCCGCGTATCAATCCGGGCGGCCTGGTGTACATGGATATTCAGCAGCAAGTCAGTGATGCCGAGAACCAGACCGGCAATGGCGATACACCGGTCAATCCACGTATTTCGACGCGGTCGGTGTCGACGCAGGTGGCGGTGCAAAGTGGGCAGACGGTATTGCTGGGTGGGTTGATTAAGCAGGACAACGCCGAGCGTGTCAGCGCTGTGCCGTATTTGGGCAAGATTCCTGGGTTGCGGTGGTTGTTTGGCACTACCAGCAAGTCCAAGGATCGCACGGAGTTGATTGTGTTGATTACGCCTCGGGTGATCACCAGCAGCAGCCAGGCGCGGCAGGTGACGGATGATTATCGCCAGCAGATGCAGTTGCTGCGGCCGACAAAATGAAGTGAAGGAACGCGGTAGAGAATGTGGGAGCTGGGTTGCCTGCGATGGCGGTAGCTTGAGCACATATCCGTTGCTGCGGTCACGGCGGAACCCATATCAGCCGTGACCCAAACAACGGATATGTACTCAGCGCCCTCCGACAACCACAACACTCAACCCGTAAAAAAAGATGTGCAGATACCTATGGCTATCGCGGGCAAGCCCGCTCCCACATTTGGATTTTTATACATCAGAGAGAGGGTGTAGATATCGCCCCTTCAAGGCGTGCACACCAACGCCTGGCGCTCATAGTTCAAGGCCTTATTTTGCGGCGGCAGTGCATAAGAAGCACTGCACTGCTGCTCACCCCACTTGATAACCAACGTGCCCTGATCCTCTTCCACCAACGCCAGCGCATTGCCATTCGGGTCTGCAATCGCCAGCTGCTTGCCGTTCGTGTCCTCCAGCGAAGCCCCAAACGACAGCGGCTTGCGCTGCGCATCAAACAACTCAAACAACACTCGCCGTCCGGTGGTGCCGCTGTAGTGCGCTACCACAATCGCGCCACGGCGCGGCACCACTTGCTGAGTGGCGTTGGTGATTTCCACATCGCCGCCCAGGTCGCGGGTGTCCAGGCTCACCCAGTTCACCCGGTAAGGCTGGGCATTGGGGATCACCGCGTAGCCGTTGTAGCCGGTCTCCACGCCGCTGTAGCTGCTGATCTTCGCGCCGGAGATGCCCGGCACTTCGGCCAGTGCAAAGGTCTCGCTGACGGTCTGCCCCAGGTTGATGCCGCCTGCGTGAGCGACCACGGAGCCTGCGAGGTTGAGGTTCTGTGAGTTGTAGCCCTGGCCCTGGCTGTAGCCGAGGCTGACGTCCGCCACCGAGGTGCGGCTGTTGATATTCACCGAACCGGAATCGCCGCTGGTGTCGCTGTGGCCGGCCTGTACCGAATAGAACGTGTCGCTGGTGTCGGCGACGTAACCATTGATGCCCGCCTGGGTGGTGGTGTCGCCATGCTGCCGGCTGGTGGTGACAAACGCCCGTGGCGCGCGGGCCTGGCTGCCCAGCGGGAAGGAAATCGACAGGTTCACCTGGGTGTCGCTGCTCGGCTGGCCAAAGGTGACGATTTGCTTGGTGCGCGTCACGCCGAGGTTGTAGCTCAGGTCGCCCCAGTTGCTGGTGTAACCGGCGGAAAAACTCTGCGAGCCGCCGCGGTTCCAGTAGCGCTGGTCGCTGGCGTTTACGTACACGCTGCCGAACTCACTGTTGCGCCCAATGCTCTGGTTGATGGTCAGGTCGGTGCGGGTTTTCGAATGGCCGGTGCGCACGCGCACATCCTGGCTGCTGTCTTCGACATGGTCGGTGAGGGTGCGGTAGCCCTCGGTGGAGTAGCGGTACGCGGCCAGGGTGAAGTTGGTGTCGGTGCCGGTAAAGGTTTTTGCATACAGCGCACGCACGCTGCTGCCCTGGGTGGTTTTGCCCTGCGCTTTGCTGGAGGAGTGAGTGGTGTCCAGCGAGAAGGCGCCGAACGAGGTGTTCTTACCGGCGCCAATGGACAGCGCGTTGTAGTCTTCGCTGGTCTGCAACCCGACAATCGCGCTGAGGTTGCTGGTCAAGCCGTAGGCCAGGGTGCCGCTGAGAAAGCGCGGAGTCGCGAGGCCGTCCGCGTTGCTTTTGAACGTGCCCGCCGAGAGGCTGTACTTGACCTGACCTTCACGCACCATGATCGGCAAACTGGAAAACGCCTGCGTCGTCACCCGGCGCGTGCCGTCGGCTTCGATCACGGTGATTTGCAGGTCGCCGTTGGAACCGCTGGGGTAGATGTCGTTGATCTCGAACGGCCCCGGCGCGACGTTGGCGGTGTAGAGGATGTAGTCGTTCTGGCGGATTTCGACCGTTGCGTTGGTCTGCGCCACGCCACGGATCACCGGCGCATAACCGCGCTCGCTGTCGGCGCGCATGCCGTCATCGGAGGCGAGCTTGAGGCCGCGATAACGCACGCTGTCGAACAGGTCGGTGTCGGAGAAAATCTCACCGGCGCTGAACTGGCCCTTGATCGCGGTCACGTCGTGTTGCAGGTAAGTGCGGTTGCTGGTGTAGGTGTTCGAACGCCCGGTGCCGCCGCTCAGGTTCGACTCGTTGCGCAGGCGCCAGGCACCCAGGTTAATGCCGTTGCGCAGGCCGAGGTTATTCGAGATGCGCGTTTGATAGTCGCCAGCGGTGCGGCTGCTGTTGAGCTGATAGTTGATGAACGCGGCGGGCACGCCTTCATCCCATAACTGTGGGTCGACGTAACCGCGCAGGCCACGCTGCATGGCCATTTGCGGGATGCTTGCCATCAGGCGCAGGCGGCTGCTGTCGTAACGCACGCTGGCGTCCTCGATCATCTCGGCGAGCGCGTAGCATTCCTGCGGCTGCAGCGGGTCGATTTTACCTTCGGCCTGCAAACGGTGCATGTCGACGCCCAGTTGCTTGAGCAAATCGAGGGTCAGGCAGGCTTCGACTCGGCCGTTCTTTGGGTTGCGCTTGAAGTCGATGTCGCGTCGGCCTACCAGCATTTCGTTGCTGTACAGGTCGACGCGGTAATTGCCCGGCAACACGCTGTTGGCCGAGAGCAGCTGTTGCAGGTCGACCGGCGACTGCGAGCCTTGCAGGAAGGTGGTGTTGAAGGTGTCCGCAGCCTCGTCAGCCATTGCCCAGGCCGGCAGGCTGGCGGCAATCGCAAGCGACAGCGTCTTCAACTTCAGTGCGCCACGCGCGGGCCTGTTACTGGAAAGAAAAGACATGCGAAGACCTGTGGCATCCCTGATTGGCGAACAGGCGGGCACGCAAACACGCACGTGGAGTGAGCCTGTGGGTTAGAGAAAAGGCTTAGGGTTTGAGGCGTGATTCAGTCGCGTGCGTGGCGACGCCTGACAGGGGCGCGGTGTAGTGGTTCTGCGCGCCGTAGTCATTGATGCTGGAAAACGACAGTTGCACCGGGCCAGCCGCGGGTGGCGTCTTGAGCGGGAACTGTTTTGCCTCGCCGGGCGCGATCATGCTCGAATCGCTGGCCAGCTGCGCTTGCACCTTAATGTCGGCCATGGACACGTGGTACAGCGTCGGGTTTTTCACCTGCAACAGGGTCTGCGCACCGTGCTTGGCCAGCGACCATTCAAGCTGGGCAGGCGCCTGCAACGCACTGCCAGGCAGGCCGGCAGGGCGGTAAAAAATCTTGATGCGTTGGCGGATGGCCAACTGCAAGGTGTTCTCGGCCTCACTGGCTTTGGGTATTTCCTGAACATTCAGCCACACCACCGACTCGCGGTCCGTGGGCATGCCGGTGCCTTCGTACAAGATGCGCAGCAGTTGCTGTTCTTTGGCGAATACGCGGGCCAATGGCGGGGTGACGGCAAACGGTGCGCGGCTGGCGCTGGCGTCGTTCATGTCGACCCAAGATTGAATCAATACGTCCTGGTTGCCGTTGCGCACGGTGATGTTGGCTTCCTTGTGGTCGCCATCAAATACGATACGGGTGGCATTCAATGAAATGCTGGCGGCGGCCTGGGTAGCCATAAGCATGCCCAGCAGCCCCAGGCTTACGGCGATAGAACGAGGCAGCATGAGGGTTATCCGGTGTAATCAAAGAGAATGGCGAGGCCGTTTGGCCTCGCGCGATCGGTGCTCGGGGCGCCGAGTTACTCGTATTGCAGGATGAACGGCAGGGTGGCATCACCGCGACCGGCGGTGGATGCACCGGACGCACCGGTGGTGACATAGGCCGCCGCGAAGCTCAGGGTGGCGTCGCCGCCCGCAGTGCCTTGGCCGTGCATGGCGCTTTCAATGCGTGCGGTGCTTGTCGAGCTGAGGTCGATCAAGGTGCCTGTGCTGTCGAGCAGGGCGATACCGACGTTTTGCGCGGTGGCCGAACCTGGGTTCAGGGCCAGTACTTTTTTGCCGGTGACCAGGCCCGAACCGCCGTTGTTGGCATCAAAGATCATCGCGACTTTGGTGCCCTGGTTGCAGTTGCCGTTCAGGTTGAAGTCTTTGGCGGTCACACGGCCAGCGGTTGGGTTTTCCGCTGGGCCCATTTCCTTGTTCGGAACGTCTCCCATAGCCCCCAACATCGTGCGGCATGAGTT
>NZ_UYXQ01000043.1 GCF_900624995.1 Pseudomonas antarctica
GTGGTGGCCCAGCTCGGCACCAAGGGCTCGCTCGATCAAGGCCTTTTTGAACGCCATCGACGCATCCTGAATGGCTTCGGCACTCATCGGGCCGCTGACGAACTGGTCGATCAGCTCTTTTGGAATGGCTGGAAGGTCACGCTGGGCCCTGCGGGCCGGTTTCTTTGTGGTTGGCATACATGCACCTCTTCAACATGTTATGCCCGAACACAAAATTTATGACAGTCCCAGCGCCCCAGGCAATCGCAAACGCCACGGCGATCAACAGTGCCATCGCCCAGGGAAACGACGCGACGCCCCATGTGTCGAGCAACACGCCGCCGACCACGCCGCTGCCGGCAATCGCGCTGTTCCACGCCACCACGTTCAGCGACAGCGCCACATCCGCACCGTCGCCAGCGGCATCCGCCAGGGCGGTTTGCAGCAGCGTGGCAGCGCCGCCGAAGCTCAGCCCCCACACGGCCACGCCAAGGTAAACCACCCAAGGCACGCTGCCCGCCACACCGAACACCACAGACACCAATGCAAAGCTCGCCAGGCTCACCAGAACGGTTTTGCGCAACATCGCCTCAACCAACCTGGCCGTCAGCCAGATCCCGGCCAACGCCGCGATGCCGAACACCAACAGCACCAGATCCACGCGAGTCGTCAGGCCTGCCGGCAGCAAAAACGGGGCGATGTAGGTGTACAGAATGTTGTGCGCCAGCATCCAGCTGATCACCACCGCCAGCACCGGCCGCACGCCGGGCGTGGTCAGCACTTTGCCCAGCGACACACGCTGATGCGCAGCCTGCGGCGCGTAGTCCGGGACTTTCACCAGCACCCACACGATCAACACCAGCGTCAGCGCCGACATGAGGCCGAACGCGGTGCGCCAGCCCACCAGGCCACCGAGCCAAGTACCGAGCGGCACACCCAACGACAGCGCAATCGGTGTGCCGACCATCGCCAACGCCAGCGCCCTGCCCTGTTGATGCGGCGCGACCATGCGCCGGGCGTAACCGGCCAGCAGGCTCCAGGCCAACCCCGCCGCGACCCCGGCGAAGAACCGCGCCACCAGGGTCACGCCGTAGTGGGACGACAGCGCCGTGATTGAATTGAACAGCAGAAAACCGAGGATGGTCAGCAGCAGCACGTTGCGCCGACGCCAGCCACGGGTGGCGATGGTCATGGGAATGACCGCCAGCACTGAACCCAGCGCGTAGGCGGTGACCATCTGCCCGGCCATCGACGGCGAAATCGCCAGGCCGTCGCTGATCAACGGCAACAGGCCGGCGGGCAGGGTTTCGGTGACGATGCAGATGAAACCGGTCATGGCCAGCGCAAGCAAGGCGCCGATGGGCAAGCGCTCGGACGACACGGATAAGCTGAGTGAGGGGGTCATGGGTAACTCCTTGAGGCGACTTAAATACTGATCGATACAGATATTGGAGGCCGCACTGACATATTGTCAACGACTTATGTATCGACTAGTATTTATCTCGTTCTGCACAGGAGACTGGACATGGCACAAATGGGCCGCCCGCGTAATTTCGACCGCGACCAGGCCGTGGAGCAGGCCCTGCACCTGTTCTGGCAGCACGGCTACGACGCCACCTCACTCGCCCAGCTCAAGGCCGGCCTGGGTGGCGGTATCTCCGCGCCGAGTTTTTATGCAGCCTTCGGCTCCAAAGAGGCGCTGTTCGATGAGTGTGTACAACGCTATTTGGCGACCTACGCCCGGGTCACCGAATGCCTGTGGGACGACACCCTGCTGCCGCGTAAGGCCATCGAAACCGCGCTGCGCCAATCGGCGCGCATGCAGTGTGACGATGGGCATCCCAAGGGCTGCATGGTGGCGCTGGGCGTGATGAGCGCACCCAGCCCGGAGAACGCGCGGGTGACGCAGGCATTGACGCAATCACGCGCGCGAACGCGGGCGGGAATTGTGGCGTGTGTTGAGCGAGGCATCCGTGCCGGGCAACTGCCGGACACGCTTTATGCACCGGCAATGGCGACCGTGTTTGACAGCTTCCTGCAGGGCGTTTCGATCCTGGCGCGCGATGATGTGCCCTACACAGTGATCGACGCGGCGATCAGCCAAATCCTGCTGACGTGGGATATCGCCGCGTCTACGACGCCGCCCATTCATCACGACACGCCAGCAAAAAATCCACAAACGCCGGCACCCGATGCGACACATAGCGCCCATGGGGGTACAGCAAGGTAAACGGTCGCGAGCGCCCACCAAAGGGTTTCAGCACTTCCACGAGTGTGCCGTCAGCCAATTCTTGCTCGACGATGAACTTGTAGGTTTGAAACAGCCCCGCCCCGTGCTTGGCCAAGGTCACGCCGCCCAACACATCCTGCGAAATGCTGTACCCCGCCTCCCCCGCGAACGCCTGCTCCTGGCCCTGCACCTGGAACAACCAGGGGATGCGCCGGCCATTGCTCGGCAATTCAAACTGAATGCACTCGTGCAACGCCAACTCCTGCAACGTCTGTGGCGTGCCGGCGCGTTGCAGGTAGGCCGGTGCAGCGACCACCACCAACTCGGCGTCTTCCAGCAGCCGGGCGATCAGCGAGGGGTCCGGTTGGGCGCGCACGCGAATAGCCAGGTCATAGCCTTCGGCAACGAAGTCGATATTGCGGTTGCTGATATGGATGTCCACGCTCACGTGCGGGTACAGCGCGCGGAACTTGGGCAGCAGCGGCAACAGCCGATGATGGGCATACGTGGTCGGGACGCTGATGCGCAACTGGCCGGACGGCACTCGCTGCGCGCCCATGACTTCCTGCCGCGCCTCCACCAGTTGGGTCAGGGCCTGGCGGCATTGCTCGAAGTAGGTACGGCCGCTGTCGGTGAGGCGAATGCTGCGGGTGGTGCGCACGAACAAACGCGACCCCAGGCGCTCTTCCAGACGCGAAATGCTGCGGCTCACCGCGGCCGGGGTCACGCCGGCGACCTGGGCGGCGGCGGTGAAGCTGCTGGCCTCGGCGGCGAGGCAGAACAGCTCAATGCTGCCCAGCTGCACATCTTCGAAATGGCGCTTCATGATTGATTACACCGGGTATCGATAAATAGAGAACACGCTCTGTTTATCAATACCTGGCGTACAACTACAGCGCTATCAGCTTGTGGCTTTCAGCCGCGCTGCAATCTTGGCCACGCGCTCCCCATAGAGCAACGCCGTCTTGATATCGCCGGCAGGGATTGCCGACGCGTCAGCATCCGAAGGCGCCTGTACGATCAAGCCCACCGACCCGCCCAGGTTGTTGATATCGTTGCGTGTCGCCGCCAGGGTGCTGGCCGGTAGCAGGCCCAGGCTGACCCAGATGCCACCGTGTTGGGAGGCCAGTGTTTGCAGGCCGATCAAGGTGACTTGTTTGTCGCCGCTGAAGCTGGCGCTGACGGTAAAGCCACCGAACACCTTGTCCTGCCAGCCACGGCTAAACCAGTACTTCGCAGTGGCATCAGAGAATCTCTTGAACTGCCAAGCGCTGGAGCCCATGTAGGTTGGCGTGCCGAAGATAATGCCATCGGCTGCATTCAGGAGTGCCCAGCCTGCTTCGGACACCTCGCCGTTTTCACTCACTTCCACCAACTGCGCCTGCGCCCCTTCCGCCACAGTGTGCGCGACGCGACGGGTATGGCCGTAACCGGAAAAATACACCACTACTGTGCTGGTCATGTGCTGATGCTCGTGAGGTTTGAATAAGTTTATATACTGACCAGTCGGTTTGACTGATGTCAAGCATTAGACTTAAGCTTGTTTCAAATATTTGCAAAACCGGAGACACACCATGGGGCGCCCTTCACGTAAGGAAGAGCTGCTGGCAGCGGGCATCAACGTGCTGCATCGCCACGGTTACGCAGGTTCTTCGGTGGATGCCATCGTCGAACACGCGGGCATGCAGAAGGGCTCGTTCTTCGGGCATTTCGGCTCTAAAGAAGCGTTTGCCAGCGCAGCGCTGCAGGGTTATTTCAAGGGTTGGACGCAGAACGCACAGGCCATCGTTGCCAACCCAGCGTTCACGGCCCTGGAGAAACTGCAAGGCTTGGTCAAGATTTCCACGCCGGCGAGTGCCGATACGTTTCACTACGGCTGCCTGATCGGCAACCTGGCGGCCGAAATGACGCTACGCCATGACGAGGTGCGCGACACCATCGCCCAGCTGTTGCTGGAATGGGCCGTGCCGTTTGCGCACGTGGTGCGCGAAGGCGTGGCGAGTGGTGAGTTCCGCGCAGGGCTGGCGCCGGATTCCACGGCACGCTTCCTGATCAACGCACTGCAAGGCACAGTGCTGCGCGGCAAGGTCGACCGCTCGCAGGAACCCTACGACGACTTCATCGCGCTCACCTCAGCGCTGCTGTTGCGCACTGAATAGGCATCCGCTTGTGGCTATGGCGTTGACGGTGGTTGTGGCGAGTGGGCTTGCCACACAAGCCTACTCTTCACAGAAGATCCTGCACGCTTCAGGTTCGGCTTAAAGCAACAACGTCGAGAAGTCACAGCACGCCTGCGCCATGTCCTGGTTCAAGCCAAACTGGCGACCCACCCGGTGCCGCGCCACATACCGCACGCTCGGCTGTTCCGGTTGCGTCATCAGCGCACGCAACGCGCCCTGGGCCAGCACCGTGCGGCGGTCGAAAATCTCCACGTCTAAGGATTGCGAAGTGGGAGCGGCGTGAGGCGAGAACTGCGTTAGAGGCGGACACACAGAACCTTCCCACACGGTTTTAAGCAACAAAAAGCTGCAGGCTCATTGCCATCTCTATATAGTAATGCTTCGCATTTAGCGGTTTACCAAGGAACGCGCGCCCTCCTCCAGACGGTGCGCGTCATCGTTTAGAAGGATCTCTATGCAAAGCGTTACTCTCTCCCCGACGCGCCTGTTCGGTGCACTGGCGGTGGTCATCTGCGGGCTGTTCAGCGCGCAGGCAAGTGCCGATTACACCGACCGCTCGCTGACTGTCGAAAAAAATAACCAGTCCTACGTAGTGAAGGCCGACGGCAGTTTTGTGCTCGACGTCGAGCTGGTCCGGCGCATCAATGAAGAGCGCGCGATCAAGCCTAACGCCGAGCGCTCGGTAAGTTTTAACCGCACGCTGGAAACTGTGAATATCGTGGACGCCTACACGCTGAAAGCCGATGGGCGCAAAGTGCCAGTCGCTGCTGATCAGATCAAGGAGCAGCAGGAGCAAGCCTCCGCCGAAGCGCCGATGTTCCAGGACTCGCGGATCAAGGTGGTGATCTTTCCGGATGTGGCCGTGGGTGACCGCATGGTGTTGCACTACCAGCGCCAGCGCACCAAGCCGATGTTCCCTGGGCAATTCGAAGACCTGTATGCACCGGACTTCTACGAGAACCAGCAGAGCCACTTGACCTACGACATGCCGGCCGACATGCCCTTGTTCGCTGACGTGAGGGGTTTCAAAGCCACCGAACCGACCACCGCCAACGGGCGCAAAATCTACCGTTGGGACCTGGAGCCCACCGAGAAAAATCGCGTTGAAGTCGGCTCTGTGGCCTACACGGATTACGGTCAGCGCCTGGCGGTGTCGACGTTCACCGACTACAAACAGTTTGCCCAGGCGTACGCCGCCAGGGCGCAGGTCGAGGTAACACCGGCCATTACTCAACTGGCCCAGAAACTCACCGCCAACCTGGACACACCACGCAGCAAAGCGTTGGTATTGAGTGACTGGGTGCGCAAGAACATTCGCTACGTCGCGGTTTACGTCGGCAATGGCGGCGTGGTGCCGCACTCGGCGCAGGCCGTGCTGGATAACCGTTATGGCGACTGCAAGGACCATGTGGCCTTGCTCGAAGCACTGCTCAAGGCGGTGGCCATCGAAAGCTCGCCCGCACTGATCAACCTGGGCGATGCCTACGCACTGCCAAAGGTGCCGACCCTGGGTTTGCTTAACCATGCGATCACTTACATCCCGGCCCTCGACCTTTACCTGGACTCCACCGCAACCCCCATCGCCGCTGGCTACTTGCTGCTACCGGAATTGGGCAAACCTGTGTTGCTGACCCAGCTTGGCGAATTGGCGCACACGCCCATAAACCAACTGGGCAAAGTGGACGGCACGCTGCACTTCAAGATCGACCCGAGCGGCGCGGCAGACTTCACCAACGGCACCACGGTGGAAGGCTGGGCGACGGAGCTCAACCGCTTTCTGTTCAAATCGATGATGCCTGCCGACCTTGACCAACTGACCCAGAAAGTCCTCAGCCTGTACGGGCAAACCGGCAGCGGCAAGATCGAAACCGACCCACTGGACAGCAACGCCGCCACCTTCACTTCCACGGTCAAGGGGCGTACTGACAACCTGGTCAACCTGCCCGGCCCTACCGGCGTGCCTACGCTTAGCAGCCTGGCGGGCGGTATCGGCCAGAACGTATTCAGCTTAATGGCCGAAAAAGACCGTACCCAGCACTTCACCTGTACGTCGGGCACGATCGAAGAAAAAGCGCGCTTCGACTTCCCCAAAGAAGTGAACATCCTGGCGGTACCCAAAGCCGTAGCCCTGAACATCGGCGGCTTCACCTACCAGACCACTTACGTCAAGGAAGGCAACAGCGTACTGATTACCCGTCGCTACGCGTTTAACCACCCCGACGTGCTATGCAGCCCGCAGGATTTCGTCGCCATGAAGCCGGCGATTGAAGGTATGGTCAACGACCTGAAAAGCCAAATTATTGTGCAGACGTTGTAACCCCGCCTTGACGATTCTCGCGTGAAGGGCTGTTGCACCGCCGCGCGAGGATCACCACCTTCCCCTTTAGAACTTCGCCTGCACGCCCACCCGCAGCGTGCGCCCCGGCGCCGGCATGAAACTCTGCGCCAGCGGGTCCAGGTAGTAGCGGTCGGTCAGGTTCTGCAGCGACACGTTGAGGCTGGCCTCTTCCCGCAACGTGTAGTTAAGGAACAAATCGACCAAGGCCACTTCGCGGTAATTCAATTGCGGCGTGGTGGCGCCGGTCTGCCAAGGCTTGTCGGCAGTGACGGTGGGGCCTGAGGTGTAGGTGATGCGTGTGCCGAGCGTAAGGCTCTGGTCGAAAAAACGCAGGCCTGTGGTCAGATTGCCCGCGAACCGTGGCGGGTTCTGGGTGTTGGTGTAGGAACCCATGAAGCTGCCCGGCGTGCAGTTCGGCGTATTACTGGTTTGCTGATAACGGTTGCTGGTGGCGCGCAGTGTGGCGGCGAAGGCTGAATCGCAGGTTTCGGTCTTCAGGTAATAGGTGGACGACAGGTCGGCAAATATGCGCCCGGCATCGTAACGGGTTTGCAACTCCAGGCCGCTGGTCTTGTAGCTGTCGGTGTTGCTGAAGCGCATCAAGCCCCACAGGCCAGGGCTGGGGTCGTAGTAGCGGGTGATGTAGTTTTTGATGGTGTTGTTGAAGTAGGCCAGCTTGATCGCCGCCGAGTCGTCATTGAACAACAGCCCCTTTTGCAGCGTGCTCGCGCCGATCTCCCAGTTGCTCGAACGCTCAGGCTTCAGGCCTTTGCCAGGCATGGTCTGCAACACGCCCTGGCTGGTTTCAAACAGCGACGGCATACGAAAGCCCTGGGTGTAGGAGGCATACACGAAGGTGTCCGGCAGCACTTCGATATTGATGCCCACCGCCGGGGCAAAGGCGCCGCCGCTGTTGCTCGCTTTGCGGGAAAAGTCATAGCCGCTTACCACGCTGCCGAATTGGGACGGGTAGACCGTCGAATCGACCGCACCAAAGTCGTTGTAGCGAACGCCTTCGAAGGGATAGTTGGTGTTCTGGAAAACAACGCCATTGTTCAGGCGCGGGTCGGTGGCGTCGGTGTACTGGCCGTTCTGGTCTGGGAACCACATCATGTTGCCGGAATTGTCGCCGTTGTAGACGCGCAGGTAGCGCAGGTCACGTTCCTCACGCCGTGCCGTGGCATTGGCGATGTGGTCTTTGCTGCGATAGTGGGTGTAACGCCCGCCCCCCCATAACGTGAGGCTGTCCACTGGCTTGTATTCCAGCTTGCCATTGAAGCTGAACTCCTGCCGCGACCCTTCGCGCAACATACGGTTGGCGTTGATATCGTCCTGGTTGGTGACCACGCCTTTTTGCGGGCGCAGTTCTTCGAGCTGGAACGAGCCGCCCAGGTCCAGCTTCAAGTCGCCGTAGTCGGTCGCCCAGTGCGAGGTATTGGCCAGGCCACCGCCAATGCGTTGGTTAGCCTGACGGCTCCAGGCGCGGTCCGAGCGATACGCCTGGGAAGCCGGCGCTCGCACCGAGGTGAGCTGGCTGGTTTGCGCATCGGTCAGCCACAGGTCGGCAGTCAGGTCCACCAACGGGTTGCCCGCAGGCAGGTAGTTGTAACGCGCCGTGTAGGTGTCAATCTTGGTGTGACCCAGCGGGTACTGATAGATGCCGCCGGTGCCGAAGCGGAAGATATCCGAAGGCATGATCTCGCCGATGCGCCCGTCGTAGCGGCGATAACCCAGGTCGAAGGTATGCCCGTCCGCCGGGCGCAGGGTGGTCTTGAGCAGGAACGATTGGGTGCTCGACGAGGAATTCAGCACTTCTTCGCCGGCGTTGTAGGTGGTGGCCACGCTGGTTTCTTCATCACCCCAGCGGTCGTAAGTACGGTAGCGATCCTGCCCCTTCTTGCCGGCAAAATAGTTGCCTTGATCGCGCTTGGCATAGGCCGCCACCACGTCGAAAAACTCATGGGTATAGGCAAACGCAGCACTGCCCGCCTGCGCCTCTGAACCGAACAGCCCACCGCGGCTCTGATGTGGCTCAGCGTACAGGGCCTCGGTCTGGGAATGCGGGTCACGGGAGGCTGGGGCGACGCCGTTGTTCCACAGGTCGCCTTTGAGGCGCAGGCCGATGCTCTGGCCGTCCTTGAGGATGTCGTCGACGCTGAGCGTGCGCATCTTTACCGTGCCGCCGATGGCGCTGGAGGTCAAGCTGGGGCCCTTGTCGATCGTGATGTCGCTGATCATGTCCGGGTCGATGTAACTGCGCTGCTGGGTACCGGCGTAACCGCGATAAACATCCAGCGCCTGCTGCGAACCGTCCACCGTAACGGCCACCCGGCTCTGGCCCTGGATACCACGGATATTCACATCCAGGCCGCCGCCATTACGGCTGTCGCCGACCTGCACGCCAGGCTGGCCCTTGAGCACATCACCCACCGAGACCACACCAAAGCGCTGCATGTCTTCGCCGGAGATATACACCGATGAGCGCGGCGCCCGGTAGACCTCCTCCTCATCGAGATTTTCGCCAATCACCTTTTGCGTCGGCAGGGAAATTGCCTGTTGGTGTGGGCGCAAAACATAGCCACCGTCCGCCTGGCGCTGATAGCCCAGGCCCGTGCCCGACAGCAGCTGAGTCAGGCCCGCCTCGGTATTGAAATCGCCCTGCAGGCCCTGACTGGTCTTGCCGGCGGTAAGCAGCGAACTGCCCGCCATGCTGATCCCGGCCTCGGCACCAAAGCGCGACAGCACTTGGTCCAACGGGCCGGCACTGATGCTAAAGGCGCGCTCGCCGGCCGCAAAAACCAACTCGCCGTAGAGCGGCTGGAGGCTGAGAAACAACAAGCTGAATGTATGGGTACGCAAGACACGAGCGGGGGAAATCATGCAAGGCTCCTAAGGGTCGACACCCACCTGTGCCGGTGGGTAATACCTAAAGGCCAAGCCAGATCGAAAAAACTATCGCGTCGCCGAAAAAAAATTTCACGCGGGCACCACGGTCACCCAATAACGCGTTCTTTGTTCGATACGCACCGGCAAGGTATTGGCGACCAACGCCAGCGCTGCATCGGTATCGTCCAGTTGGAAACTGCCGGTGATGCGCAGGCCCGCCACCGCTTCGCTGCAACGCAAGAAGCCTTGGCGATAGCGCGAAAGTTCGGCCAGCAATTGGTCCAGGCGCATGCGTTCGGCGGGCAGGATGCCGCGCATCCATGCCTGGGCCAGCAACATATCGACAGGGCTGGGGCGCCCGGCTCCACGCTCATCAACCTTGAGTTGCCAGCCCGCCTGCAACGGCACCGGTGTCGACTGATGCCGTGTGCTCACCTGCGCCAGCCCGCGCAAAACCGTCACCCGCGTGCCTTGGCGATCATGGCGCACCAGCAGGTGGGCACCATGGCTGTAGAGCGCCGCGTTGGGGGTCAGCAGCTCCAATGACGCGGAACCTGCCGGGGTATCCAAAGCCAACTCGCCCTCGACCAACTGCACGCTGCGCCGCCCGGCGCTCAAGTCCAGGTTTACCGCACTGGCGGTGTTCAGCCACAGCGAATAGCCATCGGCCAAGGCCCAGCGCCGCCGCTCACCCACACGGGTGCGATAGCTGGCCAATGCCGAACGTACCAGCGTGGAATCCGCCGCTTGCCAGGACATTCCACCGAGCAGCCCCAACGCCAGCAGGCACTTGAGCACCTGACGACGGCGCTGTGGATCGGCCCCAGCCAACTGCAACGCCCGACGCGCCGTAGCATCGGCTAACAAGTTGGCGCCCGGCTGAAGCAACAGAGGCAAGCCACTGACCCGCTGCCACGCGTACTCATGCTCGGCACTGGCCTGGCGCCACACCTGCAAGGCCTGGTGATCACTGGCACTCATCAAGCCGGACTGCAGCTGCACCAGCCAATCAATGGCAGTGTCGCGCACGCGAGGATCAACCGCGGCGCCACTCATTCGAACCGGCTCGCGTAGCAAACACTGAACGCCTTGCCCATGGCGCGCTGCACCTGGGCCACGGTCAGGCTCAACTGCGCGGCGATCTGCGGATAGGTCAGGCCATCGAGCTGGGACAAAAAGAAAATCTGCCGCACCCGCGCCGACAACCCGACCAGCAGCGAATCGAGCTGCAACAACGTCTCGATCATCAAGTGGCGCTCCTCCGGCGACGGCTCCTCGCCCACCGGTCGCGCCGCCAACGCTTCCAGATACGCCCGCTCGATCGCTTGGCGACGCCAGCGATTGATCAGCAAACCATTGGCGATGGTGGCCAGAAACGCCATGGGCTGGCGCAGCTCGTGTACATCTTCCTTGGAGCGCAACACGCGGATAAAGGTGTCGTGTGCCAGGTCTTCGGCATCGGCACTGTGCCCCAAACGCCGATGCAGCCAGCCCCGAAGCCAGCCATGGTGATTGGCATACAGCTGGGCGACCGGCGAGGCGATGCTGTCGTCGTGCATGTCAGATTCGCATTAAATGATAATGCTTCTCATCTTAGAGCTTTGGGGTGGGCCTTGTATAGGGGTTGGGGTCGCTGCCATGGGCCAAATCCAAGGCAAAAAAAAGCCTGCATCTCTGCAGGCTTTTCTCTATCTGGCACCCCAACGCTGAACAGAGCCAATAGCAGTGAAGGAGTAGTTTATTTCGGCTAACAGCACACTCACCACACGTAGATTGACGTTTCTGGAAGGGCGACCCAATCTAACTAATACATCCGACAAATTTTGGTACAACCAAAATAACAAAAGCAATTATCAGCGGCAGAGCAAACATATGTAAGTGCTTACCCTGGATATTTCGGTCAAACTTTTCACTTATAACAGACGCCACACCTTTTGCCGCGAACGACAGAACCAAGGCGCTTACGAGCGAGAGGATTATTAGCACTTACTCACCTGAACCTTTAAAAACTTACAAAGTCGAACAACCACCTTACTCTAATAAAATAGCGCCCTACCAAGCGCTACCTTAAATAAATAGAGCAATCTTTTAAATGTTACCTTTGTGCCCTAGGAGCCATTGGATAGCCGATTCGCGTTACCTAATATAGCACCCGTGGTAAAACTGATACCTGCATTACCCAACGTCCGACCTATACCTACCGGCCCAAAAACCGCTCCGCCCAGCGCTCCAGCTCCCACAGCAGCCGCAAACTCACCGCCATTGAAAGACCCCCCACCTATAAGGCTACCCACATATCCAACAGCACCCGCCGCCCCTCCAGCAATTGCTCCCGGAACGCCATAAGCACCAGCAACAGCCTCTACTTCTTCTAATGTAATCTCTCGCACATCTACTCTCCAATAATAATGTAACAGTCCTTTACACCTGCACTTAAACACTGCATTGCACATTCGTGTATTGTTTCGCATTTGCCTTTATGTATAAACCACTGCGAGCGCATCGATATTAGCTAGATGTACCGTCGCGCTTACGAAACAAAGAACTGGATTGAAAGCACGGCCACTATGAGATGCGCGTCAAACAATGATCACTTAAAAAACAAAGTCCCGCAATCCTAGCCCTGGCAAATGACGACATGCAAGCCCTACATCTGCAGGGGTGCAGCCACTAAATTCCGACAGGAAACCTTTTTAACTGAGTAGTCCATATTTCTTCGCACCCAACTCACCTTTTTAACATTCATACTTAGAAACAATTTCCTCAATTCTTGACATGCATACGTCAAACCCCCACCAGGAAAACAACAGTCAATGATCCACGTGCTGCTGCCTTCATCCCACTCGGACTCATGCAACAAAAATTTAGGATCATTCAATAATCTCTGCTCGCTGTCAGGCGCTAAATTCGCCCAAACCACATAACCAACGGGGCTGTCGAAGTCATCAAAGAAGAATATAATTTGCTTATGGTCGATCGCCGGAATAAGCCATACTCTAAAGTCCACAAAGCGGAGCATTGAATAACGCCGGCACTGCATAAGTATCCAGGAAGTAAACCCTATCAACTTGGCTTTCTCCATCAAATTATTTTTTCGACACAGTGTAAACAATCTAAATTTTTTACTCATGGCAAAAATTCCTTTACATCGTTATAAAACACAAGCAGATCGCTCCCCCCCTTCGCTACCGCAGATACATCAACAAACTTACTGAATTTAACTTTACCCCTTGCACCATCAACTTCGACAAAACAACCACTAAAGCCATCAAAATAAATAACAACTTCATCAGCTCGCCATAACAACGTGTCAAATGATGTGCTTTCATTATAGGCTAACCAAGCATCTCGCAGCGCGCCGTCAAATAAAGCACTGTAAGAACATGCCCCAACATTGTTCGCGGAGTTAACTCTCACTTCAGTAATTCTTTCAAAAACATTCAATAGCGAAGCACCTACCCGATTCAGTCGTGTGGTGTTAATCGCCATGCAGGCAGTGAAATTTTGACGACTGACCTTGGCGACCTCCGCTTTAGCTATCGCTTTTTCGACTAGCTGATCATAAGCCTCCACTAGTCTCGCTATAAGCGCTCTATCCTTACAAAACCAGGAAAGGTCCTGCGACGCTTCGGTGAATTTTTGGACCAGCAACTGTCGGTATAAGAGAGCAACATAATGCTCATCGCCCTGCCAACTAGCGGATGGCGAGACAGGTACCAGCGAAAAATCATCATGACCCAATACTTTTTGTAATGTCTCAGAGAACTCGACAAATATCGGATCGTCGCGCATGTCCTGAATAACCCGCAAGGGGAATCCGACTTGCACAGCCGTGTACACATGTAGGTGATGTTCATATTCACGAGTAAACGCCACCACAGACTTTTCCCATATGTCATTTGAGTGGGCGACGCTAATAACTTTATACTTGCTCAGATAAAAGCACATACTCTGTAGACTCTCCATCGCAGGAGAATACTCATTCATGAACCTGCTGATATTAAATCCGTCCCACCATAATACATTTGAAAATACGGTTGCACCCGCTAAATCCATCCACGCACCGTCCAATGTTACATTGGACGCACTAATACTCTGATGAAATATTCGTTTTGCCCTTGAGGCAGCGAACTGATTAGCGAATCGTTTCGCCAACTCCACCATTCCTATTTCAAGACGCCGCTCCATACTACCGACGAACTCCTCACCTCCTTTTTTGGGTAGAAAATGTACTAATTTTCTGACGACCAACATCACTCGCTTGGCGTCCTCACTCAAGTCACCGTGTTTTTTTTCTTTAAAATAAACAGCCCTGATAAAGTGTGCGGGGCGTACGGCAGGCACCCTGACCAAGAGCCCGCGCGGGTGTATCTGATCAGGTTCCTTAAAGTCAACCTCCAAGTCTATGACTGCTGCTGACCTTACTGAACCATGAGGTAACGCGATGTCAATTATTTCGGCCCAAATAGATTCATAGATCGCGATATCCAGTGATAGAAAGCCATTTCCATGGGAGTTGCCATAGCCATCCCGCGGCCTGGCGCCGACCAGTTGATTAGCACCTAGCCCTTTCAAATGAAAGATACCGTCGTAGCCGCAGCGCCCGCCGCCGCCGTTGGTTAAAATTCCGTCCCCGCCATAGCGTTCAGCATGAAATATTTTCTTTTCCACAGCGCGTTCTACCTCAGCATCACTGCCTGCAATGACATAATTGTATCCAGACAACAGCGCTGATTCGCTCAAGTTCCCTTCGAGCTTTTTGTTATAAAAAACAATCTTTCCTAGTTTTGCCCTAACAGTCTCGAAGGATACCAAGACCTCTGGCAAGTCAGACAGTGTCAACCGCGTCATGACACCTCCTTATTTAAAAATCCATCTGAATGCGTCAAACCAAAATTATCTTCAGTGTGCCGCGCCAATGCGCCATCAAACGATATAAGTCTATCGGTCGTCGCCTTCCACTCAGCGATATTGTGATAAGCGCTTATAAACCAGCTCAAATTTTCGCACAAATTCCCAAACGCCGAATTTATCTGCATGACATCACCAAACATAATGAAACCCGAAAAGAACCGCGGAACTGCCAACAAACTACTCAGGACCAGGGAAAGCTGACTGTAACTTTCCGTAAACAACGAAAGTCGCACCTTGACATGGATGGTACGAAGCCTATTAGTCAGGCTTACCTCAAGTTTATCGCTGATATGGTTTCTTTCATACTTTCGCGTACGCTTGGCAAAATCCAAATCTTTTCGGTCGCGAAACTTAACTAAAAAATACCTAAGATCAGCCTCAGATTTTTGCTGACCATTATTCAATGAGACTAATTTGAAACCGATTTTCTGGCTGACATACATACCTATAAACGTGTATAAAATAGCGCTCCAGAACATATAAGCCGGAACCGCTACCCCCCATAATGACGCACTGCCCGAAATCGCGATTAAGACGACGCTGAATGACACCACGCTTGCCAATGTATAAATCAGTCCGCAGGCCAGGTAAACCGAAGAAAACGTAAATTTGTTTATGTCTTCAGCAATACGCTGATCTGGATTATCTACATAACGTCCAACTTGCTCGGGCTGCGGGGATCGAATTATCCATACCGAAAGATAATGGTTAGTCAACCATCGACGCCATCTCAGCGCTAATATATCCACCAAGTAGGTTGTCAGCACAGAACGCGCGACCGAAAAACACACAATTCCAAAAAAAACGGATACCAATGTGTAAAACCTACGGGTATTTAGCTCTTGAATGGCGTTATAGAAATGCTTGTACCACTCATTGAGCGCCAACGCAGTCGCAACCCCGAGGAGCGAAAGCGTCACCAAGGCAACCAATGCGCACCATGCGAACACCTTCTCTTCTGACTTCCAATACATCGAAAGTAATAATAATGTATTTCGTAAAAAACTATTTTCATTAAATTTTGTCGCATCCGTACTTGCGGTATCGGCATCCATCATGGCTTCTCGGTTTGTTTACATTTATATTTTTATATTTTAGTTTTATTCTCTACAAAACACTTTCAGACAGGGACGGCTATAACGCCCAGAACCCCAGGCGCCCTAAACTCGCTGCTAATTTCAAGCGCGCCATTTGCCAACTGTTCAGTACACTGATGTGTTGCTGCTCCGCCGTCGCGTACGCAGTCAACGCGTTGAGCAATTCGATCATGCTGCCAACACCGGAACGGTAGCGGCCCTGGACCACATCCAGCGCTTGGTTAGATTGCTCAACCCATTCAGCTGTTCTTTCCAGTGACCTCGTTTCAATGATGAGCGCCTGGTAGTTACTCCACAGGTCTATTGAAATCCGCTGCTCAACATCGCTCAGCTCAGCCTCCCTAGCCTCCAACTGCGCCCGAGTACCGCGTATCTGGTAAGTACGCTCGAACCCTTCAAACAAAGGGATGTTCAGTTGCAGCCCAATGCTGTTATCACGTACTCGACTATCGCCGTTGAACGCCATTGACTGGTTGAGTTTCACGTCTGACGCATTGGCGATAAATGACAACGTAGGACGGCCTTCGGCCTTGCTCTCGTCGATGGCGGCTTTTGCCGCATCCAGCCGAGCCTTGGCAGCGACGAGCGAAGGATGATCCTGCTTGGCTTGCTCAAGTAACTCGTCAATGCCTTTGACAAACCCGGTATCCGGACGCCGAGTCAAACTTCCTGCCAGCTCCAGCGGTGTTTTTGGCGCCAGCCCCATGCGTAGGGCAATCACCCCCTTGGCATTGACTAACGCCCCATTGCTGCGGACCTCATTGAGCGCTGCCTGCGAATACGCTGCCTGAGCCTGGAGGCGGTCCGACAGCGCGGCAGCGCCTGCATCATATTTGGCACTGGCAGCCTTGAGGTTTTCGGCAGCCAGCACCGCCACTTGGGCAGCAGCAACTTGGTTGTTTTGTGCCGCCAATGTGTCGTAGTAAAGCTGGGCTGCGAGCACAAAGGTTTCCTGCAATTGCTGATCTTGACTGGCGTTTGCGGCAACCAACAATTGGCGTGCGTTGCGCGAGGCCGCGTCGCGCCGGCCAAAATCAAACAGCACCCAGCTCAAGGCCAAACGATGATCGACTTGGCTTTTATGGCCGTGGCTTGAGTACTCCCCACGCTGGTCATAATCTGTGTAGTTACGACCCGTGGTCACACCAGAACTGGCGTTGAGCCTCGGCAAATACGCCGACTGTCGCACCCCAACATTCGCAGCCTGAGCCCTGGCATTTGCCCAGTTCAGCCGTGCTTGTGGATCGTGACAGAGCACCCGTCCTATCATGTCCTCCAGTGTTAAACGTGCAGGTACCGGGCCTGCTTCACACGAGCCGAGGACGCTGTTGATGTGCTGAGTGGCAGTGCGCGAGACCGTGCGCTCAGTCGCGAACACATCTAAATCTGCAGCCACGCAGAACTGAGAGCCGGCGTAAAAACAAACCAGCAAAACAGCGACACGAGCAGCTCCCATCATGAAGTGACCGCGCCAATCGCGGGCATGCCATGCGCCTCGACAGGTTGAACCGGTACAATCCGCCCGTTCTCTAGCACCAATACTCTATCTGCCGATGCAATCGTCTCAGCACGGTGAGCAATAATAATCCGCGTCACCTCAAGCCCTCGCACCGCCTCATTTACTTGACGCTCGCACGCCATATCCAGATGGCTGGTGGCCTCATCAAGAATCAGGATGTCGGGCTTCTTGTAGAGCGCCCTGGCTAACAGCACCCGCTGTTTTTGCCCACCCGACAACACCGTCCCCATGTCGCCCACCAAGGTGTTGTATCCCATTGGCATGGCTAGGATGTCGGTATGGATTGACGCCATGCGCGCGCACTCCATGGCCCAGTCCAAATCAGGGTTTGATTCAAAGAACACGATGTTGTCTGACAATGAACCGGCGAACAGGCAATCGTCCTGCATGACCGTTCCGATCTTGCCGCGAAACTGCTCTGCTCCCAGTTGCTGCAGGTCACCTCCAGCAATGAATAGCCGGCCTTCAGTCGGCTGAAAGATCCCTAACAGCAAGCTGACAAGGGTGCTCTTGCCACTACCCGAAGCGCCTGTGATAGCCACCGACTCGCCTTGAGCGATGTACAAATCAACTCCATTAAGTACAAAAGGCTCTTGGTCGGAATAGCGGTATTTCACACCTTTGAGTTCAATATCCACCGGACATGAGGGCCACGTCGCGACCGTTAATGTGCCGCGGCTATCTTCCGGTGGATGCATGACAATGTCGGCCAACCGTTCACCCTGCAAACGCAGCATGTAAAGCTCAAAAAAATGATCGATCAAGTTTGCGACGCGACTGACAAACTGATTTTTGTATGCCATGAACGCGATCAATACACCCACGGTGAACTGGTTGTTCATCACCATCGATGCGCCCAGACCGATGGCAATGAGATTTTCCAACCCGAATATCAGACCGTTAAGCTGCGTGTAGATCAGCTGCAACTTCTGCGATCTCAAACCAGCGTTGATCTGTTCTACCAGCAAGCCAAGCCAAGCGAGACGCCGTTCGCTCTGGCGCTGGAACAGCTTGATCGGCCGCATGCCGCGCACGGTTTCCAGAAAGTGACTTTCCTGGCGAGCGGCATGCACAATTTGTTCTTCACTGGCGCGACGCAAGGGGTAGTACCACGCCCATCGAACCATCACGTATAGGATCATCGCCGTAGCAGCCACGGCTGCCAGCAGCGGGCTGTAGATAAACATGAGGATAAATGTGGCGACAGTCATCAGACCATCCAGCACGGCCGAAAAAAACGCCGCCGTCAGGGTCCCCTGAATCACATCGACAGCACCGAAGCGCGAAACAACATCCCCTAGATGTCGCTTTTCAAAATAGTGGATCGGCAGGCGTAACAGGTGGCTGAAGACATTGGCTCGCCATTGCACGCTCAACAGCGTGCTCATATGCATCATCACCCAGGCCCGTATTGCGCTCACCACTTGCTGCATCAGCAACAACAAACCAAAACCAATGATCAAGGTTGTCAGCAAATCGCGATCTTGGGTGACGAGCACGTTGTCGAGCGTCCATTGCAGCAAAAACGGACTGACCAACGAGAACACTTCCAGCGCCAGGGCCAAGGCTAGCACCTGTCCAATGGAGCGGTAGAGACCACTCACGCTTCCCAACATACTCATCAGTTTGACCTGAGGCTTAGGCTCCTGTTTTTCAAAGTTCCCGCCTGGCCAGACTTCTAGCGCCACGCCTGTAAAAGACTTGCTGGCCTCGGCCAAGCTCAAATTCCGGATGCCACAGCCAGGGTCATGCACAACAACGCGTTGGTTCTCTACAGCCTTGAGAACAACGAAGTGGTTGAAGTTCCAGTGCAAAACACAGGGCAACTTGAGTTTGCTCAGGTCTTCAAGTTCTAACCTGACAGCTCGAGTACCGAGGTTCAATTGGTCGGCTGTCTGGATCAATTGCTTGAGCGTACTGCCCTTAAGCGACACGTTGAATTGGCGGCGCAAGTCCATCAGTGTTACGTGATGACCATGGAACCCCGTGATCATCGCCAGACAGGCCAAGCCACACTCCGTCGCCTCGGTTTGCAGGATCAAGGGCAGGCGTAGGCCCATTCGCAAGGAGAGCGCATCGAGATAGTTCATGCCATCGCTCCTAGAGTTTGCCGGTCAGGCTGTAGAGTGGTTCAAGCACCCACTCATAGAGACGACGGGTCTCCTGCAGAATGTCAGCCTCAACCAACATCCCGGTTTGCAGCGGCCGTCGCTTGCCGTATGCCAATACGGATTGCGCTTCGATATCAACGCGAATGCGGTAGATCTGCTCACCGTCCAAGCCAAGGCCAGGCACGCTACCGCTCATCGTTGCCAATTCAGTAGCCGACAGCGTTGCCTTGGAAATAGAGATAACACTGCCGCTGTGTTGACCGAACTTCTGGTAGGGGTACGCCTGATAACGCACCCTCACAGGGTCGCCGGCATGAATGAAGCCGATCGCTTTGCTCGGCGCATATAGCTCGGCTTGCAGGTGAGAGTTTGCGGGCACTATGCTCATCAAGACGCGCGAGCTATCAACCGTCTGGCCGGGCTCAACAAGAATCGCAGTAGCCACACCCTCCTGGGGAGCCGTTATGACTAAGGCACGCTTGGCTTCACTTTCGATCAGTTCCTGCTGGATTCCCGACAATGAACGCGCAATGCCTGCGAGCTGGTTCTCATGCAGTGCCGAAAGACCTGCAAACTCATGTTGGGTTTCGACCAACTGCTGGTTCAGCGCCGTAGTTTCGCGAGCCAGCCCCTGGAGAGTCTGGTGTTGGCCCAACAGCTCGGACTGACGCTGTTGAAGCTGATCCATCGAGATATAACCCTTATCCATCAGTCCTTGATAACGATCGGCCGCATTGCTCGCCAGCTTCACAAGCTTCTCCTGACTGGCTGCCTGCTGCGCCAGGGTACGCAACTGTCGTCGCAAACTTTCCAGCTTACTTTGCAGGCTTTGCCGTTCTTCAGTTTGAAGTTGCTGTTTCTTCACTAACTCGTCGTTCAAGGAACGTTGCCGGAGGGTCAGTTGATCGCTTACGTCTGCTTGAACCGGCCGCGAATCCCCTACGTAGCGCTCGCTGGAAATTCGCAACAGTGGCGCTCCCTGCTTAATCGGCTGGCCTTCCTCGACAAATCGTTCAAGGACCAAGCCGTATTGAGGCGCGTGTATTTTCAGCTGCCCCGAAAAGGGCACTAGCTGACCGGGGACGGTAATACGCTTGGTGTAACTGCCCCAGAGAAAAAAAGCCACCACCATGGCCGCAAAAAGCACAGCAATCAGTGTCAACACGGCGAATGAAACTGGCCTGACGAGGACTATTTCCCCAAGCCAATTCACGTGCCGAAAGGTAAGCGCTTCGAGTCGGAACAATGGAGTTTGCGATGTCACAGTTCGTCCTTTGTCAGTCTTTTTGTAGGTTTCAACCTAGAGCAATACGCGTCCTTCCAAGCTGATAGGAAGCCCAACTGAGTAGCTATTAACGTATGCCAGATAAAAAATCAGCGCTCAGGGTAAATCTCTGACGCCCTCATTCGTAAGCCATGTAGGTGAAAAGCACTCGACCGAGGGGAGCTGTATTTCTGGGTCGTACTCATAATTAAATATCCCAAAGAGTTCGCACAGGGAGCAGCGTATTGAAGATCACCAGCCGAGAGTCAGAGGTAATGGATCTTTTAGTTCATGGCTTAACCAACAAGGAAATTGGTCGAGAACTGGGGATCAGCAACCACACTGTCAGGGACCACATATCAGCGATGCTGAGGAAGACAAATACGGCCAGCCGTGTTGAATTAGCGGTTTTCATCAGCGCTAGGGAAAAACCACTTAACGCCTCTCGCACTTGCATGCCCCTGGAACTTCTCAGACGTTAACTATTTATCTACCCCTACAGCTGTAGGGGCACCTTACAATCCAGTTACTTTACCGCGCATCGAAATTTTAGTACGCATGAACGAGCGACTAAAACGGCAGCGGAAAAATAGCCGCACACATCGCGGCTCGACAAGTTCTTATGGAGCGAACCAAAGTCATTTCGAAAAGCGTCGCCGACAATCACGGTACCCGCTACCGAGACCCACTACCTACCCGCATATCGCAGGAGGAAAAAACATATTAAAACCTTTTAGGCGGTTTATTACATAAACACTTAGCTATATCACTCTCAAAAAACGCACCCATCACAGGACAATAAACAAGGGGACACCTACAAAAATCAACCCGCCTTAACGACGCGCGCAAAACTCTAAAACGATCGCGAACGATATAAACGGCGAAAACAACACCACCATCATCTCGACGTTTCAAGCATGCGCAGATTGATGGCTCGCCCTCACCTGCAAAAACTTCTGCTATTAACTATTAAAATAGAAATCAAATACTAACAAATCCCGCGCCCTCAATAACCCCTACACCCGTAGGGGGTCAGGGGCTTTATGCTTGAATTAATCCGAATGCCAGATAGACAACGTAGTTGCTGCACAAAAAACCATCAGACGACTAAAACAAAATCGGCCGCCCGCAACATCATGCAAACACTTTCCAAGCTAGTTGAATGGATTATTCGATGGATCAACGATAGACAGGATGTGAAGATCCTAGAAATAATCCAGTCGAACTGGGCCGCAGTTTATATGCATCATGCGATAGTACATGGAACGAAAACAACGACGGCAGGTTGTCAGCCTGCACACCTGGATCGCACAGCCAAATCCAAGGCAAAAAAAAGCCTGCATCTCTGCAGGCTTTTCTCTATCTGGCTCCACGACCTGGACTCGAACCAGGGACCCAATGATTAACAGTCATTTGCTCTACCAACTGAGCTATCGCGGAATGCGCCGTATGTTACTGATTAAAAAGAAGAAGTCAAGCACTGAGGTGCATTTGGAAGAATTCCTACAAATGACCGCTGCAACCCGCTACACCGGGCTGGCCATTTCCTTGGCCAGATCCAGCCAGGCGCGGGCCGCCGGCGGCAGGTGGGCGCTGGCGCGCCAGACCAGGGCGATGTGCCAATCGGTGTGGGGTTCGTCCAAGAGGATCAGGGCGATGCCGGGGTGTTGGTGTTTGTGCGCGAGCATGCGTGGCAGGAAGGCGACGCCCAACCCTGCGGAAACCAGGTCGACGATAAAGTCGATTTGCCCGCTGCGGGCGGTGACCCGAGGCGTGACGCCTTTGCGTTCGCAGGCGGCGAGGATTTTGGCGTTCAGGGCAAAACCGGCTTCGAACAAGATGAACGGTGAATCGGCCAGGTCAGTGAAGTCGATGCGTTTGCGTCGGGCCAGTGGGTGGCTCATGGGCAACACGGCCATCAGCGGTTCATTGCGCACGGGTTGGTAGTCGAAGCCTTCGTCCGCTGGCAGTAGCAAGGCCGCCAGGTCGACCTCCCCGGCCTCGAGGCATTCGCGCAGGCGTTTGCTGCCGTATTCGGTGAGTTCGATGTCGATGTTGGGGTAGCGCGTGCGATAGGCGGCGAACATCGCCGCAAACAATACGCCGCAGCCGACCGGTGGCAAGCCGATGCGCAGCACGCCGCGCTTGAGGCCGCGCAGGTCGTTGATCTCGGCCACCAGGTCGTTGTGCTCGGCGAGCAACACCAGTGCGCGGCGGTAGGCAATTTCGCCGGCGGCGGTCAGTTCATTCTTGTGGCCGAGGCGATTGAGCAGCGGCGTGCCCAATTCATCTTCCAGCGTCTTGACCGCCTTGCTCACCGTGGATTGGGTCAACGCCACTACGTCAGCCGCTTGGGAGAAGCCGCCCTGGCGCACCACCTCAACAAAGGCACGCAATGTTCGCAGGTTCATCGGTATTCCCTTAGCGACTGGATGCTAGTAATAAAAGTTGTTTTTATCATGCCAGCTTTTTGCTTATCGTGGAGCAACCTTGCTCTGTGGAGAACCCGTTCATGATCATCTCGTCCGCCTCCGACTACCGTGCCGCCGCCAAGCGCAAGCTGCCGCGCTTTCTGTTCGATTACATCGACGGTGGCGCGTACGCCGAGCACACGCTGCGTGCCAACAGTTCGGACCTGGCCGAGATCAGCCTGCGCCAGCGCGTCCTGCGCAATGTCGACAACCTGAGCCTGAAAACCACCCTGTTCGGCCAGGAACTGGCCATGCCGGTGATCCTCAGCCCGGTCGGCCTGACCGGCATGTACGCGCGGCGCGGTGAAGTGCAGGCCGCCAAGGCGGCGGCGAACAAGGGCATCCCGTTCTGCCTGTCGACGGTGTCGGTGTGTTCGATTGAAGAAGTGGCGTCGCAAAGCCCGCAGTCGATCTGGTTCCAGCTGTATGTGCTCAAGGACCGCGGTTTTATGCGCAACGCCCTGGAACGGGCGCAGGCCGCCGGGGTGACCACGCTGGTGTTCACCGTCGACATGCCCACGCCGGGTGCGCGTTACCGCGATGCGCACTCGGGCATGTCCGGGCCGTTCGCGGCTTCGCGACGCATGCTGCAGGCCATCACCAAGCCGCAATGGGCCTTCGATGTAGGGTTAATGGGCCGCCCGCACGACCTCGGCAATATCTCCAAGTACCTTGGCAAGCCGACCCACCTGGAAGATTACATCGGCTGGCTGGCGAACAATTTCGACCCCTCGATCAGTTGGAAAGACCTGGAGTGGATCCGCGAGTTCTGGAAAGGCCCGATGATCATCAAAGGCATTCTCGACCCCCAGGACGCCAAGGATGCCGTGAGTTTCGGCGCCGACGGTATCGTCGTTTCCAACCACGGCGGCCGCCAGTTGGACGGCGTGCTGTCCACCGCCAAAGCCCTGCCACCGATTGCCGAGGTGGTGGGCGATGACCTCACGGTGCTGGTGGACTCCGGCATTCGCTCCGGGCTCGACGTGGTGCGCATGCTTGCCCTGGGTGCCAAGGGCTGCCTGCTGGGCCGCGCCAACGCCTATGCACTGGCTGCCGATGGCCAGCGCGGGGTGGAGAACCTGCTGGATATTTTCGCTAAGGAAATGCGCGTGGCCATGACCTTGACCGGCGTCACCTCAATCGAGCAGATCGACGCCAGCACCTTGGTTTAACCCTGCTGTTCGACGATGCCGCGCGCCTTGAGCTTGCAAGGTATTTAGAGAATCCGGGGCGATTCAACCCTGCCCAACGACCAACTGGCTGACAAGCGCTTTCGAGTTGCTTCAACAGCGGTAAGGTATGAGAGGAAAACCTACGGCGGTGCAACGCAGCGTCCTCAGTTTTCCTCAAGTCCCTTTAACTTCCGGTAGAGGGTTGCTCGCCCGATCCCCAGGCTGCGCGCAGCCGCCGAAAGGTTGCCACCGCTCGCTGCCACGGCCGTCTTGATTGCAAGCAGTTTTGCGGCCTGCAGTGTATGTGCTGCCTGTGGCGCCGAGTCTGTCATTGAGGCTGAGTCGGCGACCTTTTCAATGATTTCAAGAACGTCTTCCGACAGATGCTCCAGGCCGATCTCACCGCCATCCTCGGCCAACACGACAGCCAGGCGGAGCGTCTGGTAGAGCTGACGGACATTGCCCGGCCAGCGGTAATTCAACAGCGCTTGCAGCGCCGCGTCACTCAGCGTGAGCGGCTGGCGCGTGGCGCTTTCGGCGCGCAGCAGATGCTGAATCAGCTCCACCAAGTCCTGACGCTCGCGCAGCGCCGGTAGCGTCACACGCAGGCCGTTTATACGGTAGTAGAGGTCTTCGCGAAAGCCGTGGCTGGCGCTGAGCTGCTTGAGGTCTCGGTGAGTGGCGCAGATAAGCGCGCAATCCACGTGAATCACTTGGCTGCTGCCCAAGCGGGTAAAGCTGCGCTCCTGCAACACCCGCAGCAGACGACCTTGCAGCTCCATCGGCATGTCGCCGATCTCGTCGAGGAAGAGGGTGCCTTGGTGCGCCTGTTCAACTTTGCCGATCGCGCCACCTTTGCGGCTGCCGGTAAAGGCACCTTCGACGTGGCCGAACAGTTCCGACTCGATCAGGCTGGCCGGAATAGACGAGCAGTTGATAGCCACGAAGGCTTCTCCGGCGCGGCTGCTACCTTCGTGCAACAGGCGGGCGAAAACCTCTTTACCCGTGCCGGTCTCGCCGTTGATCAGCACGGGAATATCCCGGGCGAAGGCCTGGCGAGCGCGGGCAAGGGCACTCTGCAGCGCTGGGTCCTGCAAATACGGCGCTGCTTGCGGCAGTAGCGGCGGTTTGGCGATAGGCGCAGGCAAAGGTTCCTGCCTCAACGCCCGCTCCGTTTTAAGAACGGGGCCTAGGGTAATGCACGCGTGCAGTTCGCCACCGTGATGCGTGCGCAGCCGGAGCGGTGCACTGAGATCGTGGCGGCGGTAGCAGGCGGCGTGAGCGAAGGGCATGTCGAACAGCTCAGCAAAATCCAGACCGACCGGAACCTCGCTTAACTGCAACAGCTGACCAGCAGCGCGGTTAGCGCAGCGCAGCTTACCGGCCTGGTCGAAACCCATCAGGCCTTCCAACGGGGTGCCGAGAATATCCATCCGCAGGTGCAAGTGCACCAGCAGTAAGTCGCTGAGCTGGCTAAACATACGATTTTCAATCGCACTGGCGGTTAGCAACAAGGACTCCCGCGCGTTAATCAAGGGCGCGCGGTGTTTGCTGCTCGCGTCCAGCACCCCGACGATGGCGCCGTCCGGGCCGAAAATCGGCGTGGCAAAACAGCAAAAGTCGCGCGCTTCCTCCAGGTAGTGTTCCCCGCCCACGAAGAGCACGGAGTCACGCTCGGTCAGAGCGCAACTCGGCGCGGTGGTACCGACGTTTTGCTCGGAAATCTGCGCGCCAACCCGAAACACCTGATTCAACTCTTGGTTGTCTGAGCTGCGGCTGCCCAGGCTGTTGAGCACCACACCTTGCAAGTCGAGGCAGACTAGCACCCAGTCCTTGCGTGACAGGGAGGCGTGTAGTTGCTCCATCTCGGGCGTGGCACAGGTCAGCAACAGGCGATTGCTTTCGATAATTTGGGCACGGCTGGCGACTACAGGCGCATTCAGACGGTCGCGATGACTCAGACCGTAGCTTTGCGAACGTTCCCAGGACCTCTCGACCATCAACGAGTCGACGAAATACTTGCGCGCGGGGGGGACTGCGGAGTCGGTGATGTTATGCATGAAATGCGCCTCGCAAGCTAATGTCTCAAAATAGGCCAGTCCGCCCCTGTTGCGATGTCTCATTTTGAGTCAGTCGTACAGGTGGGGCAGTCATACGCTTTCCTCGAAAAATATTATCCCTATAATAATCATCCACCTAAAGATATTTTTTTAGAACTCAAAAGTGGCACAGGCTCTGCTTAATGACTTGCTGTGAGGTCGGATAAGCACCCGTCACTACGTTCTAACATAAACAAAAACAATAAAGGTGATGTTATGAAAATGAGCTCAGAGCTGGCTCTGCGCCGTCCCATCTGCCCGTCAACCCGACGCGGCATGGTGCATCTGTTGCAAGCTGCGTTGTTCGGCTTGCTAGGTAGCCTATCCTACGGCGCTTCAGCTGTGGACGTGGATGCCGGCGATTACACCGCATTTCCCGAAGGCACCAACCTGGGCATGCTCTACGGCCAACATGCCGAACGCAACTCACTGTATGCAAACGGCCACAAAGCGCCAATCGACGCTGGTCTGAATTCCAATATCGGCATTGTGCGTGGCGTGCACTTCACCAAGATTGGCGATTACATCGTCGACCCACAGTTCCTCCTCCCATTCGGCAACGTGCAAGCTAAGGACGATGTCAAAGATTTGGGCAGCGCCAGCGGCACCGGCGACTTGACCCTGGCCGCCACCGTCTGGCTGATAAATGAACCTGACAAGCGGCGTTACTTCGGCATCACGCCGTTCCTATATATACCCATCGGCAGCTATGACAACAACCACGCGATCAACCTCGGTGAGAACCGCTGGAAGTTCGCCCTGCAGGCTGGATACATCACCGGGCTGAGCGACAAGCTGACCCTCGACCTGATCGGCGACGTGACGCTCTTCGGCAACAACAATGACTACGGCGCCCAGAGCGTCACGCAGAAACAGAACGCGCTGTATCAAGGCCAAGCATTCCTTCGCTACAACTTCACCGACAAGTTTGATGTGCGTGTTGGGGTATCGAAGTTTTGGGGCGGTGAAAGCAATATCGACAGCCAGGACATGCACGACAAACCTAATACCAGCAAATACACAGTAGGCGCGGCGTACTTCGTTACCCCTAGCACCCAACTGATGGTCAATTACGGCCGTGACATGGCAGTTGAAAACGGCTTCAAGGAGGACAGCCGCATCAACTTGCGGATCCTTCAAATATTCTAGTGCTACTTGCCAGCAAAGGTCTCATTCCAATTACAAGACAGGAGTCCTGCGTTTATGAATACGCAGTCTGCATCGCAACTATTCGCGGGCTTAGCTCTCGCCCTGATGATGCCATTGGCCGTCGCGACCCAGGTCGACGAGGCCGCCATTATCGCCAGCAAGAAAGACGGCAGCCAATGGCTCAGCAATGGCCGAACCTATGAAGAACAACGCTTCAGCCCACTGGACCAGATCACTGAACAAAACGCCGACAAGCTCGGTCTGGCCTGGTCTCTGGACCTTGATAACCACCGTGGTCTGGAGGCAACGCCGCTGTTCGTCGACGGCGTGCTCTTCGCCTCGCTGTCATGGAGCCGCGCGATTGCCGTCGATGCGCGCACCGGCAAAACACTCTGGAGCTTCGACCCGCAGGTTGCCCGCGACAAGGCCCGTGATGCTTGCTGCGACGCGGTAAACCGCGGCGTGGCGTTGTGGAACGGCAAGGTGTTTATAGGCACGCTGGACGGCCGACTCATCGCCCTTGACGCCAAAACCGGCAAGCAAGTCTGGAGTCAGCAGACCACTGACATCAGCAAGCCATACACCATCACCGGCGCGCCGCGCGTGGTGAAAGGCAAGGTGATCATTGGTAACGGCGGCGCCGAGTACGGCGTGCGCGGCTACTTCTCCGCCTACGACGCCGAGACCGGCAAAATGGCTTGGCGCTTCTACACGGTGCCCGGCGACCCAAGCAAGCCATACGAAAACCCGGAGTTGGTTGAAGCCGCTAAGACCTGGAAGGGCGACCAGTACTGGAAGTTCGGCGGCGGCGGTACCGCGTGGGACAGCATGGCCTACGACCCGGAAATGAACCTGCTGTACGTCGGCACCGGTAACGGCTCTCCGTGGAACCGCGAGCTGCGCAGCCCGGGCGGCGGCGACAACCTGTACCTGTCCTCGATCCTCGCCATCAACCCGGAGACCGGGCGACTGGCGTGGCACTATCAAGTGACACCGGGCGACTCCTGGGACTTCACTGCCACGCAGCAGATCACCTTGGCAACCCTGGAAATTGCCGGTAAACCGCGCAAGGTACTCATGCAGGCGCCAAAAAACGGGTTCTTCTATGTGCTCGACCGCCAGACCGGCGAACTGCTCTCTGCCGAGAAGTTCGGCAAGGTCACCTGGGCCGAGAAAGTCGATCTGGCCAGCGGCAAGCCGGTAGAGGTACCCGGTTCGCGTTACGAGAAAGAGACAATTGTGATGTGGCCGAGCCCCTTTGGCGCACACAACTGGCACTCAATGTCGTTCAACCCGCAAACCGGTTTGGTCTATTTCCCTTACCAGGAGATTCCCGGCGTCTATCGCAACGAAGGCAAAAACTTCGTCAAGCGCAACGCCTTCAACACCGGCGCTGCGTTCTATGACACCACGGAGATTCCTCGCGAGGCCGTCTCCGGTGCGCTGGTGGCGTGGGACCCCGTCAAACAGAAAGAAGCCTGGCGCGTTCCGTACACCCACTATTGGAATGGCGGCACCCTGACCACTGCCGGCAACCTGGTGTTTCAGGGCACCGCGGACGGTGACCTCATTGCTTACTCTGCTGACAAAGGGAAGAGGCTCTGGTCGTTCGCCGCACAGACCGGCATCGTCGCCGCGCCAATGACCTACAGCCTTGACGGTGAACAGTACGTCGCATTGATGGCTGGCTGGGGTGGTGTAGCCCCGCTTATCGGTGGCGATGCTTCCTTGGCACCCGGGGTCGGCAACATCAGCCGTCTGTTGGTCTTCAAACTCAACGGCAAGGCCGCCCTCCCACCGCTGCCAGAGAAAGTGGCAACTGCGGTAACACGCATACCCGGACCGGTCCAAGCGTCTGCTGCGGATATCACCGCCGGCAAGCAGCTATACGGCACTTACTGCACCGTATGCCACGGTGTGGGCGTGGTCAGCGGCGGTTTGATACCGGACCTGCGCAAGTCGGACGACGCGCGCCGCGCCATGTTCCAGCAGATCGTCCTCGATGGCGTGCTGCGTCCTCTGGGCATGCCCTCCTTCAAGGACAGCCTGAAACCGGCAGATGTCCAAAAGATCAAGGACTACGTCATTAGCCAGGAATACGCCGCGTACCTGAAGTCGCAAGAACCAGCAGCGGCCAAAGCCACACCGTAATGACGGCACGGTAACGCGTTGACGGCGAGTTAGCATGACCGAGACTCGCCGTCATGTACGGTAAGAATGTGCACTAAACATTTGAAGCTAGTCACTCCAACGTAATAAGGAACTCAATCATGTGGACCAAACCTGCTTACACCGATCTGCGTATCGGCTTTGAAGTCACCATGTACTTCGCCAACCGTTGACGCTCCGCGTGGCGCTACGCTTCCTCGAGCGACGCGCCACGTTATTTTTGGCCCGTTAACACGGGCCTTTTTTTGCCCCGGTCGCGCGCCAGCGAGGGTTGCCTACAGGAACCGACCATGTTCATCCGGATTCTTGGCTCAGCCGCAGGCGGCGGCTGTCCTTAGTGGAGCTGCAACTGCCGCCATTGCCGCGGCGTGCGCGAGGGCACCTTGCACGCGCAGCCACGTCCCCAGTCTTGCATCGCGCTTTCCGACGATGGTGTGCACAGGACTCATCCATCACGCCTGGACAGTTTGCCGCAGAACTACCCTTGGATCGACCCCCCCTGCTGCGCCTAGTT
>NZ_UYXQ01000044.1 GCF_900624995.1 Pseudomonas antarctica
ACGGCGTTGACCAGTACGGCAAGAAAGTAGCGTCCGAGCGCTTGGACAAGCAATGGGCGGTGGTCAACTACTGGGCCGAATGGTGTGGCCCGTGCCGCACGGAAATCCCGGAACTCAACGCTTTGGCCGAGCAGTTGAAAGGGCAAAACGTGGGGGTGTTCGGGGTTAATTTCGACAATGTGCAGGGTGAAGAACTCAAGGCTGCCAGTGAGAAGCTGGGGATCAAGTTCACCGTGCTGGCGCAGAACCCTGAAGAGATTTTCGATATTCCGCGCAGCGAGGCATTGCCTGTGACCTACATCATTGATGATAAGGGCAAGGTGCGCGAGCAGTTGATGGGCGAGCAGACGGCGCAAGGGGTGTTGGCCAAACTGAAAGCCTTGCGCGGTTAAAGCAACAACACAAAGCCAATGTGGGAGGGGCTTGCTCGCGAAGACGGTGGATCAGTCAACTTAAGCTGTGACTCACGCACCGCCTTCGCGAGCAAGCCCGCTCCCACCTTTGGAGCACGAGAAAGCTGAATCAGCCTTCTTCAAGCCACAGGCGGATAGGCTTGCCTTCAGCCGGCCAGAAGCGGGTCTGTTCAATCGGCGAGATATCCCAGCGCTGCACGCCTTGCAAGGCTTGGAAGAAGCGGCGTTCCTGCTCCATCAAGGCCTCGGCGCAGCGTTTGCGGGTGCTGCCGATCTTGCCGAAGCTCAGCTTGTCGCCCTCAAGGGTGTAGGGCGCAAACCAGTGGTTGCAGCCGCCATTGCCATAGGCGCGACCATCAGCGCCGAGGGTGACGGTCAGGTGCGCGTAATCCATCAACGGCCGCTCACCAATCCATTCCACCCCGTAGCTGTGATCCTGCTTGAGCTTCACCGCGTCGCCTGCGCAGGCGGTCAGGCCTAAGCCGACGGTAGCGAGCAGAAGCAGGCCTTTCATTGCGCGGCCTGCTGGCAGTTAGGGCAACGGTGCTTGTCGCCTTCGCTGGCCCAGCCCAGCGCTTTGATACGCGCGTTCGCAGCGGGCTGCAGCGGTTCTTTGGTCAGCTTGGTTTCCACCGCGAATTCAAACTCCAGCACGCTGTCGCAGCTGTCGCAATTGACCTTCCAGGTGTGAATTTCCAGCTCGCCGAATTTCGGCCCAAGCGCCATAGCGACCCATTGGCCCGCCGGGCGGATGGAGTAGCGCGCGTCGCCTTCGACGGTCAGGCGCATCGACAGGGTTTTACTGCCGCGCAGCGTGACGATGAGTACGTCGCCATGCTTGATCGAACCACCGTTGCCGGTGACTTGATAACGGCCTGGCACCAGGGCGCGGCATTCGATCAGGGTGTGTTGCGGGCTCAGCAAGCTGAAGCGAAAATCGTGTTCGGCCATGGATCCTCCAAATAGGCGCGGCATCCTATCACGGGCGCCTGCCTATCATGCGCCTGGTGTGTGACCGCTGATCATCCTTCGACACGGTTTTGCGTCTGGCCTTCGGCCCATGCGGCAATGTTGCTCAATGTGGTGCCGGCGATTGCCGCCAGGGCCTCGCGGGTGAGGAACGCCTGGTGCGCGGTGATGATCACGTTGGGAAAGGTCAGCAGGCGCGCGAGCACGTCGTCTTGCAGCGGCAGGTCAGAGCGGTCCTCGAAAAACAGCTGGGCTTCTTCTTCATACACGTCCAGCCCCAGGTAACCGAGTTGGCCGTCCTTGAGGGCTTCGATCAGTGCAGGCGTCTCAACCAGGCCGCCGCGGCCGGTGTTGATCAGCATCGCGCCGGGTTGCATCTGTGCCAGGGAGCGGGCGTTGATCAGGTGTTTACTGTCGGCTGTGAGCGGGCAGTGCAGGCTGATGATCTGCGCCTGGGCCAGCAGTTCGGGCAGGCTCACGTAGTCAGCGCTGAGAGCCTGGACCTGCGGGTTGGGGAAGGGGTCGTAGGCCAGCAACCGGCAGCCGAACCCGGCCATGATCTTGGCGAACGTGGCGCCGATCTGCCCGGTGCCGACCACGCCGACGGTCTTGCCCACCAAGTCGAAGCCGGTCAGCCCATGCAGGCTGAAATCACCGTCCCGGGTGCGGTTGTAAGCACGGTGCAGGCGGCGGTTGAGGGCGAGGATCAGGGCCACGGCGTGCTCGGCCACCGCGTGAGGCGAGTAGGCCGGGACGCGCACGATGGTCAGACCCAGGCGCTGGGCGGCAGGCAGGTCGACATGGTTGTAACCGGCCGATCGCAGGGCAATCAGGCGCGTGCCACCTGCGGCCAATTGCTCCAGTACCGGGGCGCTGAGGTCGTCGTTGATAAAGGCGCAGACCACGTCGTGATGTTCGGCCAGGGCCACGGTGTCGAGGTTGAGCCGGGCAGGTTGGAATTGTAGCTCAAGGCCCGGCGGCAGCGGCTCGCCGAGAAAACTCTCGCGGTCGTAGGCCTGGCTGCTGAAAAGAATCACGCGCATCAAAAAGCTCCCTGCACTCACTGAAAAATACCTAACCCTATGGGCGCGGGCACGGGCTCGCCACAGCACGCCCGCTCCCACACAGAAGCATCAAGCGCTGACGCGCGCCTCACTGGCTAGCCGTGCAATCGCCATGTCCAGTTCGTCCAATGCGGCCATGGCTTTGGCATCGTCTTGCTTGAGCAAGGTTTCCGCGCGTTGGCAGGCTGCGCGCAATTGCGGCACGCCGCAGTAGCGGGTGGCGCCATGCAGGCGGTGGACGCGTTCAATCAGCGCGTTGTTGTCGTTCGCTTCGCGGGCGACGGTAATCGCCAGGCGGTCGGCTTCCAGGGAGGCCAGCAGCATGGCGAGCATGTCGGCGGCCAGATCGGCCTTGTTGGCGGCCAGGCGCAGGCCTTCTTCATGGTCCAGCACCAACAGTTGGGCGCCATTGCCAATGCTGTCGGTCGCGCGCTCCGGCCCTTGATTGCGCAGGGCCAGGCCGGTCCATTTCAACACCACTTGGGCCAGTTGCCGCTCGCTGATGGGTTTGGTCAGGTAGTCGTCCATGCCGCTTTGCAACAGCGCGCGTTTTTCGTTGGCCATGGCGTGGGCGGTGAGGGCGACTATCGGCAACGGCGTGCCGTGGCGCTCGCTTTCCCACTGGCGGATCGCCTCGGTGCTTTGGCGGCCGTCCATGCCGGGCATTTGTACGTCCATCAATACCAGGTCGAAGGTTTCCTGCTTAACGGCGTCGATGGCGGCGTAACCGCTTTCCACGGCCTGGACCTTGGCCCCCATGTCTTCAAGTAGGGTTTGCACCAGCAGCAGGTTCGCCGGGTTGTCGTCCACGCAGAGTACGCGCGGTGCGCGGCTGGACAGCGGCTCGCCGGGTTCGCTGCGCGATGGGCGCGGGCTGATCAGGTCGGCGAGGGCGCGGCGCAGCTTGCGCGTACAGGCGGGCTTGGCCTGCAATTGGCTGTTGGGGTTGGGCACCGATTGGTTGAACAGCATCTGCTCAGTGGTCGGGCACAGCACCAGCACCTTGCAACCCAGGTGCTCAAGGTCCCATAAATGCTGGTTGAGGCGTTCAGGCGGAATGTCATTGGCGGTGACGCCGAGCACCGCCAGGTCAATGGCCTGTTCCGTCTGGTGCGCGCTGGTGATGCCGTTGGTCAGGCTTTCCAGGGTGTTGAACGGTGTGACTTCCAAACCACAGTCTTCCAACTGATGTTGCAAGGCTTGGCGCGCCAGTTCGTGGTTTTCCAACACGGCCACGCGCCGGCCGAGCAGCGGCGCGCTCGGCAGGTCGTCGACGTCGTCGCGGGTCTTGGGCAGGCTCAGGCTGATCCAGAACTCCGAGCCTTCGCCCGGTGTGCTGTCGACGCCGATTTCGCCGCCCATTTGCTCGATCAACCGCTTGGAGATCACCAGACCCAGGCCGGTGCCGCCCGGTTGGCGCGACAGCGAATTGTCGGCCTGGCTGAACGCCTGGAACAACGCGCGTACATCTTGGTTCGACAGGCCAATGCCGGTGTCCTGCACACTGATGCGCAACTGGACGCTGTCTTCCTGTTCGTCCTCGATCATCGCCCGGGCCACGATGGTGCCTTCGCGCGTGAACTTGATCGCATTGCTGATCAGGTTGGTGAGGATCTGCTTGAGGCGTAACGGGTCGCCCACCAGTGCCAGCGGCGTGTCGCGGTACACCAGGCTGACCAGTTCCAGCTGCTTGGCATGCGCGGCGGGGGCGAGGATCGTCAGGGTGTCTTGCAGCAAGTCGCGCAGGTTGAACGGCACGCTGTCGAGCACCAGCTTGCCGGCTTCGATTTTCGAGAAGTCGAGGATCTCGTTAATGATGCCCAACAAGTTATCAGCGGATTTTTCGATGGTGCCCAGGTAATCCAGTTGGCGCGGCGACAGCTCGCTTTTTTGCAGCAAGTGGGTAAAGCCGAGGATGCCGTTGAGCGGGGTGCGGATTTCATGGCTCATGTTGGCCAAAAACTCCGACTTGATGCGGCTGGCCTCCAGGGCTTCTTTGCGGGCCAGGTCCAGCTCGATGTTCTGGATTTCGATGGTTTCCAGGTTCTGGCGCACATCTTCAGTGGCTTGATCGATGCTGTGCTGCAGCTCTTCCTGGGCATTTTGCAGGGTGCCGGCCATGCGGTTGATGCCAGAGGCGAGTTGGTCCAGTTCCTGGCTGCCCAGCGGCGGCAAACGAGTTTCCAGGTTGCCGTCCTTGAGCTGGGCCACGGCCTGCTTGATCTGGCCGATAGGGGTGTTGATCGTGCGGCTGATACGCAGCGCCAGCGCGGCGGTGCAGATCAGGCCGATGGCAATTAACAACAGGCTGGCGAACAGGCTGCGATAGCCGCGCAGCAGCATGCCAGTGTGGGACAGCTCCACTTCGACCCAACCCAGCAGACGGTCGGCTTCGTCGGGGATCAGCTCGCCTGCGAGGTTGCGATGGCGGCCAAATACCGGTAGCAGGTAGCGTGTGGCGTCATTGCCTGTACGCTGCAGGAGGTGGGAGCTATTGCCGACCGGAGGCTGGTTGAGCATGGTCGGGCCCGCGTGGGCGAGGGGCGTGCGGTCCGGCGCCAGGAACGACACCGCGCGTACGTCAGGCTGTTCCAGGGATTGCGTGGCGATGCGTTCAAGCAGGTCGGTGTTGGTGTTGCTCAAGGCCGGGGCCACCAACGGTGCCAATTGCTCAGCGATCATTTCGCCACGCTGCAGCAATTGGGTTTGCAACTCCGAGAGCTGCATCCAAGTAAAATAGCCCCCCAACAACAAGGCCATCAGGCTGGTCGGTAATAAGGTCAGCAACAGTACGCGGCCTTTTATCCCCATTCTTCTAAGCACGCCACTCTCCTGCTACCACATTGATATCAATCATCCGCGCGGGCATCCGGCCCGCGCCACCTGCGCAGTGTAGCCATTTGCGCGGCGTGGAATCTCGCAAATTCATGATTGGCGGCAATCTTCTGGCGATTGGGAGGGCGTGGTACACGCACGCCTGACGAGGGGTGGACCAAGCGGGGAAGGGGGTTGGAGTGGGATTTATGGCGCAGGGTGGGCGAACGGCTGCTGGATGCGTCTGCCGGCCTGTCAGTCTTCACGCACGGCGCTGTTTGCGCTTTTTCCACTGGTGCGCGACCCACCAGCGCCAATAGCCCATGGTCAGGCAGTAGGCCAGTACGCCCAGTACCAACCCTAACACCACCGAACCCAGCAGGAACGGCTGCCACAGCGTGCTCAACTGGCTGCTGATCCATTCCCAGGTCAGGTTGTCGGGCAGGCTGCGTGACGGCACATTCATCAGCCAGGCGCCGGTCATGTAGGTGCAGATAAAGACGACCGGCATGGTGATCGGGTTGGTCAGCCACACCAGGCTGACGGCGATGGGCATATTGCCGCGCACCGCGATTGCCAGAATCGCCGCCAACAACATCTGCAACGGAATCGGGATGAATGCCGCGAACAAACCCACCGCCATGGCGCGGGCCACCGAGTGCCGGTTCAGGTGCCAGAGGTTGGGGTCATGCAGCAGCGTGCCGAGAAATCGTAAGGACTTGTGTTCCCTGATACGCGTGGGATCGGGCATGTACCGTTTGAATAAGCGCCGGGGCATAAGGGGTCCAGGTCAGTTCGAGGGGCAAGTATGCCCGCATTCTATAAACAGAAAATTCAGACTTTGTGACAAAACATCATAGGCCGTTCTGGGGGGACGACTATGACTGAGTGCACCACTTTAAAAGGATGATTCATGAGGACTGGGATGTTTGCGCTCGGACTTGGCCTGCTTTCGCTGCGATTTCTCCCGACTCTGCCGCCCACCGGTTGGCTGCTGGCCCTGTTGGTAATGGCATTGATGTTGTTGCCATTTCGTACCTATCCGCTGGCGTTCTTGCTACTGGGCTTGAGTTGGGCGTGCATCAGCGCGCAGTGGGCATTGGACGATCGCCTCAGGCCTGCGCTGGAGGGGCAGACGCGCTGGGTGGAGGGGCGTGTGGTCGGGCTGCCACAACATACGAGCACTGGCGTGCGCTTCGAATTGGCCGACAACCGGTCGCGCAACGCTCGACTACCTAAGCGTATCCGGGTGTCCTGGCACGGTGGCCCGCCGGTAAACAGTGGCGAGCGTTGGCGTCTGGCAGTCACGCTCAGGCGACCGTCGGGGTTACTCAATTTTCATGGCTTTGACTATGAGGCCTGGCTGCTGGCCCAGCGTATTGGCGCAACCGGTTCGGTAAAAGATGGGCAACGCCTGGCGCCGGCGCATAACGCCTGGCGCGACAGCCTCCGGCAGCGCCTGAGTAGCGTGGATGCCTTGGGCCGCGAGGCTGGTTTGGCGGCGCTGGTGCTGGGCGACGGTTCGGGGCTGGCCACGCAGGATTGGCAAGTATTGCAGGACACAGGAACGGTGCACCTGCTGGTGATTTCCGGCCAGCATATCGGGTTGCTTGCGGGTCTGATCTACGGCTTGGTGGCTGGGCTTGCGCGTTACGGTTGCTGGCCGCGTGCCTTGCCGTGGTTGCCATGGGCCTGCGGGTTGGCGTTTGCCGCGGCGTTGGGTTATGGCTTGCTGGCGGGGTTCGGCGTGCCGGTGCAGCGGGCGTGTGTGATGGTTGGGCTGGTACTGCTATGGCGTTTGCGCTTTCGGCATTTAGGCGTGTGGTGGCCGTTGTTGCTGGCACTGGATGGCGTACTGATGCTGGAGCCATTGGCCAGCTTGCAGCCGGGGTTCTGGTTGTCGTTTGCCGCCGTTGCGGTGCTGGTGCTGGCATTCGGCGGACGTCTGGGTGCCTGGAGCCTGTGGCAGCTATGGACGCGCCCCCAATGGTTGATAGCCATTGGCTTGTTTCCCGTATTACTGGTGTTGGGGTTGCCCATCAGCCTCAGTGCGCCGGTGGCGAATTTATTCGCTGTGCCGTGGATCAGCCTGGTGGTGTTGCCGTTGGCACTGCTGGGAACGGCGCTGCTGGTCGTACCGTTTGTGGGCGAGGGCTTGCTGTGGCTGGCCGGTGGGGCGCTGGAGGTGCTGTTCAGAAGCTTGGCGTTGTTGGCCGGGCAACGCCCGGCCTGGATACCTGTCGAAGTGCCTCTGGGTTATTGGGCCGTGAGCCTGGCCGGCGCGGTGTTATTGCTGCTGCCCAAAGGCGTGCCAATTCGGCTGCTGGGCTGGCCGATGCTGTTGCTGGCGATTTTTGCGCCCAGGCAAATGGTGCCGCATGGCCAGGTTGAGGTAACGCAACTGGACGTCGGCCAAGGGCAAGCGTTGATTCTGCGCACACGCCATCACACATTGCTCTACGACACAGGGCCGCGCTCGGGTGCGTTTGACCTCGGCGCGCGCGTGGTATTGCCTGCACTGAGAAAGCTCGGCGTAGAGTCGCTGGACATGATGGTGATCAGCCACGCTCACGCAGATCACGCCGGTGGTGCGGCTGCCGTTGCCCTGGGGCTGGCGGTGAAGCGGGTCGTTGGCGCAGAGGCTGACGGGTTGCCGGTCTTTCTTGCTATTGCGCGCTGTGTCAGTGGTGAGCAATGGGTCTGGGATGGGGTGTCATTTGAGCTGTGGCAGTGGCCTGGAGCTACTAGCAGCAATCCGAAATCCTGTGTGTTGCGGGTACAGGCCAGTGGCGAGCGCCTGCTACTGACCGGCGATATCGATCGCGCTGCCGAACAGGCTTTTCTTGCTTCGCCCTTGGCCGTGCCGACCGATTGGCTGCAAGCACCTCACCATGGCAGTCGCAGCTCTTCATCCTGGCCTTTTCTAGCGCAACTCACACCCAAGTCGGTGCTGATTTCCCGTGGTCGTGGCAACGCATTCGGGCATCCGCACCCACAGGTGATGCAGCGTTATCAGGCGGTGGGTAGCCGTGTGTACGACAGCGCCGAGCAAGGTGCGGTACGTCTGCAGTTGGGCGCCTATGAATCACCTGTTGTTGCGCGCAGTCAACGCCGTTTCTGGCGCGAAGCGCTACCCTAATACCGGTTTGCCTGGAGCCAAAGCCTGCTGCGGGCAGGTCTGTGGCCGACGAGCCCCGCCGGCGAACCTATATGGTAAAGTGGCGCACTTTTTCGAGGGGACATTCACTGTGTGGGAATTGGTCAAATCCGGCGGCTGGATGATGTTGCCGATCATCATGAGCTCCATCGCCGCACTCGGCATCGTCGCCGAACGCCTGTGGACCCTGCGCGCCAGTCGCATCACGCCCGAGCATCTGTTGGGGCAGGTGTGGGGCTGGATCAAGAACAAGCAGTTGGACAAAGACAAGCTCAAGGAGCTACGCGCCAATTCGCCCTTGGGTGAAATCCTCGCCGCGGGCCTCGCCAACTCCAAGCATGGTCGCGAGATCATGAAAGAGTGTATTGAAGAGGCGGCCGCCCGCGTCATCCATGAGATGGAGCGCTATATCAACGCGCTCGGCACTATTGCTGCCATGGCGCCGTTGCTTGGCCTGCTGGGGACGGTGCTGGGCATGATCGATATTTTCAGCTCCTTCATGGGCTCCGGCATGAGCACTAACGCTGCGGTGTTGGCTGGCGGTATCTCCAAGGCCTTGATTACCACGGCTGCGGGCCTGATGGTCGGCATTCCGTCGGTGTTTTTCCACCGTTTCCTGCAGCGCCGCATCGACGAGTTGGTGGTCGGTATGGAACAGGAAGCCATTAAGCTGGTGGAAGTGGTGCAGGGCGATCGTGATGTCGATTTCGTCGAGGGCCGAGTGTGAAATTTCGCCGCAAGCGACGGGAAAATGTCGATATCAACCTCGCGTCGTTGATCGACGTGGTGTTCATCCTGCTGCTGTTTTTCGTCGTCACCACCACCTTTACCCGGCAAACCCAGCTGCGTGTCGACTTGCCGGAAGCAGTGAGCGGTTCGCCGGCCGAGGATCAGGAAGTCAAGCAACTGGACATCGCCATTAGCGCTGACGGGGTGTTTTCGGTGAATAATCAATTGCTTGAGAAGAACGATCTCAACAGCCTGATGGATGCCCTGCAGAAAGAGTCCGGCGGCGATACAAAAATGCCGCTTTCCATCAGTGCTGATGGCAAAACCCAGCATCAAGCCGTGATCACCGCGATGGACGCCGCCGGTAAGCTCGGCTTCACCCATCTGCGCATGACCACCGTCGAGGCGGCGGCTCAACCCTGATGGCCATGTCCGATCGTTTGCTCAAGGCCTGGTACGAGGGCCATCCGGCGCTGACGCTGCTGCGGCCGCTGGAGTCTTTGTATCGCCGCGTGGTGCAGCGCAAGCGTGCGCGCTTTCTCGCGGGCGAGGGCGATATTTATCAGTCACCGGTGCCGGTCGTGGTGGTGGGTAATATTACGGTGGGCGGTACGGGCAAGACACCGCTGATCCTGTGGCTGATCGAGCACTGTCGGCGCAGTGGCTTGCGCGTCGGGGTGGTCAGTCGCGGCTACGGCGCCAAGCCACCGCAATTGCCGTGGCGGGTTGAGGCCAGCCACAGCCCTGAAGTGGCTGGCGATGAGCCATTGCTTATCGTGCAGCGTTGCGGCGTGCCGCTGATGATTGATCCCGACCGCAGCCGCGCCGTGAAAGCACTGCTGGCCGGCGAGCCCCTTGACCTGATCCTTTCCGACGACGGCCTGCAGCATTACCGTCTGGCCCGCGACCTTGAACTGGTGCTGGTCGATGCCGCTCGTGGTTTGGGCAATCGCCGTTGCCTGCCGGCCGGGCCATTGCGCGAGCCGGTGGAGCGTCTGCAGAGTGTCGACGCGTTGCTCTATAACGGCGCCGGCGCCGATCCTGAGGGTGGCTTTGCCTTTCGCTTGTTGCCCACGGCGCTGATCAACTTGAGAACCGGTGAGCGCCAACCGGCTGATCATTTTCCGGCTGGTCAGCAGGTGCACGCGGTGGCGGGTATCGGTAACCCGCAACGTTTCTTCAATACCCTTGAAACGCTACACTGGCGGCCGATACCCCATGCTTTTGCCGACCATGCGCCCTATAGCGCAGAGGTCTTGAATTTCACGCCGTCGCTACCCTTGGTCATGACCGAAAAGGACGCGGTGAAGTGCCGCGCCTTTGCCCAGCCAGACTGGTGGTACCTTGCGGTGGATGCGGTGCCGTCGCCGGCGTTTGTTGCCTGGTTCGACACCCAACTGATGCGCTTGCTACCCGCCCGACTCTTGCCTTAAATCGTTTTTATCCAGGAAACACTCATGGACACCAAACTGCTCGACATCCTCGCTTGCCCGATCTGCAAAGGCCCACTCAAGCTCAGCGCCGATAAAACCGAGCTGATCAGCAAAGGCGCCGGCTTGGCATACCCGATCCGTGATGGCATCCCGGTGATGCTGGAGAGCGAAGCTCGCACCCTGACCCCCGATGAGCGCCTGGATAAATGACCACCGCCTTTACCGTTGTCATTCCCGCTCGCTACGCATCGACCCGCCTGCCGGGCAAGCCGCTGCAATTGATCGGCAACAAGCCGATGATCCAGTTGGTATGGGAACAAGCCTGCAAAAGCAGCGCCGAACGGGTCGTAGTCGCCACCGATGATCCGCGCATCATCGACGCCTGCAAGGGGTTTGGCGCCGAAGCGGTACTGACCCGCGAAGACCACAATTCCGGCACCGACCGCCTGGCCGAAGTTGCCACGCACCTGGGCCTGGCACCGGATGCGATCGTGGTCAACGTGCAAGGCGATGAGCCCATGATCCCGCCGTGCGTGATCGACCAGGTAGCCGCCAACCTGGCTGCCCATGGTGAAGCGCGTATGGCGACCTTGTGCGAACCTATCGAAGATATCGACACTCTGTTCAGTCCAAGCGTGGTCAAGGTGGTCACCGATATCAATGGCCTGGCGCTGACGTTCAGCCGCTCGATTCTGCCTTGGGCGCGCGACGCCTTCGCCAAGAGCCCTGACGTATTGCCGGAGGGCGTGCCGTACCGTCGCCACATTGGCATCTACGCCTACCGCGCCGGTTTCCTGCATGACTTCGTCGGTTGGGGCCCATGCTGGTTGGAAAACACCGAGTCCTTGGAGCAACTGCGTGCCTTGTGGCACGGCGTACGTATTCATGTGGGCGATGCCCTGGAGGCGCCACCGGCCGGTGTCGACACCCATGAAGACCTGGAGCGCGTCCGTCGCCTGCTGGGGGCTTGATGGAGGTTCTGTTTGTTTGCCTGGGCAATATCTGCCGCTCGCCAACCGCCGAGGGCGTATTGCGCCATAAATTGCGTGAAGCGGGCTTGGCGGGCCAGGTCGAGGTGTCGTCGGCCGGCACCGGTGAATGGCATGTCGGCAACCCACCGGACCCGCGTAGCCAGCGTGCAGCAAGTGTGCGCGGTTATGACCTGTCGGCACAGCGTGCCCAGCAAGTCTCGCGCGCTGACTTTGCGCGCTATGACCTGATCCTGGCGATGGACCACAGCAACCTGCGCAACCTCAAGGCGCTGCACCCGGGGCAAGGCAAGGCGGAGCTGGACTTGTTCCTGCGCCGCTTTGACGCTGAAGTCGACGAGGTGCCAGACCCTTACTACGAAGGCGAACAGGGCTTTGAGCGCGTCCTCGACCTGATCGAACGCGCCTGTGATTTATTAGTAATCGAATTGAAGGGGCGGTTATGACCTTGCACGTGCTTGCGCAGGTATCGCTCAAGCCATTCAACAGCTTTGGCATCGATGTGCGCGCCCAGTTGTTCGCCGAGGCCCACAGCGACGCCGATGTTCGCGAAGCCATGGCCTACGCGGCTGTACAAGGGTTGCCGCTGCTAGTGATCGGCGGTGGCAGCAACGTGCTGCTGACTCAGGATATCCAGGCGTTGGTGTTGCGCATGGCGACCCAGGGCATTCGCGTGCTGCAGGATGATGGCCTGCACGTCGTGGTCGAAGCCGAGGCTGGCGAGGCCTGGCATCCGTTTGTACTGTGGACCCTGGAACACGGCTTCTGCGGCCTGGAAAACCTCAGCCTGATCCCCGGCACCGTCGGCGCTGCGCCGATGCAGAACATCGGTGCCTACGGTGTGGAGATCAAGGATGTGTTTGCCGGCCTGACCGCTTTGGATCGCCAGACCGGCGAGCTGCGCGAGTTCAGCCTGCAAGCGTGCGACTTTGCCTACCGTGACAGCCTGTTCAAGCACGAAACCGGGCGCTGGTTGATTCTGCGCGTGCGTTTTGCCTTGAGCCGCGTCAGTCACCTGAAACTCGATTACGGCCCGGTGCAACAGCGCCTGGCCGGGCAGGGGATCACTGAGGCAACGCCCAGCGACGTCAGCCGCGCTATCTGCAGCATCCGCCGCGAAAAACTGCCGGACCCGGCTGAGCTGGGTAATGCCGGGAGCTTTTTCAAGAACCCGCTGGTGTCCCAGGCGCTGGCCACAGAGCTACAGGCGCAGTACCCGGACCTGGTGGCGTACCCGCAGGCGGATGGGCAGATGAAGCTCGCCGCTGGCTGGTTGATTGATAAGGCCGGCTGGAAGGGTTTTCGTGAGGGCGATGCTGGCGTGCATAAGCTGCAGGCGCTGGTGCTGGTCAACTATGGCGCGGCGACAGGGCACGAGATCGCCAACCTGGCGCTGCGGATCCAGCAGGACATTGCTGAACGCTTCAAGGTTGATCTGGAAATGGAACCTAACAGGTACTGAGTACTGAACCTGCGGAAACAAAAATGCCCCGTATCTCACGATACGGGGCATTTTTTATAGCGCTAGCAATCAGTCATCACGGCTCATGATGCCGAAGATCTGCAACAGGCTGATGAACAGGTTGTAGATCGATACATACAGGCTGACGGTTGCCATGATGTAGTTACGCTCACCGCCGTGGATGATGGCGCTGGTCTGGAACAGGATGCACACAGAGGAGAACAGCACAAAACCAGCGCTGATCGCCAACTGCAGCCCGCTGATCTGGAAGAACATGCCTGCGACCACTGCCGCCAGCAACACGAAGAAGCCTGCGGTGATGAAACCGCCCAGGAAGCTCATGTCCTTGCGGCTGATCAGCACGTAGGCCGACAGACCACCAAACACCAGGGCAGTCATGGCAAATGCCGAGCTGACCACTTCCGCGCCGCCGGCCATGCCGAGGTAACGGTTAAGGATCGGGCCGAGGATGAACCCCATGAAACCGGTCAGGGCAAACGCCGACACCAGGCCCCAGGCCGAGTCGCGCAGCTTGTTGGTCAGGAAAAACAGACCGTAGAAGCCGATCAGCACGACAAAGATATTCGGATAGCCAACGCGCATCTGCTGCGCTACATACGCCATCACGCCGCTGAATGCGAGGGTAAGGGCGAGCAAACCGTACGTATTGCGCAACACGCGGCTGACTTCAAGCTGCTCAGCCTGCGCGTGATCATTCACTGCGTAATTCTGTTCGCGCATGGCGACACTCCTTCAGTTTTGAAACATTCAGTCGCAAGGATCATAACAGACGCTCTGTAACAAGCCATGGCAAGAGTTTGACAGTGTGTTTCATTCGGGTATTATGGCGCCCGCTGACACGGGATGCGCTACTATAATCCTGTGCTGCAAAAGGGAAATTGGCAGAGTGGTTGAATGCACCGGTCTTGAAAACCGGCGAACGTTAATAGCGTTCCCAGGGTTCGAATCCCTGGTTTCCCGCCAAATTAAACGATAAAGCCTCGATTAGTCGGGGCTTTTTCGTATCTGGGGTTTGGGAAGGTTTGTGCTGCTTTTGGCAGGGGTTCCGAAACTTTCGGGTAGGAGTTCCGAAACTTTGCCTATTTGGACGGTTTCGCGGTGGCGCCAATCCTCCTGTAAACCCGCTTTGTGATCTCCTGTTTACTGTGTCCCAGCAGCAGGCTGGCATCCCCGATATCGATGATTTCCGACGCGGCTTTCGGCCGGATGTCGCGGAACTGAAAGCCTCCAATCTTGGCCGCGAGCAGCGGGTCGCCTTGTTCGATGGCGTTCTGCTTTGCTTTTTCCCGCGCCTTGTCCCAGCGCAAGCGCAGCATCCCCTTCGTCATTCGCTTTCCGTATCTGTTGATCAGCAGGTACTTGGACGAATGACCGACATTCCTTTCGCTGATCTCCCTGACCAATCTCCCCAAGCTGTTTTCCCCGGCTTCCGTACGCATCAAGATTCGAAGCTTCTGGCCGGTCTTGCCCTGCGTTACTAGGAAGTGGTCACCCTCGGTATCGTCGCTGCGCATGATCAGCACGTCAGCAGGCCGCTGTCCGGTCAAATAGCCCAGGTCCATGGCTTCCTTGAGTTCTTGTTCGGCAACCGCGTAGACGGCATCCCAAACAGCCGCGTTGGCGTAGTAATCACGCGGCGCCTCCTTATTCTTCCTGATTCCCTGGCAAGGGTTCTCCCGTTCCGTGAGGCCCCACTCTCTAGCCATGTTGAAAACGTGGGACAGGAGCGCGATCTCGCGGTTGGCACGAACCTTCGCTGAGCGAGCATCACGGTAACCTGCGATGTTGAACGGAGTAATCGAATCTATGGGTGCCTCATCAAACGTAGGGCGAAGCTGTTTTAGTTCGGCCATGTTGTCTTTCTGGGTCCGCTCGCCCTTTTTTGGGATGACGTCGCGCACGTATCGGTCGAAGATGCCCCTCATCGTTGTCAGATCGGCGGGTTTTTCTTTGGCCTCAAGTTCGGCCCACTTCAAACGGGCTTTGCTCAGGTCTGTTCCGAGCGGGATCTCTTTGCCAGCAGAATCCCGGTAGTAGTAGCCGATCCAAACCTTGCCATTTTTCCTTGGGCGCTTACGGCGCACCATTCCAGGCGGCAAATCTCTGTTTTCGTGGTTCCGGGGGCGCATATCAGTTCACCTTGGAGAAGTCTGGCGTCCAAACAGGGCGCCCCGGCGGTGGGTTCTGTTCAACGATGGCCGGATTAACCATGCCCAGCTTCATGCGCGCGAACATCCGTCCGACCAAGGGCCGACCGCCGCGACTCTCGATGAATACCCAGTTGCGATCCCTAAGCCATTTACGCTGATGTGCTCTGAGCTTGTAGCCGGTGAGGTCCGCAAGCTCCTTATCCGATAAGATTTCTGCTTGCATAGTTATCTCCCGCTACCCGCACTGGGCAGCGCTGTCTTGTTCATTGTCATGTGTTGTCCTTGCTGCTGTGCGCGGCAGAAGATGGGAAAGGTGGGGGAAGATGAATTGCTATGGAGAGCCAAACTACCTAGTATCGCGACTCCTCAATTAATGTCTTAGGGATAAGTATTTATGGCAACGCCATCTGAAGCTGTGTCGCAGTTGATTCAAACCATGACTGGAAACTCAACCGTGCATTTAGATATAAAAGTCGCAGCAGCTGAAGGCTTGGGCTATGCAGGTGGCGAGGATGCGCGGCAGGCATTAATAAACATTGTTACCGCTAACTCCACCGTACACCTCGATATCAAAGTGGCAGCAGCAAAAGCTCTAGGTCACGCGTCGAAAATTGCATGACGAGAGGAGGCTGCCCCTGTGTCAGCCTTTAACGGTATGTCTGGAAGGACGGTGCTGCTAGTGATTGTCGTGATGTTTTGAGTCGACAGGCACCGATTGGGCGGCGAACACATCACTCGCCCACAGCATTCTCGTATCGCAAGCTCGAGTTCGTCCTTTGGTCTAACGGGTGACGGCTCTGTTCGTACAGCTAATGTCCTGATCCGAAGTCCATTAAGGGGAGGGCGTTGCGTTCGACGCGGCAGACAGCCTCCGTAACCGGGTCACTGAGAGATCGCGCACAAAGCCATAATTTGTGATGGCGTTGTGCTACTTGGCGCATGCTGTTACCTTGCCGATCCGTGCTATGCTCGAAGTCAAATTCCGAGTGTGCAGACATGGAAGATCTCATATAGGACTCGTTGATGGATAATGATACCACTAAGCTTTTATTGGACTTAAATTGGTCTCTAGAGGAGTTGTCGGAGGTCACGCATAATTATACTCGAGTTTATGGTTTTGCCTTTTCTCTCTTGGGTGACTTGCAGGGTAGTGATGAGCGCAAGGTACAGCTCGTATATAATAAATTTCCATGGCGTGGTGGCTATAGTACGGTTCATTTTTTTAACAATCTTTTCAAAGGTATTCCCGAAAGCGGCAAGCCTGAAATCGAAAAAATAAAGTACGCTTCGCCTGGTTATATTGAATTGGCGGTTATTCTTGAGGCTGCGTTTCATGTCGGTGTGATGGTTGCCGCTGTCGCAGTTGTTTACCAGACAGCTGTTCAAACATATAAGAATTTGCATGCCCGATCCTCAGAAATGAAGTTATCTGATATTGATGCTTCTGATGTGGGGGGGATGACTCTGGGGCAAAAAAACTTTGTAAAAAGAGCCTCTGAAAGAATGGAGCAGGTTTTGGATTTGTCTGAGCGGCAGCGTTGTGTGTTAGATGCGCGGGTTGATGGAAACCCACTAATGAAAATGAAAATTCTCTTCTCGGTATTCAGAAGAGTAGAACCACTTGCCGAAAAACAAGCACAGAGGAAGTTAAAAGTGCAAACGTCGCAAGAACAAGTTCTTCCATCTAATGACTGAGCGCGCTCTCACTCTTAACAGCTTGGGCGAATGGGCGGTCAAGCTTGGTTCTATACTGGGAGTAACCTCATTCATAGCTGGCATCGCTGGCTTTTTTGAGTTCAGATATATGTTTGAACGGATGGGCGCGTCTTGGTTAATCAATACCGTGCCCACAGAATACTTTGTCCGGAAGGGAGCTATGGTCTTCCTTTATGTAATAATCGGTTTAGTGGTTTCATGGGGGCTTAGTCGAACACCTATTGAACGAAATTTTTTACGTAGATGGCTAGCTGTTGTCGTAGGCCTCATTGTATTGGTTTCGGCTATGTTTGCGCTGTATTTGCTTTTAGATCCATTTCCGAAGTACTCGCCTTCTGTATACTATCTGGGCCAGATAAGTGGTTTGTTACTGGGAATCTCAGTAGGTTGTTATATTTACGATTTGGTTTTCAATGAGGGTTTTAAGAGCATCGGTTTAATGCAGGTCTTACAAATTTTTTTGTGCATATCGTTGGCCGTCTATACAGCTCCTAATATTGTAGGTAGGGCCAAAGGGTATGAGCTTTCATCGGGGACTCTGAAGGACTTGCCTGTGGTTTACGTGAAAGGTGATCCCAAGTATCAACTCATAGAAGCGATAGGGGATAATCTGGTGGTATTTGAGAGTGCGAGTGTTTCCCCTCGCAAGATTTCCATAATAAAGTTTGGGAAGGACGTCTCTATCGGCTTGCAGAAATGAACAAAATCGAGCTTTTTGTTTCTCCTTCTTCGCGCGCTAGTTTCGTGGATCTGTAAGTTGTCTCTATCCATGGTCAATCTCTTCGATTGCATGGGCGGGTAAATCAAGACAGTCTGCCTATGGTGTTATCGAGCCTGTTTTATTTGATGCTCCTCTGCCATACCTAGGCGATCCAGCTCCAGCAACTCGGCAAAGCTGACAGCGTCCTTGTGCGTCCAGCGAAACCCTCTGACTTTACCGGTCGCCCATTCCACGATGTGGTAGGCCTTGCCGCGAGTTACGACTTGGTAGCGAATTTTCTGTACGGGTTGCTCCCTACCAATCAGAGCATAGAACTCGGCAGTAGCAATCTGCGTGCGAACTCGCAAGGCCGCAGCCACTTCGACTCGCTGTTGAACTGATGCGTGCATGCTGTGTACCTCGTTGAGTTGCGTCTATTTAAGCAATGAGCATTGGTTGTTCTGGCTGCCGTACAATTCGTACCTGGGCAGTACGGCGCTCTGGAATCCTGCGGTCACGTCGCATTGCGTCGTTGCCTATCATTGCGTGCATGGCAATCAGCGCGGCCAATGCAAAGCACATTGGTGAGATGATCTGGCGGCGCATCGCCTCGGCAACGGCGGCGGCCTGGCGGGTTACACCAAGCTTGAACATTGCGCACGAAAGGCGCTTTGCCACGGTGCAGGTCGCCACGTCGAATTGGCGGGCTATTTCTTTGGCTGTCATGCCCTGGGCGGTGCCCAGTAGATACTGCAATTCCTTCGGCGCAAGGCCGCGCCCGAGGTGACCCTTCCATGCGCCGCTGATGATTTCGTCCATCGCTTTGACTCCCGGTTGTTTTCCGAAAGCGCCCGATACAGGCGCTGACGTGAAATCTTCTGGTGTCGTCTGCCGGCTTCCAGCTACTGGCGTCGCCGCCGGCCCAATCAAATTGTTTTTCCAGCCGCGGGCCTTTCGGCTTATTCTCCCGCTGGATAACTCGTCTTGGCGCTTTACGCTGCACGCCCGGGTCAGTTGCCAACCCTCTGAACCGTTTAGGCCGGTCCATCGCTGCCTTCCATCTGGCCGGTTATTATCCGGTGAAGGCGCAAATTTAGCTTCAAGCTAAATATCAGTCAATAGCTGTAAGCTAAATAAATTTAGCTAAATATAAAAAAACCCGCACATGGCGGGTTTGATAATTTAGCTGCTGGGTACTATCGCGCGTACATTCCCCACCAAAAAACGTGGCCGAGAATACTTATCTGCTCATCGTGCAATTGCTGGTAGCTGTAGTCTTCATCAGGATGTTCATCTCGATTGAAGCTGCGCATTCGCATGCCCGTAGGGAGCCGGTAGAGTTGCTTCACACGCAACTGACCATTGTGATTGATTGCATATAGATCGCCGTCTACGACCTCGGCGAGAGCTGTGCTGCCAATATTCACTCCCACAATGGCGCCGTCCCTAAGCACTGGCAGCATGCTATTGCCTCTAACGGTCACACATCTCGCTTTGTCGAACTGCACACCGTTCTGGCGTAGGCTGCGCTTGTCGAATCGAAGGCTTGATTTCTCGCCTTCTTCAATAACAAAGCGCCCTGATCCGGCTGCGAGCTCGACTTCGCGCAGATATGGAACCGAAATTTCATCATTCTCTAGTGGGGTGCCTTCATCCCACAGGCGTATCTCCTTCAATCCTGAATGACCAGGATCTTCAGTCAGCATTTCCCCTGGGGCGTAACCCTGAAGCGAGTCGAACCAGCCAGAATCCAATCCTTCCAGGCGCTCAATGCGTCGAGCAACTTCATCGCCGATGTTCTTGGGGGTTTTGTCCGAAAGGACCTGGCTCAAGTGAGCAGGACTCATCTCCCAGCGCGCCGCGCATGAGGCTTTCTTCTGCTTACCAATAAGGGTTCGCAGATTTCGCTTTCTGATTTCGTAGATATCCATGTGCCAAAGGTTGCCACCATTTAGCGCATTGCTAAATATGCTCACAGCTAAATTTTCCTTGCTCAAAATATAGCTCTAGGCTAAATTTCTCGCCGTATTAAACGGAGAGGCACCTATGAATGACCATCTACGGGGATGGCTCGCCCGCAAGACCGCTGATGAGCGTGAAGCCACAGCTAAGAAGGCTGGAACCACCGTCGGGCATCTTCGGCAATTGGCGGGCGGGCACCGGCAAGCTTCAGCTGATCTTGCTGAGCGCCTTCAGGACGCCTCAGCGGGAGAAATAACCATCGCTGGGCTTCGGCCTGACCTCGTTCCAATTGCTCGCAAAGTGCTGCTCGGTGCGTACTGATTACTGACCAATTATGCAACCGAACACGCAGTGACATCAGTGCTTTGTATTAGCTGTTAAGACATCCAGTACTTAAAGCCCAGACATAAAAAAGCCGCCTGGCAGGGCGGCTTGGTACAACTTTATTTCGAGGTCAATAATGATCAATAACGCCCCCGTCGTCAATCCTTCCGGATATGTCGCGACACTCTCCGACGCCCCTGAAAAGGGTTCTCGACACCTCGCTAAAAATCAATCCGCCGCAATGAAGGCCGCCCTCATGATCGGCGGACAGTATTCGCATGCATCCAAGTCTCAATTCCGCCGTGAATGCCTCGATTACTTGAAGGCGTCCCTGGCACCTGCCCAGGATGTTCCCGCATGAGTACCATCATCATGAGCCTGTGCTGGCCGTTGCAAGGCATGAGTGGCCCGCAAAAAGCAGTCCTAATCTCGCTGGCTGACAATGCGAACGACGAGGGTGTTTGCTGGCCTTCCGTAGCTCGTATCTCTGAGCGTACTTGCCTTGCTGAAAGGACTGTTCAGGCCGCCATAAAGTGGCTCGGCCAGGTAGGTCTTTTGTCTGTCCGGGAACGGATGGGGCGTTCGACGATTTACACACTGACCCCCGCATCTTATGCACCCCCGCAAGCGGCGCACCCCGCGCCAGATGCACCACCACCCCCGCAGCTCACGACGCAAACCCCCGCAGCAGCCGCACCCAGAACCGTAATAGAACCATCAAGTGAACCATCACCTCTTGTTGGAGCTGAGCAACCAACGAAAATTTCGAAGTCGAAATGCCCAACCCAGGCAATCGTCGATTTGTTCAACGCAACGATCCCGGAATTTCCTAGGGTCATGTTGTTGACCAAGGATCGAATTGCCAAGGTCAACGCGCGTTGGAACGAAAGCGATGTTCATCAGGATCTCAGTTTCTGGGCCGAGTACTTCGCCCTGGTGCGCTCCAGCGAGTTTCTGATGGGCAAGGTTTCAGCCTCTGGTGGTAGTCCTTTTCGCTGCAACTTCGATTGGCTGATTGCCCCGAGCAACTTCGTGAAGGTCGTGGAGGGTAATTACAATGCGTGATCCCTACAGTCTGGAAGCCGAACACGGCGTGCTGGGGGCCATGCTCTTGCGCCCTGAGTTGATCGACATACTCGCTGCCGACTTGGCGCCTGAGGACTTTTACTACGAGGACAATGCTGAACTGTATCGAGGGATTTTGGCCTTGCACGGTGACGGCCATCCCGTCGATATCGTGACAGTCGGTGTATACGTGGGGGATCTGTCTGGAGGAGCGAATTCGTTTGCTTACGCGGCAGAAATTGCCCGCAATACACCGAGTGTTGCGAACGCCGCTTCCTACGCCGGAACGGTTCGTGAGCGTAGCCTGGATAGGTCGATCATCGAGCTGAGCGTGCGGATCAACGACATCGCCTACGGTGACCAGCCAGCGGCTGACAAGGTTGCAGCGGTACAGGCTGAGTCCCACGCCATTGACAGCCAATCGGCTACATCCGAAGTGGTCAAGGCTGAGGACTTTCTCAACGACTACATTGAGGTGCTGCAGGCCCGGGCTGATCGTGGTGACGAAATTGACGGCTTGTCCACGGGCATTCCTGATTTGGACGAGAAGCTGCAAGGGCTCAAGCCTGGCCAACTGATCGTCATTGCCGGCCGTCCGGCCATGGGCAAAACCACGCTCGCGATGAACATCGCGTCTCACGCGGCTATCCGTGATGGCAAAAGCGTGATGGCGTTCAGTCTGGAAATGGACAACACGGGCTTGATGGATCGCTTCATGGCGTCCGAAGGGCGAGTGCCGTTACAGCTGATCAAAAATGGCAAAGCCCCTAACACTCACGGCGCCGAGCTGATGAGTGCCGCCGGCAAGCTCAAGAAGTCGAATCTGTACCTGTCGGATCGCGCGTCGATGTCAATGAATCGACTGCGTTCGGCGGCTCGCCGCCATAAGCGTCGGTACGGCCTGGACCTCATTGTCATCGACTACTTGCAATTGGTGGAGTCCGACTCGCGCACGTCCAGTCGTGAGCAGGAAGTCAGCCATATGACACGCACCGCGAAGCTCATGGCCCGCGAACTGGGCGTTCCGGTGATTCTGCTCAGCCAGCTCTCCCGTAAATGCGAAGAGCGGCCCAACAAGCGCCCGCTGTGTTCTGACCTGCGCGAATCCGGCGCCATCGAGCAGGACGCGGACATCATCTTGTTCGTGTACCGCGACGAGGTCTACCACGAACACTCCGAAGCCAAAGGCATTGCCGAAATCATTATCGGCAAGGGCCGTGACATTGCCGGCGGCACCGTGCGTGCCGCCTTCCTCGGTCAGTACAGCCGATTCGAACAGCTCGCGGCTGGTTGGGTTGAGCCGAGCAAACCCGAAAAGGTCAGCAGCATGCGCGACCGCTACAAATCAAAGGAAAAAATCTGATGGCTGATTCCCGCCTTGCCGTTCCCAAACCTGCCCTCTACCGCTATGCGGTGTATTGCTGCTCTTCCAAGATCGACCTGGGAAGTGCGCCGGATCATGCACTGGCGCTCTTTTTCGATCAGGCCATGGCAGTTCGATACGGCGGCCAGATGTGGCCGTCGACGTTTGAGGTTATCGACCTACTTAATCCGGAAGAGGGCGCGTTTTGAGCACGCAAATCCAAACCCTCACGGTGAAGCTGTCGGACGCTGAGATTGCCCGCAATGCCAAGCTTGAGCATGTGCGCGACCTGCGGGACGCCAGTCACCCGGCCCTGCATTTTCGTTTCGCGAAGAACCGCACGCGCGGCTCTTGGTACTTGCTAAACAACCGCCAATGGCACCGCATCGGCGCCTTTCCTGACCTGAACACAAAACAAGTCATCGCGGCCTTGCCGGCGGTGCGACTGCGCGTAGCCGCCGATGGTGCCGCCAGCGTTTCGGGGTGGGTGATGGTGGGGGAACTGCTCGACTGGTTCGGTGAGCGCATGGCCAAGTCGCGCGCGTTGTCCGATAAACGCCGGAAAGCGATCAAGTCCGCGATCAGTTGCCAGCTCAAGCCGCGTCTGGATGATTTGCCGCTCGCTGACGTGAGCGCCCAGACCTTGGACAAGTTGCTGATGTGGCCAGCCCAGGAGGAGCTGTCGCTGTCGTACGTTCAGCAGCTGTTTCGCCTGGTCGCCATGGCCTTCCGTCAGGCGCGCAAGTTGGACCTGATCCCTTTTAACCCTGCGGCCGAACTCAAGTTCAGCCACTTCACCACGGCGCGCATCCAGCCCAAGCCCGCCCGGCTGCGCGATGTGCAGGTGCCCGAGTTGGTGACGCTGCTGGCTGAGCGCTTTGACAGCGCGCCAGGTGACGCCATGCTGGCCTTGATGATGTTGTGCCACGGCACCCGGATCGGTGAAACCCGACAGGCGCGGTGGGCTGACATTGCGCTGCCTGAGCGCGAATGGTTCCTGCCCGCCGAACACACCAAGAGCAAGACCGAGCTACGCGTACCACTGACCGACCAAGTGTGTGCACTGCTGCGCCATTACCGCGAACGTCAAACCGCCCAGGGTTACGAAGGAGCCTTTCTGTTCCCGTCACGCCGTGGCAAGCCGCTGAGCGACAACCAAGCGAGCGCCGTATTCACCCGGTTAGGGCAGGGCGCCTGGACCAGTCACGACCTGCGCAAGGTGGCGCGCACTGCCTGGACCGACCTCGGCGTTGACGGCCACATCGGCGAGATGCTGCTGAACCATTCACTGGGCAAGATCGCCTCGACGTACATCAACACCCAGGCCACAGAGCAACGCCGCCTGGCGTTGGTGAAGTGGCACGACTGGTTAGACGCGCGCGGTTTCAAGGCGATTCACGCGCAGACAGGCGTTAGATATGAAGATTCGCAAAACCTCGTAGACGCCTTGAACGGCGGGGCCTGCGAGCCAGAACCACAATTTGTTAAGGGCGAGGTTTTAAAACGTGCAGAAACGACAGGGGCCTGGCTTTAAGCGGGAGCGGATCGAGCTTGAACCTTGCTCGATCTGCAAGGGTAGGGCGGTAGTGGCGGGGGGGGGTTATGAGCTGGTTTGCACGGATTGCAACGGCTCAGGTTGGGTTGTTCAGGGGACCAAGTTGGTGCTTTCTGTCGACGAGTTGGTCACCCAATTGAGTTTCAAATTGCAGCAGGTACAGCGCGAAGTCTTGGCGTTAAAGATTCCTCCAACACCGATAGGGCCACAGAGCCAATACGAGCAACCAAACCGCCTGGGAGCAGGCGGAACAAATTACACAGGGGATTGAGAGCATGATGATTCGTAAGCCGGCTGGCCGGCCCATGGGAGATACCGAATACTTGCTGGAACAGTGGGGCTGGTGGAGGATGGACGGGATGGGGGTGCCTGGCTACACCTCTCCGACTTTTGCTTTGATGCGGCAGGTTATGCCGCAAGCGTCGTCGTCGAAGAGCTATTGCATTACTGATGACTGGGCGATTCTAATCGATTCAGCGGTTTCTAAGCTGGCCCATAGAGATCAGCAGATGGGTGAAATTATTTGGCTTTACTTCGGTGCCAAATGGCCTATGGCGCGCGTGGGTAAGCATTATGGGATTAGCGAAGGTAAAACGAGAGAGTTGGCCAGGGCAGGCGCTGCTTGGATTGATTGTGCTATAAACTTTCTACGAGTTGCAGCATAATTTTCTCATGAGTAAAGGCCGCTGATCAGCTCGGCCTTTACTCAAGTAGTTGGTTTTTATACTTACAATGATATTGAGTTCAAATTCAGAGATAAAGCGCGGCTTATTCTTTTTTGTCTAACGCCCTTAGACTTTTTTTCTTCTTTTATTAATAGTTTGATAACCTCTTTCATCCAGTCTCTTTCACTTGCAAGTGTCGATGATAGCTGGTTAGATGAATATCTTTTCACAAGGCCTTTACTTATATGGATCCAGTTGTTCGCTGGTGAACCCATCCACTCTTGCACGAAGTCGCTAGGATCAATGCTTGACAGGATGTCGATATCGGAATACTCGCTAAATTCCCCATTTTTGTAGCTTATTTTTTCAGCAAATGCAATGCCGTCAGTTAATACTAATTTGAGAAGTAATTTGGCAACTGCGGGGTAGTGCTGTTTTGTGGCGCGGTCTTGAGTTTCTCGAATGTAATCACTTACTCTTTCGAAATGCTGCCTGTAGTCTTCCTCGACCCAATAACCGTATCCGTCGAAACTATCACGCATGATGTCTTCGAAAGAGCTATAGTGTAATTTGAATGGTTCTACCTTGTTTGATGAAAGGAGATCGTCCATATATTTTTTGCATTCAGCCTCGATTTGATCATAATTTCTAGGTAACAAGCCCATTTCTGAGAGTAAAAATCTAAGTGAAAACAGGTGCCGGATTTCTCCTGGGATTTCTATTTCTCTTGCGTCGAATTGTTGTATCAACTTTGCCGCTGCATCACTAGACTCAGCCTCGCTCAGTTCGTCGAACTTCATAAAAACCAACCAAGCAGGTAAATCCTCTGCCTTAGTGAAGTACAAACTTTGATCCAGCGATTCATGGATGCTTTTTTTCGAATAAATTCCCTTTGTAAGTAATTTTATAAGTGTTTCATCATTCAGTATCCGGTTTCCCAGATCAATATCTTTGTACTTCTCAGACGCAATGTATATAGGGGGCGGGGTTTCACTTGCACTTCTGCGTACTGACATTTTATGTTTGAAAATTGTATCTTCTCGATCTGTCAAGTCGGAATCATTTAGCCGGCCGGACCTAACTTCCAAGCTTAGTGCGAGGAAAAAACCACTAAGTTCTGTTATGGCTTTTTCGTTTTCTCTGTGTGTTGGGGATAATAGTTCTAGCAATCTAGTTAGATCGTCTAGGGAATGTTTAAGTATGCGGAGAGAATAAGTTTCAGACTGATTGAATATATCTAGAATCACTGATTTTATTTTTTTGATTGTTGCCGCTATATCTTTGTCCGTGATTTTGCTTGCGAATTCTTCAAAGGCTTCAGATGTTTGAGGGGTGATGGAAATTGTTTGGCCGAAGACTTTTTCTTTTATGTCTTTAAGTGTTTCTGTTATTTTTTTGTCGTGCGCAAGTACAATTACCCTGCATCCGTGATGTTCAATATATTTATTGAATACTCCTAAGAGGTCGTTAGTTTTTATTCTGCTTCGCTCTAGGTCGTCAAATACAATTATTTTGTCGTTTTTAACTTGCTCTCGTATAAAGGCGCTTGCCACGCCGGAGACGAGTCCTCCAATATTGATCGAACCTGCACCTGCGCCATTGCTAGAGGTGGCAATATTCTTGGCGGCCGATTGTAGTGGAAACATCTTTGCATAAACAGCGGAATAAATTTCCTCTGTGGTCTGTGTGCCAAATAAACTGATATAGTGAAATTCATCAGTTTTTAATATATTTCTTACTTGGTGCGTTTTTCCTGAGCCCCAGTCTCCTGTTACCAATACGCCATATCCTGGGCTTGCAAGTGTCTTGTAGTAGTCTAGGTATACCTTTAGATGAGAGTGCTTTTCTAGCTCATTGTCTAAAGCGGATTCATGATCATTCATTCGTCGACTTCCATGCTCTATATGGGGGTGCTTATCGTTACTTTAATCTACCTTTTATGAGTATAGGAAAAAACACTTTTCCGCGCGGAATAGATCTGTTTTGATAGCAGCGTGGATTGCTGTGAACGCAGCGAGACGCCTCCAAAACCCGGCCATTAGGCCGGTTTTTTTTGCTTCTCTTTACAAGCCCTGCCATTGAGCGGGGCTTTTTTGTTTTCGGCCCACGCCTGTCTCCTTGCCTAAAGCGGATGCCAGTGACGTGGAGGCCGACCTATTCGAGGACTTAAGATGAACTCCGAGCATCAGGCACTGACCGATGTGCCCCTGTGGTTGTTGGTTCTGCTGAGCCTCGCCGGTTTGTCTGGAGAAATGCTCCGCGCATCAGGGAGCGACCTGGGCCTTCGCCAAATCCTTCAGCGAGTAGCACTGCGCTTCCTCGCTTCTGGACTTTTGGGTATGGCCACCTTGCTGCTCGCCATGGCCCTTTGGAACAACCTCTACCTGGCCGCCGGCTTGGGCATCGTAATCGCCGTGATAGGCGCAGACGTTGCAGGAGGCCTCTACACACAATTCCTGGCGCGCAAGGCCGGCGTTAGCGACCCGGCTACAGGCCGTACAACTAACGGGCAGTAAATCGACAGAACAGGGGAGGGACGATGTTCAAGGTCGACATGTCGCTGGACGCTTTCCCTGTTTCTGCGGGCATGCGGGAGCTAGAGAAAAAGCACATCCCATTTGTGATGGCTCGCACCGCGACCTTACTGGCCCAGCGGGTCAAGAAGGGCACAATCACGGTGATGCAGAAACGCCTGGACCGGCCAACCCCGACCACGCTGAATAGCCTGTTCGTAAAGATGGCCACCAAGGCGCGAGCTGCGGAGGTCTACTTCAAAGACTCTTGGGCGTCGGGCATTCCTGCCGACACCTACCTACAGCAGGCGGTGAGTGGTGGTCTGCGGCCTCACAAGCGGTTCGAAAAATCGTTGATAGCGCGGGGCATCATGCGCAGCGGTCAATTCGCCGTACCCACTACGGCTTTTATGAATCAGTACGGCAACGTATCACGCGGCACGATGATGAGGATCCTGTCGGGCCTGGGTGCTGCTGAGTCCACGCGGGGATATCAGGCAAACGCCAGCGGCAGCGCCAGGAGTCGCCGCAAGGGCAACGCCCATCGGTTCTTCTCGGGTGATGTCGACGGCACGCAGGGTGTGTGGGAGCGCAAATCGATGGGCATGGGTGATGCAGTGCGGCCAGTGTTCATCTTTAGCGATTCAGCGCCCAAGTATCGAGCCATTTTCCCGTTCTTCAAGATCGGGCAGAACATTGTCAACGCGAACTATCAGGCTGACGCTGCCACCGCCTGGGCTGAAGCGATGGCTTCGGCTCGTTGATGGCTGTAGTCGATGGGAAGTCAGAGAAAGAGGTGAAAAAAGTAGCATTTTCTTCGATTTCATCCCCTTTTTCACTTGACACGTCGACCGACACGAAAAACCGAAGGTACTCCAGGACCCCCACCCCTCATGGGGGTAATTCGGGCCCCGCGTCTTCGCTATATATGACCCATTTTCAAAGGTTGGTTGTTGTGTAGTTATGGCTAATCAATCTATCACCCGTAAGCCTGAGTGGCTGAACAAGTCACGCATGGCTGACAGCCTCGGTATTACCACACAAGCCTTCGATAAATGGGGCGTCACGCCCATCGCCAAGATCGGGCGGGAGTCGTTTTACGACGTGCGTTCTGTGCTGGATAACCGTCTGGTTCACAAGGGCGAGAAACAACAACCGCTCGATGGTGACGGGCAACCCATTGATCCGCTGATTGAGTACAAACAAGCGCAGCAGAAATTACGGTTGACCACTGAGCAAGCCGACGCACAGGAAATGCGTAATCGGGTGAAGGCCAAAAAGCTGGTGCCGGTGGATTTTTGCTTGTTCGCCCTGGGCAAGTTGAGCGCAATGCTCGGCTCAACCCTGGACACCATTCACATCAAAGTGAAACGCAAGCACCCGGAAATCGAGGTGCGTCATATCGAGGCTATCCAACGTGAAATAGCCGTTACGCGGAACGAAGCGGTCAACCTGGCCGACACCTTGCCGGAGCTTCTAGATGAGTTCGTCGAAGCCCTGGATGAGGGCGCTGATTGATAGCGTCCGTAAGGGCCTGACAGGTCTCTACAAGGAACCGCCACTCACGGCGGTTGAGTGGGCCGATAAGCATTTTTACCTGTCGTCCGAATCGTCCTATCAAGAGGGGCGATGGACCACGGCGCCGTTTCAGGTCGCGATTCTCAACGCCATGGGCAATGACCTGATAGCTGTAGTCAACGTGCTGAAGTCTGCGCGGGTTGGCTATACCAAGATGCTGGTAGCCAACAAGGGCTACAAAATCCAGCACAAGAAACGCAACGTGTTGTCGTGGTGCCCGACGGACCCCGATGCCGACACCATGATGAAACGGCACATCGAAACGATGATTCGTGACGTTCCCCTGGTGCGCGCCTTGGCGCCCTGGTACGGCGTGAAGCACCGGGATAACACCCTGGACGAAAAGCGTTTTGATAACTCGAAAATGCTTTGGTGCCTGGGTGGCAAGGCCGCGCGTAACTACCGGGAGAAAAGCCCGGACGAAGTGATTTACGACGAGCTGTCGAAGTTCGACGCCGATATTGAAGGCGAAGGCTCCCCGACGATGCTGGGGGATAAGCGCCTTGAGGGTGCGACATTCCCTAAGTCAATTCGTGGATCAACGCCCGGGGTGATCGTTGCCGGCGGCGAGGATGACGAGTCAGTGGGGGAGGGCTGCCAAATCAGCCGCGCAGCCGATGAGTCGCCGCACTTCCTGCGGTTCAACATCAAGTGCCCGTGCTGCGGCACAGAGCAGCACCTGAAGTGGGGCGCCTTCGACAAGCCTTACGGTATGCGCTGGCGACTCGACGGCTACGGCCAGGTAGAAAAAGCCTGGTACTTGTGCGAGTCCGGCAACGGTTGCTCGTTTGAGTACCACGAAATGATTCAGGCGTCGGTTACTGGGCGCTACATCTGCGAGCGCCAAGGCATTTGGACTCGAGACGGCATGGAGTGGTTTTCGGCTGATGATCAGCCAATCACTACGCCGCGTTCCGTCACCTTTCACATCTGGACCGTGTATTCGGAGTTCGTCCCCTGGGCGTCGGTTGTCAGCGAGTGCCTGAAGGTCGGTAAAGTTCGGGGCAGGCTCTAGATGTACATTGACCCACACATGGCC
>NZ_UYXQ01000045.1 GCF_900624995.1 Pseudomonas antarctica
CCGCCTTCGCGAGCAAGCCCGCTCCCACAGTTGGATCTCGGTACATCAGACAGAGAGTGTGCTGCTGTGCTTTTGCCCTGCTTTTGCTTCAACCACTCAGGTCGGCTACTAGGCCGCCGTGCTCTTGATCTTGATCTTGATCTGAGGCGCCCCGTTAACCACGATGGCCGAACGCAGGCTTGAATCCGTGGGTAACCCGGCAGGACGCCGGGTTAGCCGCGATGGGCCAAGGATGGCCCATGGCGGCGGCCCACGGATTCAAGCCTTCGTTCTGGCATGCCGAGCCTGGGCGAGGCACCGAGTGGTGGGGCGAGGACTTTTTGGTTACTTTTGGGTCCTTCCAAAAGTGAACCGCTGTAAGAGCGGAACCCTAGGTAGCCGTTACCGCAGCAACGGATATGTACTCATATCTACCTAAAAACCCGGTCAAAAACTTAGCGCAACACAAAAAGTTGCGTAGATACCCATGGTCATCGCGGGCAAGCGCGCTCGCCACAGGAAGCCCGCTCGCCACCACAGGTAAACCTATCGCCCGGTACGAATGGTGTTCCACACCCGCGTACGAATCCGGTCGATGTTCAGCGGCATCGCCTCCAGCGCAAACAATTTGCCCATCATTGCAGGCGTTGGGTACACCTTGGTGTCGGACTTGATCGCCGGGTCCACCAGGCTGTCGGCCGCGGCGTTGCCGTTGGCGTAGTGCACGTAGTTGGTGATGCTGGCCATCACGTCCGGGCGCAGCAGGTAGTTCATGAACGCGTAACCGGCCTTTTCGTCAGGCGCATCGGCAGGCATGGCAACCATGTCGAACCAGATCGCGGCGCCTTCCTTGGGAATGTTGTAGCCGATGTTCACACCGTTCTTGGCTTCCTTGGCGCGGCTCTCCGCCTGCAGGATGTCGCCGGAGAAGCCGACGGCTACGCAGATGTCGCCGTTGGCCAGGTCGGCGGTGTATTTCGAGGAATGGAAGTACGCCACGTATGGCCGTACTTTCATCAGCAAATCTTCAGCCTTTTTGTAGTCCTCGGCCTTCTTGCTGTGGTGCGGCAAGCCCAGGTAGTTCAGCGCTGCCGGCAGCAATTCAGGGCCGTTGTCGAGGATCGCCACCCCGCATTTTTGCAGCTTGGCCATGTTTTCCGGCTTGAAGATCAGGTCCCAGGAATCCACCGGCGCGTTGTCGCCCAATACTGCTTTGACCTTGTCGATGTTGTAGCCAATGCCGGTGCTGCCCCATAGGTACGGGAAGCCGTGGGCGTTGCCCGGGTCGTTGTTCTCCAGGGCCTTGAGCAACACCGGGTTGAGGTTTTTCCAGTTCGGCAACTGGCGCTTGTCGAGCTTTTTCAGGGCGCCGCCCTGGATCTGCCGAGCCATGAAATGGTTGGACGGGAACACCACGTCGTAGCCGGATTTGCCGGTCATCAACTTACCGTCGAGGGTTTCGTTGCTGTCGTACACGTCATAGGTGAAACCGATGCCGGTTTCTTTCTGGAAGTTCTTGGTGGTGTCCGGTGCAATGTAATCCGACCAGTTGTAGATCTTCACCGTCTCGGCGGCCTGGCTCAGAGAGGCCAGCAACATCAAGGGCAACAGGGCAATGGCTTTCATGGTTCGATTTCCTGGCGGTTTTAGGGCTGTTTTTATGGCAGGCGATCAAGGATCAAAGCGTTACAGAATCAATACGTAGGTCTTGCGCACGGTTTCCTGGATATCCCAGATACCGGTGCTGTTGGCCGGCAACATCAGTGCATCACCGGCTTGTAGGTGGACGGTTTCACCGTTGTCGGGGGTGAAGGTGCAGCGGCCCTGGATAAAGTGACAAAACTCCTGGGAGTTGATCTGCCGACGCCAGCGGCCTGGGGTGCATGCCCAGATGCCGGTTTCGACACCGTCGTTGCGTTTCACGCTCAGGGTCGAGGCCACGGCGATGGGCTCGCCCAAGGGCACGGCCACCGGTGACGAATCCGGCAAGTGGGCGTTCAGCGCGTCTTTGAATTGAGTGATGCTCATGGGTTTTCCCGTGTAAGTGAAACGGCTTAGTGCATGAAACCTTCCATGAACCCGGCCAGGCCGGTCGCCAACGTGCGGCGCCAAGGGGCGGTGTTAGGGTTGGCTAACACCTGGTCTTCATGGACAAAACTGCGAATGATCGCGTTGTAGCCCAGCCAGCGGCAGGGCTCAGGCTCCCAGGCCTTGAGCGCGTCCAGGCCACGCTCGCGGATCACCCAGGGCTGAGTGGTCAGTGGCGTGTCGAGACCCAGAATCAGGTCGGCCAGGGTGCGGCCACCCAGGTGGGTGGCGCCTACGCCCTCGCCGCCGTAACCGCCGGACAACGCGATGCCGGTCTTGTGATCGCAGAGCATGTGCGGGCGGAAGTTGCGCGACATGCCGAGGTTGCCGCCCCAGGAGTGGGTAATCTTCACGTTTTTAAGCTGTGGGAAGAGTTCACTGAACAGGTAGCGACGCAGCTCCACTTCGCTGTCAGTGAGGTCGAACTTGTGGCGCAGCTTTCCGGCGAACTGATAACCGCCACGCGCGCCGAACACCAAGCGGTTGTCGGCTGAGCGCTGGCCGTAGGTGACCTGGCGACTGCTTTCGCCGAACGCCTGACCGTGGCTCAGGCCGATTTCGTCCCAGGTACTGGCCGGCAGCGGCTCGGTGGCCACAATCAGGCTTTGCACCGGCAACTGATAGCGGCCCAACGGCGGCAACGTCGTGGCATACCCCTCGACCGCCGGCACTACCCAAGCGGCACGCACGCTGACCTGGGCGGTACGCAGGCTGCCGGACTGCCAGTGGGTGACCGGGCTGTTTTCGTAGATCGTGACCCCCATGCTCTCGACCACCCGCGCCAGGCCGCGCACCAACTTGGCCGGGTTAATGGTCGCGACGTGGGGTGCATAGATACCGCCATAAGGCTTGGCGATGCGGATCTGTTCGGCCAGTTTTTGCGGGCTCAGCCAGCGGTAATCGTCTTCGGTCAGGCCTTGGGCATGGAGTTTGTCGAGGTAGCGGCGCAGGCTGCCTTCCTGCTCGGGGTAGCGTGCGGCGCAATACAAGGCGCCGCCCTTGCGGTAGTCGCAGTCGATGCCTTCGCGGGCGAGCACCTGGGCCACTTCATCGGGAATGCCGTGCAGCAGGTCAAAGGAGGCGCGGCGCTGTTGCGGCGAAAGCCCGGCCAGCAGGCGGTCTTCGCCGAGCAAATTGCCCATCAGCCAGCCGCCGTTGCGGCCAGAAGCGCCGAAACCTGCGGTCTGCGCCTCGACAATCGCAATGTTCAGCTCTGGCGCCTGGCGTTTCAGGTAATAGGCGGTCCACAGGCCGGTGTAACCGGCGCCGATGATGGCCACGTCAACGTCCAGGTCATGCGCCAACGACGGCCGCGCCACCAACGGGTCATCCAACTGGTCCATCCATAAACTGATAGTGCGCCATGCCGGCATGCCAAGCTCCCCAACCTCATTTCGATAGGCGGGATCCTAGAGCGCGATGTCAGGGGCTGTCTTGCGCGCGTGCACGCAGAGAAATTTGTTTGACGTAAGCCTTGGGTGATTGGCCGGTGTGCTGGCGAAATGCGCTGTAGAACGCCGACAGCGAATTGAAACCGGCGGCGAATGCCAGGTCATCGACCTTGATCGGTGGCCGGGCTTTATCCAGCGCAGCCAGCAAATGCTGGAGCCGGGCCTGGTTGACGTAACGGTAGAAGCTCTGCCCCAGCACCTGGTTCAACAGGTAGGAAATCTGATTGCGGCTGTAGCCACACTCCTTGGCCACCCGCTGCAGGTCCAGTTCCGGGTCCAGATCGGGTTGCTTGAGTTCGAAGTATTGCTGCAGGTCGTTGGCCATATGCCCCAATTGCTGGGGCGACAGGCCCAGGCGGCTGACCGTGGGGCGCAGCGCCTGGGGCGGCTGCTCGTGAACCAGCGACGCGTACTCATTGACCCGCCAGATCAGCCCATCGCGCACGGTGATGGCTTCACTGGTGCGAAACGACACCAGGCCCTGGCCGCCGCGCAAGGTAATGCGGTACTGAATGAACGCGGTGTCACCGTCGGCACGGATACGGTCGGTGTGCTCAATCGCCTCATCGGCGCCCCGCGGCATGCTGGCCTGCAGGTACTCACGCAGCTCGGCGTAACCGATGACGCGGTTCTGGAAGAAGTCGTGGTACTGGATCTCGGGATGGTAATAGGACATCACGCCGTCCAAATCGCGATGACGCCAACACAGGTGGTGCCGCAAGACCAGCTCGCCGGTGGCTTGGGTGTTCAGGCAATCATCCTCTGGGGCGATGCTGGGCATGGCGAGCTCTGCGACGAATAAACGGCTGAGAGTGCCGAATTTTAACGGCGCCTTCAATGGGCAAAGGGTGCAGCTGACTAGTGGCGTTTTGCCTAGTTTGGAGTAGGACATGACCCACATCAAATTAGTCGAAAACAACCGCCGAACGGGACCAAAAAAGTCACCTTGAAGGCGCGAACGAGTGCTATTTTTGAACGTATTCGATGCCAAGACCCGTGAAGGTCATGGCCCCTGCCACGAGCTAAAGGAAGCGCTCAATGAACAAGGTGGGCAACATGAATAAAGTGACATTCCCCAATGCCTGCCAGCTGATGCGCTGGCATTTTCATCCGATGGGCTTTGAGGGGAGCATGGACGCCCCTGGCAGCATGGTCGCCCGCCTGTTCGACCGGGCCAGCGGCGAGACCTTGATTGCGATTGCCGGCATCCCCTGCGCCACCGTGATGAATGCCGCCGATGTGGAGCGCATGATTGAGGCCGTCGAGGATGAATTGGAGTGTTTTGTGCCGCCGATGTCGTTGCGGGCCTGAGGCCCTCTCTGACAGGCAATACAAAGCGCATGTGGGGGCAGGCCAGCCAGCGCCCACATAAGCCCCTGCCACAATTGAACGCCCTGCATCTGCTAGCTGCGCTGGTCGTCGAAAAACGCCTTTTTCCCGTCTACCCGCTCTGACGCCCTGGGCACATTCACGCCTTGGCCTTCTGGCTTCTCCACGTACCAATAGCAATGGCTCACTGCTCGGGTTATGCCGACATAAGACAGGCGCAGCACTTCGTCTTTTTGCGCACTGTCATACGGCTCGCTATCGCCGTCCTTACCGAGGCCCGCCATGCGGTACACCTGATTCTTGTAAGGCGAACTGGTCACATGCTGGCAATCCCCAAGTAGAAAAACAGCATCCGCTTGCAGGCCTTTGGCGCTGTGGTAGGTCAGCTGTTTCAACCGACGCGCGGGCAGCGGCAAGCTAGAATCCGCATTAACTACAGACTGAATATGCTCTTGAATCAACAGCTTATCGCTACTTTTTCGATAGAGCATCAGGATCGATTGACCCTTTTGGTAGTGCTCCAGCAACCGCCGCCCTAGTGCCGCGTCGTCTCGCTCAAACACGGCCACGGGTACCAAAGCCCTCGGCTCACCACTGGCCTTGGCCTTTTTGCCGGGGATCGCCGGTGCGGCACGCACGATATGCTCGGCAGCGTCGATGATGTGCTGGTGGCTGCGGTAGTTCTCACTGAGCATCACACGGGTGGTGCTCGGTGATGGGAATTCCTTGTTGAACTCCATGAAATACTTGGGCGAACTGCCGCGCCAGCCGTAGATCGACTGCCAGTCATCGCCCACGCACAGCAAAGACGAGCGCTGCGCGCCACGGCCCACGTGCATCGCCGGGCCACGGCTACGGATTTCACGCAGGCTGGCGCGAATCCACGAAACGATCTGCGGCGACACATCCTGGAACTCGTCGATCATCAGGTGCGACATCGGCCGCAGCAGCGGGTCGCTGAGGAGCTTGAGGTTTTCCGGGGTGTTCTCGCCAAACAGCGAGAACATCCGGTTGTAGGTCATGATCGGCGGCGATTGATCGAGCAGGTGCTCTTCCAAGGCTTTCCAGAAAATGCTCAGGGCTTCAAAGAAGCCCCGGTCCGGGTCGTCCTTGGCGAAGCGCATCTGGCCGACGGCAGTCGGTACGTCCAACCCCAGGTTCTCGATAAACCCTGCAGCCATGACAAAGCTGTCCAAGAGCGGTGCCGAGCCCAGCTCGCCTTTTACCTTGTAGTCAAAACCAGGGCCGGCGATCGCATCACCGGCCAGACTGCTTAAAAGACGTTTTGAAGACTCATAGTTATCTATCCATATCAAAGGCTTGTGACAGAAAGCTTGAAACAAGGTGCGCTTTACCGCCCACTCCGCGCGTACGGAAAGCTTCGCGTTTGGCCGGCTGATCTGGGCGTTTTCGCGTGAATCGAAGCCCAGCACCACCCAGGCATCCAGCGCCGGGATATAGCCGTGGCAATGAAACTTCGCCCCATTGATCTCGAAGGTCTCGCGGCTCGGTTCAATGCCCTTGATTGGCCAGGCGCCCGCGCGAAACCACAGGTCTTCGATCACATCACAAAGCGCTTCATCGCGCTTGGCCGCCAATTCGGTCACGGCCATACGCTTTTGCACATCCGGGTGATCACGCTCCAGCGCCTTGAGCTGCAGGCCATGGCGCGCCAACGGCACAATCAGCTCGCGAAAGCGCTCATGTCGGCCGTGCAAGTGGTAATAACAGGCATTCATCTGTTGGCGCTGCGCATCGCTGATGCGCAGGTCGAACGGGTTACTGTCGGCGTCCTCGAAACCGCTGCTGAGGTTTTCAAACGCTTGCAGCCGTTCAAACCCAGGCAGGCTGCGTACCATCGGCAGAATGCGCGAGTGAAAGGTGCGCACAACGGCTTGGGCCTCTTTGGCGCCAAGGGGTTGGTCCCAGAGGCTGAGAATTTCCATGAGCTTGTTGATGAAGTCCTTGCGCGACTCGCGGGTGAAGGTCACCACGGTCATCGAGCTTAGTTCGAAACCCAGATAATGGGTGAGCAGCAGGATGCGCAGCACCAGCGAGGTGGATTTACCGGCGCCGGCCCCGGCTATCACCGAGGTTGAAGGTGTGTCGCTGAAGATCATTTTCCATTGCGCGACACTTGGCTGCGCGTGCGCCGGCAGCAAGCGCGCCACATCCGCCTTCATGCGCTTCTTGACCTCGGCGGTAAGCGGCAGCCGCAAATCGTCGAACAGGCTGTAATCCACGCCGGGCGCCTGGTGTTCATCAGGGCGAAAGTCGCGGATCAGCAACACCTGCCGGCCTTCTTCAATACCCTCAGCCTTGCCTTCGCGATAGCCATATTCCACACCGGCCTCGTGCCCGCTGCGGAAACCGTCGGCTTGGCCATGCAGCCAGGAGAACCGATGCTGCGCACGTAAACGCGTCAGGCCGTGGCCGAATAAACGCGCAGCCAGCCGTTTTAACAGCGGCATTTCGGCTAATGGGCGTAGGTCAGGGGGCAGATCAGGCGTTTGCGGCGGCACGCGGACTCCAGCGATGAGGTGGGTTTTGGCGAAGTCGCCATGGTCGCCGGAATCGGCGCCGAGTTCCAGCCAATTGCTTTGCCTTCATGCAGTTAGGCGATGAAGTGAAAGTCAAAACGCCATTAACCAATCGAACTATTAGATTGGAATCAGGCATTTTTTACGCTTTTTATCGATCATGCACTGTTGGATCATGGCCTTCCTCTACAGGAGACCGTCATGCTTGAACTTAGACCTTTCAACACCCTGGGTGGCGCCCACCATGGCTGGCTTGATGCCCATCATCACTTTTCATTTGCCGAATACCATGACCCCAAGCGCATGCACTGGGGCAACCTGCGAGTGTGGAACGACGACATCATCGCGCCGGGCACCGGTTTCCCGCAGCACCCGCATCGCGACATGGAAATCATCACGTATGTACGTGAAGGCGCCATCAGCCATGCCGACAACCTGGGAAACAAGGGCCGTACGGAGGCCGGCGATGTACAGGTGATGAGCGCCGGCACCGGAATTGCCCACAGTGAATACAACCTGGAAGCCACGCCGGCCAAGATTTTCCAGATCTGGATTATTCCGAATGAAGCCGGTCTGCCGCCGTCGTGGGGCGCCAAACCGTTTCCCAAGGGCGATCGCGAGGGTTTTGTGACCTTGGCCAGCGGCAAAACCGGTGACAGTGAAAGCCTGCGTATTCGCGCTGACGCACGCCTGGTGGCGGCCACCCTGAAAGCTGGGGAAAGCGCTGAATATCAACTGGACAGCGGGCGCCGTGAGTATCTGGTGCCGGCGACCGGTGTGATTGACGTCAATGGCGTGCGTGCATACGCTCGAGACGGTGTGGCGGTTGAGAATGAGCAGGTCTTGCGGGTGACGGCGATTGAGGACAGCGAGATCGTGCTGGTTGATTTGGCCTGATCTAACGCCTGGCCAAACCCAGTGTGGGAGAGGGCTTGCCCCCTCCCACATGTGGTTTTGCGTATTACTGGCTGATTGCGCCGTCCACCAACACCTGCGCCTCTTCCACCAGTTGCTTGAGGTGATCTTCACCAATAAAGCTCTCGGCGTAGATCTTGTAGATGTCCTCAGTGCCCGATGGCCGTGCGGCGAACCAGCCGTTTTCGGTCATCACTTTCAAGCCGCCAATCGCCTGGTTGTTGCCCGGCGCGTGGCTGAGGATCTGCTGGATGCTCTCCCCGGCCAATTGCGTGGAGGTGACCTGCGCCGGCGATAACTTGCCCAGCAAGGCTTTTTGCGCCGGGGTCGCCTTGGCGTCGACGCGAATGGCAAATGGCTCGCCCAGCGCATCGGTCAGGCCACGGTAGATCTGGCTCGGGTCCTGGCCTTTGCGCGAGGTCATTTCCGCCGCCAGCAAGGCCGGGATCAGGCCGTCCTTGTCGGTGCTCCACACAGTGCCGTCCTTACGCAAGAACGAGGCACCGGCGCTTTCTTCACCGCCAAAGCCCAGCGAACCTTCGAACAGGCCATCGGCAAACCACTTGAAGCCCACCGGCACTTCATACAGGCGACGGCCGATACGCGCAGCGACGCGGTCAATCAGGCCGCTGCTGACGACGGTCTTGCCTACAGCCGCATCGGCGCGCCAGTGCGGACGGTTCTGGAACAGGTAATCGATAGACACTGCCAGGTAGTTGTTCGGCGCCAGCAGGCCACCGGAGGGGGTGACGATGCCGTGGCGGTCGTGGTCCGGGTCGCACGCGAAGGCCACGTCGAAACGCTCCTTGAGGCCGATCAAGCCTTGCATTGCGTAGCTGGAGGACGGGTCCATGCGAATCTGGCCGTCCCAGTCGACGCTCATGAAGCGGAAGGTGGAATCGACTTCGGTGTTGACCACATCGAGGTTCAAACGATAGTGCTCGGCAATTGCCGACCAGTAGTGCACCCCTGCTCCGCCCAACGGATCGACGCCCAGGCGCAGATCGGCGCTGCGGATGGCGTCGATGTCGATCACATTGATCAGGTCGGCCACGTAGCTGTTGAGGTAGTCGTGGCGGTGCGTGGTATCCGCCTTGAGCGCCTGGGCGTGGGTGACGCGCTTGACCCCGGCCAGTTTGTTGGCCAGCAGTTCATTGGCCTTGGCTTCGATCCACTGGGTGACGTGGGTATCGGCCGGGCCGCCGTTGGGCGGGTTGTACTTGTAGCCGCCGCTTTGTGGCGGGTTATGCGACGGCGTGATGACGATGCCATCGGCCAGGCCACTGGTGCGACCCCGGTTGTAGCAAATGATCGCGTGGGAGATCGCCGGGGTCGGCGTGTATTCATCGCCTTCGGCGAGCATCACGTGCACGCCGTTGGCGGCCAGCACTTCCAGGGCGCTGGCACCCGCCGGTGTCGACAACGCATGGGTATCCAGGCCGACAAACAAAGGCCCGTTGATGCCTTGGGCCTCACGGTACAGACAAATGGCTTGGCTGATGGCAAGCACGTGCCATTCGTTGAAGCTCAGCTCAAACGAGCTGCCACGGTGCCCGGAAGTGCCGAAGGCCACGCGCTGGGTGGAGATCGCTGCATCAGGCTGCCCGGTGTAATAGGCCGTGACCAGTCGCGGGATATCCACCAGCAACTGAGCTGGCGCTGGCTTGCCCGCAAAAGGACTGATTGTCATGCATAAACCTCGAAAAGAAGGGTTTTGAGAAAAACGACAGTTTACTGAGAGTTGGACTACTACGCGACGGTATAGATCCTACGGACTTCAGGGAAGTTTCATCCACTCAGCCTGTTTGCGCCTGCCGCAGGGCTTCACCCACGGCAGCCAGGGCGATCTCCAGATTGGGTTGCCCGTGGAACGTATGGCTCAAACGCAAATGCTGGTGGTGCAGGCCTGCGAGGCTGAACAGCTCACCCGGCGCCACCACTACCTGCTGAGCCAGTAACTGCTGGAACACCTGGCGCATGTCCACCGCTTGGGTAGAGCCTAGCCAAAATGTGGCGCCGCCTGCAGGCATCCGATAGGTGACTTGATCACCCAGGTGATGGTCCAGGCGCTGGCTCATTTCCCCCGCCTGTTCGCGCAGCAACTGGCGCAAAGCAATCAAGTGCTGGTCAATTTGCCCGTTGTTATAGAGCCGGGCAATGGCGCGCTGGCGAATGGAGGACAGTCGAAACGAGCGCAACAGGAACTGACGCTGCAATTCGCCGCTCATGTGCCGGGACAACACATAGCCATAAGGCGCCTCTGGCCCGAGTATTTTCTCGAAAGAGGAAAACACCACCAGCCGCTCCGGGTTGACCATGTCTCGTAGCGCCGTCGGCGGCGGCTGGAAACCCAACTCACCGTAGGTGTCATTCTCCAGCAGCCAACAACCGTACTGATCAAGCAATCGCGCGACTGCCAGGCGGTCACGAGGCTCAATGGCCACACCCGATGGCAGGCTGACCACCGATGAAAGCAACACCAGATGCACGGTTTCCTCGCGCAGTATGCCCTCGAGCGCCATCAGGTCCAGGCTGCCCTCGGGCGCCCACGGCAACTCGATGACGCGTACGCCAGCGTCTTGCAGCAGACGCAGGATCAACCAGTCGCAAGGCGACTCGACGATCAACGTGGAGCCCCGTAAGCCCAGGACCTCGATGAGAATATCGAGCACGCCGCGCAGGTCAGCACCGATATACACGTCGTCGGCCTGCCAGCAGCGACTCGGCGACGAGGTGAACCGCGCCGCCAATGCCGCCCGCAGTTCCCAGACACCACACGGCTGGGACCAGGACTGCAAATGGTGTGGATACTGGCGCACAAGCTCACGCTCAAGTCGCAGCAACGTAGCGTCCAGGGACGCGAGCAACGCAGGCTCATCCCCGCTGAGCACCATCATGCCAGGGCGCCGAGCGGCGACGTACAGGCGCTCGAGTAGATCCCCGCTGGGCAACGTCGCAGGGCTACTGGCGAGGGGCCAGGCGTAATAGCCAGACTTGGCCACCGAATACACTCGGCCTTCTTTCTCCAACAGTGAGTACGCGTACTGAATGGTGGAAATCGAAACATTCAGGCGCTGGGACAACTGACGCAAAGAGGGCAGTTTCACCCGGGTATCGCTACTGACTTCGTTGATCAGGTTGATCATGTAGCGATAAACCGCCTGATAGGCGAAATCCGCTTGCCGCACGCCACGCAGCGTCATCGCCCGGACAGCTGGAAGGCCAGGCCACCCGCGGCCATAGGCCGCTCATGACGACGGCTGTGTGCACCGGCACCTGGCACGAACGCCACCGGCCGTTTGCGGTACAGGTGCTGGAGCAAAGGCAACGGAACGCCACTGGTGTCGGCGACCCATTGTTGCAGCATCTCGGCGGCAGGCTTGCCCTGCAGCACCTTGTGCAGTTCGGGCAGTGCCACGAGCATGCCGGGGTGGCACTGGCGCAAATAGCCTTCGAGCCCTTCCCCGTGATGAATGAACGGGGAAAACAACAGGCAGATCAGTTGGCTCTCTTCCAGGCCGAAGAACTGCTGGGCAAGGTTGCTCGACGATACGCGCCCTTCGCGGCTGACAGCGTGGGCTATCAGCTCTTCGGGGAACTGCCGACGACGCAGGTATTCCTGCGCCTGCTGAAAGAAACCCTGCACACCCTCTTCGTAATCCAATTCGCGCAGGCATTCGGCCTGCAAGCCTCGCAGGTGCGCCATCAACAACGGGTTGGCAAACGTCGGGTGGCTGAAATGAAAGCCCAGCGGTTCCGGGGTGTAAGCCATGAACTCGGTGAGCAATGGTGCACAGGTACGGTCAATGCCTTCGAACAGGTCGGCAATCCCGATATAGGCCAAATGGCGGTACCCTCCGGGGCTGACGTCGGCCTTGGGTACATAGTGCTCGCCGTAGAGGTCACGGTAGAAGTCGTCGCTCCATTCGTCCATCCGCGTGAACAGACCGTTCAGTGACGTAGGCTTGCCCGTGGGCACTGTGACACCGGCTGCCTGAGCGGTTTTTTTCAGCCAGGCGAGCAACTGGCCCTGTTTGCGCGCCGAATCGCCACTGACCAACGCATGCACCCCGCCGCCCCAGGCGGTGACGCGCTGATAGAAATCGCCCAAAGCCAGGTAGGTGTCATTGCACAGCGTGGCGCGAACATCGCCGCAGGTCAGGTGCCCGATCATCAACCTTTTACGTTGGCTGGCTTCACGCCCTGGGGTCGATGCCGGGCGTTGGTAATTGAAGGGCAGTACCTGTTCATTTTCCACCATCAGCAGCTCAACACGTTCATCGTCGTGGAAAAACAGCTGGCTGTAGCCGCGATGGATCGTATCGAGGGTTTGCTGGGTCATACCAACATGGCGCAGCGTTGCGACCCGCAACTGAAACGTTCTGGGCGCTCGCCCGGCGATACTCAATTGTGCGGCACGTAACAAGGCCAGGGTGTAGCTGCTGACTTCACCGCCACCGTGCGCCACCAACACCTTGTAATCGCCCACCTGCTCCATGCCACCTGCCGCCACGACAATACGCTGGATCAACAATTGAAGTGCTGTGCGTTCCGCACGCGTGAAGTACCCAATCAACCGTTGCTGAACTTGTTGATAAACATAATTCATAGCCTGTTCGTGAATAGCGCTCATAGCTCTACTACCTGAGTTGAAATATCAGTTTCAAACAACTACCAAGGGCAGTTGATTGATCTATTGCCTCTGTAAGAATGTCGCCTGCATACCGTGCACACTAGCACCCTGCAACAAATTGGCAGGGGCTGAGTACGTGGTGTTCCTGGAGCACTCATGCCGGCTAACGCCCGTGCACCAAGCGTCCAGACAGATAACAGCGTCACCCCTAGGAATATTCCGACAACTTCCTACACCCCTTTAACCTGAAAATAAAAGATTTGCCTGACAAATAAAATCTGACAAATAGCCAGCCTCGCTTTCGCGCTGCTTGAAATCCTTCTTGGAAGTCCCCCATCCTCGAGCACAGGCAGAGGTTGAACGCTTAGTTGCAAAAAGTGCCGGCAGCCGTATCAATAATCCAATCATTACTCAGTCCTTGAGTTGAAAGTGAGGGCTCAATTATCAGGACTGGAATTATGATTAACAGATACAGAACTTGGTCGAAAACCCGTTCAGATGATCCGCAGGCATTACGCGAATAACGCAGACACAACGACGCCGCGCTGAAATTCAGGGCGGCGTCAGGGAGAAAGGTATCGTTTACAGGACCGAGCGGCTATTTTTCGCGTCAGGCAACCCGCAGGTTAAGCCCTGTCAAATGGCGCATTTGCCCCATGCGCCCGGGGTTTGGAATACTCCTTTGCGAATATTCCTACACTTCAAACAGCTTCAACCTGCAATGCTACGCGCTCACGGCACGGACATTCGTCCATATAACGGTGCGCTTCCACGAACTGATTGAACGGAAACACCGTGGTTTTCAGCGGTAGCAGCACACGATCGGCCGTCAGTTGGTTGATGTCACGCAAGGCGCGTTGCAACGCAACATGGTCCTGAACGATGCCCAGCTCCGGCTTGCCGGTGAAGTTGCCGATGCAGTGCACAAAGAACTGAATGTTCTTCTGGAACGCGGCACAAGCCGGAAATGGCGTCTGGTTGCCACCTTGCAGGCCGTAAAGCACCAAGCTGCCACGCGGCGCCAGTACATCGCCGAGCAACGACATCTGCGGGCCACCCAAGCCATCGAACACCACATCCACACCGCGGTTATCGGTGAACTTGTTGATCTGCATGAGCAAATCCTGCTCTTCGGTGACGATCACCTTTTCCGCCCCGAGGGACAGCAGGTACTCGCGCTCCGCGCTGTCCTTGGTGGCGGCAATCACCCGCACACCCAGGGCCTTACCCAGTTGCACGAACGAGGGGCCAGCGCAGTGGCTGGCGTCGGTGACCAAGGCAAATTGACCGGGTTTGACCCGCGCCAGGTCGACGTAAGCAAAATAGGCAACCAACAACGGCGTGTAATGCACGCTGGCTTCAATCGGGCTCAAGACATCCGGATAGCGGGTCAAGGCCGAACGAGGCAGGACGATCTGTTCGCCATACACCGGATAATCATTGGGGCTCTCGGCCGGAAAACTGGCCACTTTATCGCCCACTGCCAAGTCATCCACGCCGTCGCCGAGGGCTACAACCACCCCCGCCATCTCATGGCCAAGGCCGGACGGCAGACGAGCATGGGAAGACGCCAGGTTCTGGCGCCACAGAATGTCATACCAACTGATGCCAATCGCGTCGACACGCACCTGCACTTCGCCCGGTGCGGGCTGCGCGGCTACATGCTCTTCGCACTTGAGCACCTCGGCCGGACCAAACTTGTGAAAACGGATCGTGCGGGACATCGCAAACCTCGTCAAAGTAACCTCTAATGCCATGAACTCTATCTGGGCTTTCCGGGTAAGGCCATCGGTCGCCGTTAATAGTCGACATGTCTGTCATTGATTCCGCAACTGAGGTATTGACCTCAGCCCTTGTAGGAAAACTCAATTATCTTGTGCAGAGTACCAGCCTTTCCCCGTAAGATTCATGCCGGTCATTGTTTACATGTGGCCGCTCTCGTCAAGCTTGCTGACTCTTCCAGGACACAAGATGAACCGTAACGACCTGCGTCGTGTCGACCTTAACCTCTTGATCGTATTCGAAACCTTGATGCATGAGCGCAGCGTGACCCGCGCCGCCGAGAAGCTGTTCCTCGGCCAGCCGGCCATCAGTGCGGCCCTGTCGCGCCTGCGCGGGCTGTTCGATGACCCGCTGTTTGTGCGCACCGGGCGCAGCATGGAGCCGTCGGCACGCGCCGTGGAAATCTTCGCCCTGCTCTCCCCGGCCTTGGACTCGATTTCCACCGCCGTCAGCCGCGCCGCCGAATTCGACCCGGCCACCAGTACGGCCGTGTTCCGTATCGGCCTGTCTGACGACGTCGAATTCGCCCTGCTGCCGCAACTGCTCAAACGCCTGCGCGCCGAAGCCCCCGGCATCGTGCTAGTGGTGCGCCGCGTCAACTACATCCTGATGCCAGGTCTTCTGGCTTCAGGAGAAATATCCATCGGCGTCAGCTACACCGCCGACCTGCCGGCCAACGCCAAACGCAAGGTGCTGCGCCGCAGCCTGCCGAAACTACTGCGCGCCGACACCGTACCCGGCTCACTGAGCCTGGACGACTTCTGCGCCCGCCCCCACGCCCTGGTGTCGTTCGCCGGCGACCTGAGCGGGTTTATCGACGAAGAGCTGGAAAAACTCGATCGCAAGCGCCACGTAGTGTTAGCCGTACCGCAATTCAACGGGCTGGGCACGTTGCTGGCTGGCACCGATATTCTGGCGACCGTGCCGGACTATGCGGCCGAGGCGCTGACCTCGGCCGGTGGCTTACGAGCGGAGGACCCGCCGTTGCCGGTACGGTCGTTCGAATTGCACATGGCGTGGCGTGGGTCGCAGGATAATGACCCAGGGGAACGTTGGTTGCGGTCGCGGATTCAGATGTTTTTCGGGGACCCTGAGAGTCTTTAGCCATCGTCGAATAGGCTGTTCATCTGATCATTTTTGCCTTTCCACCCACCATGGAGGGCATGCTTGGGGGGGGGTTGAAAGGATGCACCCGGCCTTAGGTCCCTGCGGGCCAGCGAACCCTGCGAACCTACTCATCAATCGAGGCAGCTTCACGCGCCACTGCCCACGGCGCCATCAACCGCTGCGGGGTCTGGCAGGTTTTGCGCTTGAGTACAAAATTGCGGCACTTCTCGGCGAACTGCTGGCGGTTGTGCACCATGTCCAACTGCATCTGTGCCAACTCGTGTTCCCGGCAGCGTTTGACCTGTTCAAGGTCCAGGGTGGCTTTACGGGCACGCGTGAGGACGTAGTTTTCATCGTCCAACGCGCTGCTGGCCTGTTGCATAAGCCACTGGCTGAATGCGTGCGGGCAACGGGGGCCGATGCCCTGGATCATCCCATATTGCTGGGCCTGCAAGGCGCTGATCGGCAGGCATTCTTCGGTGAGTTTATGCGCGACTTCACTGCCGACGGCACGCGGCAGGCTGTAGGTCCAGTATTCGGAGCCGTACAGCCCCATGGTTTTGTAATGGGGGTTGAGTACAACACCTGCGCGGGCAAACACCCTGTCGGCTGCCAGCGCCAACATGACGCCGCCGGCACCGGCGCTGCCGGTCAGGCCGCTGATCACCAGTTGCCGGGCCGTGAGCAGTTCCTGGCACACATCGTCGATGGCCTGGATGTTGGCCCAGGCTTCCAGCCCCGGCACCTTGGCGGCCTGGATGACGTTGAGGTGCACGCCATTGGAGAAGCTGGCGCGCCCGCCCTTGATCAGCAATACCTGCGTCTCACGCGCCTTGGCCCAGCGCAACGCCGCCACCAGGCGCTGGCACTGTTCGGTGCTCATAGCGCCGTTGTAGAACTCGAACGTCAGTTCACCGACGTGACCGCATTCGCGATAGCGAATCGGTTGATAGGCCTGTTCGTTGAACGTTTGGCTGGCGATCGAGCCATCCAGCACAGGGATACCGGCCAATTTTTCAGCCAGCACGTAGCGTGCCGGTAGCTTGAAGGTCTCTTCGCCTGGCTGGGCTTTGCGTTTGAGCGAGCCGATCCACAGGCTGCGATCGCCCGCTGCCACCAACACCGCGTCGTCCTGCACTGCGAGGATGTCCCCTGGCGTTCCGTGGCGTGAATCCAGGTGCGCGTCGTACAAGTAATACTGAGCGCCTTGGATGCTTGCCAACACACCCGGCTGGCCATCGGCGGCGTCGATGCTGCGTTTGATGAAACGTGCGCAATCGTACCAACTGAAGGTGCGTTCAGCCTGGCTCATGTTCGGCTGCAAACGCCCAATGACGTTAGGTTGCGTGTAATCGAGCGGCACCGGAACGAAACCCTTGGCGAATTTTTCCACCACGTCGCGGATGCACTCGATGGCGGCGTCGCTCACCGGCCCGTTGTACAACTCGGATTTGCGCACGTCGGCAGGCATGTCGAATTCACAGGTTGACCAGATCGGCCCGGCGTCCATTTCTTCCACCGCCTGCAAGGCGGTCACGCCCCAGCGGCTGACCTGCTGGGTGATCGCCCAGTCCAACGCGCTGGCACCACGGTCGCCGACAATCCCCGGATGAATGATCACCAGCGGGCGCGCGGGATTGCTCCACAACTGCTGAGGCACGCGGTCCTTGAGAAATGGGCAGATCACCAGGTCCGCGTCGCAATCCTCGATCTGTCGACAGACCGTGGCTTGATCAGTGAACAGCACAACGCTGGGAGCATGACCCGACTGGCGTAAATCCAGCCAGGCCCGCTGGGTCAAACCGTTGAACGCCGACGATAACAAGATGATCTTCAATGACCGCATAGCTGACTCTTCCTTGAGAATGCGCGACCACAGGTGCTCATTGAGCCGTCCTTGGCCTTTGATGGAAGCACAAGGTTAGAGGGCGCGCGCGGAAGATCGCCTGATCGAGATCAATCTTGTGTCAGCGAGTCATTCGTGAACGATGGGGGGTGCAGACGGTTCAGCCCGTGTCAGACCGACGTGCAGGCCCAATGGCGTACGCCTTCTGAACCCGCTCAGCGCGCATGCGACGGCGAGGTCGTTGCGACCCGATGAACCAAGCCGAGATCACGGTCACGAGCGTCGCCAGCCAGTGCAGCCCATCGATAAGGCCACGCGTCAGCCGGTTCCAAGTGTAACGTTTGAGCTGACGCTGGCCTCAGTTGGGGGGTGTCCAGTACCCGCAACAAGGGATGCCAGGTACTCGCCAAACCCACCCCGGCACTTGTAGTCCCGTCGTGCGCTGGTGACCACAGGATTGGTCGCCGTCCAGACAATTCGCGCACCGATCCTCTCGAGGTCGGCTACGAGCCGCACGTCCTCATGTGCAACCAGGTGCTGGAACCCGCCCGCGTTGCGGTAAGCATCGGCACTCAGGCCCATGTTGGCAGCGTGAATATGGCGGTGGTTCTCGGTGAACTGGTACAACTCAAGGTAGCGCGAACGCACCGACTCACCGTACTCACTCCAACTGTCCACCTCGACCGTGCCACACACCGCATCGGCGCCAAACTCGATTTGACGCACCAGCCAATCCGCAGGCACCACAGTGTCCGCGTCAGTAAAGGCGAGCCATTGCGCGCCCTCCTCGAGTAATTGCTGCGCGCCCACGTCCCGGGCCTTACCCACATTTCGAAAGCACACCTCAAGCATTGCAATGCCCATGGCCGACACCCGTGCGGCCGTGGGGTCCGAACAATCGTCGAGCACAATCAGCACCTTGACCTGTTGATGTTGCAGATCCGGATGTTCAATGGCGCGTTGCACGGAGGCGAGGCAGGCGCTGATATGCCGCTCTTCGTTATGGGCAGGTATTACTATCCCTATCATTGACGTTCCCTCTACCTGGCAAAGTGTCTACAGCTATCGACACGGCCCTTATGCAGAAGGTTTAAACAATCTTAAGGCGCAGGCGAACAACGGCGGAGGACAAGGCCGCCGTGATTTAAACAGTAACGCCGGGGGGGATGCCTGGCAGCGAGGCGAGGCCTTTCGGTCACTTCGATGGAACGATACAAAGGCGGGAGTCTCTATCCAAATAGCCCACTGAACACGCGCAATGCACGCGTTGCGTTCGCCATACAGTCTACGCGGACGAATCCGCGGCCCACCCAAAAAGGTCAGTCACCATGTCTTACGCTTATCAGGGTATTGCCAGTGTTATCACGGCCTCTCGTCACGTAGGAACACAATCGGATGAACACCTCAACGAGTCGGTCAATATTCAACTCACCAGCGGCGGCAAGCCGACGATCGCGCGCTTGAACTTCGACACGCCGCTTCAATGGCCCGGCCACCCCAACGTTGTCGTGGTCAACCTGCCGGACGGCTCGTCGGTGGGGGGTGTGATCGCCGACATTGAAAAATCAGCCGACGGCCCTGGCTGGGTGACGTTTACAGTGGATGACTAAAGCCGCCTGACTTAAACCTGAACCAAGCAGGGGAACCACTGGAGGGTGATCACCCGTTGTCTACTGCACGCGTGAAGTCACACGCTTTTCACATCGATCTCACAAAGCTACTGCCGCGAGACGCCTCGCGTTGGGCGTGGCGCTAAACGCTTACAAGTCCTGTGTCAGCGGGCGTGTAAATGGACGATTTCCAGCGCAAGAACCGGAGTGTCCGCGACTCAATGGCTTCCTAAACTGGCTCATATGCACAGTGACTGAGGCCACCATGACCAGCATCCCCCACGCCATCGAGTGCCTTGACTGGCAAAACATCCGCTCGCAACTCGACCAAGACGGCTTTGCAGTCCTGGACGGTTTTCTTGAGCCGCTCGATCTGCTTGAGCGTGACTGGGGTGCAACCTTCGACAGCCTCAGGCATGGGTTTTATCCCTACCTGGCGCGGATCTCCAACCAGTGGAACCCGCTACTTCAATTGCCTTATCGTTACCCGCCGCAACTCCACCAGTTTCAAGCACAATGCTTGGCGGCTGGGCAGCGGCGGGAACGCTCTCAGCTCATGTGCTTACGTGAGGATGACTCGCTGCAGATTCGACAAGACGCTGATGGCGAGCATGTGTTTGCGCTTCAATTGGTGGCGGTGCTGTCGTCCCCCGGCAAAGACTTCACCGGCGGAGAATTTGTTCTTATAGAGCAGCGACCCCGGATGCAATCACGCCCGATGGTGGTGCCGTTGCAGCGCGGCGATATCGCAATCATCGCCACGGCTCAGCGTCCGTTTAAAGGCAGCAAGGGCTACTACCGCGTCAATATGAAACATGCCATCAGCCGGGTCACAAGCGGTGAGCGACTGGGGTTTGTGCTCAGTTTTCATTTTGCCCCAGGGCCAGGTCATGACGGCTAAACACGTGTGGATGCTGATGGGCAGCGACGGCACACGCTACCCGAGCCTGCAGGCCGCTGCGTTCGGTGGCCACCGTCGCGGCAAACGCTACGGCACACTTGATTGTCGCGCAGCGCTGCAGGCTATCGCTCGCGGAGGCTATGTGAAAAACCGCGTATTTTTTCTCGACCAAGCCTGCGCCGTCGCGGCGGGATATCGTCCTTGTGCGGCGTGTATGCCAGTCGAATATCGTCAATGGAAAACTCAGGCTGCCTTATGAACATTCAAACTGACGTAGAGAGCATCAATTGGCCAGCGGTTGATGTCGCGTTGATGAACCACGGTTTTGCCCTGCTCCCGCGGTTGCTGACTCGGCAAACCTGCCAACAGTTGGCGGCGCTCTACGCAGATGAACAGCGCTTTCGCAGCCGTATTGTCATGGAGCGCTACGCGTTTGGCCGGGGCGAATACCAATACTTCAGCTATCCCCTGCCGGAAATCGTCGAAGACCTTCGAACTCGTCTGTACCGACAGCTTGCGCCGCTCGCCAACCGTTGGCATTCGGCGCTGAAGATCAGTGAGCGGTTCCCGCAAACCCACAGCGAGTTCAAACACCGCTGTCATCAGGCAGGCCAGTGCAGACCCACGCCGTTGATGCTGCGCTACCGGGAAAATGACTACACGTGCCTGCACCAAGACCTGTACGGCGAGCAGGTATTTCCCTTCCAGGTCGTGTTCCTTCTGGACCAGCCAGGGCTGGACTTCGACGGCGGCGAGTTCGTCCTGACCCAGACGGGCCCCAACAAGCCGGGCCGGGCTGAAGTCATCCGCCTGGAACAAGGCCAGGCATTGGTATTTGCGGTGAACAGCCGCCCGGCGCGCGCCACACGAGGGTTCTGCCGAGTGAGTGTGCGTCACGGCGTAAGTCGCCTGCATCGTGGTGAGCGCAGAACGCTCGGGATTATTTTCCACGACGCGAAGTGATAATCTCACTGTCGGCCCCTACTCTGCACCCTTCACCGGTTGCTCCATTGCAGCGTATAAGCCTGGCGTTGAGCGCTGTCAGTGAATCAGTTCCTTCGCCTTTTCCAGGCATTCGGATGCGCTGTCCAATGCCTGCGCCACGTTTGCCAAATAATCGGCACGCGCAAATCTGATCCCGTTGTCATAGCGTCCCTGAGCGTTTATTGCCACGCCACCGATGTGTCCAATCGCAGCGTGCGAAAAACCGAGCCTCACCCGCTCCACCTTCAATCTCGCACCGATGCTCACACCTGCTTCCCATAGAAATTCGGACATTCGTAAGCGGTTTTTCGTGGTGCCTTAGTTCCAGTGAAAAATACCGCCACGCACCTTTGATTGATCTACGATTAAAGGCCTGATGCGGCCGAGGTGATGCAATCAGCTAAGGTTCACAGGCGCAACGCCGTGTGATGACGAATAAATCCTATTTATCGGAGAGCTACCATGGACCCGCACACCACCGCGATTGTTTTGATCGAATACCAGAACGACTTCACCACTCCCGGCGGGGTCTTCCATGATGCGGTGAAAGACGTCATGCAAAAGACCAACATGCTGGCGAACACCGCCACCACCATCTCGCAAGCACGCAAGCTTGGCGTGAAGATTATCCATTTACCGATCCAGTTTGCCGACGGTTACCCTGAGCTGACCCTGCGCGCCTACGGCATCCTCAAAGGCGTCGCCGACGGCAACGCCTTTCGCGCCGGCCGCTGGGGCGCTGAGATTACCGATGCTCTGACACGTGAGGCCGCAGACATCGTCGTTGAGGGCAAACGTGGGCTGGATGGGTTTGCCAGCACCGGCCTGGACCTGGTGCTGCGTAACAATGGCATCAAGAACCTGGTCGTCGCAGGCTTTCTGACTAACTGCTGCGTCGAAGGCACCGTCCGCTCGGGTTATGAAAAAGGTTACGACGTGGTCACATTGACCGACTGCACCGCGACGTTCAGTGATGAACAACAGCACGCAGCCGAGCAGTTTACGCTGCCGATGTTCTCGCAAACGCTGCAACACACCGCGTTTTTGCAAGCGCTGAAGGCCCAATAAACAAGGGGCGACTCATTGTGAGTCGCCCCTTTTTCAGTGCTTTGTGTCACCCGCTCGGCGCGTACTGCAGTTCACCCTTCAAGCGGTGCCTTACCACACGGCCCTCAAAGCATCGGCGAATGGCTGACCACGCGCAACGCCAGCCCCTCATACGCATCCAATGTGATGGTGAACTCGCCCTCGGCGGTGAGATCGCCCTCCACCCGTTCATTGATGATGTCCACCACCGGCCCCGGTGCGATATTGGGCAGGTGCAAGGTCTCGGTGATCGCTGTGGCGCCGAAGTTAAGCGCGGTAATCTGCGTGCCCTTCCCGGCCGGCAATTCGTGAACCATGATCAGCAAGCCTGGATGTTCGACATCCGGCACCAGAATCTGCCGGCTGGCGGCGATCCCGTAGGCACTGCGCACCGCAAGAATTTTTTGCAGTTGCGAGGCAAACGACTCCGGGTCCTGCAACTGGCTGTTGAGGCTGCCGTACAAGGTTTTCGAGCGTGGCATCTGCCCAGCCGATCGCTCGGCATCCGGGTTCAGGTCCACCAAGTCGTAGGCCCCGCGATGCACCCAGCGGGTATCGCCATCGACCATCAAGTGCGCGACTTCATCGGCGGCCAGCGGCAGCGCACCGACCAAATCCCAGCCCGACAAGGCAAACACCCCAGGCTGCATGGCGTTGTACATCACCAACAGCAAATGGATCTGGCGGATCTGCTCGATATCAGTCGGTGTAATCGCCTCAAGGTCGCGAATGCCCAGGGCGGCCGTGATGATGCTGGCGGTGGTGCAAGACACGCCATTGGTGACAAATTTGAGGTTATACGGCGCATGCTCGCCGGCCAAGCGTTCGTACATCTGCTCGCGGATATGCTCGCGCAGGATGTTGCCGGGGAAGGTCTGCCCCTGGAAGAGGTAACTGTCGTGGGCATGCAAGGTCCAGAAATGCACCAGTTCCAGGGTCAACTCATCGTGATTCTGCAACGCATGGATCAGCGAACCCGGGTCAATGCCCTGGCTGTGCATCTCGCGCAGCATCAGGCGCAGGAACTCGGTGTCGCCCATCAGCAATGCGTGCTGATAGGCTGGGCGCGTGATGAAATCATAGGACAGGTCGGCGCCGCCGTGAGACATCGCGGCGATATCGTCGACGGTGAGGTTCAACTCTTGAAAACTGAACCCACCGGCCTTGCGAATCGCACCGCCGAGCAACTGGTTGCCGGTGATCGACAGCGGATGGCTTTCCGACCAGGCCGTGCCATCCAGTTTGCGCTCCACACCGAGGAAGCCGTTGGCGTCCAGGCGTAGAATCTTGGCGCCCATCACATCAATCGCATGCAAGGCGTCGCCAATAATCATTTGTTGCGCGGCAAACGAAGGGTCCAGCCAATTCAGCGACGGCTGGCCTTCCTTGAAGTAATGCAAGTAGACCCAGCGCCGCGGCTTGCCATCCACCCCCATGACCACCGGCGTCGCGCTCCAGTCGGTTTCCTTTACGCCAGGCTCGAAGAAGATCACCCGCTGTAACTGGCCAACGATGTAATGCTTGTCGCGCAGCGCGTCCACCTGCAGCGGGCCGAGGTTCTGTGCGTCACGGCCCTCGGCGACATCGGGCAACAACGGCCAGTCTTCCTCGCGGATTTCGACCATGTGGTAGAGCCCGGGGTAGTCCTCATACGCCATCTCGGCCAGGCGAAAATCGGCGCCCTTACCGGTATGCGATGGGATCACATCATCGATGATCACCGCATTGTGCGCAGCCGCCATGCGTGTCAGCGCCTGCAACTGCGCCTCGGTCCCCAGTTGCGGGTCGATTTCAAAACTGATGCGGTCGAAATTGCCGTCGATGGTCGGCGTATGCCGCGTGCCGCAAAGCCCGCCGGACTTTTTCAGCGGACCGTTGTGAATGCCTTGGATGCCGATCTTCGACAGCGCGTGCCACAGGCTTTCATCCCCCAGCGCCTCAAGCACCGTGCCATTTTCACGGGTCACAATCGAGGCTGGGTAGGCCGTAAACCATACCGACGACAAGGCTGAGGCATCACGCGGGCGGGTATGCGCATACGGCTGTTGCCATAGACGCCCTTGCCCGGAATAGAGCTTGGCGCGCTGACGCGCCGCATGCAGCATCGATTGCTCAACCAGCCAGTTCACATGATCGTTGTCCGCCGCCGTCATAAGCCCATTACCTGTGTGCGTGAAAAGGTTACTCGTAAGCATAGGAGCGGCGACGGGCGCGATTCGTTGCATTAACCGCGCAGGGTCAGCACAGAAACCCGATTCGGCTGCTGAAAAAATCAATCCGCACGCGCAGCCTGAGGGGCACCTGGCGACCCGACGGCCACAGCAGGTTGAAGGTGACGGCGTTCTGTCAGTTGCACACAAGGTTGATTGGCTATGGCGGACCGCAGGCCGTGTCGTTTTAGTTTGCAGGTCGTTTCCCCTACTGGTCGAGCAGTGTGTCCTGCGCGTGTTTAACGATCAATGGCGTTATTTAGTTATTGATCATGCTGACCGTAAAGAACGCACTATCACCCAGCCCACTAGGAGATCCTGACATGGACAACAACGCCAATCGCTCGGCTCTATATCGCCTTTTTCATAGCGCTAAAGGGTGGCTACTGAGCGCCATTACCTTAGGCGCCAGCGCTTTCCCCTGCATCTCTCACGCCATCGTCGGTGGCATTGACGCGGCCGATGGCCGTTTTCCGTTCATGACAACGATTCAATTCAAAGCGTCCGGCGCAACCCCTCTGGAGCGCCATGGTTGTGGCGCCTCGCTGATCTCACCCACGTGGGTGCTCACCGCTGCCCACTGCCTGGTCAATACAGAGCCTTCGCAGATCGAGGTCATTGTCGGTGCTACCCAACTTAGCCACACACAACAGGGACAGACTGTGGCCGTGAAAACCATTGTCTCTCACCCCAAGTTTGAGCAAGCGCTTGTCTACGATATAGCGCTGCTGCAACTTGAGCGCGCTGTCACCGGTGTTGCCCCGATGCACCGAGTGGCCAGTGCGCAGCGATTGGAAGACAGCGAGAAGACAATGATCGCCGCAGGCTGGGGTGACACCGCACTGCCCGCAAGTGCCGACCGGTTACAACAGGCTTCGATGCCGCGCATCTCCGATGCTGAGTGCACAGCGTTCATCCCGAGCCTGAATTCGCAGACGAGTTTTTGCATCGGTGTCTTGGCAGCGGGAGGACCGTTTCCCAGTAATGGCGACTCGGGCGGTCCGGTATTTATCAATCAACCTGGAACAGGGTTTATACAGGTGGGGGTGGTAAGCCAGTCCGTTGTTATCGTTCGACTGTCCAATCCCGAGGTCGCACAGTTCGTCAGCGATACCCTGAAGTCCGGTGGCGGCTGGGAATCTAACCTGATGCTGGTGATTGCCTATCTGATGGGCTTGTGGTGATTGCCTGGTTGACGGTGGTCAACTTGCTGAAACGCCATCGGCTCGGCAGAGGCCAAAACCCTGGCTGCAACGGTGTGCAAACCAAAAGCCACCGCCGTTAAAGGGAACCTCCCGTCGCCTGCCGATACTGCCTCGGCGTAAACCCGGTCAGTGCCTTGAACTGGCGGGTAAACGCGCTATGGTCGGTATAGCCGCATTGCAGCGCCACGTCGGTGATCGGCAGGTCGGTGTGCAACAACCGATGCGCATGCTCCAGGCGCACCTTCTGGATCATCTGCCGAGGCGTGAGGTGGAACACGCGCTTGCAGTAACGCTCCAGCTGTGCCACGGAAATTCCGGCGATGCGCGTCAGTTCACCGAGGCTGACGCGTCGGTTGAAATGCGTGCGGATGTACTCGTCCACGGCGGCCAGGCGCTGGTACGCCGGGTGGGTTTCGCTGGCCGATTGCAGGTCGACCGAGATACCCGCCAGGCCGATGATCTGGCCATCATCACTGTACAGCGGCCACTTGTGCGTCAGGCACCAGCCGGGTTCGCGAGTGCCATACAAATGCAGTTCAAGCTGATCCTCGAGCACAAACCCCTGCTCCAATACGCGCCGATCCTGCTCGGTATAACCCGGCCCCAGTTGCGCCGGGAACACCTCGGCGCTGGTCTTGCCCAACAGCGGTTGCAACTGCCTGAGACCGCAGCGTTGCACCAGCGTGCGGTTGGCGAGCACGTAGCGGGCCTCAATGTCCTTGATAAAAATCGCGGCATTCGGGATCACGTCCAAGATCGGCAACAGCTGCGCCACCCCGGCCAATAGCTGTTCGATGTTGTGGGGGCGACTGGCCTGAAAAAGGCTCGCAAATGCGCTCGGCAACATGGCGTGGTCTTCCCATTTTTTTAGCAGATTGCCCCAAGCCGGCGTGGCTGTCGAGCGCGAAAAACTGTGCCGAATTCGTCATCCACACACGCGCAAAACATCAATCGCCATCGCCTTTGCTGGGTTCAGGATAGCGCCACTACCTGCCTATCCAATAACTCACAAGAAGGCGCCGCCATGTCTGCTCAAGGCAAGTTCAAAAAACAACTTTCACTGATGGACCTGACCTTTATCGGGCTGGGCGCCATCTTTGGTTCGGGCTGGCTGTTCGCGGCCAGCCACGTCTCGGCCATTGCCGGGCCGGCGGGCATTATTTCCTGGTTGATCGGCGGTTTCGCCGTGCTGCTGCTGGGCATCGTTTACTGCGAACTCGGCGCCGCCCTGCCGCGTGCCGGTGGTGTGGTGCGTTACCCGGTGTATTCCCACGGCCCGCTGCTGGGCTACCTGATGGGCTTTATCACGCTGATCGCGTTTTCAAGCCTGGTGGCGATTGAAGTGGTCGCCTCGCGCCAATACGCCGCCGCGTGGTTTCCCGAGCTGACCAAGGCCGGTTCCAGCGACCCGACCACCTTGGGCTGGCTGATGCAATTCGCCCTGCTGTGCCTGTTCTTTGTCCTCAACTACCGCAGCGTAAAGACGTTCGCCATCGCCAACAACTTGGTAAGCGTGTTCAAGTTCATCGTGCCGCTGCTGGTGATCGGTGTGCTGTTCACCTTCTTCAAACCGGCGAACTTTCAGGTGCAGGGTTTTGCGCCGTTCGGGCTCTCGGGCATTGAGATGGCGGTGTCAGCTGGCGGGGTGATCTTTGCTTATCTAGGCCTGACGCCGATCATCTCGGTGGCCAGTGAAGTGAAAAACCCGCAACGCACGATTCCAATTGCATTGATCCTGTCGGTGCTGCTGTCGACGGCGATCTATGTACTGCTGCAAACCGCGTTCCTCGGCGGCGTACCGACCGAGATGCTCGCCAACGGCTGGGCCGGGATCAGCAAGGACCTGGCGCTGCCTTATCGCGATATCGCCTTGGCACTGGGCGTAGGCTGGCTGGCCTACCTGGTGGTCGCCGATGCGGTGATCTCGCCCAGCGGCTGCGGCAATATCTACATGAACGCCACCCCGCGCGTGGTGTATGGCTGGGCGCAGACCGGCACGTTCTTCAAGGTCTTCACGCGTATCGACGAAAAATCCGGCATCCCGCGCCCGGCGCTGTGGCTGACCTTTGGCTTGTCGGTGTTCTGGACCCTGCCGTTCCCGTCCTGGGAAGCGCTGATCAACGTGGTATCTGCCGCGTTGATCTTGAGCTACGCCGTCGCTCCGGTGACCGTCGCCGCGCTGCGCCGCAATGCACCGGGCATGACGCGGCCGTTCCGGGTCAAGGGCATGGCGGTGCTCGGCCCGCTGTCGTTCATCATCGCCGCGCTGATCGTGTACTGGTCCGGCTGGAGCACCGTGTCGTGGCTGCTCGGCCTGCAGATCCTGATGTTTGTGGTGTACCTGCTGTGCGCACGCTGGGTGCCGACGGCGCACCTGAATATCAAGCAGCAAGTGCGTTCGTCGGCGTGGCTGATCGGCTTCTACGCGGTGACCATCCTGCTCTCCAAACTCGGCAGTTTTGGCGGCATCGGCGTGCTCAGCCACCCGTTTGACACGCTGGTCGTCGCGGTCTGCGCCTTGGGCATTTATTACTGGGGCGCCGCCACCGGTGTGCCTGCACACCTCGTGCGCCTGGAACATGAAAACGACGAAAGCGAAACCGTCAGCGAACCTCACCATGCTGTGCCCTTGTCCCCGGCCACTCACTGAATGGAGCGTTTTATGAAGCGCCTGCACGTTATTGACTCCCACACCGGCGGCGAACCTACACGGCTGGTGATGAGCGGGTTTCCCGAGCTGAGGGGCACCACCATCGCCGACCAGCTCAACACCCTGCGCACCGAGCACGATCAATGGCGCCGCGCCTGCCTGCTCGAGCCGCGAGGCAATGACGTATTGGTCGGCGCGCTGTATTGCGAGCCGGTCACGCCCGGCGCCACGTGCGGGGTGATTTTCTTCAACAACGCCGGGTACCTCGGCATGTGCGGCCACGGCACTATCGGGCCGGTGCCCTCGTTTCCCCACTTGGGGGCTACCCACCC
>NZ_UYXQ01000046.1 GCF_900624995.1 Pseudomonas antarctica
GGAGGGATTCGGTATATCCGTAGCAAAGTGGCGTAAATCGAACGTCGTTCGGGCTGCCAGCCGAAAGCTGACTTGGGCAAAGAGCTGGCCCAGGTGGTTGAAGTACTGCCGCGTGATGACCTGTTCCAGACCCCGGTCGACGAGCTGTTCAGCACCGTGATGTCGATCGTGCAGATCCAGGAGCGCAACAAGATTCGCGTGTTCCTGCGCAAAGACCCTTACGGTCGTTTCTGCTACTGTCTGGCCTACGTGCCGCGCGACATCTATTCCACCGAAGTGCGCCAGAAGATCCAGCAAGTGCTGATGGATCGCCTGAAAGCCTCGGATTGCGAATTCTGGACCTTCTTCTCTGAGTCCGTGCTGGCCCGTGTACAGCTGATTCTGCGGGTTGACCCCAAAAACCGCCTGGACATCGACACGCTGCAACTGGAAAAAGAAGTGGTGCAGGCCTGCCGCAGCTGGCAGGACGACTACTCAAGCCTTGTGGTCGAGAGCTTCGGCGAAGCCCAGGGCACCAACGTGCTGGCAGACTTCCCGAAAGGCTTCCCGGCCGGCTACCGCGAACGTTTTGCCGCGCACTCGGCCGTGGTCGACATGCAGCACCTCAACAGCCTGACCGAAACCAACCCACTGGTGATGAGCTTCTACCAGCCGCTGGGCCAGATTTCCGGCCAACGCGAGCTGCATTGCAAGCTCTACCACGCCGACACGCCGCTGGCACTGTCCGACGTGCTGCCGATCCTGGAAAACCTCGGCCTGCGCGTGCTGGGTGAATTCCCGTACCGCCTGCGTCGCGCCAATGGTCGCGAGTTCTGGATTCATGATTTCGCGTTCATCGCCGCCGAAGGCGTGAACCTGGACATCCAGCAGCTCAACGACACCCTGCAAGACGCGTTCGTGCACATCGTCCACGGCGATGCCGAAAACGATGCGTTCAACCGCCTGGTCCTCACCGCCGGCCTGCCATGGCGCGACGTGGCGCTGCTGCGTGCCTACGCGCGTTACATGAAGCAGATCCGCCTGGGCTTCGACCTCGGTTACATCGCCAGCACCCTGAACAACCACACCGACATCGCTCGCGAGTTGACCCGGTTGTTCAAGACCCGTTTCTATCTGGCGCGCAAGCTCACCGCCGATGACCTGGAAGACAAGCAGCAACGCCTGGAACAAGCGATCCTCTCCGCCCTGGACGACGTTCAGGTGCTCAACGAAGACCGCATCCTGCGTCGCTACCTGGACCTGATCAAGGCCACACTGCGCACCAACTTCTACCAGACCGACGCCAACGGCCAGAACAAGTCGTACTTCAGCTTCAAGTTTGACCCGCGCGCGATTCCTGAGCTGCCTAAGCCGGTGCCGAAGTTTGAAATCTTCGTTTACTCCCCGCGTGTTGAAGGCGTGCACCTGCGCTTCGGCAACGTGGCGCGTGGTGGCCTGCGTTGGTCCGACCGTGAAGAAGACTTCCGTACCGAAGTGCTCGGCCTGGTAAAAGCTCAGCAAGTGAAGAACTCGGTGATCGTGCCAGTGGGCGCCAAAGGCGGCTTCCTGCCGCGTCGCCTGCCATTGGGCGGCACCCGGGACGAGATCGCGGCCGAGGGAATCGCCTGCTACCGCATCTTCATTTCCGGCCTGTTGGACATTACCGACAACCTCAAGGACGGGGCCCTGGTGCCACCGGCCAACGTCGTGCGCCATGACGATGATGACCCGTACCTGGTCGTGGCTGCGGACAAAGGCACGGCGACCTTCTCCGACATCGCCAATGGCATCGCCATCGATTACGGCTTCTGGCTGGGCGACGCGTTCGCTTCCGGTGGTTCCGCCGGTTACGACCACAAGAAAATGGGCATCACCGCCAAGGGCGCGTGGGTTGGTGTGCAACGTCACTTCCGTGAGCGCGGCATCAACGTACAGGAAGACAGCATCACCGTGGTGGGCGTCGGCGATATGGCCGGTGACGTGTTCGGTAACGGCTTGCTCATGTCCGACAAGCTGCAACTGGTCGCGGCCTTCAACCACCTGCACATCTTCATCGATCCAAACCCGAACCCGGCGACCAGCTTCGTCGAGCGTCAGCGCATGTTCGAGCTGCCGCGTTCAGCCTGGACCGACTACGACACCAGCATCATGTCTGAAGGCGGCGGCATCTTCTCGCGCAGCGCGAAGAGCATTGCCATCTCGCCACAGATGAAAGAGCGCTTCGACATCCGGGCCGACAAGTTGACCCCGACCGAACTGCTGAACGCCTTGCTCAAGGCGCCGGTGGACCTGTTGTGGAACGGCGGCATCGGTACTTACGTCAAGGCCAGTACTGAAAGCCATGCCGACGTGGGCGACAAGGCCAACGACGCGCTGCGCGTCAACGGCAACGAGCTGCGCTGCAAGGTCGTGGGCGAGGGCGGTAACCTCGGCATGACCCAGCTGGGTCGTGTGGAATTCGGTCTCAATGGCGGCGGTTCCAATACCGACTTCATCGACAACGCCGGTGGTGTGGACTGCTCCGACCACGAAGTGAACATCAAGATCCTGCTCAACGAAGTGGTGCAGGCCGGTGACATGACCGACAAGCAGCGCAACCAACTGCTGGCGAGCATGACCGACGAAGTCGGCCACCTGGTGTTGGGCAACAACTACAAGCAGACCCAGGCTCTGTCCTTGGCGGCGCGCCGTGCCTACGAGCGTGCTGCCGAGTACAAGCGCCTGATGAGCGACCTGGAAGCCCGTGGCAAGCTGGACCGCGCCATCGAGTACTTGCCGACCGAGGAGCAGCTCAGCGAGCGCGCCGCGACCGGCAAAGGCCTGACGCGTCCTGAGCTGTCGGTGTTGATCTCGTACAGCAAAATCGACCTCAAGGAAGCGCTGCTCAAATCGCTGGTACCGGATGACGATTACCTGACCCGGGACATGGAGACCGCGTTCCCACCGAGCCTGGTCGCCAAGTTCGGCGAAGCCATGCGTCGCCACCGCCTCAAGCGCGAAATCGTCAGCACCCAGATCGCCAACGACCTGGTCAACCACATGGGTATCACCTTCGTTCAACGACTCAAAGAGTCAACCGGCATGAGCCCGGCGAACGTGGCCGGCGCTTACGTGATCGTGCGCGACATCTTCCACCTCCCGCACTGGTTCCGCCAAATAGAGGCCCTGGACCACCAGGTTTCTGCTGAAGTGCAACTGGAACTGATGGACGAGCTGATGCGCCTGGGCCGTCGCGCTACGCGCTGGTTCCTGCGCAGCCGTCGCAACGAGCAGGACGCTGGCCGCGACACCGCACACTTCGGTCCGCACCTGGCGGCGTTGGGCCTCAAGCTCGACGAACTGCTGGAAGGCCCGACCCGTGAAGGTTGGCAGACCCGCTACCTGGCTTACACCGAAGCGGGCGTACCGGAGTTGTTGGCGCGCATGGTTGCAGGCACGACTCACCTGTACACCTTGCTGCCGATCATCGAAGCCGCTGACGTGACCGGGCATGACGCTGCCGAAGTGGCCAAGGCCTACTTCGCCGTCGGCAGCGCCCTCGACTTGCCGTGGTACCTGCAGCAGATCAGCGATCTGCCGGTGGCCAACAACTGGCAAGCCGCAGCCCGCGAAGCCTTCCGCGACGACGTGGACTGGCAGCAACGGGCGATCACTATCTCGGTACTGCAAATGGCCGACGCGCCACACGACATGGAAGCCCGCGTGGCCCTGTGGCTTGAGCAGCACCAGGACATGGCCGATCGCTGGCGCGCAATGATGGTGGAAATTCGTGCCGCCGTCGGCACGGACTACGCCATGTACGCGGTCGCTAACCGTGAATTGCTGGACCTGGCGCTGAGTGGTCAGTCGGTGCTGCAACCGGCTTGATCAGGCAGTAAAACCAAAGCCCCCGTATCGTGAGATGCGGGGGCTTTTTGTTGGAACACGCTTTGTCAAACAACGGGGTCAACTGGGGGAGCTGGCTTGCCTGCGCTAGCGGTCTTTCTGCGAAGGATGGGCCGGCTGACCCACCGCTATCGCAGGCAAGCCAGCGCCCACATTTTGATCTCCACAGGTTAGCGTGTAGCCGCGCCAGCAGGGCCCAGGCAAGGCTGGATGGCTTTCTTCAACCCGTTGTTGTTTGCCGGCAATAAGAACGATGCCGTCAGCGGCTTGCCGCCCTCAGTGGCGGGGGCCAACGAAAGTGTCAGGGTTTGCCCGCGCGAGGCATCGGTGGCCCAGTAGGCTAATTCCTCTCGCGGGACAGAGGTGCTGAGTTCAAAGACCAAACCCATCTGGAAAATCCCGCCGTAATTCCAGGCACCACTGACCACGTGTTCGACGGCGGCGCGTGTGCCTGTCGTGATACTCAGTGGCCCATTTGCGCTGGCATCCTTGCCTTCAAATGGGTCGACGTCCCAGCCCAGTGATTGCGGGATGATCTCCAGCGACAGGCCGGCTTTTGGGTTCTGCGGGTGACAGCTGATCACAAGGTTAGCCTTCATAGGGTGATCACCGTAAGCGCTGCCACCAAAGGTACGTGCGGCCAACATCGGGCCTTCGGGGTAGGGCCGTTCAAGCAACCACACAGGGTTCGCATCGGTGATGACATGAGTGTCGGTCGCGGCCTTCTCACCTGCTTGTGCAAAGGGAATGAACAGGGCAGCGATTAGCGTAAAGGTCAGGGCTTGCATAGAGGTATTCACCCGCGTGTAAGGCTTTCTGGAGTGCCCGCATTGTGCGGATAGTTGGTCATCTGTGCTGTCAGTAAATACGCGAAAAACCTTTCTATCGTATAAACCCTGTTGTGCGATTACGTCATGTATGCGGTAGCCTGCCGTGAGCGGATAGGCCTGGTGCTGATTTATCAGCGTCGTTAAATTAGGGCTGTACTCCAACACAACCAGATCAAGCGAGGCTGTATGCGACTTTGTATTTTCTCAGGTTCAAGCCCGGGCCGGTTGCCGGTGTACTCGGAGATGGCGGCTCAACTGGGCCATGCGCTGGCCAAGGCGGGTATCGGTGTGGTCTACGGTGGTGCCTCGGTTGGCTTGATGGGCGCGGTGGCCGACGCCGCGCTGGCCAGTGGCGGTGAAGTGATCGGTGTGATGCCGGGGTTCCTGGCCGAGAAAGAACTGGCCCACACCGGCTTGCAAGACCTGCGGATCGTCAGCTCCATGCATGAGCGCAAAGCGCTGATGGCTGAGCTGTCCGACGGCTTTATCGCGTTGCCCGGCGGCATCGGTACGTTCGAAGAGTTGTTTGAGGTGTGGACCTGGGCGCAACTGGGGCAGCACGCAAAACCTTGCGCCTTGCTGAACATCAACGGTTTTTACGACGGCCTGGCCACGTTCCTCGACACGGTTGTCAGTGAGGCGTTTTTAAAGCCTGTGCACCGCGACATGCTCATCGTTGAACCGAACGTGGAGCGTTTGCTGGCCGCAGTGCTGAGTTATCAGGCGCCCAACGTGCCCAAGTGGATCAAGCGAGAAGACACCTGATGGCGCCAAACACCGGCGCGGTAGTTTGCGTCAGTTGAGTTTCAGCAGTTTCGCTTCCAGGTGATCCAGGTGCTGGGTCATCAGGCCGATCGCGCTGCTCACATCGCGTTGTTCCAGCGCATCCACAATCGCCATATGTTCCTGCCACGCACAATACGTGCAGGCTTGCGCCTCGTACTGGGCAATGATCAGCGAGGTCAATGGCACCAGGCTGTTGAGGAACTGCGCCAAGGGCGCGTTACGTGCCATCGCGGCCAATTGCAGGTGAAACTCCCCGGACAGTCGAATCGCTGGCCCGCGTTGGTCGCGCTCAATGCACTCACGTTCCCGGGCGATCAACTCGCGTAACTGACGGATCTGCGTCGGTGTTGCCTGGGCACAGGCCAGCTGCACCACGGTGATTTCGGTCAAACGCCGCGCTTCCAGAATCTGCCGCGTTTGCTGGGCATCCGGCGCCGCCACTTGGGCGCGCTGGTTGGGGCGCAGGATGATCACTTGCTGGTGCGACAGTTTGGCCAATACCCGGCGAATCACGCTGCGGCTCACACCAAAGATTTCGCCCAGGCCTTCTTCAGTAAAACGGCTGGAAGGGGCGATGCGTTGTTCGAGGATGGCATCGAACAAGCGCGGGTAGATGTCATCCACCGAGGGCTTTTTGCCGGACACCAGGCGCAGGGCAGGGAGGATGGGCTTGCGTTGCAGGGCGTGGGCGGTCATGGCCGGTCTCCAAAAAATCAGCTGCTCAGGTGGTCGTCCGGGATGTTCAAGCGAATGCCCATGCGCAGGCCTTCCTGGAGGATGTGCCGACGCATCTCGGCACTGGCCAGGGCGCTGTTTTTATTGCGGATCGCGCGCACCACGGCTTCGTTTTCCTGTAAGCGTTCCGCCAAATGTTCGGGCGAGTTGCGCAGCACCTCAGCGCTTTGCTTGAGGGCGTTGCTGGTCTGTTGCACCACGTTCTGAAAGATTGGGTTGGAGGTCAGCGCAAACAACGCCTCATGGAAGCCGATGTAGGCGTTCATGCCCGCTTCGGCGTCGCCGGCGTCGAGGGCTTCGCGCATGTCCATCAGCGTGAGACGCAGTTGGCCGACTTCCTTGCTGCTGATCGATTGGGCGACCAAGCCGACGATAAACGGCTCAAGGGTGTAGCGCAGTTGCAGGATGTCTTCGAGGCTGGCGTCGGCCACCGCGTCGGTCGATTGCGGTTCGCTGACGCTGGTTTCCAGCACTACCACACCTTTGCCGGGCATAGAGCGCACAAGGCCGAGGGTTTCCAGCACGATCACCGCTTCGCGCAGGCTGGGGCGGCTGATGCCCATCTGTTCGGCCAGTTCACGCTGGCCGGGCAGCATTTCGCCACGCCGCCACTGGCCGCGCTTGAGTGCGGCGCGCAGTTTTTCTACGACTGAATTGACGACGGTTGAGGTGCTGATCACGTCTACGTCTCCTTGATAGTGCAAATACACTGGTGAGTCTTGTGACGATCCAGTGTGAGAGCTGGCTTGCCTGCGATGACTGACGGTCAGTCAACATCTCTATTGCTGACCCACCGTTATCGCAGGCAAGCCAGCTCCCACAGTTGATCTGTGTTGTTTATGAAATCGCTTAAAACTCTTGATGCGCCGGTAGTACCGGCTTCTTGGCCTGGAAGGCATAACCCTGCTGACCGTCGAGCACCTTGTTGGCGCGCTGAATATCGATGTCTTTTTCCCAACGGGCAATGGCCACGGTGGCGACACAGTTGCCGATCAAGTTAGTCAACGCGCGGCCAATGCCCATGAACCAGTCCACCGCCAACACCAGCACTAGACCCACCACCGGAATTGCCGGGATGGCGGTGAGGGTCGCTGCCAGAATTACCAGCGCCGAGCCTGGAATCCCATGCGCGCCCTTGGAGGTAATCAGCGACACCAGCAGGATGGTCAGCAAGTCGGTCATCGACAGCGGCGTACCGGTGGCATTGGCGATAAACACGATGGCCAGGGTCAGGTAGATCGAGAAGCCGTCGAGGTTGAACGAATAGCCCGTCGGAATCACCAGGCCTACCGTCGAGCTGCCAATGCCCAGGTGCTCGAGTTTACGCATGATCTGCGGCAGCACCGCGTCTGAGGAAGCGGTGCCCATTACGATCAGCAACTCTTCACGCAGGTATTTGAGCAGCGCCAGCATACGCAGGCCGGACAGGCGCATCACCAGGCCGAGCACCACGGCGACAAACGCAAAGCAGGTCAGGTAGAACAAACCCACCAGGCTGCCCAAGTGCTGCAGCGAATCCAGGCCGTAAGTGCTGGTGGTAAAGGCGATAGCGCCGAACACGCCAATCGGCGCCAGGCGCACGATCATGCCCATGATGCGGAAGATCACGTGGCTCAGCTCGTTGATCAGCCGCGAGATGCCGCAAGCCGCTTCGCCCACTAAGTTCAGCGCGCTGCCGAACAGCACCGAGAACAGCAGCACTTGCAGCACGTTATTGTCAGCAAAGGCGCCGATCACCGAATTGGGGATCAGCTCCATCAGGAACTGGCTGGTACCGCGAATATGTTGACCCTTGTCGGCCAGTTCGTTCAAACCGGCGGACGACAACTGTTCCAGATGGATATTCGCGCCTTGGCCGATTCCGGTGCTGAAGGCCATGATCAGGCCGATCACCAGGGCGACGGTGGTCAACACTTCAAAGTAGATCACCGACTTGAGGCCAATGCGCCCGACTTTCTTCAAGTCGCCAGCGCCGGAAATCCCGCTGACCACCACGCAGAACACAATCAGGCCAATCAGCATTTTGATCAGCTTGATAAAGCCGTCACCCAGGGGTTTGAGTTGCGAGGAGAATTCGGGGAGGGCCAGGCCGCAGGCTACGCCGAGCATCAGGCCAATCACGACTTGCAGGAAAATCGAACGCGAGCACCATCTGAGCATGGGAGGGATCTCTATTCGGTGCCCTGGTGGTTCCAGGGCTTAATTGTTGTGGTCTTACCGGTAAGTCCAGTGCGCAGCCAGTCTACGCTGGGTTTTTTTGAAACTACAAGTAAATATTGGACGATTGACAGGTGCCGGTCTGACCAGTTGGTCGCTAAGGTCGATGCTTGAGCGGTGGGTGGGTTGGAAGAATTTTCGCTTATCATCCACGGCAAGATTGACGAGGTGATGGATGGACAAACCTGGATTGACCACGGACGCAACAGGGCGCACCCACTGCGCCTGGCGCGCAGCGGCGGCGCAGTACCCGCGTTACCACGACCACGAGTGGGGCGTGCCGGTGGCCGACGATATCCAGCTGTACGAGAAAATTTGCCTGGAGGGGTTTCAGGCGGGTATGGCGTGGATCACTATCTTGCGCAAGCGCGAACAGTTTCGAGTGGCGTTCGAAGGCTTCGATTTTCGCCGTGTGGCTCAGTACGGTGAGGCGGATATAGAGCGCTTAATGAATGACCCCGGCATTGTGCGCAATCGGGCGAAGATTGTGTCCACCATCAACAATGCGCGCAGGGCGTGTGAGCTGGTGGATGAAACCGGCTCGCTGGCGCGGTGGATATGGGCGTTTGAACCGAGTGATGAGGAGCGCCCGGCCGTGGTGGACATGGCGTACTGGACTGGTAACCCGACGTCCCCGGCCTCGTTGCAGTTATCAAAGGCGTTGAAGAAACGTGGTTGGTCTTTTGTCGGGCCGACCACGATGTACGCGCTGATGCAGGCGATGGGCATGGTCAATGATCATCTGGAAGGTTGCGCTTGCCGAGCGCATATCGAGGACCTTCGCCGCCAGTTCAAACGCCCCTGACTGGCTGAACCCGCTCCTACAGGTGTTCAGCGACGTGGCGAATTATTGTTTAAGCGGCGTCAGCACCTCAGCCTTATCATCCAGCACCATCACCACCAGTAGCTTCGCCGGTTCAGTCTGGCTCGCATTGCTCGATTCAAAGTGCCGCGACCCCGCCGGTTCATAAAACGATTCACCCACCTTGTAGGTTATCGCCTTTTCATCGTTGACCCGTGAGGTGATCTCGCCTTGCAACACATACGCCACGGCCGTGCCAGTGTGGCTGTGCGGCACGCTGGCCTGGCCCGGCGCGTAATCGACGGTGAGCATGAGGGTTTTCTTGCCGGGCACATTGGTCAAGGCGTGCGCTTGCAGCACCTTGATGGATTCTTGGTCGTAAACAGGCTCGTGGGCAAAGGCGCTGAGCGAGGCGAGCATCAGGGTGGCAGCGAGCAGTCGTTTCATGCTGAGGTTTCCAAAGTGTTCGAGACCTCATCACCCTACGCCACAGGCGGCAGGGCACCAATGACCAATCCGTTGGAAAACCTGCTAGCCAATCTGCTGGAGAATATCGCGCACCCTGTCTAGCGCCGGGTCGATATCGAGTAACTCGATGGCACCAAAGCCGATGATCAAACCGTGCCGAACGGGTGTGTCATGGAAGAATACATCCACCGGGTAAAGCCCCACCTCCACCCGCCGTGCCAATTCCATCAGCAACGGGATATTCACCGCCACCTTGCACAGCGCCGCCATGTGAAACCCCGCTTCAGTGGGCACCGCTTCAAACCACGGCGACAAATCACCCGCCAGGCGCTGCAGGATGCGCTCGCGGCGCCCGGCATACACCGTGTGGCAGCGGCGAATATGCTTTTGCAAATAGCCTTCGCTGATGAACCTGGCCAGTGCCCACTGCGCCAGCGTGGAGCTGTGTTGATCGGTCAATTGCTTGGCCTTGAGCACCGCGCCGTAAATGGCCGGTGGCAGCACCGCATAGCCCAGGCGCAGCTCCGGCAGCAGGGTTTTCGAAAAGGTCCCCACATAGGTGACGATGCCGCGAGTGTCCATGCTTTGCAGCGAGTCGGTGGGGCGGCCTGCGTAGCGAAATTCGCTGTCGTAGTCGTCCTCGATGATGATCGCCCCCAGCTCGAACGCACGCGCCAGCAAGGCTTCACGGCGCGCCACGCTCATCGGCATGCCGAGGGGGAATTGGTGCGACGGGGTCACGTAGATCAGCCGCGTGCCATCGGGGATCTTATCCACCTCAATGCCTTGTGCATCTACCGGCACACCGGCAACGCTGGCACCCATGGCCATGAACAACTGGCGCGCCGGGCTGTAGCCGGGGTCTTCCATGGCCACGGTGGTGCCGGGTTCCAGCACGACACGGGCGATCAAGTCCAGCGCCTGTTGCGCGCCATTGGTGACCACGATGTCGTCGGCGCGGCCTTTCACCCCGCGGGAAAAGGCGATGTGCCCGGCGATGGCCTCGCGCAACGCCGGCAAACCTTCCGGCTGGCTGTAGAAGCCGCTGTCGCGAGCGATACGCCGCAACGCATCCTGGGTACAGCGCCGCCATTCATCCTGTGGGAATTGGTTGCGGGTGGTGGCGCCACCGATGAATTCATAGCGCAGGGTGCTGTCGCGCGTGGGGTGGCGCATGGGCGAGGGCAGTGCCGCCCACTTGCCCAGGTTGGCGGCGCAGGCCAGGTCGGTGGCGGTTTGCACGCGTTCGGTCTGTAGCGCATGGGCGTTGACGAACGTGCCACGGCCGGTCTTGCCCACCAGCAGGCCTTCGTAGGTCAGGGTGGCGTAAGTGTCGGACACGGTTTTTCGCGATACGCCGATTTGCTCGGCCAACAAACGGCTGGGCGGCAATTGCGCACCGGCGGCCAGGCGTCCGGACGCGATAGCCTCACGCAACTGCCGGTACAGCTGTGCGGCCAGGTCCTTGCGGCCGTTGATCACCACGTGCAGTTCCATGTTTCATTCCAAGGCATTCACTCAGTAACAAGACTACGCGTTCGCGGCGCGCCCTCAAAATGGTCTGCGCATAAACCGCGCGATTGGCTATAGGGCTCACGGTCTGAGGGCTCTAGGCTGGAACGTGATGACTTGCCCTGCCCGAGAGCCGACCATGGAACCGCGTCTGGATTACTACACCGCTTCACCGCAAGCGCTCAAGGGCATGTTGATGCTCGAGGCCGCAACCTTTGACCTGTCCATCGAAAAAACGCTGCTGGAATTGATCAAGATCCGCGTCTCGCAGCTCAACCACTGTGGTTTCTGCACCGACATGCACTCGATGGCGGCACGCCAGCGCGGCGAGAGCGAGCGGCGGCTGTTTGCGTTGTGCGTGTGGCGTGATTCGCCGTTTTTTACCGCGCGGGAGAAGGCCGCATTGGCCTGGAGCGAGTCGGTGGCAACGCTGCCGACCTCAAGCGTCTCGGATGAACTGTTTAAGGCGGTGCGCGCACAGTTCAGCGAGCAGGAACTGGTGGACCTGACCATGGCGGTGTCCAGCATCAGTGGCTGGAACCGCCTGGCGGTGAGCTTTCGCCAGCAACCGCCGAATGCGTGATCAGGACAGGAAGCCGCCATCCACATTCAGCGACACACCGGTGGTGTAGCTCGACGCATCACTGGCCAGGAACAGCACCGCGCCGGCCATTTCGCTGGGGTCGGCGACGCGCTTGAGCGGGATCTGCGCCAGGGCCATTTTCAGGATCGCGTCGTTCTTCACCAGCGCCGAGGCGAACTTGGTGTCGGTCAGGCCCGGCAGCAGGGCGTTGCAGCGAATGCCAAACGCCGCGCATTCCTTGGCAAACACCTTGGTCATGTTGATCACGGCAGCCTTGGTCACCGAGTAGATGCCTTGGAACACGCCCGGGGAAATCCCGTTGATCGACGCCACGTTGATGATGCTGCCGCCGCCGTTGTCGCGCATCAGCTTGCCGGCTTCCACGGACATGAAGAAGTAGCCGCGAATATTCACATCAACGGTCTTCTGGAATGCGCCCAGATCGGTGTCCAGCACGTTGCAGAATTGCGGGTTGGTCGCGGCGTTGTTGACCAGGATATCCAGGCGGCCGAACTGTTCACGGATGCCGGCGAACACCTGGGTGATCTGCTCCATTTCACCAATGTGGCAGGCCACCGCTGTGGCTTTGCCGCCGTCGGCGATGATCGCGTCAGCCACGTGCTGGCAGCCTTCGAGCTTGCGGCTGGAGACGATCACATGGGCGCCTTGCTGGGCCAGCAACTTGGCAATCGCTTCACCGATACCACGGCTGGCGCCGGACACAAAGGCAACCTTGCCGTCGAGGTCGAACAGGTGGGTCTTGGACATAACAACTCCTTAAAGGGTGGATTTGCCGATCACGTTCAGGCTCATTTGCTCCAGCAGCTTGTTCATGTGAATGAACTGCGCAAAGCGCTTGTCCTGGGTCTGGCCGTGGAAGAAGCGGTAGTAGATCTGCTGCACGATGCCAGCCAGGCGGAACAGGCCGTAGGTGTAGTAGAAGTCGAAATTGTCGATCTGGATGCCCGAGCGCTCGGCGTAGTAATCGACGAACTGGCGGCGGGTGAGCATGCCAGGCGCGTTACTCGGCTGGCGGCGCATCAGTTGCACGGGCGCAGGGTCGGCAGCTTCGATCCAGTAGGCGAGGGTGTTGCCCAAATCCATCAGCGGGTCGCCCAGGGTGGTCAGTTCCCAGTCCAGCACGCCGATGATCTGCATCGGGTTGTTGGGGTCCAGGATCACATTGTCGAAGCGGTAGTCGTTGTGCACGATGCTGGAGGTCGGGTGGTCGGCCGGCAGCTTGTCATTGAGCCAGGCGCGCACGGCTTCCCAGCGCGGGGCGTCGGGGGTCAGGGCTTTTTCGTAACGGTCGCTCCAGCCGCGGATCTGCCGTTCTACGTAGCCTTCGGGCTTGCCCAGGTCGGCCAGGCCGCAGGCGCTGTAGTCGACTTGGTGCAGCTCGACGAACTTGTCGATAAAGCTTTTGCACAGCGCTTCGGTCTTGGCCGCGTCCAGGCCCAGTTCCGGCGGCAGGTCGGAACGCAGGATGATGCCGTTGACCCGCTCCATCACATAGAACTCGGCACCGATCACCGATTCATCGGTGCAATGCACATAGGCTTTGGGGCAATAAGGAAAGCCGTCTTTAAGCTGGTTGAGAATGCGGTACTCGCGGCCCATGTCGTGGGCGGACTTGGCTTTGTGGCCAAAGGGCGGGCGGCGCAACACGAATTCCTGGCCCGGGTATTCCAGCAAGTAAGTCAGGTTGGACGCACCACCCGGGAACTGGCTGATCTTGACCGTGCCGCTAAGGCCTGGAATATGGGCCTTGAGGTAGGGATCGATGAGGCTGGCATCAAGTTCTTCGCCTGGGCGAATCTGGGTCGATTGGTCGTTAAGCGCCATGCTTATCCCTTCTGCTTATTCTAAAGGCCTTGGACTATTAGCTAATCTAATGCGCACCGCCGCCTAGCGACAAGGTCGGGGCGGCTTTATAGGTTAGCGTGTTGGATGATGATCAGCGGGCCTGATGTGTTCAAATCACCAGCATGGCCCGGCCACCGGCGTTGCAGGACAGGTTGGCACCGATTTCGACTTTTGCCAGGTCAATGCCAAGGCCGGCGAGCAGGTTGTTGACGATGGGGTCGAGCAGCGGGCCGAGCAGCCCGGCAATCAACCCGCCCAGGGTTGAAAGCAAGCCGTTGACCAGGCCGGTGACGAGGCCGAGTACGGCGCCTAGCAGGCTGGCCATTTTCGGCGGATGGTTGATCAGTTGGATACCGGTGAGCGTCTCCTTGAGGCTGCTGACCACATTCGAGGCGGCGAACTGATAATAGGTGGGCGGCTGGTTAACGGCGGGCGGCTCGGTGTAGGTGTGCGCGCGCTCGGTGTTCAGGACCTTGCTGTCGACGCGTATGCCCAGGCCGCCTGCCGCGTACGCCTGCCTGTCGCCACAGACACCCGTGCCGCGCTTGCAGGTTTTAGTGCCGATATCCACCACCGGGTATTCGTCGGCGCTGAGCGCGTCTTTGGATGAAAACAGATCCTTCGGATCAACCTGACCAATCATCACGTGTAATGCCGACGTTTCGCCGAGCACCGACAATGATTTTTTATCGCTGTCGCAACGGTAATCCGTGACCTTGGCACTGCCACCGGCAGCTTCCAGGGCGATGTCGAGTTTGTCGCCGATTTCAAGGCTGGCGACCAAGCAACAATTGGGGTCGAGCAGCCCAAGAAGGCCGCCCAGCAGGTCATTGAGTGTCTGCACCAGGCCACCCAGCACGTTATTGACCAGCGTGACGATCGGCAGTTTTACCGAAATTAATGTGCGCACCTGGGCTGTGCGGACGTAGATGGGGTGTTTGGCGATGTCCTTCGGGTTACCGATGCTGGAGACCTGCGCGGGCTCGATCACTTTGGTCGAGACGGTGACACCGATCAGGCCCAGCACATCAATGGGCAACTCCACGGCGACCGCGCTGGCCTTGTTCGACAACTGCACAAAGCCCTGGATCAGGTTGAACAGTTGCAGGTTCACGTCCAGCGCAGTCTTGTCCGTACCGTTCTGGATATTGATCAAGTCGCCCAAGTGCAGGATCTGCGTGCCTGGCGCGATCAGTTTGATGGCTTCAAGATTGTTGATCACCACCTTGACGGCATCACCGCCCAGCCTGAGCACATCGATGGCGGCTTGGATCAATTGGCCAACCGTGGCGTCAGTCTTGAGCAACTGGTCGTAGTTGCCTGCACTGACGTTCAATTGGATGGCCAAGGCATCCAGGTACTTGAGTAAGCTGATATCGGTATTGATCAAGCCGTTCCAGCCCACCGCGTCGAGTTGCAACTTGCCGCCCAGCAACCCGCCGATCAAAGCGTTGAGGGCGACGGACTTGGTGCTGTCTACGGTTAACAAGGTGCTGCGTATGGTCAGTGACGCCACCGTCGGAGTCGGCGCGGCAGCTACCGCCGTGGCGCTCAAGCGCGTCATCATGTTGAGCGGTTTGGCCGAGAACAACGTGAGCAGTCCATGGGCGACGCTGGTGGGGACGCGATGAGTGGCAATGACCCGGATCGCGTCGGTTTTGGCCGGGTCGGCGCTGAAGGTGCGCATAAAATCAGCACCGGTGGCCAAGGTGCCGCAGGCGATCGTCAGTGTGCGGTTGTCGTTAAGTTTGAAGCTGTTGCGCGCCGCGCTTTGAGTCGCAAATTGTGCGGCAGTGTTATTCGGCGCCGCGCACTTGCCGCTACGGCTCACCGCTTCCAGCGCGGCGGTATCGGCCACACGCTGCAACTTGCGCTTCTCCAGGTACAAGCGGCCGCTGTCGACCACCAGCAGCAGAAACAACAGCGCGACCCCAAGGGTGACGGCACCGATCAAACCGATGGCCCCGCGTTGGCGGGCTGGGCCGAGTCCGTGGCCAAACATTGTGCGTTCCTTCGCCGGTCATGCACCGACGTCCTGAGCATACCCGCAAAGCAGTGTAGTCAGTTTTTGCGTCGGCGCTGGCTAAACGCTATTAGTTGCGTGGCGGCAGGTTAACGGGTGTCAGCACGGGACGGCCGGCGAAGTATTCCACCAGGTTATCGGCCACGCGCTGCACCGTGTCGTGGGCCGCTTCCGGCGACAGGCCGGCCACGTGGGAGGTGAGCACGGTATTGCTCAGGCGCTTGAGGGCGTCCGGCACTTTGGGCTCATCGTCGAACACATCGAGTGCCGCGCCGCCGATACGCCGTTGCTCAAGAGCAGCCACCAGGTCGTCGGTCACCACCACGCTACCGCGCCCGATGTTCACCAAGTAGCCGTTCGGTCCGAGCGCGTCCAAGGCGTGCCGATCAATCAGGTGACGGGTGCTCGCACCGCCGGGCGTGGCCAGTATCAGAAAATCCGAGGTGCGCGCCAATTCCACGGCGCTGGCACAGTAGGTGTAGTCCACATCATCGCGGGGCTGGCGGTTGTGATAACTCACCTCCATGCCGAAGCCCAGGGCCGCACGCTTGGCGATCTCGATGCCCACCGCGCCGAGCCCCAGAATGCCCAGGTGCTTGCCGCCCAGGGAAGGGCGCATCACCTTTGGCCACTCGCTGCGCCGCACGGCCGCGTCGGTCTGGGGAATACCGCGCACCAGCGACAGCAGCAACGCCATGGCATGGTCGGCCACCGACGGCGCATTCACCCCGGCGCCGTTGGTCACCACGATCCCACGATTGCTCGCCGCCTGCAGGTCCACATGCTCGTAGCCGGCACCGATCACGCAGATGATCTCCAGCAGCGGCAGTGCGGCGATTTCCTCGGCATACAGCCCCAGGGGGCCCCGCGTCAGCACCGCCTTGATCTGCCCGCCGTGGGCTTTGATCGCCTGGGCGCGTTCGGCCGGCGTTGGCGCCAGAATCACGTGAAAGTCGTTGCTCTCGATGATTTGCAGGTACTCGTTGATGGTTTCAACCAGGACCAGAACAGTGGTGGACATCGCAAGGCTCTTCCTGAAGGGTTTGAGAGGATGAGTATGCGGGATTTGTAAGACGGAACGATTTGTTCAGATAGAAAATTTTCTTCTTTCGTAAGGCCATTCTGAATTTACAGACCGCCCATCCAGGACCTATTTACTGCGCCAGACTTTGTCGACTTTCCCTTCAGCAGAGACAATATGGGTGCTTGTTCCTGCCACACACGATGAGATCGAATGGACACCTTACGGTTACAAACACAGCCTCTCAACGCTGGTGCGGTGGAATGCGGTGATTGCGAATACGCTTGTCGGCCCAGCCAAGTACAGGCCCAGCATCGCTATTGAAATGCTTGAGAGAGAGGCCTATAAAAAATGGCATACCCACCACGAATGGAAAGCCTTGGAGAGTGATGGAGTTTCCATACTGCATAGGCGCCAGTCAGGGCAAGCTCAGTCGCTGGGTTCGGATCGAGCTGAGTGCCGGCGCTATTCACGGTCATCCCATTTCTGAACAGGAATTCAGGAGGTTAACAAATTGATCCCGCTTAATTTTACCGGCGGCAGGGTCACCCATGATGATCTGTCGCGCTTGCAGGATGTAGCCGTGGCAAGGCAAACCGGGCTGCTGAAGGAAGATATGCTCCAAGTGGAATTCGCTGGGGGGCTGTTACTGGATGTGGGTTGGTACCCGGAATTTGATGCCACTGGCGGGTTTCGTATAAATGTCATCAAGAACTACGACTGGGACCGGCCTGTTCTTGTGCTGACCGCCCATGAGACTGCCGAGCTGGTCGAAAAACTGGATATTGCGCAGAACGCCATCAATGGTGAACTGCGCAATGCAAGTCTCGGGGGTTCGACTGTTTAGCTGGATAGCTGAGCGTGTTGGCTCCAGGCAACGTCGATCGCCTTGACCCGCTTTACGAACGCCCCCGCCAGGGTCGCATTGTGATGCGCGATGATCGCTTCGGCCGACAGTAGTGGGGTGTCCATGCAGGTATGGCCATCCTCCGGCAACACCACTGAAAACCCCAACTCAGCCGCCACTCGGCAGGTGGTGTCGATGCAGAACTGCGTTTTCATCCCCACAATCACCAGTTCATCCACCTGCTTCGCCGCCAGTTGCTGCGCCAGATCGGTGCCTAGAAAGCAGCTGGGGCGGGTTTTATTGAACAGGTGATCGCGGGCCTCGTCGACATTCAGCTCGGGCAAGAGCTGCCAGAGAGGGCTGCCGGCTTCAATCGGTGAGCCGGCAGTGCCGGTGTGGCGGGCCACGAAGATCGGCGCGTTGGCTGTGCGGGCGCGCTGGATCAGTTGGTTGATGGTACCCAGCACGCGCTCGCGTTCGAAGGGTTTGTCCGGCCCATCGTATAAACCGTTTTGCATATCGATGATCAGCAGGGCGTTTGCCATGGTCTTGCTCCTTGCAGTGGCCAGGTGGCGGGGCAATAAAAAGGCCCCGTCCATTGCTGGCGGGGCCTTGGGTTGTATCCGGGATGTTTCTAGCTCAAGCACCCACAGCAACCGCACGACCCGCCATAAGCGGTCGTGGTGGTGGTGCGAGTGAGGCACAGCTGAATAAGGTTCATGGCCCGATCATGCTGGCGTGGTCGCACGGCTGTCAACGGTCGCTTCCGAATTCTTCACGGGCAGCAGCTTGGTTCGTGTGGCTTCCAGGAATTCGTCTGACGGGCCACTGCCGCGTGCCGCACGCGCCAGGGTGATTTCTGCCAGGCGCAGGACGATGACCTGCCCGATGCCCATGGTTATATTCCAACTGACGACTTCCACTCCGGCAGGAGGAAATACTGTGTGAAACTCCTGCTTGGCCAGTTGTGCTTTCAGTGCGCTTAACGGCCGTGACTGATCATGTTTAAGAAACACCGTTAACATGACCGCGTTATCAGACTTTGGTGGTCAACCACTGAGGGGAAGAGGCCAGCGCATAGACGTCTGATCCTGGCTCCCCTTGTTTTGCGTAAGTTTCGGGTGAGCTAAATATTCCAGCAAGAAACAGTCCGGCAAAAACCGTAGTGAGTCTTTGTATTGTTAGAACGCCTAAAGGTGTTAAATAAGAATCATTTTTTTGCACTCGGTGAGGGTTGGTTAGTAGTTAGGAACTCAGACGCTGTTCAACAGGTATGTGTATTTCCGTAACATGTATATACAGCTGTTGTGGCGGATTCTTGGTTTGGAAAAGTATGTTTGAATTTTTTATTTGGCTCTTTTTGAACGTTTGGAGTTATAAGGGGGGACTCCGATAAACGTGTCGCAACGCGTCGGCAGGTGGAAAACGCTGCCGGCCCGCACGGTCATTTGTCAAAACGCGGCCGATGCGCCATGTATTAAGGGCGTTTTCGCCAGGCCTTCCGTGTTAAGTGCGCAACTCGCCCATACCCAGCAGCTGTTTTCCAGCCCTCCACCGGTTTGACAGGCCGAACAGCGTGGTGAACCCAACAGTGGGATCACATCGAAGCGTGCTGAAAATACCTGCTCAGCAATCGCTATGTCTTCAATAGGCGCCTAATACCTCGGTGGTCCTGGACACTATTAATCTGTTCGCGTCCTAGTGCTGCGTTGTCAAGTGATGGTTGCAACTATTCATGAATTAAAAATTACCTGGGCACCCGACTTGCGCCTAGACTCCGATATGTCACTGCATAGCTTCTGCTAATGATCCGAGAATTGCCGCCGTTGTGTGGCTTGGTTTTGTCCTCTCCCTAGGACTCATAGCGCTATGAACGCAGCTAAAACATCGCGGACGCTTTACGGCTTGTTGATTCTGATCGCCATAACATTCGTGGCTTTGGTTTATACGTTTTACTCGATAAAGCTCTCCTCCAAGGACTTATTGGTCTCCAGCGAAAAGCGCTACCACTCTTACTTACTGGCAGATGAGTTGCGGCAGAGTTCTGATGACCTGACGCGGTTGGCCCGAACTTATGCCGTCACGGCCGATCCTGAGTACGAACGAGAATACCTGCAGGTTCTGCAGATCCGCAACGGTAAGGCCCCTAGACCTGAGGGATACCATCGAATCTACTGGGATTTTGTTGCTGCCGGTAATCTGAAACCAAGGCCAGATGGTGAAACAGTTGCATTGAATGAGCTCATGCGGCGTGCGGGCTTCAACGATGCAGAGTTTGCGAGGCTTAAAGAGGCTCAGGATAAATCCGACGGTTTGGTCCAGCTTGAAACCAAGGCAATGAATGCCGTCAAAGGTAAATTCATTGACCCTCAGGGCACTTACTCAATCAACGCTGCACCTGATTTGGCGTTGGCGCGTGACCTGTTGCACGGCCGCGAATATCACCAGTTCAAAGGGCAAATCATGAAGCCCGTTGACGAGTTTTTCGGCTTGGTGGAGGAACGTACCGATCAACAGGTAACCGTCGCGGATAATACGCTGTCTCTGTTCCAGAACCTGTTTATTGCCGTGCTCCTGGCGTTGATCCTGGAAATTGCTCTGTTGGTTATGCTCGGGCGAAAGCAAATGCTGGCGCAACTGGGTGGTACACCCGCTGTGCTGGATAAGATTTTGAGCGAAATCGCCAATGGCAACCTCGGGGTTCTGATTCCCGACGCGCCCGCCAATAGCGCGATGTCTAGTGTCCGGGTGATGAGTACAAAGCTCAGGGAGCTGATCGGCCAAGCACTGGTAACCAGCGCACAACTCAATGTCGCGGTTGGCCAAGTCACGCAGGTTGTTGAAGGGACGGCCGAGAGAGCGGTGCAGCAAAATGAGATGACCGATATGGTCGCCACGGCGGTACATGAAATGGGCCTGACGGTGCAGGAGATTGCACGTAATGCCAGCAGCGCAGCGGAGGCCTCAAACAGCGCTCGCTCCGAAGCTCAACAGGCCAGCCAAATGGTTGGCAGTTCGACGGTGCATATCGAGCAAATGGCCGATGGCATTGGCCATGCAGCAAAATCGGTCAGTGCGTTGGCCGAACAAATAGCGACGATTGATCAGGTGCTGGCCGTTATTCGTGGGATATCGCAGCAGACCAATCTGCTGGCCCTGAACGCTGCTATTGAGGCTGCCAGGGCAGGGGAGATGGGCCGAGGTTTTGCGGTTGTTGCTGACGAGGTGCGCACGCTTGCTGGACGTCCTCAGGGTTCTACTGACGAAATTCAGGGGATCATCCAGAACCTCAAGCAAGGCGCGGAGGCCGCAGTCAGCTCAATGAGTTCTGGCCAAGCAGCCACCGGTACCGGTGTTGAGGCGAGCGAAAGTACCAACCGCTTGCTGCAAACTATCTCCAGCCAGATTGAGCACATCAGCGATATGAACCGCCAAGTGGCGACTGCCACGGAAGAGCAATCGTCAGTAACAGAGGAGATCAATCGTAATGTACAGGGGATCGCCGACCTTGCAACCACCACCAATAGCGAGGTGCAACGCTGTCGCGAGGATTGTCGTACGCTGCGTGGGCTATCCGAAAACCTGACGAAGCAGATGGGTAGTTTTCGGCTCTAAATGTCGGCTCTTTTTTGAACGCCGTTTTGCTGAAGGTGTTTAAAAGGGAAGCTTCAATTTCACGGATTCGCAAGGGTTCATCTCCCCCTCCATACGGCAGAAAGTCCAAGATTTCTGTCGTTGTGAGGCCAGCTAACCTAGGATCGTGAAGATAGTCCAAAAATCCTGAAACCGTGTGAAACCGTCGCCTGCGGCCGCCCTTGAGCGGCCGCACCGCATAACCACTCCTCAGCTAAGTCTTTGCTTATCCAAGAGAATCCCGGACAATCGCGCGCTTGTTATGGTCGGGGCGCTGCCTGTCAGGTTTTTCTGACTCGTCCCGGCTGTGGAAATGCGGAGATCCGACCGGATGAATGATCAGGCCAGTAGCGTCGACGAACGCTATGCAACGACACCTGCAACCCTCACACGCTGGAGCCGCCAGGACACCACCTGGATGCTCGGCCTGTTCGGCACCGCCATTGGCGCCGGCACTTTGTTTTTGCCCATCAACGCTGGCCTCGGGGGCTTCTGGCCACTGGTGATCCTGGCGCTGCTGGCATTCCCGATGACGTTCTTTGCCCACCGTGGCCTGACCCGTTTCGTACTGTCCGGGCGTGAAGGCTCCGACATTACCGACGTGGTCGAAGAACATTTCGGCCTTAAGGCCGGTGCGTTGATCACCTTGCTGTACTTCTTCGCGATCTTCCCGATCCTGCTGATCTATAGCGTGGCACTCACCAACACGGTCAGCAGCTTCATGGAGCACCAGTTGCACATCATGCCGCCGCCGCGCGCGATCCTGGCGTTTGTGCTGATCCTTGGCCTGTTGGCGGTGGTGCGCTGCGGTGAGCAGGTGATCGTCAAGGCCATGAGTCTGATGGTGTATCCATTTATTGTCGCCTTGCTGTTCCTGGCCGTGTACCTGATCCCACACTGGACCGGTGGCATCCTCAGCACTGCCCGTGAGCTCCCGGCGCCGTCGGCATTGCTCAGCACGCTCTGGCTGGCGATTCCGGTAATGGTGTTCTCGTTCAACCACTCGCCGATCATCTCCGCCTTCGCGGTGGACCAGAAACGCCAGTACGGCGCGAACGCCGATGAGCGCAGCTCGCAGATCCTGTCCCGCGCGCACCTGTTGATGGTGGTGATGGTGCTGTTCTTCGTGTTCAGTTGTGTGCTGACCCTGTCGCCGGCGCAGCTGGCTGAAGCGAAAGCGCAGAACCTGTCGATCCTGTCGTACCTGGCCAACCACTTCGACAACCCGACCATCGCCTTCGCCGCGCCGTTGATTGCGTTCGTGGCGATCGCCAAGTCGTTCCTGGGCCACTACATCGGCGCCAGCGAAGGCCTCAAAGGCCTGGTGCTCAAGACCGGTCGCCGCCCTGCAGCCAAGTCCCTGGACCGCATGACTGCCGCGTTCATGCTGGTGGTGTGCTGGATCGTCGCCACGCTGAACCCGAGCATCCTCGGCATGATCGAGACCTTGGGCGGCCCGATCATCGCGTCGATCCTGTTCCTGATGCCGATGTACGCGATCCGCAAGGTACCGGCCATGGCCAAGTACCGTGGGCAGGCATCTAACGTGTTTGTCACGGCCGTGGGCCTGGTCGCGATTACCGCATTGATCTACTCGCTGCTGTCCTGACCGCAGGCTGCACCCACCAACGCCGATTCGCGCCCTGCGCGAATCGGTTTTTTTGTGCTTGGAAAACCTGTCCTGGCTCAACCACAAGAAGGTAATGAGGGCTAAGCTAACGCAGGTTATTTGCCAGGATGGGCTGATTGAAAACTGCAACGGTTGTTCCGCCGTCTAATCGTACCCAGGACATACTCGCCGGTTTATCCATTGCCGGTTTGCTGCTGCCGGAGGCGGTGGCCTATTCCAGCATTGCCGCGCTGCCGCCCCAGGCCGGGGTCATCGCCCTGTTTGCCGGGTTGGTGTGCTACGGCCTGTTCGGTACCAGCCGTTTTGCGATTGTCTCGGCCACCTCGTCTTCGGCGGCGGTACTGGCTGCCGCCACCGCCAGCCTGGCGGGCGGTGACCCAGCGCTGAGGCTTTCCCTTGCGTTCGGGCTGGTGTTGATTACCGGGGTGCTGTTCCTGCTGGCCGGGTTGTTCAAACTCGGCGGCGTCACCTCGTTTATCGCAAAACCGGTGTTGCGCGGGTTTGCCTTCGGCCTGGCGCTGACGATCATCCTCAAGCAGTTGGCCAGTGTGGTCGGCGTGCACTTGACCGATAACAACCTGATCCGCTTTCTGCCGCAGCTCGTGGAGCAGCTACCTGATTGGAACTGGCCAGCTGCGATGGTCGCGGCGGCAGCGTTGATGCTGTTGTGGGTGTGCGCGCGTGTTCCGCGCCTGCCGGGCGGGCTGCTGGTGGTGATCCTGGGAATCGTGGCCGGGCAGTACCTGGATTTGCAGGCCCAGGGTGTGGCGCTGATCGGTCTGATCGACCTGCGTCTGGCGTTGGGGCATTTGCCGGCCCTGCCATTTGGCGACTGGCTGCGTCTGGGTGAGTTGGCGTTTGCCTTGGTCATGATTTTGTATGCGGAGTCCTACGGCTCCATCAGTTCGTTCGCGCTCAAGCACGGCGATCGCGTGTCATCCAACCGCGACCTGCTCGCGCTGGGTGCGGCTAACCTCATATCCGCGCTGTTCCATGGCATGCCGGCCGGTGCCGGCTATTCGGCGACCTCGGCGAACGAAGCCGCCGGTGCCGGCTCGCGCCTGGCGGGAATCGTTGCTGCGCTGGTGGTGCTGGTGATCGTGTTGACGGTGCTGCCCTATGTTGCGCTGACCCCGGAGCCGGTGCTCGCTGCCATTGTCATTTACGCATTGGGCCGAGGTCTGAGCTTGCAGCCGCTAGGGCGCTACTTCCTATGGCGGCGCGACCGTTTACTGGTGATCTGTGCGGTGGCGGCTGTGCTGGTGCTGGGGGTCCTGGACGGGCTGTTGGTGTCCGTTGCGATCAGCGTGATGTTGATGTTGCGCCAGATGTCGTCGGCCGATATCCAAGTGCTTGGGCGTTTGGCTGACAGTCATGATTTTGTCGATCGCCAACACCACCCGGATGCCGTGGAAGTGCCAGGCCTGTTGATCGTGCGCCCCAGCGAGGCGCTGTTTTTCGCCAATGCCGAACGCATTCTGGGTGCGGCGTTGCGCCTGATGCGTCACGCACAGGTCAAGGCGGTGGTGTTGAGCCTGGAAGAGTCTCCCGACTTGGATGGCACCAGTGTCGAGGCGCTGGCGGCATTCTTCGCGCAAGTACGCGGGGAGGGCAAGCGCTTGGTGCTGGCGCGTGTGCGGCACAACGCGCTGGACATGTTGCAGGCATTGCCCGAGGCACTGGCGCCGCAAGTGCTGCTCAGCGGTTTGAGTGTTGACGGTGCGGTGCAGCTTGCTCTGGCTAAATCCCAGGCATAAAAAACGCCGCGTACCTTGCGATGCGCGGCGCTGATTTACCAGGTGTAGCTACATCAACACACCTTAGGCTTGAATCACCGGGATGTTGGCGCTTGCTGCGATTTTGCGGAACTCGGCGATCTGGTCGAAGTTCAGGTAGCGGTAAACGTCACTGGCCATGGTGTCCAGTTTGGCCGCGTAGCCCATGTACTCTTCGACGGTCGGCAGGCGACCCAGCGTGGAGGCCACTGCCGCCAGCTCAGCCGAGGCCAGGTAGACGTTGGCGCCATCACCCAGACGGTTCGGGAAGTTACGGGTCGACGTCGACACCACGGTCGAGTTCGGTTCTACACGTGCCTGGTTACCCATGCACAGCGAGCAGCCCGGCATTTCCATGCGCGCGCCAGCCTTGCCGTAGATGCCGTAGTAGCCTTCTTCGGTCAGTTGGTGAGCGTCCATCTTGGTCGGCGGCGACAGCCACAGACGGGTTGGCAGCTGACCCTTGACCTGTTCCAGCAGCTTACCGGCCGCGCGGAAGTGACCGATGTTGGTCATGCACGAACCGATAAACACTTCGTCGATCTTCTCGCCGGCAACGCTGGACAACAGACGAGCATCGTCCGGGTCGTTTGGCGCGCAGAGGATCGGCTCGTTGATTTCAGCCAGGTCGATCTCGATGATTTCAGCGTATTGCGCGTCGGCATCGGCTTCCAGCAGCTCAGGGTTGGCAACCCAGGCTTCCATCGCTTGAGCACGGCGTTCCAGGGTGCGTGCATCGCCGTAGCCTTCGCCGATCATCCAGCGCAGCAGGGTGATGTTGGAGTTCAAGTACTCGGTGACGGAGTCTTTCGACAGCTTGATGGTGCAACCGGCAGCCGAACGTTCAGCCGAGGCGTCGGACAGCTCGAAAGCTTGTTCCAGCGTCAGATCGTTCAGGCCTTCGATCTCCAGGATGCGGCCGGAGAAAGCGTTCTTCTTGCCTTTCTTCTCTACGGTCAGCAGGCCAGCCTGGATCGCGTAGTAAGGAATGGCGTGAACCAGGTCACGCAGGGTGATGCCAGGTTGCATTTTGCCTTTGAAGCGCACCAGGATCGATTCCGGCATGTCCAGAGGCATAACGCCAGTGGCTGCGGCGAACGCCACCAGGCCAGAACCGGCCGGGAACGAGATGCCCATCGGGAAACGGGTGTGGGAGTCACCACCGGTGCCGACGGTGTCCGGCAGCAGCATGCGGTTCAACCAGCTGTGGATGATGCCGTCGCCTGGACGCAGCGATACACCGCCGCGGGTCATGATGAAGTCAGGCAGGGTGTGGTGGGTAGTCACGTCGATCGGCTTAGGGTAAGCCGCGGTGTGGCAGAACGACTGCATCACCAGATCGGTCGAGAAGCCCAGGCACGCCAGGTCTTTGAGTTCATCACGGGTCATAGGACCGGTGGTGTCCTGAGAACCTACGGTGGTCATCTTCGGTTCGCAGTAGGTGCCAGGGCGAACGCCTTTGCCTTCTGCCAGACCGCAAGCACGGCCGACCATTTTCTGCGCCAGGGTGAAGCCTTTGTCGCTTTCAGCCGGCGCTTCCGGCAGCTTGAACAGGGTCGAAGGCGGCAGGCCGAGTTCGGTGCGAGCCTTCTCGGTCAGGCCACGGCCGATGATCAACGGGATACGGCCACCGGCACGCACTTCGTCCAACAGCACCGGGGTCTTCATTTCGAAGGTGGTCAGGACTTCATCAGTGCCGTGTTTGCAGACTTTGCCAGCATGCGGGTACAGGTCGATCACGTCGCCCATGTTCATGTTGGTGACGTCAAATTCGATCGGCAGAGCGCCGGCATCTTCCATGGTGTTGTAGAAGATAGGCGCGATCTTGCTGCCGAAGCAGAAGCCGCCAGCGCGCTTGTTCGGCACGTAAGGAACGTCGTCGCCGAAGAACCACAGTACCGAGTTGGTTGCCGATTTACGCGACGAACCGGTACCGACCACGTCACCGACGTAGGCAATAGGGAAGCCTTGGCCGCGCATTTCTTCGATCTGCTTCATCGGACCGGTTTTGCCTTGCTCGTCCGGCACGATGCCTTCGCGAGCCATTTTCAGCATTGCCAGGGCGTGCAGCGGGATGTCAGGGCGGGACCAGGCATCCGGCGCAGGGGACAGGTCGTCGGTGTTGGTTTCGCCGGTGACCTTGAACACGCGCAGGCTGATCTTGTCGGCCAGGGTAGGGCGGTTCTTGAACCACTCGCCGTCGGCCCAGGACTGGATCACGGCTTTAGCGTGTTCGTTGCCGTTCTTGGCTTTTTCAGCCACGTCGTGGAACGCATCGAACATCAGCAGGGTGTGCTTGAGTTGGGCGGCGGCGACAGGTGCCAGCTCAGCGTCGTCCAGCAGCTCGACCAACGTCACGATGTTGTAGCCGCCTTGCATGGTGCCGAGCAGTTCAACAGCGCGTTTCTTGTCGATCAGGGGGGAAGTGGCTTCGCCCTTGGCCAGGGCAGACAGGAAACCGGCCTTGACGTAGGCAGCTTCGTCAACGCCTGGTGGAATGCGGTTGGTGATCAGGTCAACGAGGAATTCTTCTTCGCCAGCCGGGGGATTTTTCAGCAGCTCGACCAGGCCTGCGGTTTGTTCGGCGTTAAGCGGCTGGGGAACGATACCCAGTGCTGCACGCTCTTCGATATGTTTGCGGTAGGCTTCAAGCACAGTTATTACCCTCATCAGTGGTCCCACGGGACGCTCATCCAGAAATGAACGGCACGCATGCGCTCGGGGGCTTTTTGGGCCGCAAAGCCAGCGCTGCCGGCATTCCTCACAGAAGCTGCTTTCAAAGTTTTACGCCTGCAGAACGGAGCTGATGAGGGTTGGCGCTGGCTACTACCTACCGGGTAATGACCTTCGCCAACACCGTTCTGAAGGAACGACTGTGCTCGTGACGCTTTGAAAACAGCTTCCAGCGGATTATTGGCGCCTTACAAGGCCGGATGATTCTACGGCAAAAAAAATCTAAAGGTAAGTTGCCTAACCAAGTTTGCTGGGTGATCAACCTTAGACAAAGGGCTAACATGGCGCATTGTTTCGCTGAGTTGTGTGTCGCTGCCCATGTCCAACCAAACCATCAAAACCCCCTGCGTCGGCCTGTGCTCGACGGTTTACGGCGATCTCGTGTGCCGTCGACGCCACCAAAACCACCACAACGAGACCCAGGCGAATGGCTTTAACGAAGACTAAACGCTAGCGCAACGCCTCAGGCCTGATCAACTGTGGGTGCAGGGGGTGCCCGATAGGATGGAAGATTGCGACCACAAGCTCACGCGCGGGCAGTTCGACCAACGACAGATACCCCCC
>NZ_UYXQ01000047.1 GCF_900624995.1 Pseudomonas antarctica
CAAGACAGCGCTCGTTGAGCGCAATAAACACCTGGCTACACAGTAAAACGTTTCGATGACGAGCAGGTACGTGACGTTGCTGGCCCCGTGCCTTACTGGGTCGGTCAAATGGGGTTCGGGGGAAGCACGAATGGGCAATGAGTAAATCGCAGAAAAAAAAGAAGCCACTCTCCTGAGTGGCTTCTTCTGTATGTTTGGAGCGGAAAACGAGGCTCGCGCCTGGCGTGCCGACCGTTTGAAAATCAAGGGTTTTCTTTTCTTGCCAGCGCAGTAAAAGAATTAACGCTGGACTTGTTTTCAGAGTATCTCAAGGCCAAAAAAATTGACGTAACCCCAGATCGGACAGCGGCATTCATGGTGCATGAACCCGTCTGCGCGACTGGATGCTCATCCCCCACGCCGTTATCAACGGACAGATAAACCCAGGATTAACGTTTAACCTTCAAAAGGACAGCAACACCGAGGACGGCGGAAAGAATCGAGCCCATCAGCACTCCGACCTTTACCTCATCGACCAGATGCGGGCTATCCGGGAAGGCCAACGCCCCGATGAACAGGCTCATCGTGAAACCAATGCCGCACAGCAGCGCTACGCCGTACAGCTGACGCCAATCACATTGCTCAGGCAGCTTGGCCAGCCCTGCGCGAATCGCCAGCGCAGCCAAACCAAACACGCCAATTTGCTTGCCTAGCAATAGCCCAAGCGTTACTCCCAGAGGTACCGGGTCGATCAGGTTATTGGGCGAGATACCAGCAAGAGAGACACCCGCATTGGCAAAACCGAAGATGGGCACAACGGCGAAAGCGACCCACGGATGCAGCTTTCCTTCCAGGTAGATGAGCGGCGATTTGCGCTCGCTGCTCGCCGCCCGCATGGGAATGCACAGTGCGAGAATGACACCTGCCAGGGTCGCGTGGATACCCGACTGAAGCATAAAGAACCACAGCAGAGCGCCCGCTATCAGGTAAGGCCAAAGCCGGGTCACACCGAATCGGTTGAGCATCACCAGGAACACAATAACGCCCAGTGAGGCCAGCAACATGCTGACCGACAAGCCGCTGGTGTAAAACAGGGCGATGATCAGTACAGCGCCAAGGTCATCAAGAATCGCCAGCGCGGACAGAAAGATTTTCAACGAAATGGGCACACGTTTACCGAGCAGCGACAGTACGCCCAAGGCAAACGCGATATCGGTCGCTGCAGGAATAGCCCAACCCCCCAAGGTTTCGGCATTGCCCCAGTTGACCGCAATGTAGATCAAAGCAGGCACCAGCATACCGCCTAGCGCGGCGAACCCTGGCAGTGCGCGCTGGCTCCAGCTCGATAATTGGCCGACCAGCATTTCACGCTTGATCTCCAACCCGACCAACATGAAAAAGACAGCCATCAGGCCATCATTGATCCAGTGCTCAATCGAGAGGCCAACGACTTTTACGTGCAGTGACGAGAAGTAAATGTCTGCCAACGGGGAGTTGGCGACGAGGAGTGCTATCAAAGCAGCAGCCATGAGTATCAGGCCACCCGCTGATTCCGCGGCGAGGAATCGGGAGAAAAAAGCACGCGTGGCGGGTGATTCACGATGGCCGTGGGTTTTATCCGGACGTGAAGATTTCAAGCTCATAGGCACAGCCACTCCGCGCGGCGGCCCGACCTGCGCTGAATTAAACCTGCCCTCCCGCGTTTTGCGGTGACACCCATGGGCGCATTCTACATGATACGTTCGTGCAAGCCCGCCTATCGGTTGTGCGTGTGCGCTACTGCCGGTTATTATCCTGTGGTCTATCGACGACACGCCAAAGGAGTTACCTTGCCCCGTTCCAGCTGGCTGCCTACGCCGCCATAGCGCACCGCCCCCTCGCACGACCCTGACCGCCTCCTAGCTGCGGTCGTATTTTGCCGCGCCTGCTTTTTTGGCCGCAGCCACTCCACAACTCAATTGAAGACAGACACACCCGCACTGCTCAGCGCCCACTGCTGCGCGGGATGTGGTGCCTGCCATGGGTGAATCAATGTTTGAAAAGATCAGAGCCGCTTGGCTGTCGAATATCCGAGCCGATGTCCTCGCGGGCCTCGTTGTTGCACTGGCCCTTATTCCTGAGGCTATTGCCTTTTCTATTATTGCCGGCGTCGACCCCAAGGTTGGCCTTTATGCCTCTTTCTGTATCTGCACTGTGATCTCGTTTGTTGGGGGGCGTGCGGCGATGATCTCGGCGGCCACCGGCGCCATGGCATTGCTCATGGTCAACCTGGTCAAGGATCACGGCCTTCAGTACCTCCTCGCCGCCTCGCTGACGTGCGGCGTACTTCAAATAGTCGCGGGCTATCTGCGGCTGGGCGAGCTGATGCGCTTCGTATCGCGATCAGTCGTCACAGGTTTCGTTAACGCCTTGGCGATCCTGATTTTCATGGCGCAGCTGCCAGAACTCACCGGGGTAACCTGGCCCGTTTATGCCATGACTGCTGGCGGACTGGCGATTATTTACCTGTTCCCAAGGCTGCCGGGCGTAGGAAAACTGCTCCCCTCGCCGCTCGTATGCATCATCGTGCTGACTGCGATTTCGATCTACATGGGCCTGAACATACACACAGTGGGCGACATGGGCTCGCTGCCTGATAGTCTGCCGATATTCTTGTGGCCAAGCGTGCCGCTAAATCTTGAAACACTGTTGATCGTACTGCCGTATTCGGCCGCGCTGGCAGTGGTCGGTTTGCTGGAGTCGATGATGACGGCAACCATCGTCGACGACCTGACAGACACGAGCAGCGACAAGAATCGTGAATGCAAAGGCCAGGGTATCGCCAACATCACCAGCAGCCTCATTGGCGGCATGGCAGGCTGCGCGATGATCGGGCAGTCGATGATCAACGTTAAATCTGGCGGACGAACCCGCTTGTCTACGCTGAGTGCAGGCGTTTCACTGCTGATCATGATGATCTTCATGGGCGACTGGCTCGCCCGCATACCGATGGCCGCGCTGGTCGCCGTGATGATCATGGTCTCCATCAGCACCTTCAGTTGGGACTCCATCCGCAATCTCAAAGACTATCCGCTCTCAACGAACATCGTGATGCTGGTCACGGTGGTCGTGGTCGTCGCGACCCATAACCTGGCCTACGGCGTTGTTGCAGGCACCTTGCTGGCCGCCATGTTCTTCGCCAACAAGATCGGACATTACCTGGAGGTCACTTCTGAGCATGACCCCGCACATGCCCATCGCACTTACTACGTCACAGGCCAGGTGTTTTTTGGCTCAGCAGACAGGTTCACTCATTCGTTCGATCTTAAGGAACAACTGGAGACCCTGACCATCGATCTTCGAGAAGCCCACTTTTGGGATATCACTTCAGTCGCTGCGCTCGACAAGGTAGTGCTGAAGCTGCGCCGAGAAGGGGTTCACGTAGATGTCATCGGGATGAACCAGGCTACGTCCACGATCGTGGATCGCTTTGGCGTTCACGACAAACCCGATGGCATAAATAAGTTGATGGGGCATTAATCTGGCCCGCGCAAACCTGTTCATTGCACTCACCCGAGTAGATTGCAGCCCACGAAGACGTCATGTGACGGTGACATATTCGATCGAAGGGCTATGCAATCGGCAGGTTTTGCCGGTTTTGTTCTCAAAGCTTGTTAGGATAAAGGCGTTTACATCTCGTTTTACCATAGGAACAGCGGGGATAATCACAACTACACGTTAAGACGTGCCAACAACAAGGAGATTCTTATGGTTGAAAAGCCTACGGATGATCGGCCTAACACCCCTCACATCGCCAGTGAGGACGGTATTCCGGCTCCAAGTGGAGCTGCCAATCTGATCGACACCGACTATGTTATTGGTCAAGACAATATCAAGGGAGAGTTTTCGTTCTCGCTCGATATCCACGGCAAAGTCTTCATCATTTCAGCGGCCACCATCCTGCTGTTCGTGATTTTGACACTGGCCTTGCAGAATGAAGTAGAACCCCTCTTCAGCGCTATCCGGAACTGGTTAACCAGCCACCTCGCCTGGCTCTTCATGAGCATTGCGAACGTTTTTGTGGTGCTGTGCATTGCGCTGATTTTCTCCCCGCTGGGAAAGGTGCGTTTGGGCGGCAGAGATGCCAAACCAGACCACTCCTACGTCGGATGGTTTTCAATGCTGTTTGCCGCGGGCATGGGCATTGGCTTGATGTTTTATGGCGTCGCCGAACCCATGTCGCATTACGCGGCGTCCATGGGAGGCGTGACAGTCGATGCGAGCGGCGTGCGTACGGATTGGGCGCCGTTGGGCGGTGCAGCAGGCGATATGAAAGCCTCCGCCGACTTGGCAATGGCCGCTACGATCTTTCACTGGGGACTTCATCCCTGGGCGATCTATGCGATTGTGGCGTTGTCCCTGGCGTTGTTTTCTTACAACAAGGGCTTACCGCTTTCGATACGCTCGATTTTCTATCCACTGCTGGGTGAGCGCGTTTGGGGCTGGCCGGGGCATATCATCGATATCCTGGCGGTATTCGCCACGCTATTCGGGTTGGCAACCTCTCTGGGCATTGGTGCAGAACAGGCTGCTGCGGGGATCGAATACCTCTTCGGGATACAATCGACGAATCTCAGTAAAGTCGTGCTGATCGTTGGCATTACCTTGATCGCGCTGTGGTCAGTCCTTTCCGGTTTGGACAAGGGCGTCAAAATGCTTTCCCAGATCAATATGGGACTCGCATTGCTCTTACTGGTGTTTATCATCGTAGTGGGGCCGACCTTGGCCATCTTCACAGGGTTCTTCAAGAACCTGGTGACGTATGTTGAATACCTGCCGGCACTGTCAAATCCATTTGGCCGCACTGACACCCAATTCACCCAAGGCTGGACGGCCTTCTACTGGGCGTGGTGGATCAGTTGGTCGCCGTTTGTCGGCATGTTTATCGCGCGCGTCAGTCGTGGTCGAACGGTCAGAGAGTTTCTGATCTCGGTCTTGCTCGTTCCCTCAGTGGTGTCTGTGCTGTGGATGACAACGTTCGGCGGAACGGCCATTGACCAAACGACCTTACAGGGCCTGGTGGGTGTCAAGGACGCTGTGCTGGAGCTGAAGTTGTTCGCCATGCTGGGAGAGCTGCCGCTTAAAGAGATCACCTCTTTCTTGGGCATCGTTCTGGTCATTGTGTTTTTTATTACCTCCTCGGACTCAGGCTCCTTGGTCATCGACACGATCACCGCCGGCGGCAAGGTGGATGCGCCTGTGCCTCAACGTGTGTTCTGGGCGGTCATCGAGGGTGTGATTGCTATTGCCCTCCTGTTGGGCGGCGGTCTTGTCGCACTGCAGGCAATGGCCGTGTCCACAGGGTTGCCTTTCGCAATCGTTCTAATGCTGGGATGCATATCCCTGGTGAAAGGACTGATGTCTGAGCCTCGTTAGCACATAGGGCTTTCGCGGTCAGCGCACAGCAAACACACCCGTGACGCCATCGCCTGGGGCGATGGCGTCAGTCTAAGCAGGCGGGTATTAACGACAGAAAAATCCACCCCGGTAAGAAGTTGGTACATGCATGATCGCTCACGTTCTGGCTGTCAGTAGCGTTTGGTATTAGACACTTAAACGTAGAGCAGCCCTTTAGGATGCGCGCAGGCGACTGAGCAGAGCACTTAAAAGCGAGAGGCCTGATTAAGTTTATTAACGTCAGGTCGATAGTCTGGTTACCTAGATCATTCCCTCGCAGTCAGAAAGTTCGCATGCACCTTAGAAACCTCAACGTAGCACCCCGAGCTTCCTTATTTTTCGCGTCAATCATTGCATTGGTCTTTGTGCTCGGCGCGGTCGCTGCTGTGCAAATGGGCAAGTTGCGAGACGCCGAAAAAGATGTCGAAAACAATTGGCTTGCAAGTATCCGACAAACGGCGTTGATGAACGTTGGCGCAATGCGGCTCAGACTTGAAACCCAGCGTGCACTTGCTGACCCTCAAGCACTTCAATCGACGGTTGCGTCCTTCGCAGGCTACCGGAAGGCTTTCGCGGATGCGGTGCTAAATTATGAACCTCTGGTCGCTAGTAACGACGAACGCACGCGTTATCAAGTAGTGATAGCGTCCGCCGATGCGTACGCCAAACAACTGGATATCCTCGAACCGTTGATGGCGCGCGGTGACATACCTGCCGCCGTCAACCTCGTGAGTACAGGTATACGGCCGTTGACGAATAGGATGGAGGGTGAAATCAAAGCCCTGACGGACTTCAACAACAATGGCGCAACAGCGGCCGGGCAATACGCAACCAATACTTACTCCGAAGGCATCTGGACAATAATTGGCCTTATTACCGGCGTCGTCGTCCTGACTGTCGGGTTGGCAATACTTCTGACCAAAAGCATTACGACCCCGATCGGTGCAGCGTTATCGGTGGCCGAACGCATTGCCAGCAGCGACCTTTCCAAAGAAGTGCACGTCAGCGGCAAGGATGAAGCCGCACGCCTGTTAAACGCATTGGCCCAGATGCAGGAAAACCTTCGCAAAACCATCATGCAAATCGGTGATTCATCCACACAACTGGCCTCCGCCGCAGAAGAAATGACGGCGGTCACGGAGGCGTCCAGTCGAGGTCTCATCTCACAAAATGATGAGGTCAACCAAGCCGCCACGGCGGTAACTGAGATGAGTGCGGCCGTTGATGAGGTGGCCCGTAATGCAGAATCGGCCTCGCAAGAGTCGCGTCGCACTCAGGCATTTACCGAGACCGGTTTGGAGCGAGTCTCTGAAACATTGAAGTCCATTCAAAAACTGAGCGGAAATGTTGAAATCACGAGTGACCAGATTCAGGTCTTGTCACAGCGGGCTCAAAGCATCAACAAGGTCGTGGAAGTGATTCGTGCAATCGCGGAGCAAACTAACCTTCTGGCGTTGAATGCCGCGATTGAAGCCGCAAGGGCCGGCGAGCAAGGTCGTGGATTTGCGGTAGTCGCTGACGAGGTAAGGGCATTGGCGCACCGTACGCAGTCGTCGACTCAAGAAATAGAACAGATGATCTGCGCCATGCAGACTGACTCAGCCGAAGCCGTTGAGGCCATGAACAAAAGCAAAGAGTTGGCAACTCAATCGCTTGATGTCGCACAGGAGGCGAGCACTTCACTGGACCAGATCGCGAAGGCGATTACACAGATTAATGAGCGCAATATGTTGATTGCAACCGCGTCTGAAGAACAGGCACATGTTGCCCGCGAAGTTGACCGTAATCTTGTCAGTATTCGAGAGCTTGCCGTCCAGAGCTCTGCGGGCGCCAGTCAAACAGCCACCGCGTGCGGGGAAATGTCAAAGTTGGCGGTTGACCTTAATAAGATGGTGAATCGCTTCGTCGTTTGAAAAAAAACCGCAGGACACGCGATGTGTGCCTGGCGCGATGAGGGCTCTCAAACGGATCATGAGACACGCTGAGTGCTTGACTGGAAGTTTTTTGCAAGCTCAATGGCCGAGGTAATGGCAGCCCGCGCTTGCGGGCTATTGCTCCCGCACATCGATCCGGTTACGGCCAATGCCTGAGCCAGGATGTCACAAGCATTCACCGTACTGAGTACCGCCAGCGAGTCAATGCCCACAGGAATATTGGGCGGACAGGCGCTAGCGTTTTACCACCAAGCGGTGACTCAGTTCCATAACTCGCCAACAGGCGTGGACGCTGAGTAATAAGTCGCTACCTGCGCCTGCAACAGTTCTGCGGTTGCCAAGGCATCGGTTAATGCATGGTGCGCGTGATAAGCCGGAAGGCCAAGGCGCGCTCGGCTATCCGCCAGCCTTATGGACGGTTGTGAGCGCCCCATCAGTCGGGCGAACCACCCGCGCTTTTGCCGGTGCAGTCGGGCTTCCAACTGCATCGTATCGATGACCGGGAACTCTAACCCTTCCCCTAAATGCCTACGCACTGCCTGATCCAAAAAGGCCCGCTCAATATTCCGATAATGGACCACCATCACCTTGCCTGCCATGGCCTCCAGCAAGGGGGTCAGCACCTGCTCAAAGGTGGGCGCATCTGAAATTTCAGCATGGGTTATGTGATGAAACGTCACCGACTTTTCATTCAGCTCGGACGCTGGTTTTATTACCCAGTAAAGCGAGTTCCCACAATAAATGCGCTGCAGCGTGAACGGCATTACCCCGATGCTCACAACGCTGTCAGCCTGTGCATCAAGGCCGGTGGTTTCCACGTCCATGGCCAGCAGTTGCACGCTGTCAATGGAGGCCTGTGCCGAGACCGCGCCGGCTTGATAGAACTGTCGCAAGCGGCTGTTAACGGCATTGTCTGCCAGGGCCTCGAACTTCGAAGACCACTCGAGCATTTTATGATCGGGCTGCGCTTTCACGTGTTTCATGACGGCAGGCGACCCTTTGATGGATAGCGGAATCTTAAGAAATTCTGGCCATTACTCAAGACCTGAAACGCCTCTTTTAGGTTATGTCGCTCACTGTTGGAAAAGCGTTCCGGTTCGACGTAATTATTGAGCGCTGCGCCCTGCTCCAGTGCGTCAACCTGGTGTCGAATTCGCACCATCGACAGGAACTCCAGCGCGTATCGCAGTTGCTTTAATGCTTCAGGCGGAATGACGTTGCTGTTCGCGATGGCATCCATGCGATCAAATGAATTCTGCGCGGTACTGCCACACGCGAGCGCATGGATGCGGATCAGGTCCGTCAGCGGTGCGGTGCCTCGACCCTTGAGGTTGATGATCCGTTTGTGCTGCCCGTCTGTCTCAACGACAAAAGTACGGAAAAAGCCCAATGGAGGCGTGCGGTTAAGGGCAATCCGAGCCATGGCACTCAAAAAAACAGGATGTGCGCTGGATTTTCGAGCGCACAGAACCTTAAGTTCTTGTACCAGTTCCAGTTGGCCAAATACGCCGTCCAGGTCGAAAAAAATACAACTATTGAGCAACGTCGTCGGGTTAGGCTTTTCGATCCACTGATCAAAATAACTTCGCCATACCTTCAACGGCTGACGCCACTGATCATTCGTCGCCATGATCCCGCCTTTGCAATAGCTGTAACCGCACGCGGCCAGGCCATCACTCACAAACGTCGCCAACGCTCGGAAGTAAGCATCGTGCTGGAGCGGATCGAAGCGGTCGTCGAGCACCAGGGCATTATCCTGGTCAGTCACCAATAACTGCTCATCACGCGCCATGGAACCCAGCACCATGAAGCAGTAAGGCACCGGAGGCGGCCCCAGCTTTTTCTCTGCCAGTTCCAGCAAACGCTGGGTAAAGGCCCGGCCAATACCGGAAATCGCGCTACCAATCATGTGCGCCGTCGCGCCGTCACGCACCATGCGGATGTAGGTTCCGCGCAGGTCACGCAAAAGCGACTTAAGGCCGTCGACCGAAGTCTGGTTAGAGATTCTGTTTACCAGGTACAAACTGCTGTGTGACTCATAGCGAATGATATCCGACAGGTTGATCAGCCCGATCGGATGGCCATGGTGGACCACCGGCAGGTGGTGAATATTACGGCGCAACATCACCAGCATCGCTTCAAACACTGAGTCGTCGGCGCCTATCGCTACCGGCTCGGCCGTCATGATGTCTCGGGCAGCCGTTTCGTCAGCGTTTCGGCCGGCCGCGACAACGCGTGTGCGAAGGTCCCGATCCGTCACGATCCCTTGGATTTCAGCCGCCTGCAAGCCCGCTGATGACATCACCAGAACGCAAGAAACGCTCTGTTCTGTCATGATTTTTGCCGCGTCGCCGACGCAGGTATCCGACGTGACCCATACCAAGGGCCGAGAGATAAGGCCTCGGCATTTGAGCTGAATAAGCTCACTGGCACGCCCCTGCGCCTCAACGGCAGTCTTGAGCCTGGAGTGCCCCTCAGCTTCAACGAAGTCGGCGAACGCATCATGCTGCGCGCACAGGTCGGCGAAGACGTCGGCGGGTATGTAATAAATCAGGCTATCTTCCAAGGCTCTGGCGGGAAAACGCACCTTGTTACTGCGCAACAAACCGGCCTGACCGAAGAGGTCGCCTTCGACAAGTCGGTTGTAGAGCTCGCCATTGCGCCGGTAAATCTCCACCGCACCACTACGTACATAGTGCAAGTCATGAATGATCGCGCCCGCTTCAAGGATGTCACTGCCGGCCTTGAAATAACTCACTTCTACCCGCCGAGCGATGGCGTCTACCGATTCCTTTGGCAGCGTATCAAATGGAGCGAAACGGTAGAGGTGGTCGCTAATCTCCTGTAACTCGATTTGCATGAAACCTCGAAATGCTGAAAAGAATTAAACTTGCGAGCGCCCTGCATCGCAAAGGGCAGTGGTCTTTCTGTGTCGCCCACCACATCACATCCCGATACGAGGATCAAGCGCCACGTCTGTTCTACGCTATGAGTGGCAACAACTGCTGCGTAACGGCTGGCCGTCATATTTACACTCCCGGCAGGCGCGGCATTCACTGAAGGCACAGCGCAGGCGGCGGTTATTTCTGAACGCTCAGAGGTATTTGCGATCTGCATTGCCGAGGGTGCTTTCCTCATCCTGTGTTTTTGGAGCGGGTCAATGCTGGATATTATTGCGATCTTCCTTTGCATCACAGCAGTACTCGCCTATCTCAATCGGCGCTACGTCGGCCTGCCATCCGCCATCGGTGTAATGGGCATTGCCTTGGGCCTGTCACTGTTGAATATGGCATCCGATGCGCTGGGCTTCCATGCCTTGCATACCCTTGAGCAGTCGCTGGTGGAGTCCATCGACTTTTCCGAACTGCTGATGCAAGGCATGTTGTCATTGCTGCTCTTTGCTGGCGCGTTGCATGTGGACCTGTCGGAGCTGCGGGCCTACAAATGGCAGGTTGCATCCTTGGCAGTGGTAGGGACAACGCTCTCAACCTTGTTCATCGGCTTCGGGCTCTGGGCGTTGTTGTCCCTTACCGAACTGCAGCTACCGTTGTCTTATTGCCTGGTGTTTGGCGCGCTGATCTCCCCCACCGACCCCATCGCCGTGATGGGGATTCTGAAATCTGCCGGCGCGCCAAATAGCGTGGAACTGGTCATTTCCGGTGAGTCACTGTTCAACGACGGCGTGAGTGTCGTGCTGTTTTCGCTGATCGTCGCAATGATTGCCAGCGGGGAGACACCGTCGGTTATCGGCGCATCGCAGCTGCTACTGAAGGAAGCCGGAGGCGGTGCTCTGTTAGGCGCCTGCGTGGGCTATATCACTTACAGAATGCTCAAGAGTATCGATAGCTATCAGGAGGAAGTGCTCATCACCCTGGCCGCGGTTCTGGGCGCCTATGCACTCGCCACTCAGTTCCATGTTTCCGGCCCATTGGCGATGGTGGTGATGGGACTGATTGTGGGTAACCAAGGACGCTCCCATGCCATGTCCGAGCAGACTGAAAAAAACCTGGACATGTTCTGGGAACTGATCGATGAAATACTCAACGCTGTGCTGTTTGTATTGATCGGGTTGGAAGTCGTTCTGATCCAGTTCTCCAACCCCTTGCTCACCACGGGCCTGCTGGTCATATTGCTGACGTTGTTATCACGATTGTTGACTGTAGGGGTTCCCATTGCGGTGTTGGGTAAACGCTTCCGCCTACCGCAGGGTGCCTGGAGTGTAATGACCTGGGGCGGCCTGCGTGGCGGGATATCGGTGGCATTGGCGTTGTCGCTGCCCCCAGGCGCGGCTCGCGATATCGTGGTTTCCCTGACGTACCTGGTGGTCGTTTTTTCTATCCTGATCCAAGGCATGTCGATCGGTAAATTGGTCAAGCGAGTCATTCCGTGTGCGGCAACCAAAGACGCTGGATGAACCCTCGGCCCGACAAAAGACTCCATTAAGGATAATCCACTCACCGCCTTCGTTTCCCTGAATCCTTGCGGTGTCCCATCGTGTTATTTGCAAAAGGTATAAAAAATGCTCGCACGCTGGCGCTGGGTACTACACCAATTGACTAAACGGCTGTGGTTCAGGGCGAGTCTGTTTTCCTTGCTGGGTATTGCGACCGCGTTACTCGCCGTTGTCTTCAAGGACTACATTCCCGAGTCGTTGCCCGCCCGCATCGGTGCCGACGCCGTCGATAAGATATTGGGCATCATTGCCTCAAGCATGCTCGCGGTGACGACCTTTTCGTTAAGTACCATGGTCAGCGCTTACAGTGCAGCGAGCAGCGGCGTGACGCCCCGTGCCACCACCCTGGTGATGGAAGACACCACGACACAAAATGCCCTGGCCACCTTTATCGGCTCATTCCTGTTCAGCCTGGTGGGGATCATTGCGCTGAGTACCGGTGCCTACGGTACGCAAGGGAGGGTTTTGCTATTCGCGGTAACCATCGCCGTGGTGATTCTGATTGTCTACACCCTTTTGCGCTGGATCGATCATTTGTCCAAGCTTGGGCGGGTGGGAGAAACCATTGACCGTGTCGAGCAGGCAACCATTGATGCCATTAACCATCGAGTCCAATGGCCGCATCTGGGTGCAGCCGCCTACCCTTGCGAGTCAAGGGTCCCCCGTTCTGCGCTGATCATCACCAGCCTTCAAACGGGATACGTCCAGCACATCGACGTTCAGGCGTTAGGCGCGATCGCCAAAGCAGACGAGATACACATATTTATGGACGTCCTGCCGGGAACCTTTGTGCATGTCGGCATGCCGCTCGCCCGAACCGTCAGCTTGAGCAAGGCGCGCGGGGAGGAACTGGCGTCGAGCAGCGAAAAAATCATCGCTACCCTGGCTATCGGCGTGCGTCGAACGTTTGAACACGACCCAAGGTTCGGCTTGTCAGTGCTGTCGGAGATCGCCTCCCGCGCCTTGTCGCCGGCCGTCAATGACCCCGGCACCGCCATTGACGTCATTGGGCGCGGCGTCAGAAGCCTGACATGTTGGGGTCAACCTGAAGAACCCGCGGCGAAAATCGACGCTGACTGCCAGCACGTTTACCTGCGCGGTTTGACCGTGGATGACCTGTTCGATGACTTCTTCGCACCGATTGCCAGAGATGGCGCGGGCCTGGTGGAAGTCGACCTGCGCATGATGAAGGCCCTTGTGAGCCTGGCGCAGATAAACCCGGCGATGTTCAGGGATGCCTGTACCCGGCACGCAGAACGGCTGCTCAAGCACGCGAACACTGCGCTTGTACTCGAAGAGGACCGGCGCACGCTCAGCGCAGCGGCGCGACCGCTGCTGCACTGACCCACTCTAGGTGTTGGCTTTTTGCGCGGCGGCGCCACTGCCCTCCGATTGCAGAAAGCCACGCGCCAACTGCTGATAGAGCTCGGGCCCCATCCTGGCACTGACTGCTTTGGCAATCAGCGCAACCGCCATCAGACTGATGACCATGCCATGGCTGTCGATCATCTCCATCACGATGATTGCAGAGGTGATCGGCGATTGCGTGACCGCTGCCAGAAACCCCACCATGCACAACGCGATGATGGGCTGCGCAGCCAAGGTGAAGAACTCAGCTACATTGGCCCCGACGGCAGCGCCCACAGCCAAGGACGGGGCAAAAATACCACCCGGTATGCCGGAAAAATAAGTCACTACGGTCGCGAGAAAGCGTGTGATCGGCGCGTGCCACGGCAACCCCACATCGGACACGATGATCTGAGACGTGATCCCGTAACCGCTGCCAAAAGACATTCCACCACTGAGCCAACCGAGAATCGCCACGATCAAGCCGCAGCCACCCGCGAACCAGACTGGATGCAGGCGGCGCCATTGCCAGACGACAAAACGGCGATAGCGCTGTGGCCACAGGAGCATCCGACTGAACAATCCCCCCATAAGGCCACAGCCAATACCAATCGCCAGTACCGGAACAACGATATCGAGATTGGCCTGTTGTACATCGAAGTGCCCGAAATAGTTGTAGTTGCCCTGCAAGGCAATCGCGACCATCCCCGACAAAATGATCGTGCTGAGCAACACCCCGCTGGTGCGGGTTTCCAACTTGCGCCCCAGTTCCTCTACCGCAAAGGCCACACCGGCCAAGGGCGTGTTGAAGGCGGCGGCAATACCCGCTGCGCCACCGGCCAGGATGAGGTCTTCAGGGCGAATGATGCGTGCGTTGGGCAGGTAACGATGAAAGAAATGCATGATCGAGGCGGCGACTTGCACCGAAGGCCCTTCACGTCCCGCTGAAAAGCCACCGGTCAGGGCCAGCGTACCGAGGCCTATCTTGGCGAAGGCCAGACGCAACGACACCAACTTATTCACGGGCTTGCCTTGGTGGGCCAACCGTGTGGCCGCGATCACCTGGGGAATACCGCTGCCTTGGGCCCCTGTGAAAAAACGCGAGGTCATCCACACCACAAACATGCCGATCAGCGGCGTGTAGATAAACGGCAGCCACGGCCGGGCGGCGGCCTGTTGGGCGAACTGCATCAGCGCCAGGTCAGCCAGCCGGGCGAACATCACAACCAGCAACCCTGCGAGGGTAGCAGCGGCCCAGAGCGTCACTCGAGTACGCCATCGGATCGAGGCAAAGCGACGACGTATCAGCAATATCGGTTTGATCACCCGAGCGGATTCCCGTTGTTGAGATTCAATAAAATGTAATAACGAGATTAACGGGTTAAACGGTCAGGTCCAACCGGCAGTGACCCGATAACTACAACCCCGGCTCCCGCCTAACCGCTCGCCCGGCACCCTCAGCCAGCCATTCTGATACATAGTATGACTGTCCGCTCGCCACTGCGCTGATCAATCAACTACAGTTGAGTCGCTCTGAATAAAAACAAGACAAGCCGGAGAGATTCCCATGCGAGTAAAGAACCGCTTCATCCTGCTGGCAGCCGCCGCAACCCTGACATTCACCACCGCGACACAGGCAGCCCCGGTATTCATTAACATCCTGACAGGCGGCACCAGCGGGGTGTATTACCCGATCGGGGTCGGCCTCTCCCAGATCTACAATGAAGGCATCCCCGGCGTAAAGACTTCGGTTCAGGCCACCAAGGCCTCCGTGGAAAACCTGAACCTGCTGCAATCGGGTCGAGGCGAGTTGGCACTGGCGCTGGGTGACTCGGTGGCGGATGCGAAGAATGGCGTCGAGGAAGCAGGCTTCAATACACCGCTGACCAAGTTACGCGCCATTGCCGGCGCGTACCCCAACTATATTCAAATCGTGGCCAGCAAAGAGTCGGGGATCAAGACGCTGGCGGACCTTAAAGGCAAGACCCTCTCAGTCGGAGCGCCGAAATCGGGTACCGAGTTGAACGCACGGGCGATTCTCAAGGCGGCGGGCCTGACCTACGCAGACATGGGCAAGGTGCAATACCTGCCCTTTGCCGAGTCAGTTGAGCTCATCAAGAACCGGCAACTGGATGCCACGCTGCAGTCTTCCGGACTGGGCATGGCCGCGATCCGCGACTTGTCATCGGTGATGCCGCTGAACTATGTGGCGATCCCCCCGGAAGTGGTGGCGAACATCGGCAATGCGGCCTATCACAGCGCGATGATCCCGGCCAACACCTATGACGGCCAACCTGACGCGGTGCCGACGGTTGCGATCACCAACATTCTGGTGACCCGCTCGGATGTACCCGATGAGTTGGCCTACCAGATGACAAAATTATTGTTCGAAAACCTCCCCCGCCTCGGTAACGCTCATTCGGCTGCCAAGGACATCACCCTGGAAAACGCCACCAAGAACCTGCCGATTGCACTTCATCCGGGCGCCGAACGCTACTACACCGAAAAAGGCGCGCTCTAGCGACGCACGGCGCAGCGGCACCCGGTCTCTGCGCCGACGGTCCGCCCTTTTTCCATGCAGTGAGGCAGGCAGCTAATGAGTGAAGATCATCACGGCATCTCTGCGAACCCGCGAGACTGGCCAAAAACGCTGTTCTACGTCGCGTTGTTATTTTCGATCTTTCAGATCGTCACGGCAGCGTTTTCACCCTTTTCAAGCCAGGTACTGCGCGCGATACACGTCGGCTTCTTATTGTGGGTGGTCTACCTGAGCTATCCGGCCTATGGCAACAAGCGCCCCTGGCAACCGTTGGCCTGGGTTTTCAGCCTGGCAGCCATTGCCACCGCCCTTTATCAATGGTGGTACGAGGCTGACCTGATCCAGCGCTCTGGGGACCTGACAACTGCGGACACGGTGATCGGCATTGTGCTGGTGGTGCTGGTGTTCGAAGCCGCGCGACGGGTGATGGGCATTGCCCTGCCGATCATATGCGGGTTGTTCCTGGCGTATGGCTTGTTTGGCGAGTATCTACCGGGGGAACTGGCCCATCGAGGTTATGGCTTCGACCAAATCATCAACCAACTGTCTTTTGGCACCGAAGGGCTGTACGGCACGCCCACCTATGTTTCGGCGACCTACATCTTCCTGTTTATCCTGTTCGGCGCATTCCTCGAACAGGCAGGCATGATCAAACTGTTCACCGACTTTGCCATGGGCCTGTTCGGCCACAAACTGGGTGGGCCGGCCAAAGTCGCCGTGGCTTCATCGGCGCTGATGGGCACTATTACCGGCTCGGGGATCGCCAACGTGGTGACCACAGGGCAATTCACCATCCCGCTGATGAAGCGCTTTGGTTACCGGGCTGCCTTTGCCGGCGGAGTGGAAGCGACCGCCAGCATGGGCAGTCAACTGATGCCGCCGGTCATGGGCGCCGTCGCCTTCATCATGGCCGAAACCATCAACGTACCGTTTGTGGAGATCGCCAAGGCGGCATTGATCCCTGCCATCCTGTATTTCGGTTCGGTCTTCTGGATGGTCCACTTGGAAGCCAAGCGCTCCAACCTCAAGGGGTTGCCCAAGGATCAATGCCCCAGTGCGTTGGGCGCTGTGAAGGAAAACTGGTACCTGTTGATCCCACTGCTGGTATTGGTCTACTTGCTGTTTTCAGGGCGTACGCCGTTGTTTTCCGGCATGGTTGGACTGGCACTCACGGCCATCGTGATTCTCGGCTCGGCGATCATCCTGAGAGTACAAAGCTTTGGCTTGCGCTGCGCCTTCTGGATAGCGCTGGGCATCCTCTGTACCGGTTTTTTCCAACTGGGAATCGGCGTGATCTTTGCCGTGATTGCAGTGCTGGTGGGGGTCTGTGGGTTCATCAAGGGCGGGCACGAAACCCTGACCATTTGCCTGCACGCCCTGGTAGAAGGTGCACGCCATGCTGTACCGGTTGGCATCGCGTGCGCCTTGGTGGGCATCATTATCGGCGTGGTTTCACTGACGGGCGTCGCGTCGACGTTTGCGGGGTATATCCTGGCGATCGGCCGAGATAACCTACTGCTTTCGCTGATCCTGACGATGATCACGTGCCTGGTGTTGGGCATGGGGATTCCCACCATTCCCAACTACATCATCACCAGCTCGATCGCAGCGCCTGCCCTCTTGGAATTGGGCGTACCGTTGATTGTGTCGCACATGTTCGTGTTTTATTTCGGCATCCTCGCCGACCTGACGCCCCCTGTCGCCCTCGCCTGCTTTGCCGCGGCCCCCATCGCTAAAGAGACCGGGTTCAAGATCAGCCTGTGGGCGGTGCGAATTGCCCTGGCGGGGTTTGTCATACCGTTTATGGCGGTCTACAACCCGGCGTTGATGCTGCAAGGGGATAATGTGTGGATGACCGCGTACATGCTGATCAAGACCCTGTTGGCGGTCGGGCTCTGGGGAATGGCGTCCACCGGGTATTTGCAGCGCAAAATGCCCCTGTGGGAGCGGTTGCTGTGCGTGGTTGCTGGGGCCTTGCTGGTGGTGGCGTTACCGCTGACCGATGAATTGGGCTTCGCGCTGGGGATCGTGGTGATATTCCAGCATATCTGGCGGTCCCGTCGTGCCGAGCCAGCCCTCCCATGATCGGCGTGTGCCTGGGCCTGACGGGTGTGGTGTGGGCCCAGCTGTCGGTTTCACACTTCACGCTGGCCTGGGATCACACCATTGAAAAGATCCGCTGGGAGGAAGACTACCGCGTGACCGAGCAAGGGCTAGTGCTGGAAGAAGCGCGTGTACGCGGTAACGGCGCAGGGATGGAGGTTCCAGACGACGCGCGACTGGAAAATGGCAGTTGGCATTACCGGCGCCTATTGCCACCCTTGCAACCCTTGCGCCTGGGGCGAACACCGGAGGCTGGCGATTACCAGCTGTGTGTTGATGGCCAGTGTTCCGCCCTGAGTCATTGGGTGGGCGCGCCAACCACTCGCCATCCGTTCATTCAACTGTGGACGTGCAAAACCGACTGATGGCCGGATGACCACGTTCACCCTCATTTCCGCTCATCTCAGTCAGTACGTTAGGGTGTTATCAGGAATATATCCATGCAGGCGGGGTGGGAAGGTTAAGGTGGGTTAAGAAATAGTTAGTGTTCGCACGCGCCTTAGATCAATAGGGTTCGCTGGCACTGGGTATCGGCATTGAGTCGGGAGTACCGAAAAACAGGTTCATAGGGAGGACATCATGAGTAATGCGTTGGTCATAGAGGACGACCAAGTGACGGCGGAAATCATCGTCGCCGAACTCCAACGCCACGGCTTCAGCTCAAAGTGGGCGGCCACCGGGCGCGACGGGTTGGCCCTGGCGATTGCAGGCGGCTACGACGCCATTACGCTGGATCGCATGCTGCCGGACTTTGACGGGCTGACGATTGTCAGCACCTTGCGCAGCCTCGGGATTCAGACACCGGTCCTGATGATCAGCGCTCTTTCGGACGTGGATGAGCGCGTTCTGGGACTGCGTGCGGGCGGCGATGACTACCTGACCAAGCCTTTTTCGGCCGTCGAGATGGTCGCGCGCCTTGACGCATTGCTCAGACGCACCGCCGCAGACCCCAGCAACCCACACCTCAGTTGCGGCAACCTGCGACTGGACTTGGTGGAGCACAAGCTGACGCGCAATGACGAAGACATCCAGTTGCTGCCCACCGAGTTCAAACTGCTCAACTTCCTGATGCGCAGTGCCGGCCAACTGGTCACTCGCACCATGCTGTTTGAAGGCGTCTGGGGCTATCACTTCGACCCCGGGACGAACATCATTGATGTGCACATTGGTCGGCTGCGTAAAAAGCTGGAAAGCGACAAAGACTCACCTGTGATCCATACAATACGCGGTGCCGGCTATGTCCTCGCTACCAAAAAATGAGGAATGGCGCTCGTCCGGTAGTCGATTGATCGGGTTTTATGCGGTGTTCTTCGTGGCCTGGGGCGCACTCTTTACCGGTGTGCTGTACTGGGAAATCTCCCACTATCTGGGCACGGTTGCCGAGCGTACGTTGTTGCAACGCGCCCACTACTATCAAAAGGTCGACGACTCGAACCTGCTTGCTGAGTTGGCGGCGAGTGAGGCTTACTCGACCCCCGGAATCGACGCCTACGGTTTGTTTGCACCCGATGGCACCCATGTCGCCGGCGACTTGCTGAAACTGCGCTCCAACCTGCCCGACGATGGCCAGGTTCATTACCTTGAGCGCGGCCTGAGCATTGCGTTACCCAGCACAGAAACCCGAAGCAGCTATGCCTTGCTGGCACGGCGCGCCGACGGGCATATCCTGATTTTGGCACGTGACGGCGGGTCGATTTCCGCCGTAGGTGGCATTATTGAGCAGGCCCTGATGTGGGGGTTGTCATTATCCCTTATCCCCGGTTTGATTGGCTGGCGCTTACTGCGACGTCGCCCATTGCGCCGTGTCAAACGCCTGCAGCTGTGTACCGAAAGTATCGTTTCGGGCAACTTGGCTGAGCGTTTGCCGTTGTCAACACGCCGCGATGAACTGGATATGCTGGCCAACGCCGTCAATACGATGCTCGATCACATTGAGCAGTTGATGCATGAAGTAAAAAGCGTCTGCGACGGCATTGCCCATGATTTGCGCACGCCCTTGACACGCTTACGCGCACGGCTCTATCAGCTCCAGCAATTGCCGCTGGCCCGTGAACATAAGCAGACCTTGAACCAGGCGTTTGAGGAGAGCGAGTCGATCATGGTGCGTTTTCAAGGGCTGCTTCGCGTCGCCGAGCTTGAGGATATTCGTCGCCGTTGCGCCTTTGCGCCCTTCCCGATCATGGCGCTGTTGAAACAGGCGCATGAGTTTTACGAGCCGATGGCACTGGACCGCGCCCAAACGCTTTCGCTGGACATTCCCAGCGATTGCCCCCGGGTGTATGGCGACTCTTCGTTACTGTTCGAAGCGCTGGTCAACCTGCTCGATAACGCCATTAAATTTACCCCGCAGGGCGGCCATATCCAATTGCGGGGGAGCATCAAGGACGCAGCCGTCATTATTGAAGTCGTCGACGATGGTGCCGGCATCCCTGAAGCGGACCGTAGGCATGTCATTCGCCGGCTCTATCGCGGCGAGGGAAGCCAGATAAACCCAGGCCACGGCTTAGGCCTGTCGTTAGTCGCCGCCATCGTGAAATTGCACGGATACACACTGGATCTCCACCCTGGCGCCTCGGACAGAGGAACACGTGTATTGATTCACTGCCCGATGTTCAGCGCTCAAGCCACGGATTGATCGGCACCCGAAAATTAAATTTAACTTAATACTGGTTAATTTGAGCACCCTTGCGCCCAGGCCTAGTTTGACAGCACCTATTGCTGACCCAAGGCCTTTTGCTTGTGAAATATCTGTTGTTCCTGCGTGTGTTAACCGTGCTCTGTGTAACGCCACCGCTTCTTTGGGCGAATGCCGCTTTGGCTGCCAATGCCACCCTGGGGGCAATGATCCCCGCTGCGCCAAAGCTGGGCGCCGACGCCTGGATACTCATCGACGCGGCAACGAACAAGGTCATTACCAGCCACAACAGTGATGCACGCCTGCCACCGGCCAGCCTGACCAAGTTAATGACGGCGTACATCACGACGCATGAGCTCAAGTCCGGCCTGATAAAGGCAAGTGATGAGGTCGTCGTGAGCGAAAATGCCTGGCGTACCGGTGGCTCACGCATGTTTCTCAAGCCCGGCAGTTCTGCCTCGGTTCACGATTTGCTAAGCGGCGTGATCGTCGACTCCGGCAATGACGCAAGCGTGGCGCTGGCCGAACATATCGCGGGAAGCGAAGCCGGGTTTGTCGGGATGATGAACTCAACCGCTTCAACACTGGGAATGCTCAACACCCACTTTATGAACGCCACCGGCCTACCGGACCCGGAGCACTATTCTTCCGCACGTGACATGGCGACCCTGGCTCGAAAAGTCATCAACGAAGGGACCACCTACTACCCTCTTTACGCCAAGAAAACCTTCACCTGGAATGGCATTCAGCAATCCAACCGTAATACGCTTTTGTGGCGTAATGCCACCTACGACGGCCTGAAGACCGGGCACACAGAGGCAGCGGGCTACTGCTTGGTCGCCTCCGCACAGCGGGATGGGCAACGGTTGATCAGCGCAGTTCTGGGCGCCAGTAGCGCCCATAAGCGTACGGCAGAAACAGAAAAACTGATGGGGTACGGCTTTCGCTTCTACGCCACCCAAACCTATAAGAAAGGGGGCGAAGTACTCTCGCAGGTGGCGCTCTGGAAAGGCATACAACCCTACGTGAATGTGGGTTTGCTTGAAGACATGACCCTCACGCTGCCCAAGAATAAAAACCGAGACGTCGAGATGCGCCTGGCGTTTGATGGCCCCATCGAAGCCCCTATCACGGCAGGCACGGTCGTCGGAAGGCTCGACCTGTTCGACGCCGAGCACAAGCTGGGGAGTCGGCCATTGGTGGTCCTTGTGGACGCAGAGCAAGGCCATTGGTGGCAACGCTGGTGGGATACCGTGCATTTGTTTTTTACCCAGACCGTCCGCAGCTGGTTCGATGAGGCCCAGGTAACGTGAATAGTGAGGAGAAGGTCATGAACTCCGATGATCTACGCAAAGAACTCGCGCTATCAAAATTCTTCGAAGGCGATTCATCCCTCAATAACGCTGTACAGGGGCTGAGTCAGGCTGAAAAGAAACTGTGTATTGAATCGGCCTTTGAGCAAGAAGCCGCAAGGCTTGGGGTAGAAGTGTGGGAGCTGACGCTGACAATGATTTCGCAGTCTCCCCAAGAGCTGAAACGCCTGACCCTGGCGTTCCATCGGGAAGTGTCAGAAATGGTTGAGATGGCATGGAAGGATTACTGCTCGCTGAATGGGATCACCGAGTAGCCTTTGGGCCGCACATGCATCGGCGCTTCGCGTCGCGACGGCCCTGAGTGCTGACCGTCTATTTTGGCTTCAGCCTATCAACAGTGAGCACTCAATATCTCCAGAATACGGGCGTGACGAGCACTAACACTGTCAGGATTTCCAGCCGTCCAAGTAGCATGCCTAGAGTTAATAGCCATTTGGCGGCATCCGGCAGTGATGAGAAATTACCGGCCGGCCCAATGATTGTGCCAAGCCCAGGCCCGACGTTACACACCGCCGTAGCGGCACCGCTCAACGCCGTTGTCCAATCCAGCCCAATCAGACTCAGGCCCAAGGCAATCACAGCAATCGTGATGGTGAAAAAGAATGAGAACGTCAAAAGCGAACGTAAGATCTCTTCGTCGATGGGGTGGCCATTGTACTTTTTCTGAATCACGGCGCGGGGGTGGATCAGTTGCTTCAAACTGCTCACCAGTAAAGTTGCCGCCACTTGAAAACGGAAGATTTTAAGACCACCCGCCGTGGAACCTGAACAGCCCCCCACAAAGGTCAAATAGAAAAAAAGCAACACGGAGAAACTGCCCCACACGGTGTAATCGCCGACGGCGACGCCGGTGGTGGTGACAACCGATGTCACATTCACCGCCACGATACGAAATGCATCCCACCATCCGTAATCGCTGTGAAGACAAAGCCAGGTACCTACCGCCAGCCACGCGAAGACCAAGAAGCCAATAAATCCACGAACCTGGTGATCCTTCAGCAGCGCGCGCCGATGGCCGCGCAATGTCGCGACGTATAACGTAAAAGGCAGGCTACCCAGAATCATGATGGCGACTGCCACCCAGTGAATAGCAGGCTGTGTCCAATGCCCAAGCGAGGCGTCCGACGTCGAGAAACCACCGGTAGAGATCAGCGACATGGCGTGATTGACGGCGTCAAATGGCGTCATCCCGGCAATCCAGAGCGCGAGCGTTCCGCCCCCCGTGAGTCCCAAATAGAGAAAAAGAATGTACTTGGCTGCCACATGGGAGCGCGGCGTCACTTTTTCCGACCAGTCTGAAGACTCTGTCTGGAATAGCCGCATGCCCCCTACTCGCAGCAGCGGAAGAATCGCCACGGCCATGCCGATAAAACCGATCCCACCCAGCCAGTGAAGCATTGATCGCCAGATCAACAGCCCCGGCGAGGCGGTGTCCAAACCACTCAACACCGTTGAGCCGGTGGTTGTGATGCCAGACATCGTTTCAAAAAAGGCGTCGGTGTAACTGATGTGACTGATAAACACCATTGGCAACGCCGCGAAGGTGCACACCACCACCCAACTGCCGGTCGTCAGCAGGTACATGTCCCTTGGGCGAAGTTGAGCGGTCTCGGGGCGCCCTCGCATGACCAGCAACAGGCCGCAGATAAACGTAATCAAACTGGACCAAAGAAAGGCCGACAGATCGTCGCTGCGCTCATAGACCACCAAGGTGATCATGGGGATGGCCATGCTGATGGCCAACGTAATCAGAAACAGGCCTAAGACAAAGCCGATGAGTCGTATTGCCGCGTGGGACATAAACAATAACCTGGCAAATTAGCGCCGCGCAGTATCGCGGCGCCAAAACGTCTCCACCCGTAAATTTTCCGTAAATTTTTTACGGCCGACGGGGCGCTTCGTCAACCTTAGCCTATTCCAAAGACTGCGCGATTAAGGAACGTTACCTCAGCCTGTTTTCAAACCGCCAGACATTGCGCCCACCTTGACACAACAGCACCCACCCGCGCCGAGTTAGCCAATGCCACGCGTCAAGCCTGCCATGACGCGGGATGGCAGTCATCGGTGATTCGGGGCCATGACCAGCCGTGATCCCTGCCTTAAATCACCTCGTCCGGCGAGGCCTTCAGGTGGAACAGACCCTTGACCTTGGTTTGCAGGGTTTTCGCGATGGCCTGCGCTTCTTCAAGCGTGGTGCCCTTCTCAAGGTGCAGGATTATGCTGCCCTGGGCAGGCGGACTTGCCGTTGCGTTGAGTGGCTCGCAAACAATCGAAACGGGGGCTTCATCTGGCGCATGCTCGGTGGGCGCCAGCTCCCTTACGATGTATTGATAAACAGCGGATAGCGGCGGGGTCATAACGATTGCCTCAACAGGTGATTGCCAATGTGCGTTCGAGTGGCGTGCGTGAGCAAGCCATCGGTCCTCATTCTGTTAGCCATCTCTGGGCCTGTCTGTTCGACAGCACACAGTCAGTTCAGCCTTGGGGGCCGGCATCAGCGTTGGGCGACAGGGCGTCAAAACCTGAAATCACGTCAAAGAGTTCCTCGTCGATGCCGGCTTGGCGTAAACGGTGATAGGTGGCGTCGAGGTCTTGCAACCGTTCGCCAATGTTGCGGTCCGCACGCTGCATCGCGGCAAGGCGGCTAGCGTTTTCACTGGCCAGCGACTCGGCACTGGCGCGAAACAGCGAGACGAACAAGTGCTCGCGGACGAAGGCGCGAAGGGTCTGTGTGTTCGCGCTCAGGACATCGGGCAATTGCGGTGTGGGCCAGGCTTGCTGAGCAAGTGCGTGTTCCCAGTGCCCATCCAGAGGCAACAGTCGCTGGCTCACGGTGCTATAGCCGTTACCGCTGGGCCGGTTATAGAACAGCATCAGCGTAGCGCTTTGTGGTGCTCGCGCAGCGGCGCTGTCCGCGATCGGGACGGTTTGCAGGACCTGCCCCACCAGTTGCGTGATGTGCTGTACCGACCCAGGCACGGCGAACACGCCTTCGGGCGCGATGCCGGCATCGAGCAGTCGTTCATGCACACGCTCACCGACCGCCCATACCTTCACCGCAGAGGACCCGACTTGGGCGATTGCGTAGTCGACCACCTCGTCGTTGAAGCGTCCGACCAGGCCCTGATCGGAACCGAAGACCACGGCATGCACGGTGCGATCCTCAGCCCGAGCTTCGGGGGGCCAGGCGCGTATTCCGGCTGGGTCGATCGCGCGCAGACAAACGCCCAGCCCCAGTTCGACGGTGCGTGCGTAATCGGCGAGTGCCGCCACTGATCGCTCGTACTGCCCGATGGCCGACGCCGCCGAGGCTTTCATGACCCGCACCACGGACTTGAGGTCACCGGCGCTGCTGATCTGGCGGCGCAATGCAGTGATGGTGGTAGCCATCAGGCCTCCTGGGGCGTTGGCAGAAACACCGCCAGTGCCTGACGCGCCGCGTCGGTGACCTGCTGACGGTCAGCATCGGTGAGCGCCCCAGCTTCCGCCAGGCGCTTGCCGACGGCATCCTCAAGACCGTCGGCCGCCGCCTCCACAGCCTGCTGCGCAGCCGTCATGCGCTCAAGCGGCACCGGGTCGAAGAGTGCCGCATTCAAGGCCAGCAAAATCGCGACTTGAGCAGGCACCGTCACCGGTGAAAGCTCCGACTGGCCCAGGCAGGCGCGGATGCGCTGACCGTGAACGATGGATTGGCGGGTGTCCTCGTCCAGTCGAGCACCGAAGCGCGCAAAGGTCTCCAGTTCCTCGAACTGCGCATAGGCCAGCTTGAGGTCGCCCGCTACGGCTCGATACGCCGCGCGTTGCGCCTTGCCGCCGACACGCGACACTGACTGGCCGACATCAACGGCCGGCAGCACGCCGAGTTCGAACAATGACGGTGACAGCACGATCTGTCCGTCGGTAATCGAAATCAGATTGGTCGGGATGTAGGCCGAAATGTTCTGGGCTTCGGTCTCGATGATGGGCAGTGCTGTCAGCGAACCACCGCCGCGTGCCGGGTTCAAATGAGTGGCGCGCTCGAGCATGCGCGAATGGATGTAGAAAATATCGCCCGGGAAAGCCTCTCGTCCCGGTGGTCGACGCAGCAACAGCGACAGTTCGCGGTAGGCCCGCGCGTGGTGAGTCAGGTCGTCGTAGACAATCAGCACGTCGCGGCCGGCCTCCATAAAGTGCTCGGCGATGCTGGTGGCAGCGTACGGGGCGATATAGGACAGTCCCGGCGCTTCGTTGCCTTCGGCCACCACCACGACGGTGTAGGCCATCGCCCCTCTCTCTCGCAGGTTGGCCACGGCCTTGGCCACTGCCGACGCGCGCTGGCCAATGGCGCAATACACACACAACACATTCTTGTCGCGCTGGTTAAAAATCGTATCGATGGCGATCGCCGTCTTGCCGGTCTGGCGGTCGCCCAGAATCAGTTCGCGCTGGCCCCGGCCAATGGGGATCAGCGCATCAATGACTTTCAGGCCGCTTTGCAGCGGCTCGGTCACGGGCGCACGGTCCATGATCGGCGCTGCCGGCCGTTCGATGGGCAGCCGCGATCGGGTCGCAGGCGGCGCCCCCCCATCAAGGGCACGGCCCAGTGGATCGATCACCCGCCCCAGCAATGCCTCGCCCACCGCCACGTCCATCACTCGTCCGGTCCGACGTACGGCTTGGCCGGCGCGCAGGTGAGCCGAGTCACCCAGCAGCACCACATCGACGCCCGCCTCGTCCAGATTGAACGCTATGCCGGACAAACCACCGGCAAATATCAGCAGTTCCTCGAACCCCAGGTGCGGCAACCCCTGGATACGGGCAATGCCCGTGGACACACTGACCACCGTGCCCATTTCCTGCAGTGCCAACTGCGGCTTGAAGGCCTGGAGTCGCTGGCTGATAAGGGTGAACGCCTCGACTAAGGCGTCTTGACGCGTAACGTCGATCGATACGATCGGGCTCATGAGCGTTCCGTTGCGCGCGGAGGCTCGCACACATCCGAAGACAGCGCACTGAGGTAATCAGCAATGCTCCAGGCCAGCGTCAGCCCCTGCACGCTCACTTCAATACCACTGACCAGTTCAGGCGCGGTCTCGAACGTGAGCACAATCGCCTGCCCGCTCCACTCATCCAATGCCGCTTGGACCAGGCCACGCTGTGCGGCTGGCAGCTCGAATGCGCTGCGCAATCGCGCCGGTTCGTCCTCGCGGGTGGCCTGCAACGCGTCAGCCAACTCGTCGCGTGCGGGCCCGTCAAACGCCTGCAGGCGCTGGATGAAGACTTCACACGCACGCTGCTCCAGGCCGACTGACGCCAAGTCGCTGAGCACCCGGCGTGAAATGTCGTACACCTGCTGTTGCGTCTGGCGAACTAAGGAGGCGTGCAAATCCTGGCTTTGCGCCAACAGGTTTTTTGCGCTCAGCGCGCGTGCCGCCTCGGCGCTCTTACGAGCTTCGTCCAGCAGGCGCAGGCGCTCATCGTTGGCTTCAGCAGTGGCCTTGTTCAACAAGGCCGCCCGTTGTTCGTCAAAGGCCTTATTCTTGCTTTCGAACTCGTCTTGTTGCTGGTGGGCCATGGCCTTGGTCTGGGCGGCATCGTTGAGCTCGGCCGCAATCTTTGCCTCACGTGCAGCAATGGCGTTCAGCACCGGCTGGTACAGAAAACGCTTCATCAACCACACCAGGATGAGGAAGTTCAGCACTTGGGCGGCGACAGTGAACCAGTCAATGAGCACGGTCTATTGACCTGCCGCCTGGGCAACCGACGCGATAGCGGTATTCCAGAATGGGTTGGCGAAGATCAGGATCATCGACACGACAAAGCAGTAAATGGCCGTTGACTCGATCATCGCCAAGCCGACAAACAGCGTGCGCGTGATGGTAGCGGACGCGTCGGGCTGTTGCGCCAGGGAGCTTAGCGCTGTAGCGACAGCCCTTCCTTCGGCG
>NZ_UYXQ01000048.1 GCF_900624995.1 Pseudomonas antarctica
GTAGTATTTTCAACAGAAACTTGCATTGATATTCCTCGTTGCACAGACGTTAGCCGGCCGTTTCCGACCCCAGAATCAAGGGCATGCATTCTAGTGGGTCAAACTCAAGAAGTCACCCTACTGAAAACGGGTAGAAAAACAGCAGGCCATTTATAGGTTCAAGTGCACACATGCACCTCATCCCGTTAGCAAATACAGCTCATCATGCCAAGGCTCTGCATCAACCCTTCTATATATAGAAGAGCGGGACGCACATCCTTGGCGACCGACCTTGCAGGCAAGACCGGAGGGCGCGGCGGCAGCATCGAGAAACACAAATACGACGAAACGCCCCACCCTGGAAACTCAAAACACTTAAACAAAAACGGCACAGTCCTTTTTCAGGTACTGCGCCGTTATTCGCTATTAAATAGCCGCACTGACCCCGGTACAGCTTCGGATCAGCTCTACACGCTCAAAACCGGCAAAGATTCTAACGCCAAGGCATTGAGAATGCTTGTTTTTTCTTGGCGTCAAGATACACCCTATAAGGGACCAGAAATCTCTGACACAAAAAAAAGCGCCAGATCATTGATCTAGCGCTTTTTAAGAATATGGGGTGGACGAAGGGGATCGAACCCTCGACAACGGGAGTCACAATCCCGTGCTCTACCAACTGAGCTACGCCCACCATATTGCATTAGCAAAGAACTCAAACAGCTTCTTTGCTGAACCTTGCCCCACCTGATGGCAGTGCAACGTTTAATTGGTGCGGATGAAGAGACTCGAACTCTTACGCCTCGCGGCGCTGGAACCTAAATCCAGTGTGTCTACCAATTCCACCACATCCGCGCTTGAAGCTCTTAAAGCAAAGGCGCCAGACGATTAATCTGGCGCCTTTAAAATATGGGGTGGACGAAGGGGATCGAACCCTCGACAACGGGAGTCACAATCCCGTGCTCTACCAACTGAGCTACGCCCACCATATAGCGCTACTTGTGCCAAAGCTGCCTAATGGCGCACCCGGCAGGACTCGAACCTGCGACCATCCGCTTAGAAGGCGGATGCTCTATCCAGCTGAGCTACGGGCGCCTTATTAATCTGTACTCTTTGAGGATTACAAACTAAATGCTTTCAGCCTGGCAGTACAACAATTCTGCGCGGCCTTCTTAACCAGTGCTAGGCTGTGCCCGACAAGTGCGACGAATAGTATAGAGGGCCTTGATACCCGTCAAATCTTTTTTGAAAAAAACTGATTTTATTTAAGGAGTTAGGGCAATTTGCAGACCAAGCGCCTTTGCCCTCACGTCATGGCGTGCGAGAATGCGCGCACTTTTCTTCCCCCTCTCGATGGTTAATCACGCGTAATGACTGCACAACTTATCGACGGCAAATCAATCGCCGCCAGCCTGCGCCAGCAGATCGCCAAACGCGTCACCGAGCGTCGCCAGCAAGGTTTGCGCACGCCTGGCCTCGCGGTGATCCTGGTCGGCAGCGATCCTGCCTCTCAGGTTTATGTCTCGCACAAGCGTAAAGACTGTGAAGAGGTCGGCTTTATTTCCAAAGCCTACGACTTGGCTGAAGGCACCACCCAGCAGGCCTTGACCGAACTGATCGACAGCCTCAACGACGATCCGGCCATCGATGGCATCCTGCTCCAGCTGCCGCTGCCTGAACACCTGGACGCGTCGAAATTGCTCGAACGCATCCGCCCGGACAAAGACGTCGACGGCTTCCATCCTTATAACGTCGGCCGCCTGGCCCAGCGTATTCCGCTGCTGCGCCCATGCACCCCGAAGGGCATCATGACCCTGTTGGAAAGCACCGGCGTCGACTTGTACGGTCTGGATGCCGTGGTGGTGGGTGCATCGAACATCGTCGGTCGCCCGATGGCCATGGAACTGCTGCTGGCCGGCTGCACCGTGACCGTCACCCACCGCTTCACCAAAGACCTGGCCGGCCACGTCGGCCGCGCCGACCTGGTAGTCGTCGCCGCCGGCAAACCCGGTTTGGTCAAAGGTGAGTGGATTAAAGAAGGCGCCATCGTCATCGACGTCGGCATCAATCGCCAGGAAGACGGTAAACTGGTCGGCGACGTCGTGTACGAAACCGCCCTGCCCCGCGCCGGCTGGATCACTCCAGTGCCAGGTGGTGTCGGCCCGATGACCCGCGCGTGCCTGTTGGAAAATACGCTGTATGCGGCAGAGACCCTGCACGGCTAATAACCAGCGGTACTGAAAAAGCCCTGCCTTATCGCAGGGCTTTTTATTGCCCGCAAAAAAAACTGTTTTTTGTTAGTTTTTAAGCACTTTCGTCCGGTTCTAGAAGAACATTCGACAGTTCTTCATCCATACTCCTAAAATGTAACGGCATTTGTCATATAACCCGTTTCCCAACGGTATTTCCTTACCATTTTAGCGAGTTCATCCGCGTGAAAATTCGTCTCTCTATCGTCAGCCTATTTTTTGCGTTCACAGGCACCTTTGCGCACGCCGCCGAAACCACCCTCGCCCCGCGTGATACCTCCAAACTGCACATCGCTTCCGGCAGCGCCATGCTGGTCGACTTGCAGACCAACAAAGTCATTTACTCCAGCAACCCCGACGTGGTTGTGCCTATCGCCTCCGTGAGCAAATTGATGACCGGCCTGATCGTGCTGGAAGCCAAGCAGAACATGGACGAATACATCGATATCAACATCAAAGACACGCCGGAAATGAAAGGCGTGTTCTCCCGCGTGAAAATCGGCAGCGAAATGCCACGCAAGGAAATGTTGCTGATCGCACTGATGTCCTCGGAAAACCGTGCCGCCGCCAGCCTGGCCCACCACTACCCGGGCGGCTACCCAGCCTTTATCGCGGCGATGAACGCCAAGGCCAAGGCGCTGGGGATGACCAGCACGCACTATGTCGAGCCTACCGGCTTGTCGATTCACAACGTGTCCACTGCCCGTGACTTGAGCAAGCTGCTGGCGTATGCGCGCAAATTTCCGATGCTGAGCCAGTTGAGCACCACCAAGGAAAAGACCGTGGCCTTCCGAAAACCCAACTACACCTTGGGTTTCTCCAACACCGATCACCTGATCAACCGCGCCACCTGGGATATCAAATTGACCAAGACCGGTTTCACCAATCAGGCCGGGCACTGCCTGGTGTTGGTGACCAGCATGGGCAACCGCCCGGTGTCGCTGGTGATTCTGGATGCTTTCGGCAAATTCACCCACTTTGCCGACGCCGGACGCATTCGCAATTGGGTCGAGACCGGCAAGAGCGGTTCGGTGCCTGACGTTGCGTTGCGCTACAAGGCCGACAAGAATTTGAAGAACCGCCAGAATGCGGCACAAGTGCGTCGCTAAAACAACACAGCTGGTCTTAATGTGGGGGCGGGCTTGCGCCCTCACACATTTATTTGCGCTCCGCCAACACCTTGAGGGCCTGCGCCGCCGCTTGCTCCTGGCCGGCTTGGGCAGTCGCATTCGCCGCATCCCGCCAGCGCTGCACCTCTATATTCACCGGCAACTGGCTGGGGCGCTGAGTCAGAATTGCCCAGTTTCCTGCGCTCTTCCACGCCGACTCAAAGTCGCTGAAGCTCATCAACAGCCGCCGTTCCAAGCCTGAGCGCAACAGCACCGTACTCTTCTGCTGATTGAACCCGACCACCACGACATAGCGCGTCCCGGACCAGAAGCTTGGGTTGATCCGCGCCATCACCGGGTAGCCCGCCGCCACCTGTGCCAGTACTGCCGTCAACTTGGCGTCTACCGGGTACACCATCAGCCCGTATTCACGTGCCAGCACTTGCATGTTGCGCTCAAGGTCCGCCTCGCCGCCCGGCAGGTGCAGGGGCTTATCCAGCAAACCAGGTGTCATGACAATGCCTTGTTGCGACAGCATGCTGGCTAACGCCGAGGGGCCACTCAGGTAAGCCTCGCTGCGAAAGGTCGGCACGCCGTTGAGTTCGACGCGCTCCGGCAGGCCCGCCAGTTTCGAGGGGTGCCCGGAACAGGCGGCGAGCCCCAGGGCGCAGACCATCAGCAAGGAAGTTTTAACGTTCGACCGTAACCGCAATTTTTTACTCTCTTGATCAACTGCCGGTAAGGGCCCTGATCATAGGACGCTCTGCTGGGCGGGTATAGCCCGAGGCGTCAGTAAAATGCGCTGGATAGAGCAAACAAGTTGGATGGACTCGACCATTGGTCAATAGCAGGCAACCGTCAGCCAGCTAGACTGTCCATTGAGAAGACTGTGTGTGCCCCCTGCGGGGCGAAAGGAGGCCCGAATGAGCCTTGCAACAACGATTATCCTGTTGATCTGCGGTTGGCTGGCAGTCGCCAGCGCCATGTTGTGGGGGGTCATGCGCGTGACCCGTCGACACCATCACCCCCACCTCAAACCCGCTGCACCGGCCAAGCACCCCAAGGTCGCAGTGCACCACGCCTAGCCAGGCATGCAATTGAAGTCTTGCGTCGCCGCGACTTCCTTGCCGTGACCGTCCTTGAGGACGGCGCGCACGGTGGTTCCCAAGCTCGACTCGATGAGGGTGTAGTGCTCGCCGGCCTGAAAGTGCTTGTACTCGACCCGACCCTGGCAGTCCCGCTGGTTGTCGTCGCCTGGCTCTTCCTCGAATAACGTCACGTCGAGGCGATGATCGCCCGGCATCACTTCAAAAAAACGCCCATCGTTCACGCGTTTCCCGTCTATACGCTCGGCCATCAGGTCGTTCGGCGCTTCCTCTTTCAAACCAATCCACGCTTCGCCAGGGTCCGCCTTGGGGATGGGGCCGGCGCATGCTGACAACAACAAAACAGCGCCAAGGGCGGGAATCAATAACAGTGACTTCAGTGATTTAAGTGACATGGCAGGGCTCCAAAGGGCATCAATAAAAAACGCTGGACCGATCTGAAATGTGTCGCATCCGATGGATAACAAGCTTGGAGCGCTGGCCTATCTAGAACCAATGAATACATATGAAACGATCTTCAGCCGTTCACTAAATGTTCCTTCACCTGGCTGAAAGGTGCGTGTTAGGTGGGTCGGGCAAGACTGCCGGGGTTTGCAATTCTGCTCCCTCGGAGGTTCACGCATGCTCGGGCTGGTAAAGACCGCACTGCAAAAGCCTTACACGTTCATCGTGTTGGCCCTATTCATCTGTATCGTCGGGCCGATGGCGGCCCTGAAAACCCCTACGGATGTTTTCCCTGATATCGGCATTCCTGTCGTCGCCGTGGTCTGGCAGTACAACGGTCTGTCGCCGGACGCCATGGCCGGTCGGGTGATCTACACCTATGAACGCTCCCTGAGCACCACCGTCAACGACATCGAGCACATCGAATCGCAATCGCTGCCCGGCATGGGCATCGTCAAGATTTTCTTCCAGCCCGGCGTGGACATCCGCACCGCCAACGCGCAAGTGACCGCCGTGTCACAAACCGTGCTCAAGCAAATGCCACCGGGCATCACGCCGCCGCTGATTCTCAACTACAGCGCCTCCACGGTGCCGATCCTGCAAATGGCGTTCTCCAGCCCCAGCCTCTCGGAAGCCAGGATCCGCGACCTGGTGCAGAACAATATCCGTCTGCCGCTGAGCGCCCTGCCCGGCCTGGCCATGCCCACCCCCATGGGCGGCAAGCAGCGCCAGATCACCCTCGACCTCGACCCACAAGCCTTGGCCGCCAAAGGCCTCTCGGCACAGGACGTAAGCAACGCCTTGGCCCTGCAGAACCAGATCATTCCGGTGGGCACCGCCAAACTCGGCCCCAACGAATACACGGTCCTGCTCAACAACAGCCCCAAGGCGATTGATGAGCTCAACGACCTGCCGATCAAGACCGTCGACGGCGCGCTGATCACCATCGGCCAAGTGGCCCACGTGCGTGACGGCTCGCCGCCACAGACCAACATCGTGCGCGTCGACGGCCACCGCGCGGTGCTGATGCCGGCGTTGAAAAACGGCAGCATCTCCACCTTGTCGATCATCGACGGTATCCGTCAGATGCTGCCGCGCATCAACGAAACCCTGCCACCGTCGCTGAAGACATCGTTGCTGGGCGATGCCTCGGTGTTCGTCAAACAATCGGTGGGCAGCGTGGCCCAAGAAGGCATCATCGCCGCACTGCTGACCAGCGCGATGATCATGCTGTTCCTCGGCAGCTGGCGTTCAACGTTGATCATCGCCGCGTCGATTCCGCTGGCCGTGCTGTCGGCCATCGCACTGTTGGCGGTCACCGGGCAAACCCTCAACGTCATGACCCTCGGCGGGCTGGCGTTGGCGGTGGGGATTCTGGTGGACGATGCCACGGTGACCATCGAAAACATCAACTGGCACCTGGAACAAGGCAAGGCGGTGAAGACCGCGATCCTCGACGGCGCCGCACAAATTGTCGGCCCGGCGTTCGTCTCGCTGCTGTGCATCTGCATCGTGTTTGTGCCGATGTTCCTGCTGCAAGGCATCGCCGGCTACCTGTTCCGGCCGATGGCCCTCGCGGTGATTTTTGCCATGGCCAGCTCGTTCATCCTCTCGCGCACATTCGTGCCGACGCTGGCGATGTTCCTGCTCAAGCCGCACACACCCGAGACAGGCGCCGGGCATCATCCGGAAGATGCATTCATCAACCACCACGAGGGTGAACAGCACAAGAAACCACGCAATGCCGTGCTGCAATCGGTGCTGAATTTTCAGCAAGGCTTCGAGCGCCACTTCTCGAATATCCGCGACACCTACCATGGCTTGCTGATGCTCGCGCTGAGCAATCGCAAGCGCTTTATCCTCGGTTTCCTGGCCTGCGTATTGGCCTCGTTTCTGCTGCTGCCGACCCTGGGCCAGGACTTCTTCCCGGCCACCGACGCCGGCGCCCTCGCCCTCCACGTGCGCCTGCCGCTGGGCACGCGCATTGAAGAAAGCGCGGCGGCCTTCGACCGCATTGAAGCGCGGATTCGCGAAATCATCCCCGCCGAAGAGCTCGACACCGTCGTCGATAACATCGGCATTCCGCTCAGCGGCATCGACATGGCCTACAGCAGCAGCGGCACCATCGGCCCGCAGGATGGCGACATTCAAGTCACGCTGAAAAAGGACCACGCGCCCACCGCCGACTACGTGAAAAAACTGCGTGAAGCCTTGCCGCAAAGCTTCCCCGGCAGCCACTTTGCATTCCTGCCGGCGGACATCAGCAGCCAGATCCTCAACTTCGGCGCCCCAGCCCCACTCGACGTAAAAATCTCCGGGCGCAGCGATGCAGAAAACCGCGCCTATGCGGTGGAACTTGAGCGTCGCTTGCAACACGTACCGGGCATTGCCGACGTGCGCATCCAGCAATCCACCGGTTACCCGTCGCTGCAAGTTAACGTGGATCGCATGCGCGCCAATGGCCTGGGCATCACCGAGCGTGACGTGACCAACAGCATGGTCGCCTCCCTCGCTGGCAGCTCGCAAACCGCGCCGACCTTCTGGCTCAACCCGGCGAACGGCGTGTCCTATTCGATCGTCGCCGCGACCCCGCAATACCGCCTGGACAGCCTGCCGTCACTGGAGGCCTTGCCGGTCACCGGTGCCGATGGCCGGTCGCAAATCCTCGGCGGTGTGGCCACCATTTCCCGCGTGCAAAGCCCGGCGGTAGTGACCCACTACAACATCGAACCGACCCTGGACCTGTACGCCAACGTACAAGGCCGCGACCTCGGCGGCGTAGCCCGCGACGTGCAAAAGGTGCTGGATGACACCGCCGCCATGCGCCCCAAAGGCGCGGTCATCAGCTTGCATGGGCAGATCGATGCGCTGCATGAAGCCTTCAGCGGTTTGAGTTTCGGCCTGCTCGGCGCCGTGGTGTTGATCTACCTGCTGATCGTGGTCAACTTCCAGTCCTGGGCCGACCCGTTCGTGATCATCACCGCCTTGCCGGCAGCGCTGGCGGGGATCGTGTGGATGCTGTTCCTCAGCGGCACCTCGCTGTCGGTGCCCGCGCTGACCGGGGCCATCTTGTGCATGGGCGTGGCCACCGCCAACTCGATCCTGGTGGTGAGCTTCTGCCGTGAACGCCTGGCCGAACATGGCGACGCGTTGAAGGCCGCGATGGAAGCCGGCTACACGCGTTTCCGGCCGGTGTGCATGACGGCCCTGGCGATGATCATCGGCATGTTGCCGCTGGCGTTGTCCGAAGAACAGAACTCACCCCTTGGCCGGGCGGTGATCGGCGGCTTGATCTTCGCCACCGTCGCCACTTTGTTGTTTGTTCCCGTGGTCTTCAGCCTGGTCCACGGTCGTCACCCTACTCGCGCAGCTGCTGGAGAAACTTCACATGTCGTCTGATCACAAACCCTCGCGCAAGCGTCTGATGCTCATGGGTGTCGGCGGCCTGACACTGGCCGCCCTGTTGGTCGCCAACGGCCTGCACGCCCGCACGATGCACGAACAATCGGTCACTGCCTGGACCGAAACCGCCGCCATCGCGCGAGTGATGGTGTTCCAACCGAAACAAAACGTGGCCGGCGACACCTTGCGCCTGCCCGCGCACCTTGAGGCCTGGAGCAAGGCGCCGATTCACGCGCGGGTCAGCGGCTATTTGAAAGACTGGAAAGCCGACATCGGCACCCGGGTCAACGCCGGGCAAATCCTCGCCGAAATCGACAGCCCGGACCTCGACCAGCAACTGGCGCAGGCCCATGCGCACCTGGTGCAGGAACAGGCCAATGCACGCCTGGCCGAGACCACCGCCACACGCTGGAAAAACCTGTTGGCCAGCCACTCAGTGTCGCGTCAGGCAGCGGATGAAAAAACCTCCAACGCCGCCGCTGCCAAGGCCAATGCCGAAGCGGCCGCCGCCGACTATGCGCGGCTGTCGGCGCTGGAAAGCTACAAGACCCTTCGCGCGCCATTCGCCGGCACCATCACCGCGCGCAACACCGATATCGGTCAGTTGATCAAGGCCGACACCGACAGTGACCCGGAACTCTTCAACATCGCCGACACTCACCAACTGCGCCTGTACGTGCCGGTGCCGCAGAATTATGCGGCGGTCATCCACCCCGGCCTCGAAGCCGAGCTGACCGTGCCGGAACACCCCGGCGAGCACTTCAAGGCGCGCCTGATCGGCGACTCCACCGCCATCGACCGTCGCTCCGGCACGCTGCTCGCGCAGTTCGTCGTCGACAACCCCAACGACGAATTGCTGCCGGGTGATTACGCCGAAGCCACGCTGCCGATTCCGGCGGATACCCACGGTGTGAGCATCCCGGCCAGTGCGCTGATCTTCCGTGCGCAAGGCACCCAAGTCGCGGTGCTGGACGCGCAGAACCACGTGCACCTGCAAGACATCCACATCGGCCTCGACCTCGGCGAGCGCCTGGTCATCGACCAAGGTTTGAAACCCGCCGACCGTGTGGTCGACAACCCGCCAGACGCCCTGCGCGAAGGCGACCCTGTGCAACTGGCCGATGCCGGAGGTGTACATGCGCCCAAGGCTTAAACCCCTGGCGGCGTTGATGCTGCTATTGCAGGGCTGCTCGATGGCGCCCACCTACAAGGTGCCGTCGGTTGACCTGCCGGCGGGCTATCGCGAACAGACCAGCGACGGCCCGTGGCACAGCGCGCAACCCTGCGACCAACTCGCGCCCGAATGGTGGAAACTCTACAACGACTCGCACCTCAATGACCTGCAACAGCAGTTGCTCAAGGCCAACCCGGATTTGGCGGCGGCGCTGGCGCATTTCGATGCATCCCAGGCGTACGCCAGCCAATTGCACGCGGGTTTGTTCCCGCAGATCACCGCCAGCGCGCAGCCACTGCGCCAGCGGCAATCGGACTCGCGACCGCTGCGTGGGGATACGCAGCCGTCGGTGTACAACAGCAACACGGCGGGTTTCTCACTGAGCTACGACCTGGACCTTTGGGGCAAGATCCGCAACCAGGTGGCGGCCGGGGATGCGCAGGCGCAAGCCTCGGGTGATGACCTGGCGGTGGCGCGCCTGAGTCTGCAGCATCAATTGGCGACGCTGTATGTGCAGCTCAATGGGCTGGATGCGCAAAGCCGGATTCTGAACAGCTCGCTGGATGATTTCAGTCAGGCGTTGCAGCTGACGCATAGTCGTTATGAGGGCCAGATTGCCTCGGAGATGGACCTGACCCGCGCGCAAAATCAACTGGCCGAAGCCAAGGCGCAACTGGAGGAGGTGCGCGGCCAGCGCAACCTCACCGAGCATGCCATTGGCGAGCTGGTAGGCGCGGCGGCCAGCAACTTCAGCTTGCCGCCCAGCCAACAATTGATTGCGCTGCCGGGGATTCCGTCGCAGCTGCCGAGCCATCTGCTGCAACGTCGTCCCGACATTGCGGCGGCGGAGCGGCGCGTGTTTGCCGCCAATGCCAATATCGGTGTGGCCAAAGCGGCGTGGTATCCGGACTTCAGCTTGACCGGGTTAATAGGCGGGCAGACGCAAGGGGTGGGTAACTTGCTGTCCGCCGGCAATCGGTATTGGGCGCTGGGGCCGTTGGTGAACTTGCCGATCTTTGACGGCGGGCGCTTGAGTGCCAATGAGCGTCAGGCCAAGGCCGAATTTGAAGAGGCTTCGGCGCAGTACCGCAGCCATGTATTGAAAGCCGTGCGCGAGGTGGAAGACAACCTGGCGCAACTGCGAGACTTGCAACAAGAAGCGCAGGATGAGCAAGCGGCGGCGGATGCGGCGCAGCACACGCAGTCACTGGCGATGAACAGCTATCAGGCCGGGGCCGTGAGTTACCTGGACGTGGTCACCGCGCAAACAGCGGCACTGCAGGCGCAGCGGACATTACAGGCGGTGCAGACGCGGCAGTTGCAGGCAAGTGTGGGGTTAGTCACCGCGCTCGGCGGCGGCTGGCAACCTGGGGCCTGACTCAGGTCGTCAGCACACTTGGAGCTAAATGTGTGTGGCTTGCCTGCGATGGCGGTAGATCAGCCAGGCAAGCGCTCTCAGGCAGCGAGCGTGCCACTGGCAATCGCCGCCGAAGCCGCCACCATCGCCCTTAACAACACCGCACACCCGGCCGCTAGATCATCGGGCGCGGCGTTCTCGATTTCGTTATGGCTGATGCCGCCTTCACAGGGTACAAAAATCATCCCGGCCGGGCCCAGCTCGGCGACGAAAATTGCGTCGTGCCCTGCCCCGCTGACGATGTCCATGTTCGACAACCCCAGCCCATTCGCCGCATCACGCACAGCGTCCACGCAACCCTTGTCGAAGTACAACGGCGGAAAGTCGGCGGTGGGTTCCATTTCAAAACTCAAGCCGTGCTTGGCGCAGGTGTCGTCAATCACCTTGCGCACCTCGGCAATCATCGAGTCCAGCCGCGCCGGTTCCAAATGACGAAAGTCCAGTGTCATGCGCACCTCGCCGGGGATGACGTTGCGTGAACCTGGATAGGCCTGCAGGCAACCGACGGTGCCGCACGCATGCGGCTGATGCCCCAACGCCGCCGCATTCACGGCAGCCACCACTGCCGCCGCACCCACCAGAGCATCCTTGCGCAGGTGCATCGGCGTAGGCCCGGCATGGGCTTCGACGCCGCGCAGTTTCAGGTCGAACCACTTCTGCCCCAAGGCCCCTAGCACCACGCCGATGGTTTTCTTCTCATCCTCCAGAATCGGGCCTTGTTCGATATGCGCTTCGAAATAAGCCCCGACTTTATGACCGCTGACAGGTCGTGTGCCTGCATAGCCAATCGCATTCAAGGCATCGCCTACACTGACCCCGTCCACGTCCACTTTGGCCAAGGTATCGGCCAGGGTGAATTTCTCGGCAAACACGCCCGAGCCCATCATGCACGGCGGGAAGCGCGAGCCTTCCTCGTTGGTCCACACCACGACTTCCAGCGGCCCCTCGGTTTCAATCTTGAGGTCATTGAGGGTGCGCAGCACCTCCACACCTGCCAACACGCCGAAGCACCCGTCGAACTTGCCGCCCGTAGGTTGGGTGTCGATATGGCTGCCGGTCATCACCGGCGCCAGGTTGGGATTGCGGCCTGGTCGACGCGCGAAGATATTACCGATGCCGTCGATGGTCACGGTGCAACCGGCCTCTTCACACCACTGCACGAACAGATCTCGAGCCTTGCGATCAAGGTCGGTGAGGGCCAGGCGGCATACACCGCCTTTGGGCGTGGCGCCGAGTTTGGCCAAGTCCATCAGGGACTGCCACAAGCGGTCGCGGTTGATGTGCTGATGGGTGGATTGCAGAACGTCCAGGGCAGCGTTCATGGGGATCTCCTCAGGCTACATTTTTTATGAATTGACTCGCTCAACTGTGGCTTGCCTGCGATGCGCGCGACTCGGTATTTCTGCCGAACCGAGGTGATGCCATCGCAGGCAAGCCAGCTCCCACATTGACCGTATTTACAAAGGTGATTTGGCGGTGACTGGGCTGACGCCGCGCTTGGCATTCAAACCGTAATACAAAGCGCCGCCCAAGGCCGAACCAGTGAACCAGCCATAGCTGTAGAACCAACTGAACGCATCGCTGCCCAGCGACAGCAAGGTCAGCACCACCGGCACACCGAAGGCGACAAAGCCGCTCCAGTTCCACGCCGGGTACACGCCGTCGCGGTACAAACCGGCCAGGTCCAGCTGCTGTTTGCGGGTGATGAAGTAGTCCACCACCATGATCCCGGCAATCGGCCCCAGCAGGCTTGAATAGCCCAGCAACCAGTTCGAATACACGGTCTCCAGGCTCACGTCCGAGACGATCAGCCCGAGCTTTTTCGCCAGTTCATGAGCCATCAACGCCAGCCCGACCAGGCCAGTGAGGATTACCGCGGTGTTGCGGTTGATCAGCTTGGGCGCGATGTTCTGGAAGTCGTTGGTCGGCGAGACGATGTTAGCGGCGGTGTTGGTGGACAAGGTGGCGATGATGATCAGCAGCATGGCGATGGCGACCCACACCGGGCTTTGGATATGCCCGATCAACGTCACCGGGTCGGAGACGCTGACGCCCACCAGCTTCACCGACGCGGCAGTCATGATCACGCCGAGGGCGGCGAACAGGAACATGGTCAGTGGCAGGCCGAAAATCTGCCCGAGAATCTGGTCCTTCTGGCTTTTGGCGTAGCGGCTGAAGTCGGGGATGTTCAGCGACAAGGTGGCCCAAAACCCGACCATTGCGGTGAGCCCCGCCATGAAGTAACCGGTGAGGCTCGCACCTTCGGGCCGCTTGGGTGCAATCGCCATCAGCTCGCTGAGCGATACATTCGGCACCGCCCACACCAACAGGCCGATCCCCACCGCCACCAGCAGTGGCGCCGACAAGGTTTCCAGACGTTTGATCGACTCGGCGCCGCGCAGTACTACCCACAAATTCAGGGTCCAGAAGATCATGAAGCCGATCACTTCACCGGTGCCGCCGAGGGATTTCCAGCCGTCGAAAATCGAGCCAAGAAACAGGTGAATCGCCAGCCCGCCGAACATCGTCTGTATGCCAAACCAGCCGCACGCCACCAGCGCCCGAATCAGACATGGCACGTTGGAGCCAAGAATGCCAAAGGATGAGCGCAGCAATACTGGGAACGGAATACCGTACTTAGTGCCGGGAAACGCGTTAAGCGTCAGCGGGATCAGCACCACGATATTGGCCAGCAGGATCGCCATCAGCGCCTCACCCACTGACAACCCGAAGTACGCGGTCAGCACACCGCCGAGCGTGTAGGTGGGCACGCAGATCGACATGCCGACCCACAGCGCGGTGATGTGCCATTTGTTCCAGGTGCGTTCGTGCACCTTCGTCGGTGCCATATCGTGGTTGTAGCGAGGGCTGTCGAGGACGTCGGGGCCGGCGTCGAGTTCGTACAGGCCGTTGCGCTCAATGACTTGCGATCTGTTCTGTTGCATGGCCGCTCCACGGTTTTTTCGAATTATTTTTGCTCACCCAACGCTGAGCGCAGGGTGGCCGGAGTACCTCGTAAACAACATGACATCACGGGCCCGGCCAGCCGCCACTGCACTCAATAACCGTGCCGACCACCCACCTTAAACCCGCACCGCATCGCTAACTCGCTGATGTTTATCAGCTTTGCGATTGAGCCTTCGGTACTTGGCGCGTGACTCAGGCTAAATAACGCGCAAGTTCCCGAACCGTCAGGACTCAATCTGGTGCAACACAATTATTTTTATTTACCGGCCCCGTCAAGCGGCATATCTCAAGCGTCTGATTTGCAATAAGAAATGTTGCTCAGCGCATGAACCTGTCAAGTGCGTCAAAATGGTGAGCGATCGCTACATTTTGGTGATTTATAATTTTTATCTTTTAGAATCATATAGTTAAACACTCTATAAGCTTAATAAAAATCTTCTTGCTCATTCGAAAAACTCGGGCTAGTTTCTATTCCTGTCACCGATGACAGGTTTTAACCGACCATCGGCAAGCAGCATTACAACACTTAGAACTGGCACAAGCCGGTCAAGCCTGTGAGGAACTCGACATGTCACTGTTGATCCGTGGCGCCACCGTTATTACCCATGATGAAAGTTACCGCGCCGATGTGTTATGCGCAGGCGGTCTAATTCGCGCTATTGGCATGGATCTGGATATTCCCGCCGGCACTGAAGTACTCGACGGCAGCGGCCAATACTTGATGCCCGGCGGCATCGACCCCCACACCCATATGCAACTGCCCTTCATGGGCACCGTGGCCAGTGAAGACTTTTTCAGTGGCACGGCGGCGGGCCTGGCGGGCGGCACCACCTCGATCATCGATTTCGTGATTCCCAACCCGCAGCAGTCGTTGATGGAAGCCTTTCACCAGTGGCGCGGCTGGGCGCAAAAGTCCGCCTCCGACTACGGTTTTCATGTGGCGATCACCTGGTGGAGCGAGCAGGTGCGCGAGGAAATGGCCGAGTTGGTCAGCCACCACGGCATCAACAGCTTCAAGCATTTCATGGCCTACAAGAATGCGATCATGGCCGCCGATGACACGCTGGTCGCCAGCTTCGAGCGCTGCCTGGAACTCGGCGCGGTGCCCACCGTGCACGCAGAAAACGGCGAGCTGGTGTATCACCTGCAACGCAAGCTGATGGCCCAGGGGATCACCGGGCCGGAAGCGCACCCGCTGTCACGCCCGTCCCAAGTGGAAGGTGAAGCGGCCAGCCGCGCGATTCGCATCGCCGAGACCATCGGCACGCCGCTCTACCTGGTGCACGTGTCCACCAAGGAAGCGCTGGATGAGATCACCTACGCCCGTGGCAAGGGCCAGCCGGTGTACGGCGAAGTGCTCGCCGGCCACTTGCTGCTCGACGACAGCGTTTACCAACACCCCGACTGGCAAACCGCCGCCGGCTACGTGATGAGCCCGCCGTTCCGCCCACGCGGGCACCAGGAAGCGCTGTGGCACGGCCTGCAATCGGGCAACCTGCACACCACCGCCACCGACCATTGCTGCTTCTGCGCCGAGCAAAAAGCCGCCGGCCGTGACGATTTCAGCAAGATCCCCAACGGCACCGCAGGCATTGAAGACCGCATGGCGCTGCTGTGGGACGAAGGCGTCAACACCGGTCGCCTGTCGATGCAGGAATTCGTCGCGCTGACCTCCACCAACACCGCGAAGATCTTCAACCTTTACCCGCGTAAAGGTGCGATCCGCGTAGGCGCCGACGCGGATCTGGTGCTGTGGGACCCCGCCGGTACGCGCACGATTTCGGCCAAGACCCACCATCAAAAAGTCGACTTCAACATCTTCGAAGGCAAGACCGTGCGCGGCGTGCCGAGCCACACTATCAGCCAGGGCAAACTGGTCTGGGCCGATGGCGACATGCGCGCCGAACGTGGGGCCGGGCGGTATGTGGAACGCCCGGCGTATCCGTCGGTGTTTGAGCAGTTGAGCAAGCGGGCGGAGCATTCCAGGCCCACTGCTGTAAAGCGCTGAACATACAGCGCACATGATCGTTCCCACGCTCTGCGTGGGAATGCAGCCGGGGGCGGACGCAGAGCGTCCGGTGAGGCATTCCCACGCAGAGCATGGGAACGATCGCCCATCAGAGGCAGCACCTCAATAACCGTGAGGCCAAAACCGTGATCCAGACCCTGACCCACCTCCCCCATCCCCATGAAGATGGGCCGACACTCGCCAGCCATTTCACCGACCTGGCGCCGCCGCTCAACGCCCGCCAGGCGCAATTGGAAGCCTCGCGCTGCCTGTATTGCTACGACGCGCCGTGCGTGAATGCATGCCCCAGCGAGATCGATATCCCCTCGTTCATCCGCAACATCCACACCGAAAACGTGCAAGGCGCAGCGCAGAAGATTCTCTCGGCCAATATCCTCGGCGGCAGCTGCGCGCGAGTTTGCCCCACCGAGATTCTGTGCCAGCAAGCCTGCGTACGTAACAACGCCGAAGAATGCGCGCCGGTGCTGATCGGCCTGTTGCAACGCTACGCCATCGACAACGCGCACTTCAGCGAACACCCGTTCCAGCGTGCCGCGCCGACTGGCAAGCGCATCGCTGTGGTCGGTGCCGGGCCGGCCGGGTTGGCGTGTGCCCATCGCGCCGCCGTGCACGGCCACGACGTGGTGATTTTCGAAGCACGGGAAAAGGCCGGAGGCCTGAATGAGTACGGGATCGCCAAGTACAAACTGGTGGATGACTTCGCCCAGAAGGAGCTGGATTTTCTCCTGCAGATCGGTGGCATCGACATCCGTCACGGTCAGCGCCTGGGCGACAACCTGACCCTGAGCGAACTGCACCAACAATTCGATTCGGTGTTTCTCGGCCTCGGCCTTGCCGCCAGCAAACAGCTCGGCTTACCGCACGAGGACGCCCCCGGCCTGCTCGCCGCCACCGACTACATCCGCGAGCTGCGCCAAGCCAATGACCTCACGCAACTGCCGCTGGCCGACCGCTGTATCGTGCTCGGCGCCGGCAACACCGCCATCGACATGGCCGTGCAAATGGCCCGCCTCGGTGCACGCGATGTGAACCTGGTGTACCGCCGTGGCCTCGCCGACATGGGCGCCACTCACCATGAACAGGCCATTGCCAAGGCCAACCAGGTACGCCTGTTGACCTGGGCCCAACCCGAAGAAGTATTGCTGGATGATCAAGGCCACGTGCGCGGCATGCGCTTTGCGCGCACACACATGGAAAACGGCCGCCTGCAGCCCACTGGCGAGACCTTCGAACTGGCCGCCGATGCGATCTTCAAGGCCATCGGCCAAGGTTTCGATAACGAGGCCCTGCATGACCCACTGGCTCAACAACTGCACCGCGTGGGCGAACGCATCTTCGTCGACGAACACCTGCAAACCAGCATCCCTGGCGTGTATGCCGGCGGCGACTGCGTCAGCCTCGGCCAGGACCTCACCGTGCAGGCGGTGCAACACGGCAAGCTGGCGGCTGAAGCCATGCACGCCCAACTCATGCTGAATGTGGAGGCTGCGTAATGGCCGATCTCTCGATTGTGTTCGCTGGTATCAAAGCCCCCAACCCATTCTGGCTGGCCTCAGCACCACCTACCGACAAGGCCTACAACGTGGTCCGCGCGTTCGAAGCCGGCTGGGGCGGCGTGGTGTGGAAAACCCTCGGTGAAGACCCGGCAGCGGTCAACGTGTCGTCACGCTACTCGGCGCACTACGGCGCCAACCGTGAAGTGCTGGGCATCAACAATATCGAGTTGATCACCGACCGCTCCCTGGAGATCAACCTGCGCGAAATCACTCAGGTGAAAAAAGACTGGCCCGACCGCGCGCTGATTGTGTCGCTGATGGTGCCGTGTGTTGAAGAATCCTGGAAAAACATCCTGCCGCTGGTGGAGGCCACCGGCTGCGACGGCATCGAACTGAATTTCGGCTGCCCCCACGGCATGCCGGAGCGCGGCATGGGCGCGGCCGTCGGCCAGGTGCCGGAGTACGTGGAACAGGTGACGCGCTGGTGCAAGACCTATTGCTCGCTGCCGGTGATCGTCAAGCTCACGCCAAACATCACCGATATCCGCGTGGCGGCGCGCGCGGCGTATCGCGGTGGCGCGGACGCGGTGTCGCTGATTAACACCATCAACTCCATCACCAGTGTGGACCTGGAGCGCATGGTCGCCCTGCCGGTGGTGGGCACCCAAAGTACCCATGGCGGGTATTGCGGCTCGGCCGTCAAGCCGATCGCGTTGAATATGGTCGCGGAAATCGCCCGCGACCCGCAGACCCAAGGCCTGCCGATCTGCGGGATTGGCGGCATCGGCAACTGGCGCGACACGGCAGAATTCGTCGCGTTGGGCTGCGGCGCGGTGCAGGTGTGCACGGCGGCGATGCTGCACGGGTTTCGAATTGTGGAAGAGATGAAGGATGGTCTGTCGCGGTGGATGGACAGCCAAGGCTACAAAAGTTTGCAGGAATTTTCCGGCCGCGCGGTGGGCAATACCACCGATTGGAAGTACCTGGATATCAATTATCAGGTGATCGCCAAGATCGATCAGGAAGCCTGTATTGGCTGTGGGCGTTGCCACATTGCCTGTGAAGACACGTCGCACCAGGCCATCTCGAGTTTGAAACAGGCGGATGGCACGCATAAATACGAGGTGATTGACGATGAGTGCGTGGGCTGCAATTTGTGCCAGATCACCTGTCCGGTGGCCGATTGCATCGAGATGGTGCCGATGGAGACGGGCAAGCCGTTTTTGAATTGGACGCAGGATCCGCGTAATCCGTATCGAGAGGCTGTGTAGTCCTTTAGACCGCTATCGCAGCGATGCGGCGGCCCGGCAAGCCAGCTCCCACACTTGGAATGCATTCCCCTGTGGGAGCTGGCTTGCGTGCGATGGGGCCCTAAACCTCACCACACCTTTAAGGCTGCAACCCAATCCCACGCAAAATCACCCCTGTCACGGTTTGGATAGCTTTCTCAAACTGCATATCCGACAACGGCTGGTGATCATTCAGAATCTTCACCTGGTGATCAAAGTCCGCATAGTGCTGGGTCGAGGCCCAGATCATGTAGAGCAGGCTCGACGGCTCCACCGGCAGGATGCGTTTGTCCTCCACCCACTGGCGAATTTTCGCTTCCTTCATCTTGGCCCAGTCGTACAGGCTTTCATCCAGCGCTTCACCGAGTGTCGGCGCACCGTGGATGATTTCATTGGCCCAGACTTTCGAGCCATACGGCCGCGTACGCGCGCGCTGCATCTTGGCGCGGATGTAGCTGCTGAGCACCACCCGTGGGTCATCGAAGGTTTCAAAACTCAGGGCGTCCTGCTTCCACAGCTCCAGCAAGTCGAACAGCACCGCGCTGTACAGCTCGCTTTTGGTGGTGAAGTAGTAATGCAGGTTGGAGCGCGGCAGTTGCACTTCTTCAGCGATGTCGGCCATGGCAGTGCTGCCGTAGCCTTTCTCGGCGAAGATTTTCTCCGCCGCCAGCAGGATTTTTTCGACGTTGACCCGACGAATCCCAATCTTGTGATTGCTCATGAATGCTGGAACCCCACTCACTCTTAAGTGCATTTTATCTTCAACAAATCAAACCCTAACGGCTTTTTCTCTGCACGTTCCTCGCGAACGTGTGCGCCGCGAACGGGAGAGCGTCCGGTAAGGGCATCGCGTGATGATTGTTCCGATTCCGAGCCCATCATCACACCATGAACCGCCGCATTAGGCCACACGCCGTCATGATCACCTGCGCACGCGACGCGCCGAAGCGCCCGACTGCACAGCAGGGGTAGGCTTCTCTGAGCACCGCTGATCGACAGATCCGGCATCGCCGCTTAAAGTCTGCAGCATTCCCCGGCCCCTTCCTGTGTGATCGCGCTATGATCGGTGAATCTGAACCGGACGCCCCTGACTATGGCTGTTGACCTGCAAGCCCTCTATCCAAAGCTGATCCACTTGATGCTCGACACGGTCTTCGTAGTCGACAGTGAGAACCTGATCGTCTTTGTGAGTGATGGCTGTGAAGCGCTGCTCGGTTACCGTGCAGACGAGCTGACCGGCACACCCATTACCCATTACATGCACCCTGAGGACCTGGCGCGCACCCGTGCCTCGATTGTACGGGTCATGAATGGCAGGCCCCACGTCGACTTCCGCAACCGTTATGTCCGCAAGGATGGCGAAATCGTACACATCCTGTGGGCGGCGTTCTGGTCCGAAGAGGTGGGTGCGCGGATCGGTGTCGCGAGGGACGTAACCGCCCTCACCCAGGCCGAGGAAGAATTACGCTTCCTCGCCCATCATGACCCGCTGACGGCGCTCACCAACCGGTCACTGTTCAACGATGGGCTGGACTCGGCCCTGCAGGACGCACAGCGTCACAACAGCACGCTGGCGTTGCTGTTTCTAGACGTCGATGACTTCAAGGGCATCAACGATGTCCATGGCCACGCCGTGGGCGATCGCGTGCTCTGCGTGATCGCACGGCGGCTGGAACGCTGCGTGCGTGAGAACGACTTGGTGGCTCGGATGGGCGGGGATGAATTTACCGTACTGCTGACGGATATCCAGCAGCACGCCGATGTTTGCGCGAAAGTCGCGCAGATACTCGCAGTCATGGCCGAGCCGCTGGGCGCTGAGTTTGGCGGGGTGAAAATGCCCTCCTGCAGTATTGGTGTGGCGTTTTATCCGGTGGATGGTGAGGATGCCGATACGCTGCTCAGCCACGCAGACGGTGATATGTACCGAATAAAAAGGCAGTACTTGGCCGCGGAGTAATGAGCTGGGCGCAATTCAACCTCCCAAACAACACCCTGGACTCAAGACAGCCGTCGGCTCCAGGTCAAGGCGACAGGCCATAGTGAAACTTCTTACGCGAAGCTTTCCGCCAAAAAACGGATTGGTTAGGATCGCGCTCCCCCTGAAGGATCATTGCAATGACTATTCGACCTCGCGTGGCCGCCGACGACCCAGCGCTAGGCGCACTGTGGGAGCGCTCGGTGCGGGCCACCCATGACTTCCTCCCCGAGGATGATATCCAGCGCTTACTGCCTCTGGTCCGTGACACCTACCTGCCGATGCCTGCACTCGATGTCTGGGTGTTCGCGGACAGTAACGGCATCGCCGGGTTTATCGGTACTGGCGGGCACAACGTGGAAATGCTGTTTATTGACCCCCACCGTCGTGGCCAAGGCATCGGCCGCCAGTTGCTCGACCACGCCCGCGCCCGTCACGACACACTGACGGTGGATGTAAACGAACAAAACCCGCAGGCCGTGGGCTTCTACCTGCACTATGGTTTTATCCAGGTCGCGCGCTCGCCACTGGATGGCGAAGGCAAACCCTTTCCCTTGCTGCACATGGCCTTACCGACTCTCCAACCCTGAAGGTATTGAACAATGTTGATCAAGAAAACCCTGACCACCGTCACCCTGCTGGCCTCCTTGCTAGGCGCTTCGGCGGCCTTTGCCCATGCCCACCTTAAAAGTTCGGAACCTGCTGCAAACAGCAGCGTCGCCGTGCCGAAAGACCTGCGCCTGACCTTCACCGAAGGCGTCGAAGCCACCTTCACCAAGGTGTCCCTGAGCAAGGACGGCACCGAAGTCGCGATCAAAGGCCTGGAAACCCCGGACGCCGACAAGAAAACCCTAGTGGTCACGCCTGCGGCACCACTCGCCGCCGGCACCTACAACGTGCAATGGCACGCGGTGTCGGTGGATACCCACAAGAGCGAAGGCACTTACAGCTTCAAGGTCGGCCAATAACCCATGGCGACCCTGCTGGTGCTGTGCCGCTTCGTGCATTTTATCGTCGTGCTGTTGATGTTCGGGGCCTGTGTGTTCAGGCCCTGGCTGTTGGGCGCTGAACCGCAGCCGGCACTCGATCGACAACTGCAACGCATCACCCGCGTGCTGGGCTGGCTGGGGCTGATCTCCGGCGTGGCCTGGTTGTTATTGATCACTGCCAGCATGGCCGGCAGCTGGGACGCAGCATTGCAACCGGCCACCGTACAGTTGGTGCTGGGTAAAACCTTCTTCGGCCAAGTGTGGGTCTGGCATCTGTTGCTGAACCTGCTGCTGGTGATCGTGCTGATCAAACCCTGGCCCGCGCTGCGCCTGCCATTGATCGCTCTGCTGCTGGCGACATTGGCACCGGTCGGCCACGGCGCCATGCTTAATGGGTTGAGTGGGCAATGGCTGATCCTCAACCAAGTGCTGCACCTGGTGTGCGTAGGCGCCTGGCTCGGCGGGTTGTTGTTGCTGGTGTTGATCCTCAGACAGCCTGAGCGTTTTGTACTGGAGCCAATCCTCAAGCGCTTCAGCGCCGTGGGTTATGGCCTGGTCACGGGGTTACTGGTGAGCGGTTTGATCAATGTGCGCGTGTTGACCGGGCAGCTGTGGCCCACGCCCTTGTTCGACGGCTTTGCCCTGATTTTGTTGATCAAAGTGCTGCTGGTACTGGGCATGTTGGCCCTGGCTTTGCTGAACCGGTTACGTATTGAGCGCTGCGAAGAGCGCCGGGGCAGTTTGAAGGCCAGTGTAATGCTGGAGTGGGTATTGGGGGTTTGCGCAGTTGCCGCCGTTTCCCTGCTTGGCACCCTCCCGCCGATGGTCATGGCCAACTAGGGCGACAACGCTCTCAAGTCGAACTCGACTCCCACATTTTGAACCTCACTCGTGAGCAAGGGCGTTGACAACCTGGGGATTCCCTGACGATACTTCCAACAAGTCATACGATAACCTACAACAACAATGGACCCTTCATGACCACCACCCCAACGACGCCCGTTCCATTCAACCGCCTGCTGCTCACCGGTGCTGCCGGCGGCCTGGGCAACGTTCTGCGCGAACGCCTGCGCCCTTATGCCCACGTACTGCGCCTTTCGGACATCGCCAGCATGGCCCCGGCGACCGATGCGTGCGAAGAAGTGCAACCTTGCGACCTCGCCGATAAACACGCCGTGCACCACTTGGTGGAAGGCGTCGACGCGATCCTGCACTTTGGCGGTGTTTCGGTTGAGCGTTCGTTCGAAGAAGTCCTCGGCGCCAACATCTGCGGCGTTTTCCATCTCTACGAAGCGGCCCGCCGTCACGGCGTGAAGCGCGTGATCTTCGCCAGTTCCAACCATGTGATCGGTTTCCATAAACAAGGTGAAAAGCTCGACGCCCACTCGCCGCGCCGCCCGGACAGCTACTATGGCTTGTCCAAGTCCTATGGCGAAGACATGGCGAGTTTCTACTTCGATCGCTACGGCATCGAGACCGTGAGCATCCGCATCGGCTCCTCGTTTCCCGAACCGCAAAACCGCCGGATGATGCACACCTGGCTAAGCTTCGACGACCTGACCCAACTGCTCGAACGCGCGCTGTACACGCCGAATGTCGGCCATACCGTGGTTTACGGCATGTCGGACAACCTCGATACCTGGTGGGACAACCGCTACGCCGCGCACCTGGGGTTCGTGCCCAAGGACAGCGCCGAAGTGTTCCGCGCCCAAATCGAAACCCAGCCACCGGTCGCCGCCGATGACCCGGCCAAGGTCTATCAGGGCGGTGCGTTCTGCGCAGCGGGGCCGTTCGGTGACTGAGTGCACAGCAAGCCAAGGGAATGAGTGACCATGACGGCTGAATTGATCGTCGACGCCCGCAATGCCGTGGGCGAATGCCCGGTGTGGGTGCCCGAGGAACACGCGCTGTATTGGGTGGACATCCCCAACGGCGGTCTGCAACGCTGGAGCGCCGCCACCGGCCAGGTCACCGCCTGGAAAGCCCCGCAAATGCTCGCCTGCATTGCCCGCACTACGGCGGGCAACTGGGTCGCCGGCATGGAAAGCGGCTTTTTCCAACTCACCCCGCACACCGACGCCAGCCTCGACACCACGCCCCTGGCCAGTGTTGAGCACCCACGCGCGGACATGCGTTTGAACGACGGCCGCTGTGATCGCCAGGGCCGTTTCTGGGCCGGCAGCATGGTGCTGAACATGGGTTTGAATGCGGCCGAGGGCACGCTGTATCGCTATGCTTGGGGCGCCGCGCCGCATGCCCAGTTGAACGGCTTCATCACCCTCAATGGCCTGGCCTTCAGCCCCGACGGCCGCACGATGTATGCCTCCGATTCACACCCGTTGGTGCAAAAGATCTGGGCCTTCGATTACGACATCGAAACCGGCACCCCGTCCAACCGCAGGGTGTTCGTCGATATGCATCCACTCCCCGGCCGCCCCGACGGCGCAGCGGTCGACGCCGATGGCTGTTACTGGATCTGCGCCAACGACGCCGGGATGATTCATCGCTTCACCCCCGACGGTCGCCTCGACCGCTCCCTCAGCGTGCCGGTAAAAAAGCCCAGCATGTGCGCCTTCGGCGGCAGCCGCTTAGACACGCTGTTCGTCACCTCGATCCGTGATAACCCGAGTGAACAGTCGCTGTCCGGCGGCGTGTTCGCCCTCAACCCCGGCATCCAAGGGCTGCCCGAACCCCACTTCATCCTCTAGCCAGGGAGCTGTGATGCTTGAACTCGAAGACAGCCTCACCCACCTCACACTTGCCAAGGCTTTAGATCGCATTACGCGTGACGCCTCTGGCCGAAACGGCGGCGTGGCATGGCCTGGGGTGGCATCGCTATTTGCCGCGCAGACCGGGCACACGAAGGCCAATCAACCCAACTCGACTTCACCCTGAATAAAGCCCCCTCCCACATTTTGCCCTCTGCGGCGTCAGTGTCAGGGCGGAGTATTTTTGAGGCGCCCTGCCGTGTCGATACTCACCACCACCGACAACCCCGGCCGCAACCGCTCGCTCTCGGCCTGATCCGGATCAACCGTGATCCGCACCGGCACGCGCTGGGCAATCTTCACAAAGTTGCCGGTGGCGTTGTCCGCCTGCAACAGGCTGAACTCCGAGCCGGTCGCCGGGGAAATGTGCTGCACCGTACCGTGAAACGTGCGGTGGTTCAGCGCATCCACGGTGAAGGTCACCGGTTGGCCGACCTGCACGTTATCCATCTGGGTTTCTTTCATGTTGGCGATCACCCACAGCTGCGTCGGCACCAGCGCCATCAACTGCGCGCCGGAGTTGACGTAGGCGCCGAGTCGCACGCCGATCTGCCCCAACTGGCCGTCACGCGGCGCGAGGATGCGCGTGTTGGACAGGTCGATGCGCGCCAGCTCCACCGCCGCGTCGGCACTCGCCACGGCGGCTTCCAATGAACCGCGGTTGACGATCACGGTTTGCAGATCCTGCCGGGCGATTTCCAGATTGGCCTGGGCTTGCGCCACCGCGGCAATGGTTTGCGCATTGGCGGCGCGGGTCACGTCCAGCTCACGCTTGGACACCGAGCCATCGCTGATCAGCTCTTCGTTACGGCGCAGGTCCGCGGTGCTTTTGCGCGCCTGGGCCTGGCTGTCGACCAGCGCGGCCTGGCGCAGTTTGATGGTGGCTTCGGCGCTGTTGCGTTGCTGCACCACGTTGGCCAGCGCGGCTTTCTGCACCGCCAGTTGCGCCAGCGCCTGGTCGAGGCGCTGCTTGTAGATACGGTCATCGAGGCGCACCAGCAGGTCGCCAGCCTTGACGAACTGGAAGTCCTGCACCGGCACTTCATACACGTAGCCGGCGAGTTGCGGGCCGATGATCGTGACCTGGCCGCGCACCAGCGCGTTTTCGGTGGTTTCCACCGCACTGCTGAACGGCGGCAGTTGCCAGGCGTACAGCACGATCAGCACACCGACGATGGCAATCGCGGCAAAACCCAATGACGAGATAATACGCACCCGCAGTGAGCGCGGCTCGGTGACCGAGGCGCCCGGCGGTGTGGTGCCTTCCGGGGTGGAGGCGATGGCGTTAGTGGTGGTTGTGGTGCTGGTAGTCGGTTCGGTCATGAAGTAACGCCGCTGGGTTGAACGGGAGGGGCTGCCGCTTTAGTGGTACTCATCAGCCACAGGCTGCGGGTGAAGATCCAGAGCATGGTGAGGATCGCGATGATCGCAATCAGCATGAATACATCGTTGTAGGCCATCACATTCGCCTCACGCGTGGCCGCCGTGGCCAGGCTGCGAATGCCCATCAGGTTGCGCAGTTCCGGGTCGGCGATGACACCGCCATACGCCGAACCGCCGCTCTGCACCCGCGCGGCCACACGCGGGTCAAGCAAGGTCAGGTGCTCGACGATCATGCTGGAATGGTACTTCTCGCGCACGATTTGGAACGTCCCGAGCAACGCCGCGCCAATCAGGCCGCCGAGGTTCTGACAGATGCCGAACATCACCGAAAAACTCACCAGGTTGCGCGGGTTGGTGAGCACGTTGCGCGTGCCCAGCACCATGGTCGGCCCGAGAAAGAAGGTGCCGCCAAAGCCTAGCAGGAACTGGCTGATATAGAGGTTTTCCGGGCGGGTCAGGTTGCTGGAGAAGCTGTCCATCACCGAGCCTGTGGCCATCAGCGCCAGGGAGATGATCAACGGCATCAGCAAGTGCGCCGGGTTGATCGTCAACGCACTGACCACCAGCCCGGCAATCGCCCCGGCCAGCATCACCACGTACAGCGTGTGCATCTGCTGGTAGCTCATGTTGAGCATCTGCATGAAACCCACGGCACCGGTGGATTGCTCCGACAGCACCATGCGAATCAGCACCACGGCCAGTGCCAGGCGAATCATCACCCCACTGCCCAGCCACCGGGTCATCAGCAGCGGGTTGGCGCGGTTATGCTCGATGGCCAGGCCGGCCATGATCAGCACCAGCGAACAGGCCGAAGCCACGCCGATCCACGGCGCTTCCAGCCACCAGTCGATACGCCCCAGGGACAACACCGCACACAGCAGCGCGACGCCGGTGGCGAGAATGCCGAAGGTAAGGAAGTCGAGTTTTTCAAAGGTCTTGAAGCGGTCGCCCGGCGGCAATTTGAGCAGGAATACGCAGCCCAGGCAGATCAGCGCCAGGCCCAGTTCAAACAGATACAGCCCGCGCCATTCGGCAATTTGCAGCAAGTCTTCGGAAAACAGCCGCGCCAGTGGCAGCGCCAACTGCGCGGTGCCCAATCCCAGCACCAGGGCTTTGAGCCGCCACTTGGCCGGGAACGCCTGGATCATGTAGTACAAGCCCAGCGAACTGAGCGCCGCCCCCACCATGCCATGCGCGGCCCGCACCGCAATGGCCGAACTGAGGTCGTTGACGAACAAGTGGCCAAAGGTCACCAGCGCATACAACACCAGGAAGACTTCGGTAAACGCGCGCAGGCCGAACTGCTGGCGAAACTTCACCAGCAACAGGTTCATGCACACGTTGGTCATCACATAGGCGGCGGGCAGCCAGGCCATCTCGGCGGTGGTCGCGCCCAAGGCGCCTTGCAGGTATTGCAGGTTGGCGATTACCAGCGCGGTGCCGAGCCCGCCGGTGATTGCCAGCACGGAAGAGCACACG
>NZ_UYXQ01000049.1 GCF_900624995.1 Pseudomonas antarctica
CAACCATCACCCCTTTGTGATGCCCGGTGGAGCCTGAGGGTGAAATGACATAAGCGAGGTTCGATGGCGTGACCGCTACACGCGGGCTGCCACCGAGGTGAGCGGTCGGGTTGTCGAGCCGGATCACCGGTGCGTCGAGTGCAGGCAGGCGATGCAACAGATCCTGCTGAGTCAGCACCGCCACGGGTGCACAGTCGTGCAACAGGTAGTTCAGGCGGTCGGCAGGATGGGCCGGGTCTACCGGCACATAGCAGCCGCCGGACTTCAAGACCGCCAACAACCCCACCAAGGTCTCCAGGCTACGTCGGGCCACAATCGCCACGCGATCATCCGGCTGCACGCCGTGTTCCAGCAGTTGATAGGCCAAGGCATTGGCCTGTTGATCGAGCTGGGCGTAGGTCAGTGCCACGCCCTGATACGTCGCCGCCACGGCGTGCGGTGTACACACGGCCTGCGCTTCGATCCGCCCGTGCAGGGTTTGCGTTGCAGCGCTCGGCTGCGCGGTGGCGTTCCACTGCTGCAACTGTGCCTGCTCGTCGGGTGTCACCAGGGAAAACTCAGCGACCGTCAACGCGGTATTTTCCAGCCCTTGCTCCAGCAGCCAGGTAAAGCGCTGCGCCAACGCCTGCACTTCGTCATGCTTGAAGTACGCCTCGTTGTACACGCAGTGCAGGCACGCAGTCTCCTGGTAACGGTTGCTGCGCAAATGGATGGCAATCGGCAGCGGTTCATGGTGGTTGGACACCTTGATCGCACGCGCCTGCACCTGGCCGTAACGCAGGTCGTGGTCGTCCTGCTCAAAGGACACCGACAGGTCGAACAACTGAGCGCGCCCGGTGCGGCGCAGGCCCAGTTCCCGGTTCATCTCGCTCAAGGGGAAACGTTGGTGGCGCAAATCCTGCTTGAGCTGGTCGCGCACGCCGCGCACCAATGCGCTGAACGGCAACTGCTCGTCGAACTGAAAACGCACCGCGCTGACCTGGGTGAACAAGCCCACGGTGGAGCGGAAACGCGCGTTGGAACGGTTAAGAATCGGCAGCCCCACCACCCACTCATCACGCTGGCTGGTGCGGGTGAAATACACATACAGAGCGGCCAGCACTACATGAAAGGCCGACGCCTGGTAGCGGTTGGCGACGTGCTCCATGCGGTTGAGCAGCGCCACGGGGAACACTTCCACCAGGGTGCTGCTCGGCGCTTGGCCAGTGTGCCGGGGCGTCAGCAGTGGCTCGGGTAACCGTTGGTATTTATCCAGCCAGTAGGCGCGGTCGCGGGCGTAACGCGCCGATTGCAGGTAGCGCTGGTCGGTGTCGATAAAGTCGATATACGAAGGTGCCTGCGGTTCCGGCTGCCGATCGTGTTGCACGTCGGTGTAGAGCCGCGCCAAGGACTGCAGCATCTGCCCAAACCCCCAACCATCAAGGATCAGGTGGTGGGCCTGGGTGCCGAGGCGGTAGTGATCGTCGTCAAGCTTGACCAGAAAAAACCTGAATAGCGGCTCGCCGGCCATGGCGTAAGGCTGGGCCATGTGCGCTTGCATCAAGGCCTGGGTTGCAGCCAACGGATCGGGTTGCTTGGAAAAATCATGCAACGGTACGTCCACCGTCAACTCTGGGACGAAGGTTTGCCGAGGCAAGCCATCGGCGTCGCTGTGCAGTTGAGTGCGCAGTGCATCGTGCTTGGCCACCAGCAGCGCAACCGCGCGCTGGATCAAATCGGGCACGACGGCACCCGCAAAATCGACATAACCACCAATGTTGTACAGCGGTGACTCGCCCACTCGCAGTTGGTCGAGCCAGATGTCCTGTTGGGCGGCGGTGAGGGGGAAGCTGGCCGGCAAGCTTGAGGAATACTGCATAAGATCCTTCTCATGGGTGTCAGGCAGTGGCCGCGCTGGGTGGCCGATTACGCCGAAATTGCCGGATTTGAGCATGGGGGTCAGGGGCTGTCTGTCACCCGAAACCCGGACATCCGAGTGGCGAGGAACGGGCATGGCTGAAGGTTCATTGCTGAAACGATTAAAGGGCTGTAGGAAATTGGCTATATATGGCTGATGTCGTTACGCCTAGAAATTTTTAGGCTGAATATATTTTCTTTAATATCAATTAGTTATTTACCCCTAAAATTAACTCAGTGATTTACGTATGCGGAATACACCGTCAGAAACGTCGAATTAATGACGTGTTTTTTATGGCAGGTTGTGTCCCTCGTTTCCGCTACATACGTAGGACAAATCCCTATGGCTAAATAAAACTTCGAACGCCGAGTTACGTTCAAGGAGTACGGCCCGCCCCGCGCAGACCCAGGGCGCCCGTTGACGGTTTTCGACATCAAGGATGAGATGGCTATGAGTCTGACCCGCAGTATTGGCATTGCTGAAAGCCCGCATTTCTACGCCGAAATGGGCGAATTGATTGCAAACAGCGGCCACGAAAACTTCGCCGCCTACATGCTGCATCTGGTGGACAAGTGGGTGCCTATCCACTTGGTTGACCTCAGTGAATGGACCCTCGATGAACTGCGCGACAGCGTGCGCGAGATCAAGCTACTGGGGAGTGCCGGGCTGAAAAAGGATTTGTCTGCGCCACAAACACTGCACCCGTTGAAGGACCACCCACTGCTGCGACAAATGCTGCGCATGCAGGACCCGCTGCTGATCCAGATGAAAGCCAAGGCCAACAGCGCACACCCGCGCGGCAGCTCGCACCAGTGCAACCTGGTGTCACGCCAGGGCAATCGACGCTGCGTGATTTCGTTCTATCGCCCGCCCACCCAACAGGGGTTTTCCCTGGCCGAGTTGTCGTTTCTCAAGTGCCTGTCGGACACCCTGTTACCGCTGATGGAGCGGCATGCGCAGATCCTGCGCCAGGCACCGCACACAGAGGCCGAACCTGTTCACGACACCCTGGAGCAGTCGCAGTTGCAGCGCGAGTTCTATAAGCGTTTGTCCCTCAGCGATATCACCTTGTCGGCGCGCGAACAGGAAGTGTGCCTGGGCTTGTTGACCGGCGGCACCGTGCCGCAAATGGCGGAAAAACTCAGTGTGAAGAACAGCTCGATTGAAACCTACCTCAAACGCGCTGCGGCCAAGTTGGGCGTCAGTGGCCGACATGGTTTGGCCAAATGGATGGTGGGCGCCTGATGAACAAATGGATGCTCACAAGCGTAAGCCTGGCCTGGATGCTCGGCGGTTGCTCGCTGATCCCCGAGTACCAACGGCCGGCGCCACCGGTGCCTGCGCAATACCCCCAAGGTGGGGTCTACAGCCTGGCGCAGGCAGGTACCGTAGCGGTAACGCCGGACTGGCAGCCGTTGTTTCACGACCCCGCGTTGCAGCGCTTGATTGGCAATGCGCTGGTCAATAACCGCGACCTGCGGGTTGCCGCACTGAATGTAGAGGCGTTCCAGGCGCAGTACCGCATCCAGCGTGCGGACCTGTTCCCGGCAATCTCGGCCACCGGTGCCGGCAAGCGCCAGAAGTTGCCGGGGGACCTGACTGGCACCGGCAAGTCCGCGATCACTTCCAACTATTCCGCCACCCTGGGGCTCAGCGCGTACGAACTGGATCTGTTCGGCCGTGTGCGCAGCCTCAGCGAACAGGCGATGCTCACGTATTTTGGTACCGAAGAGGCGCGGCGCAGCACGCAACTGAGCCTGGTAGCCAATGTGGCGAATGCCTACCTGACCTGGCGTGCCGACCAGGAACTGCTGGCGCTGGCCCAGCAAACGCTGGTAGCCAACGACCACAGTTGGCAACTCACCAGCCGCAGCAAAAATGCGGGCAAGGCTTCAGCGCTGGATGTCGTGCAAGCGCGCACGGCGGTGCAAAGCACCCGCGCCAGCGTCGCCCGTTATGAACGCCAAGTCGCCCAGGACCTCAACAACCTGGCCCTGCTGGTAGGCGCCCCCGTGGATGAAAACCTGCCATCGCGGCCGCTCGCCGATGATTTGGTGGCGCGCGTGCCCGCCGGTTTGCCCTCGGACCTGCTGCAACGGCGCCCGGATATTCTCCAGGCCGAATATCAACTGCAAGCGGCCAACGCGAACATCGGTGCGGCCCGCGCAGCGTTCTTTCCTTCGATCACCCTCACCGCCAATGCCGGCAGTACCAGCAAGGAGCTGTCGGGGTTGTTCAAGGGTGGTTCGGGCACCTGGACTTTCCAGCCGCAGATCAACCTGCCGATCTTCAACGCCGGCAGCCTGCGTGCCAGCCTTGATTACGCGAAACTGCAAAAAGACATCAGCGTGGCCCAGTACGAAAAGTCGATCCAGACAGCTTTTCAGGAAGTCGCCGACGGCCTCGCTGCCCGCCAAACCTTCAACGACCAGTTGGAGGCGCAACGTGATTTCGTCGCCGCCAACCAGGCTTATTACGACCTGGCCCAACACCGCTACCGTAGCGGCGTGGACAGCAACCTGACGTTCCTCGATGCGCAGCGCTCGTTGTTCAGCGCGCAACAGGCGCTGATTGTGGACCGGCTGGCACAGCTGGTGGCGGAGGTTAATCTGTACACGGCGCTGGGGGGCGCGTGGAGGGATGCGTCGGTGCTTGCAGCGTCCAAATGAAGCCGGTTGAACGTGGGTAGTCCCGCATCCAACCTGGCGTTTCTTAGGGTCTGCGTTGCGCCACCCGCAACGCGCCCTCGGCCTCTAGCAGCACACCCACTTGCCGGCCTTGTGCCTCGCCCTCGGCATTCAGAAAACCGCTGAGAGCGTCGACCGGCATACCAGCAGGTTTGCCGTCCTTAAAATTAATCAATACCACCCTGTAACCCGCCTGCGGGCACGAATGCACAGGGGCAACGAGCGGGCTTGCCACAATAAGACCGCTCGCCCGAAAGAACCCGACTGCTCTAAACATCACGGCCAACGGCCCATCGCCAGGCTGAACGGTGAAAACTCGGCAAACTGCCAACGTAACGCCAACGCTGCCGGGCGGCGCACCACGTGCTCCACGGTCAGCGTCCACAACCGCTGTGCGCCTTCGAACGTGGCCACGTCGGGGCCGCTGAGGATCAGTGAGGTGCGACCGGCAATCTGCAGCACGTCGCCCGAGTCGAAATCGATAAACAACAACCCCGCCACCGGGTTCGCCGACAGGTTGCCCAAGGTATTGAAGAACAGGTTGCCGGCGAAGTCGGGGATGGTCAGTACGTTGCCGTCGACGCGCACAAATCCGGTATTGCCACCGCGATGGGAGACGTCCACCGAACGCTGGCCTTGCACGTCCACAAAGCTTGCGACAAAGAAGGTGTCGGCGTTGCGGATCATGGCCTGTGCCGCATCATCCAGACTGTTGGAGCGCTCGGCCAGGCTGCCGGGTTTGCGTGCAATCGCGTCCACCGGACGCAGTTGGATGTACTTGGGGCAGTTGCCGAACGTGTGCACCACGTCGACCGAGAAACCTTCCTGATCGAGGCGGCCGAGGCGGCCATTCAGGCGGTTACGGCGGCGGGTGTTGAGGTCGATACCGAGCAGGCCCACGGCCCCGCCGCAGAGTAATGCAGGCAGCGCCGGGTCGCCCTTGGACGGCATGCTGTCGACCTGTAACGTCTGCGGATCCGGTGAGTGGGCAAACCCCGGCGCGCCTTCTAGCAGTGTCGCCCACGGGATGCCCTGTACGTCCACCACACCAAACACCAGATACGGCAGCAACGGATAAAAATCCCGATGCTGCTCCGGCAAATGATCACGGATCACCTTGGGTCCGACCACTGCCATGCGCTCGGCAACGCCGGCACTTTCCTGCATCTGCCGTTCGCCGGCATGCCAGGGGGACTGTTCGATCAGGTTCATCGCGATCACCTCATAGTGGATGTGCAGAGGCTAAGCTCAGCCATCCATCGAGAGAATACCCACGCCGGGCAATCCACCATTACGTCAACTGAAATGCCGGATGTTCACGCAGCGCCGCCACGCAGTGGTCGACAAAACTGCGCACGCGCATCGGCGCATTGCGGGCCTCGCGGTAAACCACATACACCGGCAACGGCGGTGGTTCAAACGCGGGCAACACGCGGCATAGCTGCCCGCTCAGCAAGTGCTCGTGAATCGGGTAACTCTGGCACCGAATCAACCCCGCGCCCCGCACGGCAGCATTGATCGCGCCCTGCACCGTGGCGCAAGCGAGGCGTGCGCGAGCCTTCAAGTGGCAGTGCTGAAAGCCCCAGTGCACCTGATCGGTGTTGGCGATCAAGTGATGCTGTTTGAGGTCGTTCGGGTGCAGGGGTTCGCCGTGAAGGGCAAGGTAGCCAGGGCTGGCGCAGAGCATAGGCCGCACGTGGCCGACCGGCCGCGCGATCAGCGACGAATTGGGCAGCTCACCGACGAGGATCGCCACATCCAGCCCCTCTTCATGCAGGTTCGGGTAATAGTCGTGATAGTGAGCGACGAGCCGCACGTCGGGGTAACAGTCCATATAGCCGGCCAACACCGGCGCCATCACATAGCGACTGAACAGAAACGGCAGAAACACCCGCAGATTGCCCTGAGGCTGCACGTGCAAGCCTCTGGCCGAGGCTTCGGCGGCATCCACAGCAGCCAGCAGGCGCACGCAGTCAGCCCTGTAAGCGCTGCCCGCGTCGGTCAGGCTAACGCCCCGCGTACTGCGCTGCAGCAACGGCACACGCAGGCGTACCTCCAGGCGGGCAAGCGCACGCATAAGGGTTGGGACTGAGACTTGAGCAGCACGCGCCGCCGAAGCCAGGCTCGGTTGCCCGGCCAACGCCACGAACAGCTTCATGTCGCGATAACGCTCCATCAGCTGCGCTGCCTCATTGCCGGGTTCAGGGCCGCGTCCTGTCCGAGGCGACGGTTGAGGAAATCGACAAAGGTGTGGACCTTGGCCGGTACGCGCCCGGTCCTCTGGAACACCACCTGAATCGGCAGCGGTACCGGTTCGAAGTCCTCAAGGATAATCTCCAGCTCACCCGCCGCCACCGCTGCCGCGACCTGATAAGACAGCACCCGTGTAACGCCCCACCCCAAACGCGCCAAGTTGATCGCTGCAGTGTTAGCCGTCACCACTAACCGCGGCTCGATGGACACGGTCAGCGGCTGGTCGCCATCGACAAACCGCCACTCACTGACCAACTGGCTGGAGGACGAGGTGACGATCTTTGCCTCACGCAGGTGCTCAGGTCGCAACGGCCGCCCGCGCAGGTCGAGATAACCGGGTGCAGCACAGACTACCTGGCGTACCTCACCGACCTTGATCGCCTGCTGCCCCGGCTCGTGCAAATGGCCAATACGCACGGCCACATCCACGCCTTCATCGACCATGTTCACCACACGGTCGACCAATAAGGCGTTGATGTTCACCAGGGGAAATCGGTCCAGATACTCGCCCAACACTGGGGCCACATACAGTTCGCCAAACAACACGGGCGCGGTCACCGTCAGGTGGCCGCACGGAATCGAGTAGCTGCCCGCTGCCGCTTCCTCGGCCTCATCCAGTTCGGCCAGGATGCGTCGACAATCTTCCAGATAGCGCTGGCCGGCTTCGGTCAGATGCAGGCTGCGCGTGGTACGCGCCAGCAGTTGGGTGCCGATGCGTTGTTCCATGGCGGCAATGGCCCGGGTCACGCTGGGCGGCGAGGTTTTCAGGCGACGCGCGGCGGCGGCGAAGCCCTCCTCCTCGGCCACCGCCAGGAAGACCTGCATTTCATGAAATCGGTCCATCCGCTCCCCTTCTATCAACTGAACACCACCTACTTGTGGCGAGGGAGCTTGCTGCCTCGCCACAGCGTGTTCACCTTACTTCGATTGCAAACCTACTGCCGTACGCGGCATACCGACAAAACCCGGCAAGGCTTCGATCGCGGCGAGCCAAGCGCGCACCTGAGGGTAGTCGGCCAGTGACACATTGCCTTCCGGCGCGTGGGCCACGTAGGTGTAGAAAGCAATATCGGCAATGCTCGGCTGCTCACCGGCCAGGAAGCGGCTTTGGCTCAATTGCTGCTCCACCCGTTTCAACAGGGCATGGGAGCGGTTAATGGCGCTCACGGTATCGACTTCGGCGCCAAACACCACCGCCAGCCGCGCGGCAGCCGGCCCGTCGTGGAGTTGACCGGCGGCGGCCGACAGCCAGCGCTGCACACGCGCTTGGCCCACGGGGTCGCTCGGCAGCCATTGCCCGTTGCCATAGGTGGTCGCGAGGTAGACCAGGATCGCATTGGAATCGGCCAATACGGTGCCGTTGTCGTCAATGGCCGGCACTTGGCCGAAGCTGTTCAGGTTGGCCATAAAATCCGCTGACTTCTGCGCGCCTTGCTTGAGGTCCACCAAGATGAACTCGCTCGGCAGCCCCAACAGCGACAACATCAGTTCAACCCGGTGGGAGTGGCCGGAGAGCGGGAAACCATAGAGTTTGATCGAAGGCTGGGACATGAAAGGCTCCAAAAGTGGGGTATCGACGCCAGGCATGGTCTACCGCTGGGCTGATCGCGGGAATCACCAGGATTTACAATCCAGCATTTCACCTGGCGAAACAATCACTCGCCAAACAATTCCATGATCAGGTTGAACAACCGGGTCTTCACTGCACTGTCCAACTCGGCCCAGGCCAGGCCGGTGCTGGCCTGAAACGCTCCCAGCTCGAGGTGGCGCGACACGCAATTGGCCGGCAATGCCCGAGCCGCCTGCTGCGGCAACACCCCGACGCCCAACCCGGCAGAGACCAGCGCAAGCATGGTGGTGAACTCGCCCAGCTCCGAGGCGATGTCCAGCGTGATGCCCAACGCCTGCATAAACGCGTCATAGAACCCCGGCGCATAACGTCGTGCGAGGATGTACACCGGCAAGTTGATTAAGTCCGTGGGCTGGAGGGTTTCCCGGGCCGCCAAGGGATGATCGATGGGTAAGGCCACGCAAAAACTTTCGCGCAATACGACGCGGGTCTGCACGCCAGGGTGCGCAGCCGGCAGGCGCATCAGGCCGAAATCCAGCTGGCCGTTTTTCAAGGCCGCCGCTTGATCGGGGCCGGGCATGTCCTTGAGTTCCAGTTCGATACGCGGATAACGCTGGTGCACCGCGCGGATCAACGCCGGCAACAACTGCGGCAGCACCGAAGACACAAACCCCAGGCGCACTCGGCCGATTTCGCCACGGCTGGACGCCCGCGCCGCATCCGCCGCCCGCGCAGCCTGGTGCAAAGTAGCCTGGGCCTCCGGCAAGAACGCCCGCCCTGCGTCAGTCAGCGTTACCGAATGGCGATTACGCTCCAGCAGACGCACACCCAGGCCACTTTCCAGCAACTTGATCTGCATGCTCAGCGCCGGTTGCACAATCGATAACTGCGCAGCCGCCCGGCCGAAATGCAGCTCTTGGGCGAGCACCACAAAGGCGCGCAAGTGCTTTAGCTCCATAAAGCCTTCTTGGTTATCACAGAATTTGATCACTCAATCATAAATGAACATTGGACCTAAAGCCCTCACTGGCGTGAAGTGAAGCCCATCCAAGCAACCTTAAAACGGTTTTGCTTATAACACTAAGCACGCCGGGAGAGACGCCCCATGCACAGCTTTTTAGACACCTTCCGCCTCGATGGCCGGCTCGCACTGGTCACCGGTTCCAGCGCCGGTATCGGCCTGGCGATTGCCCGTGGCCTGGCCCAAGCCGGTGCGCGGGTGGTGCTCAATGGGCGCAACCGCAGCACCTTGTGCGATGCGGCGGCAATGCTGACAGTGGAGGGCCTGGAGGTACACACCCAGGCGTTTGACGTGACCGACAGCGCGGCGATCCAGGCCGCCGTGACCGATATCGAAGAGCGCCTGGGGCCGTTGGAGATCCTGGTCAACAATGCCGGCATGCAACGCCGTGGCCCGCTGGAAGACTACAGTGAACAACACTGGCGCGAACTGATCAGCACCAACCTCGACAGCGCATTCTTCGTTGGCCAAGCCGTGGCGCGGGTGATGATCCCGCGCAAGCGTGGGCGCATCATCAATATCTGCTCGGTGCAAAGTGAACTGGGGCGCCCGGGGATTGCGCCGTATGCGGCGAGCAAAGGCGCGTTAAAAATGCTCACCAAGGGCATGGCCATCGATTGGGGCCCGCATGGGTTGACGATCAACGGCATCGGCCCTGGCTATTTCAAGACCGAACTGAACGCCAAGCTGGTGGCCAATCCTGAGTTCAGCGACTGGCTGGTACAACGTACGCCGAGCCGCCGCTGGGGTGAGGTGGCCGAATTGGCCGGTGCCGCCGTGTTCCTCGCCAGCGATGCCGCCCGCTTCGTCAACGGTCATATCCTCTACGTCGACGGTGGCATCACCGCGTCGCTGTAACCCGGAGAGCTTTATGCACGCTATCGTTTGTCACGCCTCAAAAGACCTGCGCGTCGATCCGCAGGATGAACCGCAAACCCTCGCGCCCGATCAACTGCGCGTACGCATCGCCCGTGGCGGAATATGCGGTTCGGACTTGCACTATTACCAGCACGGCGGTTTCGGCACTGTGCGCCTGCGCGAGCCGATGGTGCTCGGCCATGAAGTGTCGGCGGTGATCGACGCTGTGGGCAGTGAGGCCGGGTTGTTCAAGATCGGCCAGCGGATTGCCGTGTCGCCGTCGCGCCCGTGCGGCGGTTGCCGGTATTGCCATCAGGGCCTGCCGAATCATTGCCTGAACATGCGTTTCTACGGCAGCGCGATGCCCTTTCCGCATGTCCAAGGCGCGTTTCGCCAGAGCCTGGTGATCGAGACACACCAGGCGCATCGCCTGGCCGACCACGTCAGCCTCGCCGAGGGCGCACTGGCCGAGCCCCTGTCAGTGGGCTTGCACGCCATTCAACGTGCCGGCGCGGTGTTCGGCAAACGCGTGTTGGTGACCGGCTGCGGTCCGATCGGCAACCTGTTGATCGGCAGCCTGCGCGCCGCCGGTGCCGGTGAAATCGTGGCCGTGGACCTGTCCGCCAGCGCCCTCGCCTGCGCCGAAAAAATGGGCGCCACGCGCACCCACAACCTTGCCGACGGCGCCGATGCGCTCAAGCGCTACACCGCCGAAAAGGGCTATTTCGACATGATGTTCGAAGTCTCCGGCAGCGCCCAGGCCCTGCGCAACGGCCTGGAATGCATCGCCCCGCGCGGCGTGCTGGTGACGGTGGGCTTGGGCGGTGACGTGTCGCTGCCGTTGAATGTGCTGGTCAGTCGCGAGATTGATATGCGTGGCACGTTCCGCTTCCATGCGGAGTTTGCCCAGGCGGTGGACTTGCTCAATCGCCAGATCGTGGATGTGCGCCCGGTGATCTCGCATACCGTGCCGTTTGGTGAGGCGGTAAAAGCGTTTGAGTTGGCGGCGGACAAGACTCAGGCGATGAAAGTGGTGTTGGATTTTGGTGTGGCGGATTTGGATTGAAGCCTTCCCGCTAACCCCTGTGGGAGCTGTCGAGCTTTAGCGAGGCTGCGATAACGGTGGTTCAGTCAACTTATTCGGCGACTGATACACCGCTATCGCAGGCAAGCCAGCTCCCACATTTGAGCTGAGTTGGCTGCTCTGTCAGCGTTCCTCGAGACGATCGCGCAAAAACCGGTGGCTAATAGAAAACAGCCGCCGGTACGTGAGCAGCACCGCTCCCACCGTACCCAACGCCGACGACGCAGCGATCAGGAACATGATCACGATCTGATACCGCACCGCGTCCACCGGGCTCTCCCCCGCCAGCACCTGGCCGGTCATCATGCCGGGCAGGCTGACGATGCCGACCACGGTCATCTGGTTCAACGTCGGGATCATCCCGGCGCGCACCGCCTGGCGAATCGCTTCCTGGGCGGCTTCCCAACGTGAACCGCCGAGCGCCAGGATCATCTCGATGGTGTTACGCCCAGAGGTGAGTTCCTGAGTCATACGCTCAATCCCTAAAGACACGCCGGTCAGCGTGTTGCCGAGGATCATCCCCAAAATCGGAATCGCATATTGCGGCTCGTACCACGGGTGGATGCGGATCACTGCAAACAAACCCACCGCCGTGACCAGCCACGAGCTGCCCCACACCGACAGGATGCTGTCGACCCGTTGCCCGCGATAGGTCCTGCGCCCACGCCCCGCTGCTGACAGGCCGGCGATCAAGGTCATCGCGCACATCAGCGGCAGCACCACGTACCAGTAGGCAAACTCGAACACCCAGCCCAACAGATAACCGATGGCCAACAATTGCACCACGGTGCGCACCGCCGCCCACAGCAACTGGCGACCGAGGCCCAGGCGCAACAGCAATGACAGCGCGCCATTGATCAGGATCAGCGAGGCAGCGATGCCCATGTCCAGCGCGGTGAGGTTTTGATAGTTCATGACTGGGCCGCTCCACTCAGCACGCCCGCGCTCATGTGCAGGTGGATGGCGCTCATGCGTTGGGCCTGGTCGAGGTCGTGGGACACCCAGATGAAAGCGCGCGAGTTATCGCCGGCAAACCAGGCGTCGATCAGCGCTTCCACATCACGCGATGAGGTGGGATCGAGGGCGGCGGTGGGTTCGTCGAGCAACAGCACTTCAGGGTTCAGCTGCAAGGTGCGGATCAACGAGACCACCTGAGACTCGCCGCCCGACAAATCACCGGCATTCTTCTGCAGAAAGTCCGGAGTTTTACCGGCATGCCCCAGCAGCGTGGTGACCGCCTGCAGATCGAAGCTGCGCTTGCGCAGGGTCTTGAGGCTGAAGGGAAAACGCAGGTTATCTTCCACCGTGCCCTCAAGCAGCGCCGGGCGCTGCGACAAGTAGCTGATGTGGCTGCGGTAATGGGGAATCTCTGCATTGGCGATGGGCTGGCCATTCCACAAAATCTGCCCGGCGCTGGGCGCATCCAGCAGCGCCAGCGCGCGCAGGAACACGCTTTTACCCGAGCCGGAAGAGCCGGTGATCGACACGCGGTCGGTGCTGTTCAAGGTGAAATCCGTGGGTTGGAGCAAGGCCACTTGGCGGCGCTCATCCCTGCGCGTCAGGGCTCGGGTTTCTATCAGTGCGCTCATGGACGCGGTGTTCCTCTTAAATCCTGTTGGCGCAATGGTGCTGCAGGTGCACAAAGATTTCATGAAAAAATTCAAACTATCGCCCTTCATGTCGTTCACACCTTCACGTGCAACGTAAAACAGGAGGCGACATGCACTACCGACAACTGGGCCATTCGGGCCTGCTGGTGTCCGAAATCATCTTGGGCACCGTGCCCTTCGGCGGTCGCGCCGAGTTCGAAAAATGCGGCTCGGTGGACGTGCCCCAGGCCAAGCGCATGTTCGACATCGCGTTCGACGCTGGGGTAAATATGATCGACACCGCCGACCTCTACTCCCACGGCCTCGCCGAAGAAGTCGTCGGCAAAGCCTTGGGCGACAAGCGCCACGACATCCTGCTGGCCACCAAGGGCCGCAGCCCGATGGACAACAACCCGAACAACTCCGGTTCCTCGCGCTACCACCTGATACGCGCTTGCGAAGCCAGTTTGAAGCGCCTGGGCACCGATCACATTGACCTCTACCAATTGCACAACTGGGACGGCCTGACGCCGATCGAGGAAACCCTTGAAGCGTTGCGGCTGTTAGTCGGGTCAGGGAAAATCCGCTACTTCGGCACCAGCAATTTCACCGCCTGGCAGATGATGAAAACCCTGGGCAAGGCCGAGTTGCACGGCATGCTCAAACCCATCACCCAACAGATTTACTACACGCCGGAATCTCGCGAAGCCGAGTACGAATTGCTGCCGCTGGCGCTCGACCAGTCCATCGGCACGCTGGTGTGGGGCCCCATGGGCGAAGGCCTGCTGACCGGCTCGACCCGTCGCGGGCACACACCGTCGGCCAATACCCGCCAGGGCAGTAGCTGGCCGGAACCCTATGTGCATGACCAGGAACGCGCGCTGGACATCATCGAAACCCTCGCGGCCGTGGGTGATGAGCATGGTGTGTCGGTCGCGCGCACGTGCCTGGCGTGGCTCAAGGATCGCCCGGGCATTACCTCGCTGATCGTCGGCGCTCGCACCGAAGAACACCTGCGCGACAACCTCGCGGCGACCGAACTGAAACTCACCGAGGAGCAGCGTTCACGCATCGAAGCGGTGACGCGTCGCCAGCCGTTGTATCCATACTGGCATCGTTTTACCGCCGGGATTGACCGCTTTGACCCGGCGGAGCAACCGTTCCTGGCTGAGCATCAAAAGACCATGGATGCCAGAACAGATAAGTAAGGGACTATACATAGCTAAATGTGGAAGCTGGCTTGCCTGCTCCCACAGAAAAGCAGAGCGCTACGGTGCTGGCAACTGAACTCGGTCAAAACTGTGGGAGCGGGCTTGCTCGCGAATGGGGTGGGTCAGTTACGCATGAGCTGACTGACCTACCGCATTCGCGAGCAAGCCCGCTCCCACATTTGGATCTCCGTACATCAGACAGAGAGTGCGCTGCTCCGCTGTGCTGTTGCCCTGCTTTTGCTTCAACCACTCAGGTCGGCTACTAGGCAGCCGTGCTGTAGATTTTGATCTTGATCTGCTTTTGATCTGACAGGCCCCGTTAACCACGATGGCCGAACGCAGGCTTGAATCCGTGGCCCACGGATTCAAACCTTCGTTCTGGCCTGCCGAGCCTAGGCGAGGCACCGAGTGGTGGGGCAAGAGCCCTTTTGGTTACTTTTGGCTGGGCCGGCATTCCGGGCGTTTGCCAAAAGTGACCCGCTGTAAGAGCGGAACCCTAGGCGGCCGTTACCGCAGCAACGGATATGTACTCAATCTACCTAACTAGAAGCGCCAGCCCCAAGACCGCCATCGCAGGCAAGCCAGCTCCCACAGAAAAGCCAAGCACTGCTGTGCTGCCAGCCGAACTCGCTCCCACACTTCCAGGGCCGTCTCAACCTTGAGCAGCAGCGCAAGCGCGCCAAGGAACTGTGGCCGCACCTGAAAAGCCAAGACCCCAACGCGACCTTGTCCCAGGCTCAATGGCAGGTCGCCAAGCAACTCGGTTTCAGCAGTTGGCCCAAGCTCAAGGCGCATGTCGACGCCCTCGATTTCGCCGCCCGCCACCCCACGTTTGATGTCTGCGATGCAGCCCGTACCACCCACTGGCGTTGCGGCAATGGCATTGCCCACAGCCTGCAAGTGGCAGGGTTGAAGGGACAGTTCAGAATGCTCACCGACCCACTGTGCATGGGGCCGGTGCGCGACCTGCCCAGTGAAGCATTTCGCGTAATGCGCAGCGCGTTTAGCAGCCAGGCGTTTGCCCTGGACCCGGTTGATGTAGCCCGCCGCGTCAATGATGAGTACCACCAGCTCGAAGCGTTGGCCAACGCCGATCACAGCGTGCTGTGGTGCGGGGCGGATGCCTATGACCAACTGCTCCTGATCCGCGCGCTGGCCGGTCTTGAACAGGCACCGCACAAGCTGGAGCTGATCGAGGTTTTCGGCACCGAGCACGAATGGCCGCGCCGCGCTCTGACGTTAACGCCACTGGGGCACGCCGTGCTGAACGGCGACGCCTATTGGCTGGACCACGCCAGCCACGAGCGTTGGGGCGGCGGGGTCTGCTTGCGGCCAAGGCAACCCCATTGGACGCTGGGCGACGACCACCTGCCCGTCTGGCGTGGCTGATGCTGCGCCATAACGCTCAGCGCTTGGGCGACAACCCGACCGCACACGCTATCACCGCCGGGTCGCCCTGGTAGAGGCCGCGCGGCGCCGTCGACAGGTGGCTGACGCGGCTGTCGACGGCGCGCAGTGTCGGCCGCTCAACGGGTGGCAGGCTATGGTCCGGGTCGACAATCTCCATGCAGCGGCGCAGGGAGTTGAAGTCCGGCGATTGTGACAACGACAGGTGCAGGGTCTGGCTCACCGATACCGACACCACCGAACTCTGCGCGCATTGCCCGTCATAGATCAGCGTGTGGCGGATCAGCGGGTTGTCGTGGCAGTACTTCAACAGGTTGACCTGCCGCGAGTGCACCAGCGCGGTGTTGATGATCAACAGGTCGAACGCCACGCCGTCAGTGCGTGTCAACGCCTGCAGCTCGTCGAACGCGCTTAAGGGGGCGATGCGGTAATAGCCCAGCTGGTTGAGCATTTTCTCGATCTTGATCCGCTGCAGAAGGTCTGCATCGGCAATCAGAAGGCGTAACGCTTTATTGGACATAGGGTAAACCTGACAGGTGGGCATCCGCGTCGATCATTCAACGCTGATCACGTTACCCGTCAGGGGTGAAAGCTGACTTTAAGGCGATTCTGAAACGGCCGCCGGGTACACCTGCCCACTTTTAAGAATCGCCTGAAAGCCCTCGCCCCACCCAGCCCCTACCATGGGCTGCGTTCCCACACGCCCCCATGGAATCCATCCTTGCTCATGTTTCTACTTAGACTGGTGATTTTAGCCTGCGGGCTGCTGGCCCTGGCCCCGCCGCCCGCCAGCGCCGCGCTGAAGATCGAAGGCACGCGCCTGATCTATTTCGGCCAGGACAAGGGCGCCACCATCAACGTGGTCAATCAGGCGCCGCGTGAGGTCGTGGTGCAAACCTGGATCACCGGCGAGGACGAAGCCACCGACCGCACCGTGCCGTTTGCCGCCACCGAGCCGCTGGTGCAACTGGCCGCCGGCGAGCATCACCCGTTGCGCATCCTGTATGCCGGTGAAGGCTTGCCAAGCGACCGCGAATCGTTGTTCTGGCTCAACATCATGGAAATCCCGCTCAAACCCGAAGACCCCAACAGCGTGCAATTCGCGATACGCCAGCGGCTCAAGCTGTTCTATCGGCCGCCCGCGCTCCAAGGTGGCTCGGCTGAAGCGGTGCAGCAGTTGGTCTGGAGCAGCGGCGACGGGCGCACCGTCACGGTCCGTAACCCCAGCGCGTTTCACCTGTCGCTGGTGAACCTGCAGACCGACAACGAGGCGCTCAGCGATTACCTGCTGCTCAAGCCGTACGAGAGCAAAACCCTGACCGCGCCGAGCCCCTTGCCCAAAGGCACCACCCTCCATTTCACCGAAATCACCGATATCGGTTTGCAGGCCCGCCATCGCGCGGCACTTAACTGATGATTCGCGGGGTATTTACACCAATGTCACTCACCCAACGTTTTTTACCCATGCTGCTGTGGGCCGGCGCGATCCTGCCCGCTACCAGCCACGCACTGGCCTGCCGTGAGGACGGCACCAACTCGATCATCACCCAAGAGGCGCTGGGCACCGCATTGGCGGTAGCTGCCGATGCGCCCAACGGCAGCATCATCTGGGAGTCCGGCCCGCGCTCCACCAATGTGATCTGCAAGGACGACTACAGCGTCGGCCGCGAAGAAGTGTACTTCTACGTCAACCCGGCCAGCGTCAGCATCGGAACGGGTATCCGCGTGGGCATTCGCTATAACAACCAGCCGATTACCCAAAGCACCGGCAAGGTCGGCACCGGATTCTTTTCCGATCGTGGCTGCAACCTGGCCAACTGCAAAGGTTGGGACAAGGCGCGCTTCACGCTCAATTTCAGCGTGTTCATCGAGAAGTACGACCCCACACCACCGAGCGGCCAGGCCAGTACCTTGACGTCGTACCGCGTGTTCCAGCTCGACGGCGTGCGCGGGCTCAACTCACGGCCCAACAGTAACTTCAACTACGTGGTCACTGGCATGAACGGCATCCGCTTCGTGCCGTGCACGCCCGAGCTGACCATCACCCCCAGCGTGGTCAAATTCCCCACGCCGTCGCGCAAGGCGTCAATCGGCGAAGTCGCCAGCAGCGCGAACTTCAGCCTGAACCTGCGCAAGGGCTGTGACACGCCCTACACCGTCAGCGCACGCTTCGCCACCACGCCGGGCGGCGGCAGCGTGATCAACAGCTTGCTGGTGCCGGATAACAACACATCGGTGGGCATCTCATTGTCTCGCGCCGAGAGCCAGCAACCGTTGCCGTTCAACAATTGGTTCACCCTGCAGGAGCTGATGGGCCTGGGCCAAAGCCACGACGAATTCCGCGCCGACCTGAAGTGGCGCACCCTGCCGATTCCCGGCGCATTCGACGCCGCAGTGGTGGTGGATATGTACTACAAGTAGTGGCTTTTAAGGATCGTCTTATGCCACACGCAAAGGTCGACGCTTAAAGTCCACCGATGCGATTGAAAAGTTATCTGCTCCAGATCAACCCCGTCCTCTCCCGACCCGAAGCAGCCAGAAGGCTGCTTCGTATTTTTGCGACCGTGCTGCTCATCGGCATCCTCAGCGGCGTCTACACTTTTCTACTGTCAACCTTCAATAACGATATCTCCCAGCGCCGTGGCTACATGAGCAGCGCTATCGCCCAAGCCCATACCTTTTTCACCAACCGCGAAGCCTTGCTCGAAAGCCTGAGCCTGTCGGCGGTGCGTAAACACTCGAAGATTTACCCCGCCTCCCCGGAAGAAGAACAGGTGCAACTGGGCGACACGCTCGGCAACCCGTGGAGCATGTGGCTGACCGAGCGCCTGCGCGACTACCTCAAGGCCAAGCAGCTCAACCTGCTTTACGTGAATGCTGGCCCCGCCCCGCAAGTAATGCGCCTGTATGACGCGACCGCGCAGGTATTGCCGATTTCCAAGTGCATGCTCAACCGCCTCAAAGCCTTGCAACACAGCGACCCGGCGACGCTCAACGAGTTGTGGCTGAGCGACCGCACCGAGCACCACTCGCACCTGTACATTTTTATCCGCATGGACCGCCAAGACCCGAACTCAGGCTGGCTGGGCCTGGAGATGGAAAGCCGCGAAGTGTCCTCTACCCTCAGCGACCAGAGTGCCGGCGAGTTCATGATGCTCAACTCACAAGGCATGCTGGTGTTCACCAACAGCGATGACACACAGCTGCGCCAGCAACACCTGCGGCCCGGCGAAGACAGCTTTTTCGGCTTTGTCGGCAGCGGTTTGCTGCCCGATCATTTGGTGATCCGCAAGCACCTGAAGTCCTCAGACTGGCAGTTGATGTACTCCATCGACCTGCGTGCGGTGGTTGCTGGCCTGTGGAAACAGCTGCTCGGTTCGCTGCTGTTCTGCCTGTTCAGCCTGACGCTGATCTGGCTGGTGATGCGCCGCGTCGACCAGCGTTTCATCGTTCCCTCAATCCATCGCATCCAGGCGTTGATCGAAAGTGAGGCGTTCGGCCGTGATGTGATCCAGGCCGCGCCCGTCGCCCTGTGCGTACTGCGCCGCACCGATGGCCAAGTGGTGCTGGAAAATACCCTGGCCCAACAATGGCTGGGCCACGGCCCGGAGCGCGAGGCGTTGCGTGCCGGCTGGATCGAACAGGCCTTCGCCGACGCACCCAACGAGCATAGCGATTACTTTGAAACCATCGACGGCCGCCACCTGTACCTGAGCAGCGCGCCGACCCGCTACAGGGGCGAGGACGTGTTGTTTTGCGCCTTCAGCGATATCAGTGCGCGCAAGCAAGTCGAGGCGGCGCTGGAAGAAGCGCGGCAGTCGGCAGATGCAGCCAACGCGGCCAAGACCTTGTTCCTGGCGACCATGAGCCATGAAATCCGCACGCCGTTGTATGGCGTGCTCGGCACCCTGGAACTGCTCGCGCGCACGCAACTGGACGCCCAGCAAAAAGACTATCTGCATGCCATCGAAGGCTCGTCTTCAACCTTGCTGCAACTGATCTGCGACGTGCTGGACGTGTCGAAAATCGAGGCCGGGCAGTTGGCGCTGGAGATGAGCGAGTTTTCACCGTTGGACCTGGTCCACGAAATCATCCAGGGCTACGCCGCAGCCGCCCAGGGCAAAGGCCTGCAACTGTATGCCTGCTTCGACCCGAAGTTGCCGGAACGGCTGATCGGCGACGTAACCCGCATCCGTCAGATTCTGAACAACTTGCTGAACAATGCGGTGAAGTTCACCGACTACGGGCGCGTGGTGCTGCGGGTCAAAGTGCTCGGCCGCGATGGCGAGCGCTCGAGCCTGTTGTGGCAGGTTTCGGACACCGGCAAAGGCATTGCCCAGGAAGACCAGGCGATGATTTTCGAGCCGTTTTACCAGAGCGAAGGCAACACCAATGTGGTCGCCGGCACCGGCCTGGGCTTGCCAATCTGCCAGCGCCTGACCCAATTGATGAACGGCAATATTCGCATGGTCAGCGAACTGGGGCTGGGCAGCAGTTTCAGCCTGGTCCTGCCGCTGGAAGAAGCGCCGACACCGCCGATGACGCCGCTGTTGGCCGAGACCATTTACGTGGTGTCGCCGATCCCGGAGCTGGCGCATTCCATCAGCGGTTGGCTGCGCCGCTGGGGGGCACGCGCCCAGGCCGGCCTGCCGACGCTGCCCGAAAGCCATCTGCTGCTGCAAGTGCACCCTGGCAGCGTCGATCCATTGCTGGCGCCGGAGTGGCCGGGGCCGGTGATTCACGTCAGCACCAACACCTGCACCGCGCTGGAGGCAGACGCCGGCGCCTGGCACGTCAACCTCAACCACCTTGGCGCGATTCATCAAGCCGTAAGTCAGGCGCAAGGGCTGTGGGTGGCCCGCACCGGTGAACAGACGCGCCAGCGTGACCTGAACAAACTCAACCTGCACCTGCTGGTGGCCGAGGACAACATCATCAACCAGCTGATTTTGCGTGACCAACTCGAAGAACTCGGCTGCACCGTGGAGCTGGCGGCTGATGGTCAGGAAGCGTTGCAGCTGTACACCGCCGGCAGCTTCGACGTGGTGTTGACGGATGTGAACATGCCCCACATCAACGGCTATGACCTGGCACGCGAACTGCGCCGCCAAGGCTGCCCGTTGCCAATCATCGGGGCCACCGCCAACGCCATGCGCGGCGAGGCCGACCTGTGCCTGGCCGCCGGCATGAACCATTGCCTGGTCAAACCCTTTGCGTTGCGGGCTCTATTCAACTCCCTGGCGCCTTATGCACGGATCACCCATGAAGCCCCTTAGTATTTTGATCGTCGAGGACCATCCCCTGCAGCACATCTACCTGCAGCACCTGCTCAGTGAGTTGGGGGATTTCATGCTCGAAACCGCCGAGGACGGCAAAGAAGCGCTGGAGCGTCTGCGCCAGCGCGATTTCGACTTGGTACTGACCGACCTGCTGATGCCCGGCATGGACGGCGTGCAATTTATCCAGTGCCTGGCCAGCCTGCGTTGCAAGCCCGCACTGGCGATCATGAGCGCGGCGTCGCGGCGCATGTTGATGGCGGCAAGCCTGGTGGCGAAAAATCTCGACGTGGAAGTGATCGGGCTGATCTCCAAACCCGTCGCCGCCGACGCCCTGCGCAGCCTGGTGGACCAGCTCAGGAACAACGTGCGCAGGCCCTCCCCGGCATTGCCCGAACACCTGGACATCGACCGCCACACCCTGCTCCAGGCCATGAGCTCAGGCCAGCTCCAGGCCTGGTTCCAGCCGAAAAAATCCCTGGCCAACGGGCGCATCGTCGCCGCAGAAGCCCTGGTACGCTGGATGCACCCCGAGCAGGGCGTGATGCTGCCCGCCGCGTTTCTGCCGGCGATCAAAGCATTCGAGCTGGAGGAACGCCTGTTGTGGGTGGTGCTCAAGCAGGCGATCCTCGCCCAGGAACGCTGGCGCCAACGAGGCTACGAAATCCCGGTATCGATCAACCTGCCCACCCACCTGCTCAACAGCCACGACCTGGCCGACCGCTTACTGGAATTTGTGCTGCACCACGACGGCATCCCGGGAATGATCTGCTTCGAGCTGATGGAATGTTCGGTGCCCCAGGACATCAGCAACTTCTACGCCGGCGCCTGCCGCCTGCGCATCAAGGGCTTCGGCCTGTCCCAGGATGATTTTGGCAAGGGCTACAGCTCATACCTGAACCTGGTCTCCACGCCGTTTACCGAATTGAAGATCGATCAGGCGCTGGTACAGGGTTGCCACGACAACGAGGGCATGGCCCAGGCCCTGGCGAGCATTATTGCGCTGGGGCGCAAACTCGGCCTGACCGTGGTGGCAGAAGGGGTGGAAACACCGCAGCAACTGGCCCTGCTGCGCAAGGTTGACTGCAATCAGGTGCAGGGTTTCCTGATTTCTCACGCGGTTTCTTCTGAACAATTTCAACAACTACTGAACAATGATGGCCCCGCGACATCTCACTAGTTGGCGGCCACGGATTATCTGTTCGATACTAAGGAGTAAGCTCCATCCTGTGCCGATTTATCCTGCGCTTGCGGAAACCCCTGATGAAGCACAACAACGCGGTCCTCGAAGCCTTTACCCGCAGCTCATTGCGCCTGAACAAAGGCCTGATGGTGCTGCTCGGTATCGCGTTACTGTTGGTGTTGACCAACTACTGGTCACTGCAACGCGGGATCGAAACCCGCTACGGCGCGACGCGCTTTCATTTCGCGCGCCTGATGGAGAACCTGGCGGAACAGGAGTCGTACCTCAAGAGCCTGACCCACCCGGGCATACAAGCCGAACTGCTGCGCGCCACCAAGGTTCAGGTCAGCCTGAAAAGCCGCATGGTCGACAACCACCGCACCCTGTACGAAGGCCAGAAGTATTCGTTTTCGGTGCCGTTCAGCGCCAAGTTCGACGAGCAACAGGTCAGCCCCGCCGCCCGGGCGCAGATTTTTGCCCTGGGCGCGCACCTGACCAGCTATTTCAGTGCCTTCTGGTCGTCATCGCCGTATGAGGCGCCGCAAACCTTTGTGCTCAATCGCCAGACGAACTACGCCATCACCGTGCCGTCGGTGGGCTACCAGCGACGGGAAAGCACCGACGAAACCGGCAACCTGGTGACGCTGGTTAACGAGGTGCAACAAACCCTTGAGCAAACGCCGCAACCGCTGGAACAGAACCGCGTTTACTGGCAGACCGGCCCCGCGCCCGAGCACCTGCTGGCTTACATCGGCCTGCCCCTCGACGGCCAGGGCCAGGCGGTGGTCGGCACCCTGCTCGACATGGCTCAGGTCGACGACGTGCAGCGCGCCTTGGAACACTCGGCATTTGACCGCTTTACCCTGATTGCTCCCGATGGCAACCGGTTGATCGGCCCCGAAGTGGGAGCGCCGCTCAGCGATGGCGTGCACTTCAACGCAGACGGCTTTGAATTCAAGATTACCCAGGCGGGCGACAAGCCCTGGAGCGCGATCTATGGCCTGAACTACTCACACTTCTTTCATTCGGCTTTGTGGCCGTTGAGCACCCTCGCGCTGCTGCTAGGCAGCCTGATTACCCTGGGCTGGGCCGGCAGCCGCTGGTACCGGCGCCAGGTTATTGCGCCGGCGCGTCTGGCCCACGAGCGGATTGCCGAAAGCGTGGCATTCAGCCGCGTGATTATCGACACCGCCCCCACCGGTTTGTGTGTGGTACGGCGCAGCGACGCCAAGGTGCTAATCGAGAACCAGCGCGCCCAGCAATGGCCGGGCACTGCACGCCTGGTGGCCGCCCTGGCCGGTGTGCACGACAACGCCGAAAGCGGCGAAACGCACCTGGAGATCGAAGGCCGACACTTGCAGGTCGGCTTTGTCTCCACCCGTTACCAGGCCGAGGACGTGCGCCTGTATGCATTCAACGACATCTCTCGGCATATCGACGACGCCCAGGCCTTGGAGGACGCCCGCCGCGCCGCCGATGCTGCCAACAAGGCCAAGACACTGTTCCTGGCAACCATGAGTCATGAAATTCGCACCCCGCTGTATGGCGTGCTCGGCACCCTGGAATTGCTCGGCCTGACCGACCTGGACCCCCACCAGCAAACTTACCTGCACACGATTCAGCGGTCCTCCGCCACGCTGTTCCAGTTGATCAGCGATGTGCTGGACGTATCGAAAATCGAGTCCGGGCAAATGGCGATTGAAGCCGTGGAGTTCTGCCCGCTGGACATGCTCGAAGACACGTTGCACACCTACGCCGCCTTCGCCCAGCGCAAGGGTTTGCAACTCTACAGCTGCATCGATCCGCAACTGCCGGACTGTGTGATGGGCGACCCGATGCGTATCCGCCAGATTCTCAATAACCTGGTAAGCAACGCCATCAAGTTCACCGATATCGGACGCGTGGTGATTCGCGCCAGAGTGACGACACTCGACGCCGACAACGTCGACCTCGAATGGCAGGTCACCGACTCCGGTGTGGGCATTCCCGAGACGCAGCAGGCCAAGCTGTTCGACGTGTTTTACCAGGCACCAGACACCGCCAGCGAAGGCGGCGCCGGGCTGGGACTATCGATTTGCCGCTGGCTGGCGCAAATGATGGACGGTGAAATCAAGGTGGTCAGCGAACCGGGCCTGGGCAGCAGCTTTACCCTGAAAATGCGCCTGCCGCTGTGCAGCGGTGCACTGACCAACACACCGCTGATCGAACCCAGCCCAACGCCTGTGTATGTGCAGGCGCCAGTGCGCGAGTTGGCGCAGTCGCTGTGTGACTGGCTCAATCGTCTGGGTATTACGGCAGCCCTGGCGGCGTCCACGCCCGAACAGGACAGCCGCCACGCTGTGCTGGTCGATGTGCTGCCCAATGAGCCCCTCCGCCCCTGGCCCGGCCAACGCGTGCTGTGCCTGCCGGGCGCGCACACTCCGCCGCGGCACACGAAACAGGGCTGGGTTGTGGACATGTACGACGTGCGCGCCATTACCGCCACCGTGTCGTTGGCGCAGCACGGCAAGCACGAGCATCCGCCGGCCGCCCTACCGCAAAGCGCAGGCCAGCTGGGGCTGCGCATCCTGGTGGCGGAGGACAATCCAGTCAACCAGGCGATCATCAAGGAACAACTGGAGGCGCTCGGCTGCTCGGTGACCCTGGCGGCCAACGGCGAGCAGGCGCTGCAGCTGTGGCAACCGCAAGCATTCGACCTGGTGCTGACTGACGTGAACATGCCCTTGATGAATGGCTATGAACTGACCAAGGCCCTCAGGGCGCATGACCGGCAGTTGCCGATTATCGGCGTGACCGCCAACGCCATGCGCGAAGAAGGCGTGCGCTGCCTGGCGGTGGGCATGAATGCCTGGATCGTTAAACCCTTGAGCCTACAAACCTTGCGCGCGCAGTTGGTCAAGCAGTGCAACGTCAAGCCACCAGTCGAACCGCCGCCCGAGACGTTCGACGACAGCGTGCAGCTGTCGGACAAAATGCGCCCGCTGTTCATCAGCAGCGTGCAGCAGGACTTGCAGCGTATCGGCGCGGCACTCGCGCAGCGCGACGCGCGCACCCTCGGCCAGCTGCTGCATTCGGCCTCCGGCGCCTTGGGCGCGGTGCAGGCGCTCGACTTGGCCCAAGCCTGCATCGAACTGGAAAGCGCACTCAACCGCGGCAGCCTCGACACCTCACTTGAACTCAAGGTGAAGACTGTGATGCAGCGACTGTCGGCCGTCCTGGACACGCTCCAGCCCGGGCACACTTCCCTCACTTGAACAGGCACTACGGACGGCCCTTTATGAAAAAATTCAACGTGGTTATCGCGGACGATCACCCGATCGTGCTGCTCGGGGTACGCGAGCTGGTGGAGCGCGATACGCGCTTTCAGGTGGTGGGCGAAGCCGTGTGTTCGACGGGCCTGATCGAGCTGTTGCAGCATCAGGGCGCCGACATTGTGATCACCGACTACAACATGCCGGGCGACTCGCCCTATGGTGATGGCCTGAAGCTGGTGGAATACCTGAAACGGCATTTTCCGCAGGTACAGATCCTGATCCTGACAATGATCTCCAATCACCTGATCCTCACTCGCCTGCAAGAGCTAGGCGTGGTCGGCATCATCCAGAAAAGCCAGTTGCACACCGAGATTCAACTGGCACTCAAGGCGATTGCAGAACAGAGCGCCTATCGCAGCCTGGAGCCGCCCAAGACCTCGGTGATCGAGACCCTCACCGCCATCGACGAGCGTTTTACCAGCTTGTCGCCCAAAGAGTTCGAGATCCTGCGCTTATTTATTTCCGGCATGAGCGTGAGTGATATTGCGCGCCGCCAGAACCGCAGTTCAAAAACCATCAGCGCACAAAAAATATCCGCCATGCGCAAACTTGAAGTGAGCAGCGATCAGGACCTTCTCGCCTATTGCCTGGCGCGCAACATCTTCAACTAAGCACAACGTGCAAGCCATTCCCACGCAATGGCTTGGCCCTTTATTTACTGGCCTCCCACCCGCCTTGGGGTGTAACTAACCCGTCTATTGCGCGGCTTATAAGAATCGTCTTATTCGCTCGCAGCGCCTCGTCTCTTATTCTTTCCTCGCAGTTCAACAACAGCATTTTCCAACTAACACTTACGGACCTCATCATGAAGAAGTTTTCCCTGGCTGTTATCGCCTCGGCCATTATCGCCGCTTCCGGCAGTGCATTTGCCGATGATCCGGCACCGACGCCTACCCTGGGCGGCAGCGGTAAAATCACCTTCACCGGCGTGATCAACAACGACGCCTGCTCGGTAGACGGCGCCAACTCCGACCGCACTATTTCGGTGGACATGGGCAACGTGTCGATCAAGGACATGGGCACCGCGGAAAACCCAACCGCTGGCCGTGTGACCGCCAAAGACTTCAACCTGAACGTCAACTGCAACCAGGGCACCAAAGTCGCGATGATCTTTGATGCCAACAACGTCGGTTCGGGCCTGGCCCCCGGCAAAAAATGACTGCCACTTAACCCAGGTTCGGCTCACGCGCAAACCGTCGTTACGCCCCTGCCCGACCCCCCAGTCC
>NZ_UYXQ01000050.1 GCF_900624995.1 Pseudomonas antarctica
GACCCGAGGGCACTTCCCAACGGACGATGCTGCAACAAAATTAATCTGGTTGGGATTGCGAAATATCACTGCTAACTGGGGCAAACCGGCACATGACTGGAAGAGTGCGATGAACCAATTTGCGATTCTGTACGGAGATCGATTTATCAGGCCTACCTGGTAAAACTAAGGCCTGCCTGTCGGCAGGCCGTTACCGGCCCGCACACAAAAAATCTGACACTCTCATATGTACTCAATCCAGACGAAAAATCAAAACGCCAACTTATACCCAATCGCCATCAACATAACCGCCAGGCACGGCCGTAACACGCCATCCGGCACCTTGCCAGTCATGTGACTGCCCAAGTAAATACCGGGCAACGACCCCATCAACAAAAACCCCAACAAATGCCAGTCCATATTCCCCATGCTGGCATGCCCCAACCCCGCCACCAACGTCAGCGGCACCGCGTGGGCAATCTCCGTCCCCACCAACCGCCGCGTAGCCAGAAACGGATACAGGATAAACAGCGCCACCGTGCCCAGCGCACCCGCCCCGATAGACGTCAGCGCAACCATGGTCCCCAGCACCGCCCCGGTCACCACCGTCAGCACGTTCAAGTTACGCGGGCTCATGTGATAGTCATCGCCCGCATGGCGCTGGGCAAAGGCCAACAGACTTTTCTTGAACAGAATCGCCAGCGCCGTCAGCAGCAACACAAACCCCAGCGCCTGCTTGATCACCGCGTTCATCGCACTCGGATCAGTGTGCAGGCTGGCGAGGAACCACAGCGTCAGCAGCACCGCCGGCACACTGCCCAGGGTCAGCCAGCCGGTGATGGTCCAGTCGATGTTCTTGTTCTTGCTGTGCACCAGCACGCCACCGGATTTGGTGATGGCCGCGTACAACAGGTCGGTGCCCACGGCGGTGGCCGGGTTGATGCCGAACCACAACAGGATCGGGGTCATCAACGAGCCCCCACCAACACCGGTCATGCCGACGATAAAACCAACGATCAGGCCGGCGATTACAAAACCAACATTACCCACATCCATTCCAGCTACCCGCGGCCTTAAAAATTTCTGGCCGCAGGATAGCGATTTTTCTTATAACGACTTATATCAATATGATCTGACTTTATGCTTTTTGCCTCAGCCGATGACACAGGTAGGCTTGCGTCTGATACGGGAACGCCACCGTGTCGCGCCCGCGCAAGGCCGGATGGGTGTCGATCAGTGCCCGCAGTTGCGCGGTGACCGCGGCTTTTGCCGCCGCCGGCAGCACTGCGATAAAGCTCACCGACAGAAAGCGGTCCATGATTACTTCCTGCGGGCTGCCAACATGTTGATACGCAAAACAGGTCATTTCGGGTGCGGAAAAATACTCGCCGGTGAAGGCTTCACGCCACTGGCCTGTGTGAAACCGCGGCGTGTCGCCCTCGTAGGGTGTGATGATGTCGGTAATGGCAGCGACCCAATCCACCGACTCATCGCGCACATTCCACACCAGCCCCAAGCGCCCGTCGGGTTTGAGTACGCGGTGAATTTCGGCCAGCGCCGCTTTCGTGCAAAACCAATGGAAGGCTTGCGCACAGACCACCGCATCCGCGACGCCAGCTTCCAGAGGAATGGATTCGGCCGTGCCATTGACCAGGTGCACATCAGGTAGAAGTTTACTGAGCTGCGCGCCCATCGCCTCCACAGGCTCGACCGCCACCAGGGTCGGCGCCAGGGCGCTGAGCAAGCGGGTGAATTTGCCGGTACCGGCGCCCAGATCGATGACCGTCGACTGCGCGTCGATGTGCAGCGCATCGGTCAACCAGCCGGTGAGTTGTCGTGGATAGCCGGGCCGGCCTTGGGCGTAGGTGACGGCCTGGGTAGAGAAACCCTGTTGAGCAGACGCGTGAACACCAGTCATTGCCAATTTCTCCTCGGGTATAGCGGGGGCACAGTGTGCGCCCTCGCGCCTTTATTTTCTAATCACTGCATCCAATCGTGCGCGGCCTGGGTAGTGCTTACAGTGACCCCGCTGTTCTACTCAATGGAGAAACACCGATGAACGCTAAAGCACTGTTCTGCCTGACCGCCCTGCTGGCCGCTGCGCCAACGGTTTTCGCCCAGACCGGCCTGCCCGACAGCATCAAGGTGCCGGATGGGCACAAGGTTGCGCTGGAGACCACTGGCGTCGGCGAAATCACTTACGAATGCCGAGACAAAGCCAACGCTGCTGGCCAGACCGAATGGACTTTTGTCGGCCCTAAAGCCGTGCTCAGTGACCGCAGCGGCAAGGCCGTAGGCACCTACTTTGGCCCGCCGGCTACCTGGCAAGCCAACGACGGCTCGAAGGTCACCGGCACTCAGTTGGCGGTAGCACCTTCGAGCACGGGCAACCTGCCGTATCAATTGGTCAAGGCCAACCCCGCCGAAGGCAAGGGTGCAATGAGTGGCGTGAGTTATATCCAGCGGGTCGCGCTTAAAGGCGGTGTGGCGCCGAGCACCGCATGCACCACCGCCAACAAAGGCAAGCAGGAAGTGGTGAAATACCAGGCCGACTACATCTTTTGGGCGGCCAACTGAGCCATTTCAGCTACGCTGCTGCAGTAGCGCCCCGGCCTCTGGGTCGGGGCATTGGTTTTGTTCTTACTGCGGAAAACAGTGTCCTTGCCCGAACCCACTTTTGATTACGAAGCCTGCTTGGGCGCTTGTGCCCGTGGCGATCAACGTGCCCTGCGCCGGCTGTATGAGCACGACAGCAGCCGCCTGCTCGGTGTGGCCATGCGCATTGCCCGGGACAAAGCCTTGGCCGAAGATATTGTGCATGACGCCTTTATCAAGATCTGGCGCGGCGCCGGCAGTTTCGACCCCAGCCGTGGTTCGGCGCGGGGCTGGGTGTTCAGCGTGACCCGGCACCTGGCATTGAATGGGGTGCGCAACCTTCATCGCGAGGTGGCGTTGGACGACGCACATGAATACGTTGCAACCGCCGACGACAGCGTTGAATTCAGCGCGCGCTCAGGCCAGATTCAGCACTGTCTGGAACAACTCGACCCGGCCCGTCGCCGTTGCGTGCTCCACGCCTATGTCGACGGCTATTCCCATAGCGAAATCGCACAGAAACTGGACACCCCGTTGGGCACCGTCAAAGCCTGGATCAAACGTAGCCTAGCTGCGCTGCGGGAGTGCATGGCATGAGCAACCCACTGGACGAGCTGGCCGGCGAATATGTACTCGGGACCCTGCCCGCCGAGCAGCGCGCCGACGTTGAACAGCGCTTACCCCTGGATGCCGAGTTGCGCGCGGCGGTGGACGCTTGGGAGCAGCGCCTGTTGCCACTGACGGCGTTGGCCGAACCGGTGCCACCCTCGTCCCAGCTATGGCGGCGCATCGAACGCACTGTCGCGCCCGCCGATACCGCCGCCGAAAATCGGCTGCCGTGGTGGAACCTGCTGGCACTCTGGCGCGGCCTGGCCGGTGCCGGGTTGGTCACCTCGTTGGTATTGGCGGCGTTGCTGCTCACCCGCCCACCCACCGCTGAACCAACCTTTGTGGTGGTGCTGGTAGCGCCACAAAACCAGGCCCCAGGCTGGGTGATCCAAGCCAGCACTGCGCAGCAGATCCAGCTGATTCCATTGGGCGTGATGCAAGTGCCTGCCGACAAGGCCCTGCAATTCTGGACCAAGGCGGACGGCTGGCAAGGCCCCGTATCGCTGGGGTTGGTCAAGCCAGGAGAGACGCTGTCGGTGGCGCTGGACAAACTCCCGCCACTGGCGCCAAACCAACTCTTCGAGCTGACCTTGGAAGACCCTCTAGGCTCGCCCACCGGCAAACCCACCGGGCCGATCCAGGCGATCGGCCGTGCCGTTAAGGTGCTCTGATCAGTCGAGGCTGGGCAACCACAGCCGAAACCGCGCCCCACCCAAGGGCGATGCCAGGGCCGTCAAGCTGCCGCCCTGGGCTTCCATTGCGCGTCGGCTGATGGCCAAACCGAGGCCGAAGCCGCCGGTGGCGCGATCGCGGCTGCGGTCGAGGCGATAAAAGGGTTCGAAAATGCGCTCACGCTGATCCACGGGAATGCCGATGCCATCGTCATCCACCCAGATCTCACAGCCGTTGGCGCACACCTTGACGCCCACCTGGATGCGTTTATCGCAGTAGCGCGTGGCATTGCGCAGCAGGTTCTGCAACGCACGGGCGGTGAGGCGCGGGTCAAGGCTGAAGCGCTCCACGGCACAGTCGAGCGCCACATCGATGACAATCTCGGGGTTTTCCAACTCGTCGTCGACGCTGCCCAGCACGCTGTCGATAAATTCGTCGAGCACCACGTCGACCCGCTCCGGCAGTTGCGCCGGGTTCTGCAGGCGGCTGTAGGAGAGCAATTCCAACACCAGCTCATCCAGCTCGCGAATGTGCGCCACCAGGCTTTGCAGACGTTCGCGGCTGGCGTGCGGCAGGTCTTCGGACAACGCCAGCGCCAGGCCGAAATCCAGGCGAGTCAACGGCGTGCGCAGTTCATGGGAGACGGCGTTAAGCAGGTCACGCTGCTGATTAAGCAGGCGTTCGATATCGTCGGCCATGGTGTCGAACACCGACGCCAGGCTGCCGATGTTGGAGCTGGCCGGAATACGCGTACGTTCGGCCAAGTTGCCCCTACCCAGCTGCGCGGCGGTATTTTTCAGGCGCTCCAGGTCACGCCAGTGCGGGCGCAGCCAGAACAGCAGGCAGGCCAGCAGCGCAGCGCCAATCAGTACGTTCATCGACCAGTACAGCAGGTTCATGTCCAGCGGGTCGGGCGGAATGGTGAGTTTGACCGCAAACTGCTGGTTGATCGGCGAGCTGATTTCTTCCATCCAGCCCCACTCGCCCAGGCGGATCACTGGTTTGCCCAGCTCCAGTAACTGTTCTTCTGCTGGCGTGTAGCTGGCGTCCTGGCGCAGCAGCAGTTGCACTTTGAGCGGCGCAAAGTCACGGCCCAACTGGTCGGTGACCTGTGACCAACGCTCGACCGGCGCTCGCAGGTATTGCTTGACGATGAGTTTTTGCAGGCCGCGGGTTTGCTCGACGTTGTAGTTCAAGTAGCGGTGTTCGAATACCTGAATCACCAGCTTAGGAATCAGGTAAATCGCCGCGCTGTAGGTGACGATGGTGATCAGGTAGAGGCGCAGGAGGACACGAAACATGGATCAGCATTCCCACTCGGAACGGCTAAACAGGTAGCCCTTGCCCCACACGGTCTTGATCTTGCGCGCCTCACCGGCGTGGTCGTCAAACTTGCGACGCAGCTTGGAGATGGCCACGTCCACCGAACGGTCGGTGCCGTTGAACTCGATCCCGCGCAGGCGTTGCAGGATCTGGTCGCGGCTGAGCACTTCTCCCGCGTGCCGGGCCAACACCACCAGCAAGTTGTATTCACCGCTGGACAGTTCCACCGTCTGCTCGCGCCAGGTCACGGTACGCTCCGACAGGTCGATGCACAGGTTGCCCATGACGATCTGGTCGTTGGCCACTTGAGGCTCGGACAGGCTGCTGCGGCGCAGCAAGGTGCGGACACGGGCCAGTAGCACGCGCGGCTCGCACGGTTTGGTGACATAGTCGTCGGCGCCCATTTCCAGGCCCAGCACCTGATCGTGGCTGTCGTCGCGGGCGGTGAGCATGAGGATCGGCAGGCCCGCCGAGTCGGCACGCAGCAGCCGGCACACCTGCAAGCCGTCGAGGCCCGGCAGCATCAGGTCGAGGATCACCAAGTCCGGAGGATTGAGGCGCGCCCGTTCACGTACGTGATCGCCACGGCTGAGCACGCTGACATGGTAGCCATTGCGTTCCAGGTAGCTGGCAATCAGCTCGGAGAGTGCGGCGTCGTCTTCCACCAGAAGGATGTTGGGCATGGTGTTTCCAAATAATACTGTTAGCGGTCATACACAAAACCAATGTGGGAGGGAGCTTGCACCCGATCGCGGTGGTTGAGTTGACTCATCTATTGGCAGCTCCACCGCCACCGGGAGCAAGCCCCCTCCCACATTTGATCTTTGCTGTTTGCAGGATTGTGCAAGGATATACGCCCTCAGCGAACTATGGGTCGCACCTTACATTTCTTCACAGACGAGCTACACAGCTTCACAGCACCACGGCGCAGGTGTCTTTAGGATGCGCCAGTCAATATTGGGATATGAGCATGTCGAAGAATCTGTTTGCGCCGTTTTGCCTGCTGGCCCTGACACTCGCCCTGAGCGCGTGCGGTCAGTCGGCGGACGAAGCGCCGGAAACGCCCCTGGCCAAAGTCCGCATCGAAACCCTTGAGGCTAAGCCCCTGTCCATCACCAGTGAGCTGAGTGGGCGCATCGCCGCGCCGCGCATTGCCGAGGTGCGCGCGAGGGTTGCCGGCGTGGTGATGCAGCGCGTGTTCAAGGAAGGCCACGATGTGAAACAGGGTGACGTGTTGTTCCGCATCGACCCGGCTCCGTTCAAGGCCGACCTCGACAGCGCCCAGGCCAACCTGAGCAAGGCCCAGGCCAATGCGTTCCAGGCGCGCTTGCAAGAGCAACGCTACAGCCAGTTGGTGGAAGGCAACGCCATCAGCGGCCAGGACTACGACAATGCCCGCGCCGCCGTGCGCCAGACCAACGCCGAAGTCGCCGCCAACAAGGCCGCCGTGGCGCGCGCCAAACTCAACCTGGGCTACGCCACCGTGACCGCACCGATTTCCGGGCGTATCGGCCGTGCGCTGGTGACCGAGGGCGCGCTGGTCGGGCAGAACGAGGCCACGCCGTTGGCGGTCATCCAGCAACTGGACCCGATCCACGCCGACCTGACCCAGTCCACCCGCGAGCTCAACGACCTGCGCCGCGCCTTCCGTGCCGGCAGCTTGAAGCAGGTTGGCCAGGACCAGGCCAAGGCCACGTTGATCGAAGACGACGGCAGCCTGTACCCGCTGCCGGGCAAATTGCTGTTTGCCGACATCAGCGTCGACCCGGGCACCGGGCAAATCATCCTGCGCAGCGAGTTCCCCAACCCGGACCTCGACCTGCTGCCCGGCAGCTTTGTACGGGTGCGCCTGGAACAAGCCGTGGATAAACAAGGCATCAGCGTGCCGCAACGCGCCATCACCCGAGACAGCGCCGGCATCCCGATGGTGCTGCTGTTGGACGCCGAACAGACCGTCAGCCAGCAGCCCGTGGAGCTGGGTGCGGTGATCGAAGATCGCTGGATCGTCAGCAGCGGCCTCAAGCCCGGTGACCGCATCATCGTCGAAGGCCTTCAGCATGCGCGCCCCGGTGAAACCGTCGAAGTGGACGACAGCCCCGCCCCGAGTGCCCAGGCCTCTGCCCGCTAAGGAAAGGAATACCTAATGCCGCAGTTCTTTATTGACCGCCCGATCTTCGCCTGGGTGGTCGCCCTGTTTATCCTGCTGGCGGGCGCGCTTGCCATCCCGCAACTGCCGGTGGCTCAGTACCCCAACGTCGCGCCGCCGAAGGTGGAAATCTACGCGGTGTACCCGGGCGCCTCGGCCCAGACCCTGGACGAAACCGTGGTCAGCCTGATCGAGCAGGAGCTCAACGGCGCCGATCACCTGCTGTATTTCGAATCCCAGAGCAGCCTGGGTTCGGCCACCATCACCGCGACCTTCCAGCCGGGCACCGACCCGGAAATGGCCCAGGTCGATGTGCAAAACCGCCTGAAAGCGGTAGAGCCGCGCCTGCCGCAAGCGGTGACTCAGCAAGGCTTACAGGTTGAGAAAGTCTCCGCCGGTTTCCTGCTGCTCGTCACCCTGACGTCCAACGACGGCAAGCTCGATGACGTTGCGCTCAGCGATTACCTGGCGCGCAACGTGATGAACGAACTCAAGCGCCTTGACGGTGTGGGCAAAGCGCAGCTGTATGGCGCCGAGCGCGCCATGCGCATCTGGATCGACCCACAGAAACTGATTGGTTTCAACCTCACGCCGGCTGACGTCAACGCCGCAATCAGCGCGCAGAACGCCCAAGTTTCGGCGGGCAGCATTGGTGATTTGCCGGGCACCAAGACCCAGGAAATCACCGCCGCGATTCTGGTCAAGGGCCAGCTGTCGACGCCGGCGGAATTCGCCGACATCGTGCTCAAAGCCAACCCCGATGGCTCCACCGTGCGTATTGGCGATGTGGCGCGGGTGGAAATCGGCAGTCAGGAATACCAGTTCTCTACGCGCTTGAATGGCAAGCCATCCACCGCCGTCAGTGTGCAGCTGTCGCCGGGTGCCAACGCGCTGAGCACTGCAACCCTGGTGCGCGCGAAGATGGACGAGCTGTCGCGCTACTTCCCGGCCAACGTGGAGTACAAGATTCCGTACGACACCTCGCCGTTCGTCAAAGTCTCGATCACCAAGGTGGTCTACACCTTGCTCGAAGCCATGGCGCTGGTGTTTGCGGTGATGTTCCTGTTCCTGCAGAACGTGCGCTACACGCTGATCCCGACGCTGGTGGTGCCGATTGCGTTGATGGGCACTTTCGCCACCATGCTGTTGCTGGGGTTCTCGATCAACGTGCTGACCATGTTCGGCATGGTGCTGGCCATCGGCATCCTGGTAGACGATGCGATTGTGGTGGTGGAAAACGTCGAGCGCATCATGGTCACCGAGGGCCTGTCGCCCAAGGACGCTACACGCAAAGCCATGGGCCAGATCACCGGAGCCATCGTCGGCATCACGCTGGTGCTGGTGGCGGTGTTTCTACCAATGGCCTTCATGCCGGGTTCGGTGGGGGTGATCTACCAGCAGTTCTCGCTGTCGATGGCCACCTCGATCCTGTTTTCGGCGTTCCTCGCCCTGACCTTGACCCCGGCCTTGTGCGCCACGTTGCTCAAACCGATTGCCAAGGGCGACCACCATGCCAAGGGCGGTTTCTTCGGCTGGTTCAATAAACGTTTTGAAAACCTCACCGACCGTTACGAAGGTTGGGTAGCCTATGCGCTCAAGCGCAGTGGGCGTTACCTGCTGATCTATCTGGTGTTGCTGGTGGGCCTGGGTTGGCTGTTCAGCCGTCTGCCCTCCTCGTTCCTGCCGGTCGAAGACCAGGGCTACACCATCACCGATATCCAGTTACCACCGGGTGCGAGTAAAAACCGCACGGTGCAGGTGGCCGAGCAAATCGAGGCGCATAACGCTGGGGAGCCTGGAGTGGGTGACACCACGATGATCATGGGCTTCAGTTTCTCCGGCTCCGGGCAGAACGCGGCGCTGGCGTTTACCACGCTGAAGGATTGGTCGCAACGCAGCAGCGACGACTCCGCCTCAGCGATCGCCGACCGTGCCAACGAAGCCTTCAGCGCGCTCAAGGATGCGATTGCCTACGCGATCCTGCCACCGCCGGTAGACGGCCTGGGCACCTCCAGCGGCTTCGAATTCCGCTTGCAAGACCGCGGTGGCGTCGGCCATGCCGCGTTAATGGCTGCGCGTACCGAACTGCTGGCCGCCGCCGAGAAAAGCCCGATCCTGGCCAACGTGCGTGAAAGCGCCCTGGCCGAGGCGCCGCAAGTGCAGCTGGAAGTCGATCGCAAACAGGCTAACGCGTTGGGCGTGTCCTTCGCGGACGTCGGCAATGTGCTGTCTTCGGCCATCGGTTCGGCGTACGTCAACGACTTTCCCAACCAAGGCCGCATGCAACGAGTAGTGGTACAGGCCGAAGGCGACCAGCGTAGCCAGGTCGCGGATTTGCTGAAGATCAACGTACGCAACAATGCCGGGAAAATGGTGCCGTTGTCGGCGTTTGTCGAGGCCAAGTGGACCCAAGGCCCGGCACAGTTGACGCGTTACAACGGCTACCCGGCTATCGCCATCAGCGGCGAAGCGGCACCGGGGCACAGCACGGGTGAGGCCATGCAAGAAATCCAGCGCCTGGTCAGCCAACTGCCGGCGGGCCTGGGCCAGGAATGGACCGGGTTGTCGCTGCAGGAACGTTTGTCCGGCTCCCAGGCGCCGTTACTGTTGGGCCTGTCGCTGCTGATCGTGTTCCTGTGCCTGGCGGCGCTGTATGAAAGCTGGTCGATCCCGACCTCGGTGTTACTGGTAGTGCCGCTGGGCGTGCTCGGCGCGGTAGTGGCGGTGAGCTTGCGCGGCATGCCCAACGATGTGTTCTTCAAGGTCGGCCTGATCACCATCATTGGCTTGTCGGCGAAGAACGCGATCTTGATCATCGAGTTTGCCAAAGACCTGTATGAGCAAGGCGAAGACTTGGTCGAGGCCACCTTGAAAGCCGCGCGGCTGCGCCTGCGGCCGATCATCATGACGTCGCTGGCGTTTATTCTCGGCGTGGTGCCATTGGCGATTGCCACGGGTGCAAGCTCGGCCAGCCAGCAGGCCATCGGCACGGGCGTGATCGGCGGGATGATCACCGCCACCCTGGCGGTGGTGTTTGTGCCGGTGTTCTTTGTGGTGGTCATGAAACGGGTGCGCAAAAAGACCTAACTGGGTATCCCTTGGCCTGCGCGCTTGTTGTGGCGAGCGGGCTTGCCACAACAAGCCCGCGATGCCTCAGAAAGTCTGCTGGCCATAACGAACACGCTCAGCCCAGCACGTCAGCCGTTGAAGAATGCGCTATGGTGCTCACAACCGCCCCTGTTGTGAGCACCTATGGCCTTCCTCGCCCGCACTCACCCTCGCCTCTCATCCGCTGCCGTTCTCGGCCTCGCCGTGGGCATTCTGGCGCCGGCCGACACACTCGTCAGCAAGATCCTCATCGGCTGGAACGCCGGCGTCTGGACCTATCTGCTGCTGATGCTGTGGCTGGCGACCCGAGCCCGCGCCGGCGAGGTAAAACGTATTGCCGAAATCGAGGATGAAAACGCCGGGCTGGTGCTGTTCATGGTGTGCATCGCGGCGATTGCCAGCTTGGCGACCATCACCGTCAACCTGGTGGGCAGCAAGGACCTGGGCAGTACTGAGCGCCTGCTGCATTACGGTTTTACCGGCATGACGGTGATTGGCTCATGGCTGCTGACCGGGGTGATTTTCAGCGTGCACTACGCGCGGCTTTTTTACACGTGGGAAGGCGAAGAACCGGCGCTGCGCTTTGCCGAAGGTTTGCGCAACCCCAACTACTGGGACTTCCTGTACTTCTCGTTCACCATCGGTGTGGCGGTGCAAACCGCTGACGTGGGCGTGGCCACACGCAGCCTGCGCAAAGTGGTACTGGGCCAGTCGTTGATCGGCTTCCTGTTCAATACGGCGATTCTGGGCTTCTCGATCAATATCGCGGCGGGGTTGTTCAGTTAGGTCGAACGGGCTGATCTGATGCGCAAAAAAAAGGGGAAGCCGAAGCTTCCCCTTTTCAACTGCCTAGACCGCTTAGAAGGCCCACTGCACACCTACTGTTGCACCCCAAGGCTGATCGTAGGCCTTGCCTTTCATATGCGTGGCTTCAGCATGCACACTCAGGCTTGGCGACAACGAAACAGCCATGCCGCCGGCGACTTCTATACTTGCGCCCGACAGGTTGTTTTTAAATTGCTGATCGTTGACATAAACCTTGTTGTCCGGGCTGAAATCACGCGCCACCGCCGTGCGCAGATACGGTTGCAGAATACCGCCGCTTTCGAGCTGGATATTTTTACCGGCGGTGATACCTACTTTGCCGATCGCTGAAGTGGCACGATCGCTTTTCGCCTTCAGACCGTTGTCCATCGTGTAGTTGGAGCCGCCAATCGCGGCGACGGCCAACTGAGCGAAGGGTTCAAGATACAAACCGTCATCATCGAGCTTGATATTCTTGCCGACTTCAACCGATGCACTCACCGCGTCTTGCGAATATTTGCCTTTGGCGCGCTGACCATCGCTCATATTCACCTGGCTTTGGCCGTTCAGGCGGTTGACCTTGGCCGTCAGGTCGACATACACACCACTCTCGTCATCACGCAAAATGCCGTATACACCGGCGTAGTAACTGTTGACCATACCGCTGCTGCCACGGCTCAGGCCCAGGGTGGAGTTGCTGTAACCGCCCATCACACCCAATGTCCACAGCTCATCGACCGCCCAGTCTGCACCGAGGGTCAGACCCGCCTGATTCTGTGAGTAGCCCACACCGTTGTTGTTGGCGGCCACGTCAACCTTGTTACCGTAGCCGCGCATCCACAGGCCTTGGCTCTTGCCTTCGCCGAAGCGTACCTCACCCATGCGGGTGCGCAAGATGCTCGATTCGCCAAGCAAGACAGCCGGTGCAGCGTTGGCGAGTGCCAGCACTGCCTTGGCGCTGGTACTGGTGCCCTTTTTCTCGGTGTCCAGGTACCAGTCGGTGCCTTCCTGCTTGAGCCCATATTCGAAAGCGCCGACGTCGACGGTATCGCCCACGAGGCCAAACTTGGCGCCGCCGCTTTGGGTGTGCACCACCTGGATGGCTTCACCGGTGGCCAACTCCGAGCCACTGGCGCCGATCAGCAATTGGTGACTGCCTTCGGCGTTGCCGTTGACATTCAACAGGTCGGTCTCGCCGGTGTTGAAGTTGGTGTGCATTTTGAACGTGCCGTTGCCGCTCAAGTTGTTGGTGTTGAGTTGAACGTATTGAGTTGGGGCACCAAAGACCACATTGCCGCCGCTCATTTTCAACGTATTGACCTGGCTGTCACCCACCAGTACCCACTGGGCGTTCCCATTGACGTCAAGTTGATCGACGTTGCGCAATTGGCCGGTCAGCGAGGCATTGTTGTTGAGCTGCACCGTGCCGGTGCTGCCCGCACCAATCACCACATCGCCGACCAACCTGCTGTTGTCGACATTCATGTTGGCAATCGAATTATTGTCTACTTGAAGCAACACACCATTGCCGCTTAGCAAATTTGAGCCGTTAAGCACCTGAATATCGGCCCTGGTGTTGTTAGTAAGCGACGGGTTCACCAAGATCGCAGCACCCGTTTTGCCCTGGACCACAGAGTTATCCAGGATTAACGAGTTGGTGCGCGTCAGATTGGCGTCCGTGCGCATATTTACGCCATTTGCTCCGCCGACGATGGTGCTGTTATTCCTGACCGCAGCCTCAGCATTTAGCAAGACCAACCCCATGCCCGTCGCATCGGTCGCCGTGACACGGGCGTTGTCCAGCGTCACGGTGCTGTAGCCCGCAGCATTGATACCACGGGTTGAACCGACCACACTGCTGTCTCTTACCGTGACGGAAGAACCGTCCGTTGCGCCCGCAGTCCGGGTCACAGACACACCAAAGCCGCCGCTATTCTCCACTGTGCTGTTATTGATGATGTAGACGATGCTGTTGCCTCTGACGAGGATGCCTTGTCCTATCCCGGGACGGGCCTGCACCGCTGAACGATCAACCACAATAGTCGATTGATTGTTGGCCAGAATGTCTAACGTCTTACTGCCCGCCTGAAGTGTCAAGCCTGCGTTATCCATCACGATCTGCCGAGTGCTCGCACCGGAGGCGATCAAGTGAGAACGTGGAAACAGCGTATAATCATCAATCGGCGTAGTGGATGTTATTGATGCGTTAGGCGATTTTACATCGGTGTGAGCTTGGGCATTGGGCGAGACCAGAAACAATAGCGAGACGGCTTGTGCCATCAATGCAAGGCTCAAAGGCGTTGGTTTGAAATTGAATACTGCCGACATATTTATGGACCTCTAGTACCTTCACGAAGTGATAGGGAGGGTTCTAAGTCTCGTGAGACCCAACCAATCAAGCGGCGCCATGATTGTTCAGCGCACGGCTCAAATCTGTAGGACTTATCCTAACTATCGATGCGAATAATCAATAAACAGCACTGAAAAGAGCGCCAGCACTGACTGGCATGCCAAAGAGGGCTCTTGCCCTCTTTGGCAATTACATTAACGCCATGGCCTATGCCGGGATAACCGCACCCGAGCAGTAATACGAAGTGCCTGCCGGGCCCGCAATTCGACCTCTAACACGAATAGTTTCGGGCAAGGAACTGACCGTTTGACCCATGTACTGCGTGCTAATCGTTACTATTGCAGAACCCGAAATGGCGTTCGCTCGATTATTGTGGATCGGGTCATACAACTCCTGCGCGGTACCAAGATCAACCGTAAACCCAACGCGGCGCGCAGCGTCATTAGGCAGGTTGAACGACTTGACTACCGGCGTTAAACCGGGGCCTGTAGCGGTGTCATTCTGGAACCCAACGTACGTCACGACCACCGGTTCTGAAGTGGACAATAAGTCGGAGCCAGGGATAAACACTCTGAGTGTGCCGGTATTCACTGGCGACAAGCTATTGCAGCCCGCCGATTTATTTATACCTGCAGTATTCTGAACGGTTGGCGTGCCCAAACGCCGGACCGCAGAGTCAACAATCACATCGTGTTGCGACGTCGTCCCAACGTTAGGATTGCCTGGGCGAGTAATGGAATAAAACACGGGCTGAGTAGGGCCGCCCAAAGCGATGATTTCACTAAACGGCAGCGGGATTATTACCTCCCGATCAACATTGATGCTCGTTACATCCGTTGAATACACGCGACCGCCATAAACGACAGAAACGGTGAACGGTAGAATCGTTTCAGGCGTTCTGTTTGTCGTCCACAATGGGATTCGGAATCGTGCATCCCGATTTACATCGGCAAGCTCAAGGTGGTTGGGCGGTCCAAATACATTGTTAGGGCGTACCGCTTCGACCACGACTGGAAGCAGGTCTGTCACCAGGGTCGGCCCTACAGGTTCCAGGTTCAGGTCGAATCGAGTGCTTAACGGCGGTGTCGGATAGGTGTTCGTGCCGCGACTAACCGTGTAAGTAGCGGTGACCGCCACGAAGCCTGGCCCTGTCCCGTAAAGCGTCGCCATGTTATCTGGGGTGAACTGAAAATCCGGAAAACCAGAAGCGCCCACCGGCTTAGTCAGCGTTATTGAACCGTTGACTGAAGTCAAGACGCAGGTGATTGAATCTGACGGCCGCACGGGGTTCATGAAGGGCGGAACCCGCGCGATTGCACCGTTATTAGCCGATACATCAGCACTATTGATCAGGCTGTCGGTCTCGGCCAGCAAGATCACCAATGGCGCAAAGCCACTAGGTGCCGGGTCACCCGCCATATCCTCAAGCGTTAACTTGTATGACTGCTGAGATGGATTGCCGGCAGCGTCATATACTATATAACTTACTTCATGGATCCCCCGCTTTTCGGCCATGACTGCGCTATACGGCACGGTGCAGACGGTTGGCTGGGCTGGATCAATCGGAATCCTTGTTCCGGAGGCAAATTGGATTGGTCTGTCCGAAGAGCCGTAGTACACCGAGACCGTATCACCCGGGGATTTCCCTTGCTCGAGCAGATAAACAAAGGGAAAGTTTACCTCGCCCAGGCTCTGGAAAAGGGCAAGGTTAAGAGGCCCCGAAAGACCCGAAGGCAACGTCGGCTCGGGAGGTCGATCACCCGTAACGTCATAGGGCGCTGTCTCGTCAACGATCAGCAACTGCGCGACCGATGAGTTGCGAGTATCCGTGTCAGGGTCATACACGGTGTACCTGATTAACCACGCGCCATTCTGCAAATATTCTTCCGGAATATTCATTACGAAAGGATCGGAGGGGTTAGAGACCTCGACTGAATAGCCGGGAGGGCTTACGAAATACAAATCCTCTGCATTGGCATTAGGCATGCCGGCCAACGCATGGCCAGCAGGAAAGACGGGGACGGCCGCATAAGGGCGGATCTGTATCGTTACCACGTTAGGCGCGAGCGGATCTGTACTCGGAAAGTCCCATAAAGGAACGCGGTAGGTTAAGAATTGACTTTTTGCGGCCGCCCTAGTGAGCAACCCCGGGAAACCCGGCACCTGACCGTCAAAGCTACCGGCTGAAAGTCGCATGACTTGGTAGTCCGCGGGCACTTTTGGTATAAAACTGTCAATAATATCTCTGTTTGTCCTGTCCATGTTCTTGCTCCGACTAGTTAAACCACTAAAACAACTACTTACTTCGCCAGCTGGCGACACTTACGCCTATCAGCCACGAACTTTAATCACACCGATGCGCCACGGACGCTGCGTGCACGAGATCGCAATAAGCTCATTGAAAAAACATCACTCAACCACGAACTTTTCCGCGAGGTGAGCAATAAAAACCCGTGCCGTACGTCAGATCAACGCGTAGGTACCCGGGCAATGATTCGCCCACTCGCGTACCGTCTCGCCATACTTCATAACTGCCGCTTGCCGAGGCAAAATTGCGTAAAGGAAACAAGGTGGTATCAAACGAATCCACGATCACTGTTGCGCCCTTCTGTGCGTGAGTGCTCGTCCAACGCAGCGATGTCCTGAACACCGCATTTAGATTCTCGGTGGCCCAGTTATTTTCATTAAACCCTTGCCATACAAACCTCACTTCATCACCCTCGCGGATACCGGCATGAGGGGCTATTAACCAACTGACCCCTGCCATAAAAGACGGGGTTGAAGAGCAGGTTAAGTAACCATTTTTGTTTAATGAGTGCCCTATTTCGGGGGCAGGTAACGGACGCGTAGGGGTTGTTGTTCCGAGCAGGTTCACCTTAAACGGCAGGCCGAGACTCCTCGGCACGCTGAAGTTGCCAGTCGCGTCATAGATCCTGAAGAATATGTGCGCAGCGCCATCGTTCAACTTGCGGAAGGCAGCCGCGTCCAGAGAAGCCGTCGGGGGCTGGGTCGTAAAATCCACCAACGCACGTCCAGCCGCTGCCAGATTCTGAGGAGGATCTTGCAAGTTAGATAAATAAAACTCGACCCAGTCATAGGGTGCCTGGATGTTGTAGGGCGGAATGATAAACGCCGTCTGTGGATGATCAACAATATATTGCTCGTTGAGTGCAGGCGAAGGCGGCACCACAAACTGCAGTACATCCGTGGGCCGCAGCAACCTTGGAGGGTCCAGATCAATTGTGATAGGAATGCTCGGGCGCATACTGTTAGTACCGCCCTCGGTATCGACGCTGTAGTAAAGTTCTGCGACGCGGGTTGCGCTGCGCAAGTCGGCCAGTTTGATCTCAACTTCGTAGAAATCGAGAATCGGCGGTGGGGGCGCCGTGACTTGCAGCCTGGCAAGCAACCTTTCCCCATCGTGACTGAGCCAAAAAAGACTTAGTGTATGCGCCGGCTCACCCACCACCGGTGTATCCCACGCGGGGACGAGCACTTTCAGCGGCGCCAACAATAACGCTTGCGGTACGACCCCTCTCCCGTTGGTGGTATCGACGCCCTTGATGATCAATGGCGCCAAGGATGGAATGTTGGTTAGATCACCTTCCACGGGGACGGAAGATGTGCTGTTTTTTATCGTCGTCATATTCCGGCCTCAGGGTTAGTGTCACGACGCCGAGCCAGAAGAGAACTTCCTGGCCTGTTCGCTGTTAGAAGAATTAAACGCTCAAAGCCGCGGGCCGGATACTGTCAGAACTCACAGGTAAGCCTGTCCACTCGTCGGTATTCGCCTATGACAACAGCGACTTATTTTCTAAATACTCCTTGACGAAAACAGGTTGCCTGGCATCTTATGAAACCGGTTTCAGTGCGACACTTACGCACTAAAACGACTCAATCCAATAAGAAAGGCCCGCCACCGTGACTCCATTTTCCGCCGCCCAGCGCAGCCGCGTGACCATGCTTGACGTCGCCGAGCGCGCCGGTGTGTCCAAAGCCAGCGTCTCGCGTTTTATCGGTGATGACCGTGCCCTGCTCTCCGACGCCATCGCGCTGCGCATCGAGCAGGCCATCAGCGATCTCGGCTACCGTCCCAACCAAATGGCGCGCGGTTTGAAACGCGGGCGCACACGCCTGATCGGCATGCTGGTGGCCGATATCCGCAACCCCTACTCCATTGCCGTGATGCACGGCGTCGAGACCGCCTGCCGCCAACACGGCTATAGCCTGGTGGTGTGCAACACCGACCGCGATGACGAACAGGAACGCCAACACTTGGCGGCGCTGCGCTCGTACAACATCGAAGGGCTGATCGTGAACACCCTCGGCCATCACCTCGACCAATTGCTCGAACTGCAGCAGGAAATGCCGCTTGTGCTGGTCGACCGCAAGGTCGAGCCGCTGCACAGCGATTTGGTGGGGCTGGACAACCGCGCAGCCGTGCGCATCGCCGTGGAGCATCTGCAACAGCAGGGTTATCGCGATGTATTGCTGGTGAGCGAAGCCGCCGATGGCACCAGCTCGCGCGTGGAGCGCCAGACCAGTTTCACGGCCGAGATCGCCAGCCGCCCCGAACTGACCGGCGCAGTGCTGGAACTGAATGGCGAACTGCAAAGCCATTTGCAGGCCTTTGTGGCCAATCCCGGCCCGAAGGCGTTGTTCTGCGCCAACGGCATTGCCGCGCTGGCCTGTACCCGTGCGCTCAAGGCCCTGGGCTGTAACCTGTTTGACGATGTGGGCCTGATCGCCCTGGATGACCTGGACTGGTACCCGTTGGTGGGCAACGGCATTACCGCCCTCGCCCAGCCCACTCAAGCGATTGGCGCCAGTGCGTTCGACTGCCTGCTCCAACGCCTGCGCGGCGATGACGCGCCGACGCGCACCCTGGATTTTTTGCCGGAATTAATCATCCGTGGCTCCACTCAATCCCTTGTGGGAGCTGGCTTGCCGGCGATGACGGTTCATCAGACGAAGCAGTAATCGCCTGACACACCGTCATCGCCGGCAAGCCAGCTCCCAGACTTGTTTTGCGTCGAAAAATGAAACCGGTTTCAGAGGTACATAACAATGCATAAATACCCCGTCTCCATCAGCCTTTCCAGCTACGGCGCTGACCTGGTACGCCAACAGGGCCAGCTGAGTTTTGTCGAGTTGCTGAGTGCCGCCGGCGCCCAGCGCATCGAGTGGCGTGAAGAACTGCTGACCAACGAACACCCCGCCACACTGGCCCAGGCTGCCGCCGCGCATGGCCTGGAATCGGTGTTCTCTTCGCCGCTGGAACTCTGGGTTGCCGGGCGCGCCCAGCCGAATGCCGAGCTCGCCGCCACCCTGGACCGCGCTCAGGCCTTCGGCTCGCGCTGGTTGAAAATCTCCCTCGGCTACTTCACCGACACCAACGACCTGCAAAGCCTGCACGCCCTGCTCAACCGCCACCCGGTGCGACTGCTGGTGGAAAACGACCAGACCCTGCACGGCGGGCGGATCGAGCCGATGCAACGGTTCTTTACCGACGTTGAGCGCCTGGGCCTGCCCGTGAAGATGACCTTCGACATCGGCAATTGGCAGTGGCAGGACCAATCCGCCCTCACTGCCGCGCGCCTGTTGGGCCGGCACGTGGATTACCTGCACTGCAAGGCCGTGGCCCGTCGCCAGGACGGCAAGCTGGTGGCCCTGCCGCCTGGCGCCACCGACCTGCATCTGTGGGAACAACTGCTCAAGCATATGACTCAAGGGATTACCCGGGCCGTGGAGTTTCCGTTGCAAGGCGATGACCTGACCGACGTCACCGCGCAACAGGTTGCCACCCTCGCCCCCCTTGGCCAGCCGCGTGCGGAGAATGCCCATGTCTGAGATCGATATCTTGTCGTTTGGCGAAACCATGGCGATGTTTGTCGCCGAGCAGACCGGCGATTTGGCCCAGGTGGCCCAATTCCACAAACGTATTGCCGGCGCCGACAGCAACGTCGCCATCGGCCTGTCGCGCCTGGGCTTCAACGTGGCCTGGCTGAGCCGGGTCGGGAATGATTCGCTTGGGCGTTTTGTGGTCGACACGCTGAAAAAAGAAGGCTTGGATTGCCAGCATGTGGCGGTGGACCCGCAGCACCCCACCGGCTTTCAGTTCAAGTCCCGCGAAGAAGCCGGCGCGGACCCTCAAGTCGAATACTTCCGCAAAGGTTCGGCCGCCAGCCACTTGTCCATCGCCGCCATCAGCCCCGCGCTGTTACAGGCGCGGCACCTGCACGCCACCGGCATACCGCCGGCCTTGTCCGAGGCCACCCGCGAGTTGTCGGTGGAATTGATGACGCAAATGCGCAAGGCCGGGCGCAGTGTGTCGTTCGACCCGAACCTGCGCCCGTCGCTATGGGCCAGCCAAGCGCAAATGATCAGCGCAATCAACGCCCTGGCCGCGCTGGCTGATTGGGTACTGCCAGGCTTGAGCGAAGGCCGCTTGCTCACCGGTTTCGACGACCCGGCCGACATCGCCGCGTTCTATCTCGACCAAGGCGCGGAAGCCGTGGCGATCAAACTGGGGCCGGATGGCGCCTATTACCGCACCCAGATGGACCAAGGCTTTGTCGCCGCCGTGCCGGTGGAAAAAGTCATCGACACCGTCGGTGCCGGTGATGGCTTTGCCGTCGGCATGATCAGCGCCCTGTTGGAAAACCTCAGCTTTCGCGAAGCCGTACAGCGCGGCAATTGGATCGGCAGCCGCGCCGTGCAGAGCCGGGGCGATATGGAAGGCTTGCCGACCCGTTTGGAGTTACCTGCCCGATCCGTTGCATGACCCACACCCTGTTGCCACAACTACAACAAGCTCAGGAGCAACCCCATGGATACCTTGAAACTCGCCACTCGCCGCTGGTGGTACATCATGCCCATCGTGTTTATCACCTACAGCCTGGCGTACCTGGACCGCGCCAACTATGGCTTCGCCGCCGCCTCCGGGATGGCCGAAGACCTGATGATCACCCCCGGCATGTCGTCGCTGCTGGGTGCGCTGTTCTTCCTCGGTTACTTTTTCTTCCAGGTGCCGGGGGCGATCTACGCGCAAAAACGCAGCGTTAAAAAGCTGATTTTCGTCAGTCTGATCCTTTGGGGCGGCCTCGCCACCCTGACCGGCGTGGTGTCCAACGCCTACATGCTGATCGCCATTCGCTTCATGCTCGGGGTGGTCGAAGCCGCCGTGATGCCGGCGATGCTGGTGTACCTGTGCCATTGGTTCACGCGTGCCGAACGCTCGCGCGCCAACACCTTCCTGATCCTTGGTAACCCGGTGACCATGCTGTGGATGTCGGTGGTCTCGGGCTATCTGGTGCAGCATTTCAGCTGGCGCTGGATGTTTATCATCGAAGGTTTGCCGGCGGTGATCTGGGCGTTTATCTGGTGGAAGCTGGCGGACGAAAAACCCGCCGACGCCACGTGGCTGAGTGAGCAACACAAAAAAGACCTGGAAAGCGCCCTGGCCGCCGAACAAGTCGGGATCAAGGCGGTGAAGAACTACGCCGAAGCCTTCCGCTCGCCGAAAGTGATCATCCTGGCGCTGCAGTTTTTCTGCTGGAGCATCGGCGTGTACGGCTTCGTGTTGTGGCTGCCGTCGATCCTCAAGGCTGGCTTGCAGATGGACATGGTCGAGGCCGGCTGGCTGTCGGCGCTGCCTTACCTGGCAGCGGTGATCGGCATGCTCGTGGTGTCGTGGGGCTCGGACAAGCTGCAAAAACGTAAACGTTTTGTGTGGCCCCCCTTGCTGATTGCCTCCATCGCGTTCTACGCCTCCTACATGCTCGGCGCCGAACACTTCTGGTGGTCCTACACCCTGCTGGTGATCGCCGGGGCCTGCATGTATGCGCCGTACGGGCCGTTCTTCGCGATTGTCCCCGAGATTCTGCCGGCCAACGTTGCCGGTGGCGCCATGGCGCTGATCAACAGCATGGGCGCGCTCGGCTCCTTCGGCGGCTCGTACTTGGTGGGTTATCTCAATAGCAGCACCGGTTCGCCAGGCGCCTCGTACCTGCTGATGAGCGGTGCGCTGATGCTGGCCGTGGTGCTGACGATTTTCCTCAAGCCCGGCGCGAGCGACCGTGAACGCGCGCCGATGCCGCCCCTTGGATTGAAGGTGAAAACCCGATGAAAAAGTCTGTCGTTTTATACAAGAAACTCTCCGCGCCACTGATGGCCCGCCTGCATGAGCAGGCCGACGTCACGTTGATCGAGGCACTCGATGAACCGGGCCTGGCCAAACTGCGCGACGCCTTGCCCAGCGCCCAGGGCCTGCTGGGTGCCAGCCTGCGCCTGGACGCCCAGTTGCTCGACTTGGCGCCCAAGCTTGAAGCAATCGCCAGCGTCTCGGTGGGTGTCGACAACTACGACATCGACTACCTCACCCAACGTGGCATCCTGCTCAGCAACACCCCGGATGTGCTCACCGAAACCACTGCCGATACCGGTTTCGCGCTGATCCTGGCGACCGCGCGCCGTGTGGTCGAACTGGCCGACATGGTCCGCGCCGGCCAATGGAACAAGAACATCGGCCCCGCGCATTTCGGCACCGACGTACACGGCAAGACCCTGGGCATTATCGGCATGGGCCGCATCGGCGAAGCCCTGGCCCAACGCGGGCATTTTGGTTTTGGCATGCCGGTGATCTACCACAGCCACTCGCCCAAACCGTTGGTGGAAGAACGCTTCGGCGCGCAGTACCGCAGCTTGGTGGCCTTGCTCAAGGAAGCCGATTTTGTCTGCCTGACCTTGCCGCTGACCGCCGAAACCGAAAAGTTGATCGGCACTGAGGAGTTTGCGCTGATGGGCCCAGAGACGATCTTTATCAATATCTCGCGTGGCAAAGTGGTGGACGAAGCCGCACTGGTCCAAGCGTTGCAGCAACGTACGATTCGGGCGGCGGGCCTGGATGTGTTTGAGCGTGAACCGTTGAACCACGACTCGCCGTTGCTGCGCTTGAACAACGTGGTGGCCACACCACACATCGGCTCGGCGACCCATGAAACGCGTGAGGCGATGGCCAAGTGTGCGGTGGACAACCTGCTGGCGGCGCTGGCGGGTGAACGGCCGAAAAACCTGGTGAATGGCACGGCCTGGACACACTAATCCCCCACACCACACAAACCCCCACAGTTAGATCACCTACACCGGTAAATCAGCGCAAGGCGCGGCGCAGTACTTTGCCGACGGTGGTCTTGGGCAGTTCGGTGGTGCGAAATTCCACATACCGCGGCACTTTGTAACCCGTCAGGTATTCCCGGCAATGGGCAAGGATCTGTTCCTGGGTCAGGTTCGGGTCTTTGCGCACGACGATGATTTTCACTTTCTCGCCGGTCACAGGGTCTTCTACGCCAATAGCGGCGACTTCGCCCACGCCCGGGTGCAGCGCCACCACGTCTTCGATTTCATTCGGATACACATTGAAGCCCGAGACCAGAATCATGTCCTTCTTGCGGTCCACCAAGCGGATATAGCCGTGCTCATCCATTACCCCGATATCCCCGGTCGACAACCAGCCCTCAGCATCCAGCACCTCGGCGGTTTCCTTCGGGCGCTTCCAGTAACCCTGCATCACCTGCGGCCCACGCACTTGCAGTTCACCTTGTTCACCGATGTCGGCCAACTCGCCGTCCTCGCGCATAAAGCGCACCCAGGTCGACGGCAACGGCACGCCAATGCTGCCGGTGAACGCCATCTCGCGCATGCGTGAGATGTCGATGGGGCTGATGCTCACCACCGGCGAGCATTCGGTCAGCCCGTAGCCTTCGATGATCGGCAGCCCGGTCACCTCCTTCCAACGCTTGGCCACCGCCGTGTGCGTGGCCATGCCGCCGGCAATCACCATGCGCAGGTCGGAGAAGTCCCGCGCGCAGAATTCCTTGTTTTCCAGCAAGCCATTAAACAAGGTGTTGACCCCGGCAATCCCGTTGAAGCGCTCCTTGCGCAGGATCATCTGCACGCGCTTCACGTCGCGCGGGTTGGCGATCAGGATGTTGCGCCCGCCCAGGCACATGAACATCAGGCAGTTCACCGTCAGGGAAAAGATGTGGTACAGCGGCAACAAGGTGACGTTGGTTTCCTGCGTGTCCTGGTCCAGTTGGTCACCGACCCAGGCCTTGGCCTGCAACAGGTTGGCGATGATATTGCGGTGGCTGAGCATCACGCCCTTGGCGTCCCCCGTGGTGCCACCGGTGTATTGCAGGAAAGCCAGCTCATCGAGGTTCATGGCCACCGGGAGGTGATTGCGCGCCCGCCCCTGTTTCAGCACCTTGTTGAAGCGCACGGCGCCCGGCAGGTTGAATGTGGGCACCTGCTTTTGCACGCTGCGCAGGATGAAGTTCATCGCCGCGCCCTTCAAGGTGCCGAGCAAGTCGCCGATGGCCGCCACCACCACGCGCTTGACGCTGCTGCCGGCCACGACCTTTTCCAGGGTGTGGGCGAAGTTTTCGAAGATCACCACCGTTTCGGCGCCGCTGTCCTTGAGCAAATGCTTGAGCTCATGGGCGGTGTACAGCGGGTTGACGTTGACCACCACCGCACCGGCCAGGATCGTGCCCAATAGGCAGATCGGGTACTGCAAGCAGTTGGGCATCATCAACGCCACGCGGTCGCCTTTCTTCACACCCTGGCCCTGCAGCCATGCGGCAAACGCGACGCCTTGCACTCGCCAGTCGGCATAGGTCATTTCAGTGCCGATGCTGACATAAGCGACGCGCTCGCGAAATTTTTCCAAGTGTTCCAGGAACACTTCGCGCAGCGACGGGTAGTCCTCGATACCGGCCTCGATGTCCGCCGGCACGCCGGGCAAGTAAGCGTTCAACCAGATCCGTTCGGCGTGTTCCAGGCTTATAGCATTCATGGCAGTCTCCTTGTTGTTATTGTTTTAACGCTACTTTTCGACGATGGCGGTAATGCCCAGCCCGCCCGCCGCGCAGATCGAAATCAGGCCACGCCCGCCACCGTTCTCATGGATGGCTTTGGCCAGCGCCGCCAGTTGCCGGCCACCGGTGGCGGCGAACGGATGACCGCAGCCGAGCGAGCCGCCGTTGACGTTCATCTTGCTGCGGTCGATGGCGCCCAACGGGGCGTCCAAGCCTAGACGCTCGCGACAATAATCGGCGTCTTCCCAGGCCTTGAGCGTGCACAGCACCTGCGCGGCGAAGGCCTCGTGGATCTCGAAGAAATCGAAGTCGGCAAAGCTCAGGCCTTCGCGCGTGAGCATGCGGGGCACGGCGTAGGCCGGCGCCATCAGCAAGCCCTCGGTGCCGTCGACAAAACTCACCGCCGCCGTCTCGCCAGTGCGCAGGTAGGCCAGCACCGGTAAGCCATGGTCGGCCGCCCATGCTTCGCTGGCCAGCAGGACCACCGAGGCGCCGTCGGTCAGCGGCGTGGAGTTGCCTGCCGTGAGGGTGCCGTTCTGGCGGTCGTAGGCCGGGGATAGCCCGGCGAGCTTCTCCAGGCTGGCGTCGGCGCGCAGGTTGTTGTCGCGCACCAGCCCACGGTAAGGGCTGATCAGGTCGTCGAAAAAGCCACGTTTATAGGCGGCATCCAGGCGTTGGTGGCTGGTCAGGGTCAGTTCATCCTGGGCCAGGCGTTTGATCTGCCAGCGCCTGGCCATTTCCTCACAGTGCTCGCCCATCGACAGGCCGGTGCGCGGCTCGCCATTGCGCGGCAGCAATGGCTTGAAAAACATCGCCGGACGCACCTTCAGCAACGCTTGCAATTTGTCGCCAATGCCCTTGGCCCGATTGGCCGCGAGCAAGGTGTGGCGCAAGGATTCGTTGATGCCGATGGGCGCATCGGAGGTGGTGTCGGCACCGCCGGCAATGCCCACGTCGATCTGGCCCAGGGCGATTTTATTCGCCACCAGCAACGCCGCTTCCAGGCCCGTGCCGCAGGCTTGTTGCACGTCGTACGCGGGGGTTTCGGGCGACAGTGTGGTGGACAGCAGCGATTCGCGCGCCAGGTTGAAATCCCGTGAATGCTTGATCACCGCGCCCGCCGCAAACTCGCCGAGGCGCTGGCCATGCAGGTTATAGCGCTCGACCAGGCCTTGCAAAGCGGCGACGAGCAAGTCCTGGTTGCTGTCGTGGGCGTACACGCTGTTGGAACGGGCAAACGGAATACGGTTGCCGCCGATAATCGCCACGCGGCGAGTCGGGGCCGGGTTGAAGCTGTAGTCAGTCATCGACGGTTCTCATTCCAAATAAACAGCCCGCGCATATGCGGTTTATCGCCGGCAAAGTTGCGCACTTCGAACTCACGGCGCGGGCCGGTTGCCGGGCGACTCCACAGCGCGACCTGGCCGGGCAGGAAGATCGGCAGTTTGAAGTCGCAATGCGCTTGCGCCTGATCCAGACCACCCGGCGGTTGCTGGGCGGCCAAGGCCCGGCCGAGCGTCCACATGCCGTGGGCGATGGCGCGACGAAAGCCGAAGATTTTTGCACCGATCACCGAGGTATGGATTGGGTTGAAATCCCCCGACACCTTGGCAAAGCGGCGGCCCAGGTCGGCGGGCAGCACCCAGCGTTGGGTGCGTAACAGGCCGTCTTCCTGCAAGGGCAAAACGTCATCCCACGGTTCGCCGACGGGGTCTTTCACCTCGCGACGCAGGTACAGGCTGTCGCTCTCCCACACCAGCGCGTCGGCGCTGTAGGCCCGCGTGGCGATACTCAGCGCCTGGCCTTTGGGGTGCGCCACCCAGCGCTCGCAAAACACCTCCAGGCGCAAGGCTTGGCCTTCGTGCAGGCGTTGGTGCTGACGAATGCGATTGGCCAGGTGCACCATGCCGCTGGCCGGGTACGGAAAGCTCGGCCGCGTCAGCAGCATCAGGTGCAACGGGAAGGCCAGCACGTGCGGATAGGACAACGGCACGCCCTGTTCGCGCCGAAAACCACAGCCGCGACCATAGGCGGCGCTCCCCCTGCCCGCCAGCCC
>NZ_UYXQ01000051.1 GCF_900624995.1 Pseudomonas antarctica
GCATCAGGTCAAAAGCTTGGAAGCCGCTGTATGAAGGTTACCTGGCCAGGGGCCTGAAAACGACTCAGGCCCTGGTCATCATCGCCCGCAAGCTGGCACGTATTGCGTTTTCACTCATGAAAAATCAGAGCGAATACCAGTCAAAAGCGGTTTTGGAGGCTTCCCCTCAACCATAGAATCTCCCACAAGGGTTACTGCGTCACTGCAACTTTCGCGTTTCTAACCCGCAACCGATACGCAATGTAGAGAATCCCCACCCACACCGGCATTGCATACACCGACTTATTTATGCCCGGAATCGCCAGCATCACACTGATGATCATCACCATGAACGCCAGGCACAGGTAGTTGCTGAACGGGAACCAGAAGGTCTTGAACGACGGCACCAGGCCTTGCTCGCCCATGGCCTTGCGGAACTTGATATGGGTGATGCTGATCAGCGCCCAGTTGATCATCAGCGAGGCAACCACCAGCGCAAACAGCAACTCAAGGGCGCTCTTGGGCGCGACGTAGTTGACCACCACGCACAGCATCGTCACCAGCGCCGAAATCGCCAGGGCGCGCAGCGGTACGCCTTGCTTGTTGAGTTTCATCAGCGCTTTAGGCGCATCGCCTTGCTCGGCCAGGCCGAACAGCATGCGGCTGTTGCAGTACACGCCGCTGTTGTACACCGACAACGCTGCAGTCAGCACCACGAAGTTGAGGATGTGTGCGGCGGTGTCGTTACCGATCAGCGAGAAGATCTGCACAAACGGGCTGCCGCTGTAGGCATCGCCCGAGGCGCCGAGGGTTTGCAGCAGTTGGTCCCACGGGTACAGCGACAGCAGCACGGTCAGGGCGCCGACGTAGAAAATCAGAATCCGGTAGACCACCTGGTTGATCGCTTTGGGGATCACTTTGCGCGGCTCGCTGGCCTCGGCGGCAGTGATGCCCACCAGCTCCAGGCCACCAAACGAGAACATGATGAAGGCCATCGACATCAACAGCCCCATGCCGCCATTCGGGAAGAACCCGCCGTGGCTCCACAGGTTGCTCACCGAGGCTTGTGGGCCGCCAGTGCCGCTGAACAGCAGGTAGCAGCCCAGCACGATCATGCCGACAATCGCCACCACCTTGATGATCGCAAACCAGAACTCGGCTTCACCGAAGAACTTCACGTTCAGGGTGTTGATCAGGTTCACCGCGACAAAGAACACCAGCGCGCTGACCCAGGTCGGGATCTCCGGCCACCAAAACTGAATGTACTTGCCCACGGCCGTCAGTTCGGCCATGCCCACCAGCACGTAGAGCACCCAGTAGTTCCAGCCGGCCAGGAAGCCCGCGTAACCGCCCCAGTATTTGTGCGCGAAGTGGCTGAAGGAGCCGGCTACCGGTTCTTCGACGATCATCTCGCCGAGCTGGCGCATGATCAGGAACGCGATAAAACCCGCAATCGCGTAACCCAGGATCATCGACGGCCCCGCCGACTTGAGCACCCCGGCCGAGCCGAGGAACAACCCCGTGCCAATCGCCCCTCCCAAGGCAATCAGCTGAATATGCCGGTTCTTCAGGCCACGCTTGAGGCCTACCGGGTTAACCATGTCATCCGCCATTAACATTCCCTTCTACTTGTTTTTCTCAGGGTTGATTGCACGCCGCACCCGCCCCTCAGAACTGCTGAGGGGTCAGATATTACTCTGCGTAAACTTTTCGTAATACAGCTGAACGCCATCAAGTGCCTGATCCGCCAGCCATTGTTGGATGGATTCGACCATCGGCGGGGGGCCGCACACGTACATATCTGCCGATCTGTCCCGCAATTCGGCCAGGTCGAAATGTTCGGTGAGGTAGCCGCGCTTGCCGGTCCACGCAGGTGATGGGTCGCTCAGTACTTCGGTGTAGCGAAAATTCGGGATTTTTGCAGCGTAGGCGTGGATGCGCGCCGCTTCGCATAAGTCTTCGGCCCCGCGAACGCCGTAGTACAGGTGCACCGGCTGCTCGCAACCGTTGGCCGCCAGTTCATCGAGCATACCCAGTAACGCCGACAACCCGGTGCCGCCCGCCACCAGCACCAGCGGTTGGGTGACATGGCGCAGGTAGAAAGCACCCAATGGCGCCTCCATCAGCACTTCGTCACCGACCTGGCAACGCTCGCGCAGGTAGTTGCTCATGACGCCATCGGGCAGCAGGCGCACCAGAAACTGCAATTGATTGCCCGGGCGGTTAGCGAAGGAGTAGGAGCGCCAACTGTCGGTGCCGGGCACCGACAGGCGGGCGTATTGGCCTGGCAGGAAGTCCAGCGAAGCCTCCAACTGCACCTGCAGGATGGCCGTGCTGGCCGAGACCTGCTGCACTTCGCTCACCTTTCCACGCACCTGCACCGGGCCCGGTGCGTTGCACAGGCTCGAATCAAAATCGAAGTAAAACGTCGCGTCGGATTTGACCCGTGTCTGGCAACTGAGCATTTTGCGTTGTTGCAGGTCGAGGCTGGAGAGGGCTTCTTCGTCGACATAATCCTGGGTGTAATCGCCCGACTCGCAACGGCCCTGGCAGGTGCCGCACACGCCTTCGCGGCAATCCAAGGGGATTTTTATGCCGTTGCGCAGCGCGGCGTCCAGCAGGATTTCATGGGCGCCCACCGGGAAAAACAGAGTCTTGCCGTCGGCAAAACTGAAGGCCACTTTGTGATTCATCTGCAGTGCTCCGGTGCTTTAGAGGTGATAGAAATCCAGCACCGAGTTGATGGTGTCGTTGAGCAGCAAGGCGTGTTTGCGGGTGATCAGCCAGCTGTCGCCATGTGGTTTCAGGCGATACGTGGCAGGCCCATAAAACTGCTCCGACGTGGCCAGCCGATAAAACAGCGTGTGCCAGTTCAACCGCACCTCCAGCGTGCCATCCGCCTGCTCGGTCACGCGCACGTTATTGATCAGGTGCAAGGTGCGTGGCATGGGCGTGGCCGACGCCGCCTTGCCGGTGCGCAGGCGGAACACGCGGTCTTCAAGGCCCGAACGGTTGGCGTAATAGATCAACGACATCTCGCGCTTGGGGTCGCGGGTGTAGACATGCTCCGAGTCCCATTGCGGCAGGTGGAACTCACTTTGCGGGTCGAACAACTGCACATAGGCGTCCCAGTCCTGAGCGTCGCACAGCTCGGATTTACGGTAGAAGAACTGCTCGATCTGGTACTGCAATTGCGCATTCATCACTTCACCTCCCGCAGTGTCAGCGCTTGTTGGTCCAGGCCCTTGAGCAGGAACTGCTGCCAATTGCGGTGCTGGTTCACGTACAGGCCTTCGTGGGTGAACTCGGTGCCGGTCATCGCCGGTTGGATGCCGATGGCTTCGCTGTTCGGCGTCGGCCCGGTCTCCCAGCGGTGGCTGCCGCGTGAGATATCGCTCCAGCGTTCCAGGCGGCCCTGGAAACCGCGCTGGGCTTCGCGAAATTCCACCAGGTCATCGGGTGTGCCCATGCCGGACACGTTGAAGAAGTCCTCGAACTGGCGGATACGGTTTTCGCGGTCGGCGTCAGATTCGTTTTTCACGCCCAGGCACTGGCTGATGATCTCGGTCTTGTTCCATGCCACCGGGCGAATAATCCGCAGCTGAGAGCTGATCTGGTCGAGGAAGAACAGGCTTGGGTAGATATTCAGGTTGCGCAGGCGGTGCATCATCCACTCGGCCTTCTGCTGGCCGTGTTCTTCTACCAGGCGCGGCATGATGGTGGCGTAGCCGGAACGCACGCTCGGGTTGGGCATGTCACTGAACAACAAGCTGTGGCCATTGTTGAAGGCGAACCAGCCGTCATCGGTGTTCGCATCGCCGGCGCCGAGCTTGCTGTAGTCCAGTGTGGTGCCTGAGCCGGTGCCGTTTTCGGTGTTCACCTGCTGGCGATGCTGCACCGTGGCCACGTAGTTGTAGTGCACGGTGCTGACGTGATAACCGTCCAGGCCGTTTTCGTTCTGCAGCTTCCAGTTGCCGTCGTAGGTGTAGGCGGATTTGCCCGGCAGCACTTCGAGTTCCCCGCTGGCGGACTGCGCGACCATCATGTCGAAGAACACCTTGGCGTCGCCGAGGAAGTCTTGCAGGCTGTCGGTGCCATTCACGTCCAGGCTGATAAACACAAAGCCCTTGTAGCTTTCGATGCGTGCTTTTTTCAGGCCTCGCGTGGCCTTATCGAAACCTTCCGGGTATTCGCCCGGCGCCTTGACCTTCACCAGCCGGCCATCGCTCTTGTAGCACCAGGCATGGAACGGGCAGGTGAAGGTCGATTGGTTGCCCTTGCCGACCCGCGTGAGCGTGGTGCCGCGATGCTGGCAAGCGTTGATCAGCGCGTTCAGCTGGCCTTCGCCATCGCGGGTGATGATCATCGGCTGGCGCCCGGCGCGCATCGTCACGAAGTCGTGGTTATGGGCCAACTCGCTTTCGTGGCAGGCGTAGATCCAGTTCTTTTCGAAGATCAGTTCCATCTCCAGGTCGAACAGTTGCGGCTCGGTGAACATGTCCCGGGCGATGCGGAACACTTCATCGGCCGGGCGAAAATCCAGGCAGCTTTCGATAAACGCTTTCCACTGCTCGACGCTTCTTGCACCACTCATGGGAGGCACCTTTTTGATAGGGGCTAATCGGTGGTTCATTAGAGGCAGCGGGGCAGGGCGCGGGCTATCCGCTTATTGGGGGAACCTGGGCCGGAAAATTGCGCCGGACAGTTGGGCAGCAAATACCCAGTTCGGTGCGCCAAGGTGACGCGATGCGCTACTGTCATACCAAAGGAAAGTCGCAAAAACCTGCGACTTATCCACATAGTCGACCGTTGCTATCCACTCCGTTGCATTGAGGCTGGCGTGGCTTGGAACTTGCTGTCGATTGCTAACGACGCGCCGCCAGAGCGCGCAACAGCCTAACCGCCGTGGGTGCACCTTGATGAATAGCCATACACGCGATATTCATATTCAACGCTTCGACCTGGAAGGCGCCTGCAGCTGGATGTCCGGCATTTGCGGGCCACACCGCCTGGCGACGGCCACGCCCGAACGCCTGCGTTTTCACCACAGCGCCAATGTGTTCAAGTCCCGCGCTACCACGCTGGGTGTGATCGAATACGGCACCGATGTGACCATCGACATCGAAGACGCCGAGCACTTCAGCAGCTACAGCCTCAGCCTGCCGTTGGTGGGCGAGCAGGAACTGAGCAAAGACGGTGTGCGCCTGAGCTCCAACCGCGACCAAGGCGTGATCATCTCGCCCAATGAACATCAAGTGCTGGCAATTTCCGGCGACTGTCGCAAGTTGCAGGTGGTGATTACTCGGGCGGCGATGAGCGAATCCCTGGAAGGCTTGCTGCAACGGCCAATTGAAGCGCCGCTGCGCTTTGAGTCGGTGATGGACGCGGTGGACGGCGCTGCGGCGTCTTGGTGGCGCATGGCGCGCTACTTCATTGCGGAGCTTGAGCGCAGCAGCGAGTTGTATGAGCAGGCGGCGTTTACCCGCGACCTGGAAAGTTCGCTGATCAAGGGGTTGATCCTCGCCCAGCCGAATAACTATTCCGAAGAATTGCGCGACGTGCTGGGCGTGAAGCTGCCGCACTACTTGATTCGTGCGCGGCAGTACATCCATGACAACGCCCGTGAAGCGGTGCATCTGGAAGACCTGGAAACCGCTGCGGGTGTGTCGCGGTTCAAGCTGTTTGATGCCTTTCGCAAATACTTTGCGCTGTCGCCCATGGCTTATCTGAAGAAATACCGGCTGGGGGCCGTGCGCCAGGAAATACTCGAGCACGGCTCGACGTGCACTATTTCCGAAATCGCCCTGGGCTGGGGCTTTACGCACTTGGGACGGTTTTCGGCGGAGTACCGTAAGCTGTTTGATGAATCGCCCAGCCAAACCCTGCAGCGCAAGCGCCTGCGCAGCCTCTAAACCTGATGAAGATCAAACTGTGGGAGCGGGCTTGCTCGCGAATACGGTGTGTAAGTCAATGCATGTGCCAGCTGACCCACCGCATTCGCGAGCAAGCCCGCTCCCACAGGGGATTTGTGGTGTTCGGGAGCGCTCAGATCAACTCTTCCACCAGTTGCAAACAATGACTGAGCCCCGGCGACTGATCATTCACCCGGCGGCTAAGAATGATCGGCGAAGTCGCGGTGGTTTCCACAATCGGCGTGTAGCCGATATCCGCGCGGTGCAGCACCTGCACCGAGGCCGGCACCAGCGTCACGCCCATGCCCGCGCCGACCAGGCCGATGGCGGTCTGCAATTCGTTAGTCCACTGCGCCACCTTGAGGCTCAAGCCGTGGGCGTCGAACAGTGCGATCACATGGTCGGCATAGCTGGGGCGCGGGTTGCCGGGGTAGAGCACAAACGGCTCGGCGGCCAATTGGGCGAGGCTGGCGGGGGCGTCGAGCAAGGGGTGGGCGGCGGGCAGCACCGCCACCAGTCGGTCCTCCACCAGCACGCGCTGGACGATGGCCGGGTCGTCGATGCGAATACGCCCGAAGCCCACGTCAATGCGCCCGGCCTTGAGCGCTTCGACCTGCTGCAAGGTGGTCATCTCGGACAGCCCCAACTCCAGCTCGAGCGTCTCATGGTTGCGCAGCCGTCGAATCAACTCCGGCAGCACGCCGTACAGGGTCGACGGCGCAAAACCAATGCCCAGCCAGGTCCTCTCGCCCTGGCCGATGCGCCGCGTGGTGTCGCAGACCTTGCCCAGCTGTTCGAGCAGCACATTGGCGTGCTCATAGAAAAACCGCCCGGCCTCGGTCAGCCGCAACGGTCGGCCACGCGCCAAAAGAATCACGCCCAATTCATCTTCCAATTGCTGTATCTGCCGGCTCAACGGCGGTTGGGCGATGTGCAGGCGTTCGGCGGCACGGGTGAAGTTGAGGGTCTCACCCAGCACCTGGAAATAGCGCAGATGACGCAGTTCCATGACGGCTCCTTTCATACCTTGAGGGTATTGTGCGAGACCCATTCTATATTGGAAGCCAGAAAAAATACGGCACAGAATCGGCTCAAACCTATAAAGAACCCAACGGGTATAGCCATGCCGATTTGCGCCATCGAGTCGATCGACACCCTCATCGTCGACCTCCCCACCCTTCGCCCGCACAAGCTGGCGATGCACACGATGCAAAACCAGACGCTGGTGATCATCCGCCTGCGCTGCGCCGATGGCATCGAAGGCATTGGTGAGGCCACCACCATTGGCGGCCTGAGCTACGGCAACGAAAGCCCCGACAGCATCAAGATCAACATCGACCGCCACTTTGCGCCGCTGTTGATTGGCCAGGACGCGAGCAATATCAACGCGGCCATGTTGCGCCTGGAGCGCAGCATTCGTGGCAACACCTTTGCCAAGTCCGGGATCGAAAGCGCTTTGCTCGATGCCCTCGGCAAACGCCTCAACCTGCCGGTCAGCGAACTGCTCGGCGGGCGCGTGCGCGATGCCTTGCCGGTGGCCTGGACCCTGGCCAGCGGCAACACCGAACAAGACATTGCCGAAGCTGAAAAGATGCTCGACCTGCGCCGCCACCGCATCTTCAAACTGAAGATTGGTGCCGGTGAAGTCGGCCGCGACCTGGCCCATGTGATCGCGATCAAAAAAGCCCTGGGTGAACGCGCGAGTGTGCGTGTCGACGTCAATCAGGCCTGGGACGAAGCCGTCGCCTTGCGCGCGTGCAAGGTGCTTGGCGACAACGGCATCGACCTGATCGAACAACCGATCTCGCGCAACAACCGCAGCGGCATGGCCCGGCTGAACCTGTCGAGCCCGGCGCCGATCATGGCCGATGAGTCTATTGAGTGCGTGGAAGACGCCTTCAACCTGGCCCGCGAAGGCGCGGCCTCGGTGTTCGCCCTCAAGATCGCCAAGAACGGCGGCCCGCGTGCGGTGTTGCGCACGGCTGCGATTGCCGAAGCGGCCGGTATCGGTCTGTACGGCGGCACCATGCTCGAAGGCGGCATCGGCACCCTGGCCTCGGCGCATGCCTTCCTGACCTTGAACAAGTTGGCCTGGGACACCGAACTGTTCGGCCCGCTGCTGCTCACCGAAGACATCCTCACCGAGCCGCCGGTGTACCGCGATTTTGCGCTGCATGTCTCCACCGCGCCGGGCCTGGGCCTGACCATTGACGAAGAACGTTTGGCGTTCTTCCGTCGTGACAAACACTAAGAGGCGCCTGCCATGTTGTTCCACGTAAAAATGACTGTGAACCTGCCCATCGACATGAACCCCGAACGCGCAGCGGCCCTGAAAGCGCAAGAAAAAGCCCTGGCGCAGCGGCTGCAACAAGAGGGCAAATGGCGCCACCTGTGGCGCATCGCCGGGCACTACGCCAACTACAGCGTGTTCGACGTCGACAGCGTGCAGGACCTGCACGACCTGCTGATGCAACTGCCGCTTTTTCCCTACATGGCCATCGAAGTGAACGCCTTGTGCCGACACCCTTCGTCGATCCATGAGGACGACCGCTGAGCCTGTTTTGCCCCCAATAATGACAAGATGAGGATTGCACCATGTCCATCCGACTTTCCCAGACTGCCCACGCTCAACAGTTTCTCGAAGAAGCCAGCGGCAACCTCAACGACGCCGGCAACCCGCGCACCAAAGCGCTGATTTACCGAATCCTGCGGGACACGGTGAACATCATCGAAGACCTGGAAGTGACCCCGGAAGAGTTCTGGAAGGCGGTCAACTACCTCAACGAGTTGGGCAAGAACCAAGAGGCGGGTTTGCTCGCCGCCGGGCTGGGCCTGGAGCATTACCTGGATTTGCTGATGGATGCTGCGGACGAGGAGGCCGGTAAATCCGGCGGCACCCCGCGCACCATCGAAGGCCCGCTGTATGTGGCCGGCGCGCCGCTGAGCAAGTACGAAGCGCGGCTGGACGATGGCAAGGATGACGCAGTGCCGCTGTTCATGCGCGGGCAAGTGCGCGACACCGACGGCAAGCCGCTGGCGGGGGCGATTGTCGATGTGTGGCAGGCGAATACCGGTGGCACCTATTCGTGGTTTGACCCGACGCAGTCGGAACTCAACCTGCGTCGGCGCATTGAGACCGATGCCCAGGGTAACTACCGTTTTCGCAGCATCGTGCCTTCCGGCTACGGCTGCCCGCCGACCGGGCCGACGCAGCAGCTGCTTGACCAACTGGGGCGCCATGGGCAGCGGCCGGCGCATATTCACTTCTTCATTTCGGCGCCAGGGCACCGGCATTTGACCACGCAGATCAACCTGTCGGATGACCCGTACCTGCATGATGATTTTGCGTATGCGACGCGCGATGAGTTGATCGCTGAAATTCGCTTCAGTGACGATCAACAACTGGCGCGGGAGTTTGGGGTGGCAGGGCGGTTTGCGCAGATTGATTTTGATTTTGAGCTGCAAGCGTCTGGTGCGCCGCAGGAGCAGAAACGCATGCAGCGCGTGCGCGCCCTGGAAGACTGATTTTAACGCGGTTAAAAAATGTGGGAGCGGGCTTGCTCGCGAATGCGATGGATCAGCCAGCACATGTATTGACTGGCACACCGCCTTCGTGAGCAAGCCCGCTCCCACATGGGTTCTGTGGTGTTCTGGTTATTTGCGTACGACCAAGTCCAGCACCTCATCGCGATCCTTGATCTTCTGCAACACAATCTCCGAGCGAATGTCCATCACCCCGGCCGTGCGGTTCAGGTGGTTCACGATAAAGTCCGAAAAGTGCTTCAAGTTCCGCGCCTGCACCCGCAACACATAGTTGCTGGCGCCGGTAATCACGTATGCACTGGCCACCTCCGGCCAGCCTTGCACTTTTTTGATAAACGTCTCATGCCAGTCCTCCACGTCCTGGCGCAAGGACAGGTGCACGATCGCCTCCAGCTCGATCCCCAATTGCTCGGCATTCAATACCGCGCGGTAACCGCTGATGATTCCCTCGCTCTCCAGCAGGCGCAAACGGCGCAGGCACGCGGAGGGCGACAGGGCGACTTTTTCTGCCAGTTCCTGGTTGCTGATGCGGCCGTCCTGTTGCAGAAAATGCAGGAGGCGCAGGTCGGTGGCGTCGAGAATCATGCTTAGAATAAATCCGCGTGTTTTGGAGTTAAATTCGAATTTCCTACAGCTTAATTAGCCTGTTACCCACCACTTTGCACGAAAATTCTCTAAAACTTCGTTCATTATTTGGTCCATATTCACTTATAAAAACCAGGACAACCCATGACCACCCGAAGCCACTGCCAAGCCCTCGACGCCCAGGACCCGTTGGCGCCGCTGCGTCATCAGTTCGCTTTGCCTGAGGGCGTGATCTACCTCGACGGCAACTCCCTCGGCGCACGCCCGGTGGCGGCGTTGGCGCGGGCACAGCAGGTGATCGCCGACGAGTGGGGCAATGGTTTGATTCGCAGCTGGAACAGCGCTGGCTGGGCGGATTTGTCCCAGCGTTTGGGTAACCGCCTGGCGCCTCTGATCGGCGCGCGCGACGGTGAGGTGGTAATCACCGATACCACCTCGATCAACTTGTTCAAGGTGCTCAGCGCCGCGTTGAGCGTGCAGCGCCAACGTGTGCCCGAGCGTAAGGTGATCGTCAGCGAGGCGAGCAATTTTCCCACCGACCTGTACATCGCCCAAGGCCTGGCCGAGTTGCTGCAACAGGGGTATTCGTTGCGACTGGTGAACAGCCCCGATGAACTGCCGCAGGCCATCGACCAGGATGTGGCGGTGGTGATGCTCACCCACGTCAACTACAAGACCGGCGACATGTACGACATGCAGGCGCTCACCGCCTTGAGCCACGAATGTGGTGCGTTGAGCATCTGGGACCTGGCGCATTCGGCGGGCGCGGTGCCTATCGACCTGCACAAGGCGGGGGCCGATTACGCGATTGGTTGCACCTATAAATACCTCAATGGCGGGCCGGGCTCCCAGGCGTTTGTGTGGGTCAACCCAGCGTTGGTGGAATTGGTGCGCCAGCCGTTGTCGGGCTGGTTCGGGCATACCCGGCAGTTTGCGATGGACGCTCAATACGCCCCGAGCAGCGGCATCGCGCGTTACCTGTGCGGCACGCAGCCGATCACCTCGTTGGCCATGGTCGAATGCGGCCTGGAGATTTTTGCCCAGACCGACATGGCCAGCCTGCGGACTAAATCCCTGGCGTTGACTGACCTGTTTATCGCCTGGGTGCAAACCCGCTGCGCCGCCCACGGCCTGGTGCTGATTACGCCACGTGAACACGCCAAACGCGGCAGCCATGTGAGCTTCGAACACCCCGAGGGCTACGCGGTTATTCAGGCGCTGATCGCCCGGGGCGTGATCGGCGATTACCGTGAGCCGCGCATCATGCGGTTTGGTTTTACCCCGCTGTACACCCGCTTTACCGAGGTATGGGACGCCGTGGAAATCCTCGGTGACATTCTCGATAACCACACCTGGGATCAACCGCAGTTCAAAGTGCGCAACAGTGTCACTTAAGAACACTGCAAGACCACTGTGGGAGCGGGCTTGCTCGCGAAAGCGGTGTATCAGAAACATATTCTGTAACTGACCCACCGCCTTCGCGAGCAAGCCCGCTCCCACAGTGGAGCTGTGTCTATATCCAAACCGTGCAATCACAATAATAAAGGGGCACACCACGTGACCACGCCAGACAACGGCTTTGCACAGATCACCCACCGCGAACTGGGCCTGCGGCGCCAGCTCACTTCCGGCCAGATGAGCATGATCGCCATCGGTGGCGCCATCGGCACCGGGCTGTTCATGGGCAGCGCCTATGCCATCGGCTATGCGGGGCCGAGTGTGTTGGTGAGCTACGCCATCGGCGCGCTGATCACCTTGCTGTTGATGGGCTGCCTGGCGGAGATGACGGTGGCGCATTCCACCTCGGGCTCATTCGGCGTTTATGCCGAGTTCTACATCAGCCCGCTGGCCGGCTTCCTGGTGCGTTATGCCTACTGGGCGGCGATTGTGCTGGCGGTGGGCGCCGAGGTCACGGCGGTGGCGATGTACATGAAGTACTGGTTCGCCAACGTGCCGGAGTGGGTGTGGATCGTGTCATTTTCCAGTGTGCTGATCCTGCTCAATGCGATCAGCGTGAAGACCTTCGGCAACTTCGAATACTGGTTCTCGACGATCAAGATCAGCGCCATCGTCGGCTTCATCATCCTTGCGGTGTACGTGGTGTTCGGCTCGGGCAACCCGGAGTACGGCGTGCAGAACTACACCGTTCACGACGGTTTTTTTCCGCATGGCTTGAGCGGTATGTGGATGGCGGTGATCGTGTCGATCTTCAGCTACCTCAGCGTGGAGATGATCGCCGTAGCGGCCGGTGAAGCCGCCGACCCGGAGCAGGCGGTGAAGAAAGCCTTCCGCGCTACCATCGTGCGGCTGGTCGTGTTCTACCTGCTGACCCTGGCGCTGATGCTGGCCATCGTGCCGTGGAATCAGGCTGGCCAGACCCAGAGCCCGTTTGTCACAGTGATGCAGACCATCGGCATTCCCGGCGCCACCGGGGTGATGAACTTCGTGATCCTGATCGCGGCGTTGTCGGCGATGAACAGCCAGCTTTATATCACCACACGCATGATGTTCAGCTTGTCTCGCGCAGGTTTTGCGCCCAAGTCCATGGGCGCCTTGAGCAAGAACGGGATTCCGCTGAATGCGCTGCTGCTGTCCAGCTCGGGTATTGCCCTGGCGACCTTGCTCAACGTGGTGTACCCGCAAAGCTCATTCACCTTGATGATGGCGATCTCGATGTTTGGCGCGATCTTCACCTGGTTCATGATCTTCCTCACGCACCTGTTCTTCCGCCGTTATCGCAAGCGCCATGGCGGGGCAAAGTTGTCGTTCCAGCTACGCCTGTTTCCCTACAGCACGCTGTTGGGCCTGGTGCTGATGGGCGCGGTGATGATCACCACGTACTTCACCGAGGCGTTCAAGATGACCCTGGTGTTCGGCGTGCCGTTCCTGCTGATTCTGTCGGCGGTGTATTACGGGTTTTTCCGCAAGGGCAGGGCCAAGGCGTCGAACAAGGCTTTGGCGTAGCCGGGCAATTGCTCAAAGGAACGCGCGCATAACAGCAGCGTTCGACAGGCCCAGTCTTCTCGCAGAGGTTGGGCCTTGAAGAGGCGCTCCAGCGGCCAGCGCTCCAGTGCGGCTTGGGGCACGATGCCCAGGCCCGCGCCGCCGACGACCATGCGAATCAACCCGTCAAAACCATCGGCGCGGATGCGCGTTTGCAGGCGAAAACCTGCGTGCAACGCCTGTTCTTCCAGGTACACCGCCAGTGCGCTGTTGGCGCTGAGGCCTACGTAGTCGTACTGCAGGCTGTCGATGAAGCTCGCTGTTTTTAGCGGATGGTCGAGGGGCATGATCAGCACCAGCGGGTCGTCGCGAAACGGCAAGGTTTGCAGGCCGTGGGTGTCCACCGCGTCGGAAATAATCCCGAGGTCTGCCGTGCCTTGGCGCAAGGCCTGGGTGATGCGCAGGCTCGGTAACTCCTGCAGGTCGATGTCGAGGTTGGGGTGTTTGCGCAAAAAGTCCGCGAGCAATTCCGGCAGGTATTCACTCAGGGCCGTGGTGTTGCACAGCAGGCGCACCTGGCCTTTGACGCCATTGGCGTACTCGGCCAGGTCCTGTTGCAGGTGCTCGGCCTGTTGCAGCAACAGGCGCGAATGGCGGGCCAGGGCTTTGCCTGCTGGCGTCGGTGTGACGCCACGGCGGCCGCGTTCGAGAAATTCGATGCCCAATGAAGCTTCCATCGCACGGATGCGGGCGCTGGCAGCGGCCAGGGATAAATGGCTGCGTGCCGCGCCTGCGGTAATGTTGCCGGTGTCGAGAATGTGCAGGTAGAGGCGCAGGTCGATCAGGTCAAAGGGCATGGCTGGGTCTCTCGGGTGACTGAACTGGCCTCATCGCTGGCTTGCCTGCGATGGCGCCCTCAGCCTCATGCAAAACAAGAGGCTGCCTCAGTATATGGCGAATTTTCATAACCGCCTTAACACCCCACAATCGACCGATGACTACCTTCCTAGCGTTCTACCAAAACCTCGGCCCCGCCCTGACCCTGCTGGTAGTCGGCACCTTCCTGCTGGCCGGCACCGTCAAAGGCATCATCGGCCTGGGCCTGCCCACCGTGGCCATGGGCATGCTCGGCCTGGCTATGCTCCCGGCGCAGGCTGCGGCATTGCTGATCATTCCTTCAACGCTCACCAACCTCTGGCAACTGGCAACCGGCGGCCACTTGAGCGAATTGCTCAAGCGGCTGTGGCCGATGTTGCTGCTGGTTTTCCTCGGCACCGGGCTCGGCACGCTGTGGCTGGGCATGGGCGGCGGGCATTCGGTGGTGCGCGCGCTAGGCGCGGCGTTGTTGGTGTATGCCATGAGTGGGTTGTTCCTGCCCACCTTCAAGGTGAAACCTCAGGCCGAGCGTTGGTTGGGGCCGTGGTGTGGGCTGATCACCGGCATCATCACCTCGGCCACCGGTGTGTTCGTGATTCCCGCTGTGCCGTACCTGCAAGCCTTGGGCTTGAACCGGGATCAGTTGGTGCAGGCCTTGGGGCTGTCGTTCAGCGTGTCTACGCTGGCGTTGGCTGCGGGCTTGGCCTGGCGCGGGACCTTGGGCGGCAGCGAAATTAGTGCTTCGTTGTTGGCGCTGCTGCCCGCGTTGTTGGGCATGTGGCTGGGTCAGGCGTTGCGTCAGCGCATCAGTGCGGTGCTGTTCAAACGCGTGTTTTTTATCGGCATGGCGCTGTTGGGCGGTCATTTGCTGATCAGCGGTTAAATCAAGAGTACGGCGTTATTCGTGCATTTTGGTCAAATGTATTTTGCCGCACTGCCGCTTATTCCCAGGGTTGAATGTCGATAGCCTGCCGGCACACATTTTTAACCCTCTGGACCCCTTCGATGAAAAAAGTACTCCTGCTTAACGGCGGCAAGAAATTCGCCCACTCCGACGGCCGTTACAACGCCACCTTGCATGACGCCGCCCTGGCGGTGCTGGACCGTGGCGGCATTGATGTCAAAGTCACCCATATCGACGAAGGCTACGACGTGGCCGAAGAGGTGGCCAAATTTCTCTGGGCCGATGTGATCATCTACCAGATGCCCGGCTGGTGGATGGGCGCGCCGTGGATCGTCAAGAAGTACATCGACGAAGTCTTCACCGAAGGCCACGGCAGCCTCTACGCCAGCGATGGCCGTACGCGCTCCGATTCGTCGCAAAAATACGGCAGCGGCGGCCTGATTCAGGGCAAGCAGTACCTGTTGTCGCTGACCTGGAATGCCCCGCAGCAAGCCTTCGACGACCCGACCCATTTCTTCGAAGCCAAGGGCGTCGACGCGGTCTATTTCCCGTTCCACAAGGCCAATGAGTTCCTCGGCATGACCTGCCTGCCGACTTTCCTGTGCGTGGACGTGATGAAGCGCCCAGCCATCGAGGCTGACGTGGCACGCTACGAGCAGCATCTGGCGCGGGTGTTTAACCTCTCGGTGTAAGCTGCTACCCACCGATCAACAAGGACAGCCTGTGAAAGCCCGATCCGATGAGTTACAGATCTTCGTCAGCGTGATTGAGTGCGGCTCGATTTCCGCCGCGGCGGAGCAGGTCGGGCAGACGCCCTCGGCGGTCAGCCGCACCTTGTCACGCCTGGAAGCCAAGCTCGACACCACGCTGATTAACCGCACCACGCGGCGCATGGACCTGACCGAAGAGGGGAAGTACTTCTTTGAGCAGGCCAAGGTGATCCTGGCGCAGATGGATGACCTGGAAGAGCGGCTGTCGTCGCGCCAGAAAAAACCGGCCGGGCGCCTGCGCATCAACGCCGCTGTGCCGTTCATGCTGCATGGGATCGTGCCGTACATCGCCGAATTTCGCCGCCTTTACCCGGACATCCAGCTGGAGCTGAACAGCGATGACTTGATCATCGACCTGCTGGAACAGAGCACCGACATTGCCATTCGCATCGGTGCGCTGGCCGACTCCACGCTGCACGCGCGGTCGCTCGGCTGTACGCCGCTGCATATCCTCGCCAGCCCCGACTACCTCAAGCAATACGGCACGCCGTCCACGGTCGCCGAGTTGGCGGACCATACATTGCTGGGCTTCACCCAGACCGAAACCCTCAACCATTGGCCGCTGCGCCATGTGGAAGGCGATCGCTGGCTGATCCAGCCAAGTATCGCCGCCTCCAGCGGCGAAACCCTGCGCCAGCTGGCGCTGCAAGGGCAGGGCATTGGCTGCCTGTCGAACTTCATGACGGTTGAAGATATCAACGCCGGGCGCCTGGTGCCGGTGCTGGAGGCGTTCAACAGTGGCTATCGCCAGCCGATCCACGCGGTGTTTTACCGCAACTCGCAGTTGGCGTTGCGCATCCAGTGTTTCCTGGACTTCATTCAGACCAAGCTGGCGCGGTATGCCTGCTGATTTATGATCTGTGCGCACGATTGAATTGGGCACACGAAGACGTGGTGGCGCTGTACCTGCTGGCGCTTGAGAAGCCTGTACCGGGCGCTTTCTACTTCGTGGAAAGCGGCGAAGCGGCATTTGTCGACATGACCATCGCCAACGCCATTGGCCTGGGCCCCAACAGCGGCGTGCGTGGCAAGCATGCCCGTGAGTTGCTGGGCCGGGCGCCGAAGTGGGCTTGCTTGTGAAAGGCGCCGCTCGGTCTGTCTGGTTCACCCAACACTGGCCCCACCTCGCTCAATTCCGTACCATTACCCGCCTTATCCCCCGCAACGCCCTGGTACCTCATGAACCTAACCCGTCTGCGCGCCGATGCTCTGGCCGGCCTCACCACGTCTTTTGCACTGCTGCCCGAGTGCATCGCCTTTGCCCTGGTTGCCCACCTCAACCCGCTGATGGGGCTCTACGGTGCCTTTATCATTTGCACCCTCACCGCATTGTTCGGCGGCCGGCCCGGCATGGTCTCCGGCGCGGCCGGCTCGATGGCGGTGGTGATCGTCGCACTGGTGGTGCAACACGGCGTGGAGTACTTGCTCGCGACGGTGCTGCTGGGCGGGCTGATCATGGTTGCGTTCGGCCTGCTGCGCCTGGGCAAGCTGGTACGCATGGTGCCGCACCCGGTGATGCTCGGCTTCGTCAACGGCCTGGCGATTATCATCGCCTTGGCGCAACTGGAGCATTTCAAAAGCGGTGAAAGCTGGCTCAGCGGCACACCGTTATACGTGATGACCGGCCTGGTCGCGGCGACCATGGCGATTGTCTACCTGCTGCCGCGCCTGACCCGCGCCGTGCCGCCCGCCTTGGTGGCGATCCTCGGTGTTGGCCTGGCGGTGTACCTGCTCGGCCTGCCGACCCGGACGTTGGGCGACATGGCCCACATCGCCGGCGGCCTGCCAACCTTCGCACTGCCGCAAATCCCCTGGACTTTGGAAACCCTGGGCATCATCGCGCCCTATGCGTTCCTGATGGCGATGGTTGGCCTGCTGGAAACCCTGCTGACCCTGAACCTTACCGACGAGATCACCGAAACCCGTGGCTACCCCGATCGCGAAAGCGTGGCGCTGGGCGCGGCCAATATGGTGTCGGGCCTGTTCGGTGGCATGGGCGGTTGCGCGATGATCGGGCAAACCGTGATCAACTTAAGCTCTGGTGGGCGCGGGCGCTTCTCGGGTGTGTTTGCCGGGGTGATGATCCTGTTGTTCATTCTGTTTCTGTCACCGCTGATCGAGCGAATTCCGTTGGCGGCATTGGTGGGCGTGATGTTCGTGGTGTCGCAGCAGACTTTCGCCTGGGCGTCCCTGCGGGTGATCAACAAAGTGCCGGTCAATGACGTGCTGGTGATTCTGGCGGTGACGGTGATTACCGTGTTTACCGACTTGGCCACGGCGGTGCTGTGCGGCATTGTGATTGCGGCGCTGAACTTCGCCTGGCAACAGGCGCGTGAGCTCTATGCCGATGAGCATTTGGAAGCCGATGGCAGCAAGCTTTATCGCCTGCACGGCACGCTGTTCTTTGCCTCGACTACGCCGTTCTTGAACCAGTTCGACCCGGCCGATGACCCGGGCGAGGTGACGCTGGATTGCCGTCACCTGATCTTTGTCGACTACTCAGCGATCGCTGCGCTGATGACCTTGCGTGAGCGCTACACCAAGGCCGGTAAGCACCTGCGGGTGCTGCATTTATCGGAGCGCTGCAAGAAGTTGCTCAAGCGCGCCCGCGTGCATCATGAGTAATTGATCACGGCCCCACCAGGTCTTCGAGTTCCTGGGCGCGGGTCTGGGTCATGTCCAATAGGCAGCCGGAGCCGTTGACTTGGTCGATGGTGCCGCCAGTGGCTGAGCCTGCGAAGGCGCAGTTGGCGTCACGGTATTTGAGCCACAGGCGCTGCACGTCCTGCAGTTTCTGCTTGCGGTCGCCTTCCTGGGCGGCCAGGGCGGTTTTGTAAGCTTTGTTCAGGCGCTCATCCTGCACCTTGGCTTCTTTGGCGTTGCAATTGACCATGTCTGCGGTGGTGTTGGCGCCGTCCATGCATTTTTTCAGCGCCGCATTCTCGGCGGCCGCAGCGCTGCCGCAGAAGGCCAGCAACAGCGCGCTGGCGGCGAAAGGCACAAGCAGGGTTTTGCGATTCATCGTTGGAATTCCTTATCGACGGTAGGGCTGCTATCTGAGACTCAGCCCTGACAGTTGAGTTTCGACACGTAAAAAACTTCATGTAAAAACACCCTCCGGATTTTCACGCGTTGGCGCTGGGCATGCCCGCAAGCGACAGCACTTATCTGTGGGCGAAAATTACTTTCATAAAAATTGAAAATTCAACTCGGTAATGATTTATGAGTTTCACAACCAATTCGACGTGACCCTTTCCAAGGAGTACCGCATGGCCGCACCACTGGGCTTCGGGCTGTTGGCATACGCTGCTATCGCCATCATTGCATTGATCGTGCTGATCGCACGTTACCGACTTAACCCGTTTATTGTCATCACTCTGGTGTCTATCGGCCTGGCGTTGATGGCCGGTATGCCCGCGGACACCATCATGGGCTCGTACGAGGCGGGTGTCGGTAAAACCCTGGGGCATATTGCCTTGGTGGTGGCACTGGGCACCATGCTCGGAAAGATGATGGCCGAGTCCGGCGGCGCCGAGCAGGTGGCGCGCACGCTGATCAATCGCTTTGGTGAACGCAATGCGCATTGGGCGATGGTGTGTATCGCGTTCCTGGTGGGGCTGCCGCTGTTTTTCGAGGTCGGTTTTGTGTTGCTGGTGCCGATCGCCTTTACCGTGGCGCGGCGCGTTGGGGTGTCGATCCTGATGGTCGGCTTGCCGATGGTCGCCGGTTTGTCGGTGGTGCATGCGTTGGTTCCGCCGCACCCGGCGGCGATGATGGCGGTGCTGGCGTATAACGCGTCGGTGGGGCAAACGGTGCTGTATGCGATCTTGATTGGTATCCCTACGGCGATTATCGCCGGTCCGCTTTACGCCAAGTTCATCGTGCCGCGCATTCACCTGCCGGCGGAGAACCCGCTGGAACGCCAGTTTATCGAGCGCGAACCGCGCACCCGTTTGCCGAGCTTTACGCTGACCATGGGCACGATCCTGCTGCCGGTGGTGCTGATGATGATCGGCGGCTGGGCCAATGTGATTTCCACTCCCGGCACCGGTTTTAACCAATTCCTGCTATTTATCGGCAACTCGGTGATCGCGCTGTTGGTGGCCACCTTGGTGAGCTTCTGGACCTTGGGCCTGGCCCAGGGCTTTAACCGCGAAGCGATCCTCAAGTTCACCAATGAATGCCTGGCGCCGACCGCCAGCATCACCTTGCTGGTGGGCGCGGGCGGCGGCTTGAACCGCATCCTGGTGGACGCCGGCGTGACCAATGAAATTCTTGGCTTGGCCCATGCCTTCCATCTGTCGCCGCTGGTGATGGGCTGGTTGTTCGCCGCACTGATGCGCATCGCCACGGGTTCGGCCACTGTGGCCATGACGACGGCGTCCGGGGTGGTCGCGCCCGTCGCGCTGGGCCTGGGTTATCCCCACCCGGAATTGCTGGTGTTGGCCACCGGTGCGGGCTCGGTGATCTTTTCCCACGTCAACGACGGTGGCTTCTGGCTGATCAAGGAATACTTCAATATGACGGTGATCCAGACCTTCAAGACGTGGACCGTGTTGGAAACCCTGATTTCGGTGGTCGCCTTCGGTCTCACTTATGGTCTGTCCTGCATCTTGTAACCCGGAGACCCCATGGACATTCTCTACCAGATCCGCGCCCGCCAGGGTTCCTTCAGCGCTGGCGAAGGGCGTATCGCCAAGCTGATGCTCGATGACGTGGGCTTTGCCGCGTCGGCCAGCCTGGAAGAGTTGTCGCAACGGGCCGAGGTCAGCACGGCGACCTTGTCGCGGTTTGCGCGCAGTGTGGGCTGCCGCGATCTGCGTGATTTGCGCCTGCAACTGGCGCAGGCCAGTGGGGTGGGCAGCCGCTTTCTGGACCCTGCGGGTTTGCCGGAACAGTCGGCGTTTCATCGGCAGATTCTCAGCGATATCGAATTAACGTTACGCCAGCATCTGTCAGGTTTTAACCAGGCAAGTTTCGTCGATGCGGTCAGCCTGTTGGGCAAGGCGCGGATGATCCATGCATTCGGCATGGGCGGCCCGTCGAGCCTGTGCAGTGAAGAGTTGCAGGTGCGGTTGGTACGCCTGGGTTACCCGATTGCCGCCTGCCGCGACCCGGTGATGATGCGTGTAACGGCCGCGACCTTGGGCCCTGAGCATGCGCTGATTGTTTGCTCGCTCTCTGGCCTCACGCCCGAGTTGTTGGACGTGGTGAGACTGGCGCGCAATTACGACGCTCCCATCGTCGCCATCACTCTGGCCGACTCTGCGCTAGCGCAGTTGGCAGACGTGTTGCTGCCACTGCAGCCGGCCGAAACCAGCTTTATCTACAAGCCCACGGCGGCGCGCTACGGCATGCTGTTGGCCATCGACTTGCTCGCTACCGAGCTGGCGCTGGCCATGCCGGACGACAACCAGGAACGCCTGCGCCGGATCAAGCTGGCCCTGGACGATTATCGCGGCGGCCCCGATAGCCTGCCGCTTGGAGATTGATATGAAGTACGACACGCTGATTCGCCAGGCGCTGATCATTGATGGTAGCAACACGCCGGGCTACGTCGCCGATGTAGGGCTGCGCGGCGGGCGTATCGAGACGATCGGCGATCTTGCGACCGCGCACGCCGAGCATGAAATCGATGCGAATGGCCGAGTCTTGGCACCCGGTTTTATCGACGTGCACACCCACGATGATACCGTGGTGATCCGCCACCCACAGATGCTGCCCAAGCTCAGCCAAGGCGTGACCACGGTGATCGTCGGCAACTGCGGCATCAGCGCCTCGCCGGTGACGTTGCGCACTGATCCGCCGGACCCGATGAACCTGCTGGGCAAGCGTGAGGCCTTTGCTTATCCGCGTTTTGCCGATTACCGCGCTGCCGTGGAAAGCGCTCATCCGGCGGTCAACGTTGCGGCGTTGATCGGCCATACAGCGCTGCGCAGCAACCATATGGATGATCTGCACCGTACCGCCACGTCGAATGAAATCGCCGCCATGCGTGTGCAGTTGCAAGAAAGCCTGGAGGCCGGCGCTCTGGGTTTATCCACAGGCCTGGCCTACGCCAGCGCGTTCAATGCCGAGACCGATGAGGTGCTGCAACTCAGTGAGGAACTGACGGCCTTCGGTGCGGTGTACACCACTCACTTGCGCAGCGAATTTGAACCGGTGCTGGAGGCGATGGACGAGGCCTTCCTGATTGGCCGGCATGCCCAGGTGCCGGTGATTATTTCTCACCTCAAATGTGCCGGCGCGGGTAACTGGGGGCGTAGTCCGCAGCTGTTGGCGTCGCTGGAGCTGGCTGCAAAAAAACATCCAGTGGGCTGTGATTGCTACCCCTACGCGGCCAGCTCCTCGACGCTGGACCTCAAGCAGGTCACCGATGCATTTCGCATCACCATCACGTGGTCGACGCCACACCCGGAAGTCGGCGGGCGCGATTTGCAGGACATCGCCGCCGAGTGGGAGGTTTCGCTGCTGGACGCGGCACGTCGCCTGCAACCAGCAGGGGCGGTGTACTACGGGATGGATGAAGCGGATGTACGCCGCATCCTCGCGCATCCGCTGTCGATGGTCGGGTCTGATGGTTTGCCGGAAGACCCGTTCCCGCATCCACGGTTGTGGGGCGCGTTTGCGCGAGTGCTGGGGCATTTCAGCCGAGATGTGGGGTTGTTCCCGCTGCACACGGCGGTACACAAAATGACCGGGCTGTCGGCGGCGCGTTTTGGCTTGGCCGAGCGTGGCGAAATTCGTCAAGGGTATTGGGCTGATCTGGTGTTGTTCGACCCGTTGAGTGTGCGCGATGTGGCGGATTTTAAAGAGCCCCAGCGTGCGGCACAGGGCATTGATGGCGTGTGGATCAACGGGGTGTTGAGCTACAGCGATGGGCAGGCCAATGGTCAGCGGCCGGGGCGATTCCTGGCGCGCAATGGGGATTTGCGTGGTGGGTTTTCGTCTCTATAGTGGGCGCTTTCATACACGGAGCTGTCGCCATGCACTTAGGAAAAGTCACCCCCATTTTGCGGATTTTCGACGAGGGCAAAGCGTTGGAATTCTACGTCGAGTTCCTCGGGTTCAAGGTCGACTGGCAGCATCGCTTCGAGGCGAATTTTCCGTTGTATTTGCAGGTGTCGTTGGGCGAATGTGTGCTGCATTTATCCGAGCATCATGGCGATGCTTCGCCGGGGTCGGCGGTGCGGATTCAGGCGCAAGAGGTGGACGCGTATCAGCAGCAGTTGCTGGCCAAAGATTACCGTTATGCCAAGCCCGGGGTTGAGGAAATGCCTTGGGGCTCGCGGGAGATGAGCATCAGCGATCCGTTTGGGAATCGGCTGGTGTTTGTTGAGGAAGGCGAGGGCTGATGGGTAAATCGCAGGCAATAAAAAACCGCCTTAGTAGGGCGGTTTTTTTTTGCAAACCAGTTTGCGACTGGGTTGCTGTCTCAAAAGACGCAATCGACCTGCGTCTGAAGGCTCACGTGTTCCGGTAAGTGCGCTGGAGGTAGGGCCCAACTCAGGGAGGGCCGAGTATGTCTAAGTTTGCACGACGTATGTGGAACCTCGTAGTGAATGCCTTGCGTGTTTATCACGTGTGGACATTCCTGCGCGACAGCGTTGATGACCTATAAGGTCTGAGAAGTGGAGCCGCCTCGGCTTAAGTCGAGGCGGCTTTTTGGTTTTTTAAACCCGGAAATGACTGACCATCTGCTGCAACTGGCTGCCCAACCGCGCCAGTTCCACACTCGACTTCGCTGTCTCGTCACTCGCCGTTGCGGTCTGCTCGGACACATCACGTACGTTCACAATGCTGCGGCTGATCTCTTCAGCCACGGCGCTTTGCTGCTCGGCCGCTGCTGCAATCTGCTGGTTCATCGACTGGATGTTCGACACCGTACGGGTGATGTTTTCCAGCGATACGCCGGCCTTACGGGTCAGCTCGACGCTGCTGTCGGTGAGGCTGCGGCTGTTGTTCATCACAGTCGCCACTTGCTGGGTGCCGTTCTGCAAGCCGGCGACCAGGCCTTCGATTTCTTCGGTGGATTTTTGGGTACGCTGGGCCAGGCCGCGTACTTCGTCGGCAACCACGGCAAACCCACGACCGGCTTCACCGGCACGCGCCGCTTCAATCGCGGCGTTGAGCGCCAGCAGGTTGGTCTGCTCGGCCACGGCCTTGATCACGTCCATCACGCTGCCGATTTTGTTGCTCTCTTGCTGCAGGTGCGTCATGGCGTCAGTAGAGCGCGCCACCTCGGCGGCCAGGCGCTCGATCTGGGCGATGGCTTCGGCCACCACTTTGTCACCTGCGCGGGCTTGGCCGTCAGCGTCGGCAGCGGCCAGGGACGCCTGCTCGGCGTTGCGCGCGACTTCTTGCACGGTAGCAGTCATTTCATGCATCGCTGTGGCGACTTGATCCGTCTCGATCTTCTGGCTGTTAACGCCGGCACTGGTCTGCTCGGTAACGGCTGACAGTTCTTCGGCGGCGCTGGCGATCTGAGTCACGCCGTCGCGAATACCGCTGATCAATTCACGCAGGGTGGTGCCCATACGCTGGATGCCTTGTTGCAACACACCCAGTTCATCACGACGGGTCACCTGGATGTTGTGGCTCAAGTCGCCGGAGGCAATACGTTCCACCACGGCCAGGGTTTCCTGGATCGGGCGCGTGATCTGGCGGGTAATCACCCATGCCGCGATGACGCCGACCAGTAGGGCCAGAAAAGTGCTGATCAACTGCAGGCTGCGGGCTTGGGCGCTTTCGGCGTCGCGGCGTTCCAGCTGAATGTCATACAGCTTGTCGCTGATGGTGACGATATCGGCACCTTGTGTGGTCATTTCGGCACGGGCGCTGACGATATTAGCGTTGGCTGCCTTGTAGCTCTGCACCGCGCTGCGATAGGCACCCAGTGCGGTTTCCAGCGAGGTCAATGCACTTTGTTGGCTGGTGCCGAACGCCGCGTTGAGACCTTTCAAACCACCGATGGCTTTCTCGATTTGCGCAGCAGCGCGGGCTTCAGTCTCTGCGTTGACCGTGTTGGTGTAACCGCGCACTTCATAACGGGCCAGCTGGAACTCTTCCTTGGCGTTGGTTATAGCCTGGTATTGGGTGTAGCGCTCCGGGCTGTCGGGCATCTGCTGCACGGTGGTGTCCAGTGCGTCGATCTGAGCATTGGCAATATCAGCCTTGTCACCCATGACCTGGCGCGCGGCGTTGCCGTTACGGTAGGCCTCGCGCATTTTGTTCAGCGACTGTTGGTAAGCGGTGATGACGGCTTTCTGGTCGGTGAGCAGCTTGCGGTTTTCCGGGCTTTTGAAACTGTCCAGCAGCTTCTGTTGCTGGGCGGAGAAGGCGTCCAGGCTAGTCTGTACGTTCTGTGCCACGGCCTCATCGCCGTTTGCCAGCATGTACTGCAGACGCACGATACGCAGCTTGGTCAGCGAGGCGTTGAGCTGGGTGATGTCGCTCATCCAGTTGCTACGGTCGATCAGGCTACCCAGGCTGGTCCAGCCGGTCAGTGCCAGGATCGAAGTGAGGACCAGCACCAGGCCGAAGCCCAGGCCGAGTTTGAGGTTGACGCTGATGTTGCCGAACCAGCTATTCATCGAATGCTCCGCAAGAATGATGTATGTCTGCTGGACGGTGTTGTTGTTTGAGCCAGCCAAAGTGTGTAGGGCTGTATCGGCGGCAGGGGATGAATCTGAAATACTTTTCTTACCGGTGCGACGAAGGGTGGCTATCACCGTATGGCAATGCTGACCTGTCGGGTTTGCGGCGCGGGGCAGGGGGCTCATCACGGGCCGGTCTTGTGTGCTAGTCTGCGGGCCCTTTTAGTTTTGGATGGCACGGGAAATCGTGCTGCCCTACAGCGGAGCCTCTTCATGTCCGAAGTTAATCTGTCCACCGACGAAACCCGCGTCAGCTACGGTATCGGCCGTCAGTTGGGCGACCAACTGCGCGACAACCCGCCACCGGGCGTTAGCATCGACGCCATCCTGGCTGGCCTGACCGACGCTTTCGCAGGCAAGCCAAGCCGGGTTGACCAAGAGCAAATGGCGGCCAGCTTCAAAGTTATCCGCGAAATCATGCAAGCCGAAGCGGCTGCCAAGGCTGAAGCCGCTGCTGGCGCTGGCCTGGCGTTCCTGGCTGAAAACGCCAAGCGCGACGGCATTACCACCCTGGCTTCCGGCCTGCAATTTGAAGTGCTGACTGCAGGTACAGGCGCCAAGCCGAGCCGTGAAGACCAAGTGCGTACTCACTATCACGGCACCCTGATCGACGGCACTGTATTCGACAGCTCCTACGAGCGTGGCCAGCCTGCAGAATTCCCGGTAGGTGGCGTAATCGCCGGCTGGACCGAAGCCTTGCAACTGATGAATGCCGGCAGCAAATGGCGTCTGTACGTGCCGAGCGAACTGGCTTACGGCGCTCAAGGCGTTGGCAGCATCCCGCCGCACAGCGTTCTGGTGTTCGACGTCGAGCTGCTCGACGTACTGTAAGACCTGGTAGCACTGGCGTCGGCTTCATGTGGGAGATTCTATGGTTGAGGGGAAGCCTCCAAAACCGCTTTTGACTGGTATTCGCTTTGATTTTTCATGAGTGAAAACGCAATACGTGCCAGCTTGCGGGCGATGATGACCAGGGCCTGAGTCGTTTTCAGGCCCCTGGCCAGGTAACCTTCATACAGCGGCTTCCAAGCTTTTGACCTGATGC
>NZ_UYXQ01000052.1 GCF_900624995.1 Pseudomonas antarctica
CGTGGCAGCTGCGCTCAATGGCGTTATTCGCCGGATCGTGGATCTCAATTTTGGCGAATCCGTGGCCGCTCCCCTGTACGACCTGTGGGAGCAGGACGAGATCGATAAAACGCTGGCTGAGCGTGATAAGAACCTCACCGACGCAGGCGTCAGGTTCACCCCGGCTTACTGGATGCGTACCTACAACCTGCAGGAAGGAGACCTCGCTGCGCCGGAGGTGGCCACCGCACCCACGGCAGAGTTTGCCGAGGCCACGCTCAAGCCCATTCTCGACCAGGTCGCGCTTGACCAGGTGATTGATGCATTGCCCGCGCAACTGCTGCAGGAGCAAGCCGAAAAAGCGATCGCCCCGTTGATCGAAGCCTTGCAGCAAGGCCGAACTGAAACCGAGGCCCTGGGCTTACTGGCTGAAGCCTATCCTCAGATGGACGACGTGGCGCTGCAGCAGACTCTCACCAAGCTAATGTTCATGGCAGACATGTGGGGCCGATTGACGGCCGCTGCTGATCGGGAAGACTGACATGGCCACCTCACCGAAGATGCCATCGCCTGCCGATCTCAAAGCCATCTTTGGCCTGGAGCCGGAGAATGCGGTCGAGTACATGAAATCGAAGGGTTATGCGATTACCTGGAACTGGCAGGAGATGCTCGACCAGGCGCACGACCAAGCCTTCACTGTTGCCAAAGCCATGCGCCTGGATCTGCTGTCGGATATTCGCGGCGCACTGGAAACTGCGTTGCAAGATGGCCAGACCCTCAAGCAGTTCACCAAAGCGTTGCAGCCTGTCCTGGAAACGCAGGGCTGGTGGGGCAAGCAGGTCATCGTCGATAGCAGCGGCGGCGCGGAGATGGTGCAGCTAGGCAGTCCGCGCCGCCTGAAGACGATCTACCAGACCAACCTGCAGAGCGCCTATATGGCTGGTCGCAAGGCCAGCATGGAAGAGACGGCAGATACGCACCCTTACTGGCGTTATGTCGCGATCCTGGATGGCATGACGCGGCCCAGCCATCGCGCACTGAGTGGCAAGGTCTATCGCCATGATGATCCTGTGTGGTCATCGATCTATCCGCCCAACGGGTTCAGCTGCCGCTGCCGAATCACATCGCTGACTGAGGCCGCCCTGACGCGTCGTGGATTTACGGTCGACAGCAGCGAGGGTCGCATGCAAACACGAACGGTTGAAATCGGCGCGGACAAGCGTACCGGCGAGATCCGCACCGCCCAGGTGACATCCTTGCGCACCACCGATAGCGAAGGTCGGGTCGCGGTTTTCAGTACCGATCCGGGTTTCAATCACGCACCAGGTGCAGGTCTGGCCGAGGCGCTCAAGCGCAAACAGGCAGCCTCCGCCCCGCAGGAGCAATGACATGTTCACCGTCGAGCTGGATCAGCAGCGCTTGCAAGATGTGCTGCGCAAGGTTGAATGGGCTGTAGGCGATCTCGCGCCTTTGATGCGATCAGTCGCCGCAGAGCTGGGCAGCATCACCGAAGAGAATCTGGAGGAGCAAGGCCGTCCAGACTGGACCGATTTGTCTGACGTGCGTATCGGCCAGCGCGAAAAGGATGGGACGTGGCCAGGTCAAATGCTGCAGGTCAGTTCCGCTGGCTTGGCAGCATCCATCTCCACCTATGCCACCGATAGCTCAGCCGTGGTTGGCAGTAACAAGCCCTATGCGGCCATGATGCATTTCGGCGGTACCAAGGCGGAGTTCCCTCATCTCTGGGGCGATATTCCCGCTCGACCTTACCTGCCGATGGACGCTGAGGGTGTCGTGCAGCCCGAAGCCGAGGAAGCAATCCTTGATCTGGCGATGATGCACCTGGGAAAAGCGGCCCGCGTGTAAGGCCGCAGGAGGCGATTAGGGGCGTTCAGCGCCCCGGTTCATCACGCCACACCCCCGAAGTCCGCTGTATATGCTTTATAAATCCCCGCTGCCGTCCTTTGCCCCTGTTGATCGGGTGCATATCCCGGCCACTTCATCACATTCCCTCGCGACAACTCTTTAAAGCCGATTAAAAGTCTCTGGCAGTCCATTGCATCAGGCTGTGTGCTTACCCCATCAAGCGCATGCCAATAGCCATGAAGCCACTCCATATTTTCAAGCCGGGTACCCATACCGCCATGAGCGGTGCCAGCTTCAACTTCAGCGAAAGTGATCTGGCCGCCACGGTGAGTGCTTACTCACCGGCATTGCACGAAGCGCCATTGGTGATTGGCCATCCCAAGCACGATGACCCGGCAATGGGCTGGGTGGAGTCTCTTCAGGCAACAGCTGAAGGCTTGATCGCCGTGCCGCAGCAGGTCGACCCGGCGTTCGCCGAGCTGATCGGCAAAGGCAGCTACAAGAAGATCTCAGCCTCGTTCTATCACCCCGACTCACCGAGCAACCCAGTGCCTGGCGTGTACTACCTGCGCCACGTCGGCTTTCTCGGAGCCCAGCCGCCTTCGATCAAGGGGCTGCGCTCCATCGATCTGGCTGGCACCGATGAAGGTGTCGTCGAGTTCGGCGACTACGGCCACGAGATCAGCTCGGGCTTGTGGCGCAAATTCCGCGAGTTCCTGATCGGCCAGTTCGGCGCTGAAACTGCCGACAAGGTGGCTCCGTCCTGGGAGATCGACAGCCTTGCCGAGCAGGCGCGCCGCAATGACCTGAATGCAGGCCCTTCCTATTCAGAACCCAAACCCACCACTGAGGTAAACCCCGTGACCGAGGAAGAACAGGCCGTATTGACGGCGGACAACGAGCGTCTTAAAGCCCAGATCGCCCGCCGCGACAAGGCCGACAAAGCCGCGACCCAGGAAGCGATCCATACCGGCCACACAGAATTCGCCGAGCATCTGGTGGCCAGCGGCATGAAGCCTGCCCACGTGGCTGCTGTGGTCGCTGCGCTGGACTACGCCGAGACCGGCGACAAGAGCGATAAACCTCTGGAGTTTGGCGAGGCCGACGACCGCCAGCCGCTCAGCGAAGGCTTGAAGTCCGTGTTCAAGGAGCTGACCGGTGCTGTCAGCTTCAGCGAGCAGGCCTCCAAGCACCGCGCTGGCAAGACCCAGGACAAATCCATTAACCCGCTTGTGGCTGACGCCGAAGCCCGTTCGAAACGATAGGAGGCTCCATGCCTACTTACACACCACCCAAAACGCTGGGTGATTTACTCCTGGTTGAAGCCGCTCCCGGCTGGACCAAGGAAAAAGCGCTGCTCGCGATGGGTGCTGTTTACCCGCTGGGCACCGTTCTGGCGAAGGTTAGCGGCAAGCACCAGGCGCTCGATCTGGCGGGCACAGGCGCAGCCAAAAAGGCCGCAGCTGTTCTCGGTGAGAGCGTGGATGCCACCGCCGCTGATACGCCTGGCGTGGTCATCGCTCGGGGTGCGGTGGTCGAGTTGGTAGAACTGCAATGGCCTGCCGGTATCACCGATGCCCAGAAAGCCACCGCCCTGGACGAACTTAACGCCCTGGGCATCGTCGCTCGTGCGGCGCTCTGATAGGAGTTGTACATGAATCTTCAAGACCTCTTCACCGTTGCAAGCCTTAGCGCATCCATCAACAAACTTCCTGTCATCCCGAGCAAAGTCGGTGCGATGGGCATCTTCGAAGAGAAAGGCGTCACCACCACATCGGTAGTCATCGACGAGTACGAAGGCCGCCTGGTGCTGGTGCCTAATACCTCCCGCGATGCCGATCCGGCAGCCGTGAAAGCTGGCAAGCGCGCCCGTCGTACGTTTGAAACGCTGCACTTGCCACTGTCTCGTCCGCTGCTTCCAAGCCAGCTGCAGGGCATCGCATCCTTCGGCCAGGAAACCGCCACAGTTCCCCAGGCAACGATCATCAATGATCACCTGCAGGAGCTGAAGAACAGCATCGAGTCCACCCGCGAGTTCCAGCGTGTGGGTGCGTTGCGCGGCAAGTTGCTCAATGCAGACGGCTCGGTTCTCTTCGATCTGTTCAGCGAGTTTGGCGTGGCACAGAAGAAGGTAACAGTCGCCCTCGGCACGGCAACCACCAACGTTCGCAAGGCCTGCCTGGATGCCAAGCGGCATGCTGAATCGAAACTCGGTGGTGTCATGGTCACCGGCTTCCGCTCCTTCTGCGGTCCCGACTGGTTCGACGCCTTTACCGAACATGAGAAGGTCAAGGCTGCGTTCGCCGGTTACCAGGAGGCGCAAGACCGTATCGGCGGTGATCTGCGTTCGGGCTTCACCTTCGGTGGCATCGAGTTTGTCGAGTACGACGTAACGGTCAGCGGCCAGCGCTTCATTCCGTCCAGCGTCGCCCAGGTATTCCCGGTGGGTAAAGGCGTCTTCAAGATGTTCAACGCCCCGGCGAACTACAACGAGACGGTCAACACCGTGGGCTTGCCGTTCTACAGCAAGGGTGAAGAACGCAAGATGGGCAAAGGCTGGGACGTAGAAGCGCAGGCTAACCCGTTGGCCATGTGCTTGTTCCCTGAAGCCCTCGTCGAACTGTCGTTCTAGGCCATGCGCTACTGCACCCGCGCCGATATCGGCAGCGCCATCCCAGAGATGACGCTGATTCAGCTCTCCAACGATGACCCCTCGGCCATGCAGCCGAACGAGTCCGTGATCGAGGATGGCGTGCGCCAGGCCGAAGAGCTGGTCGACGGTTATCTGCGCGGGCGCTACACCTTGCCGCTCGATCCGGTCCCCACGGTGCTGCGCGATGCCGTGGTCTATCTGGCACGACACTGGCTGTATCAGCGTCGGCCAGAAGGCTCGTTGCCGGATCCAGTCAAGGACAGCCGCAAGGACACCATCAAGCTGCTGGAAAGCATTCGTGATGGTGTCGTCACCCTGGGCATGCCGTCAGGCAAGGCGGCTCCCGAGCCCGGCGAAATCCGGGTCCGCTCCCGTCGCCAGCAGTTTGGCAATGATTTATGGAAGGGCTACCAATGAGTCAGCCGTTGATTCAGCCAAAGACCCAGACCGAGCAACTGATGATTGCCATCGTCGAGCGCCTGAAAGCGCACTTCGATAAAGAGCTGATGGTCGAGCTGTTCCCGGAAAGCCCGGCTCAATACCGGCTTAACCATTCTCGCGGCGCAGTATTAGTGGCCTTCGGCAAGTCATCGTTCGACGACTCCGAATCGACCGATGCCATGTTTCAGGCCCGCAAGATCGTGCTGCGCTTGACCTTTGTGTTCCGGCAGTTGAACGGCAAGGACGGGGTGATTAGCTACCTAGATCGAGCTCGTGGCGCGCTGGCTGGCTGGAGGGCACCGCACTGTGATGTGGCCTGCCGTCCAGTCGCTGAAGCGTTCATCGGCCAGGTCCAGGGCATTTGGCAATACAGCCTCGACATTTCCACCCGTGCAACCCAGTTGCAAATCATGGAGCCCGAAACCGGGTATCCCCTGACTCAGACCCGTTTCGAGGATCTCCCGTGAAACTGACCCGCTATTTGTACAAAGGCCCGCAGAGCGCGGCGACGCTTCGCTTAGTGGCTGAATCCGGCAAGCCTGCCGAGCTGCTCGAAGTACAGCTGATCCCTGGCAAGCCTGTCGAGCTACCTGAAGGTCATGAGTATGTTCAGGTACTGCTCGTCCTCAAACACCTAGAGTTGCTTCCAGGCGATGCTGCCGAAAGCGCTGTGGTCGATGCGCCAACTGCGCAAGACAAGAAAGGAGCAAAAGCCTGATGGCTGCTAACTATTTGCACGGTATTGAAACCCTTGAGATCTCCCGAGGGGCGCGACCCATCCGCATTGTGAAGTCGGCAGTCATTGCGCTACTCGGTACCGCACCGGTCGGGGCGGTGAATGCGGTCACGCTGTCGCTGAACGAGACCGACGGCGCTCAGTTTGGTCCTGATGATCTGGACGGCTTCAGTATCCCCAAGGCGTTGTCGAGCATCTACGACTTCGGCGCAGGCACTGTGCTGGTGGTGAATGTTCTGGATCCGTTGATCCATCGCACCAACGTTTTGGGCCAGGCCCGCTCCTTTGGCGACAACGAACTGTTGCGATTGGGTCATGGCGCACTGCAGCTGCTGGCGCTAAAACCGGCTACGGGCAATGGCGCTGCCTACGCACTCGGCGTCGATTACACCGTCGATATGCTGACTGGCAAGGTCACCCGATTGGCCGCTGGCGCCATCCCGGTAAACGGTTCGGTCCTCGCCGACTACACCCATGCAGATCCGAGCAAGGTCACGCCTGCCGATATCGTCGGCGCGGTCAACATTGCAGGTCAGCGAAGCGGGCTCAAAGCGTTCCAGGACAGCTACAACACCCTGGGCTTCTTCGCGAAAATCTTCATTGCTCCAGGGTTCAGTCAGCTCAATTCGATCAGCGTCGAGCTGATCGCTGCCGCCACTCAGGTTGGCGGGGTCGCTTACATCGATGCGCCGATCGGCACCACGGTGCAGCAGTGCATTGCCGGTCGCGGGCCTGCAGGCGCGATCAACTTCAACACCAGCAGTGACCGGGTACGCTTGTGCTATCCCCACGTGAAAGTGCTCGACACCGCCACCAGCGGTGAGCGCCTGGAGCCTTTGTCGATCCGCGCTGCTGCTCTTCGGGCAAAGATCGACAATGACAAGGGTTACTGGTGGAGCAGCTCCAATCAGGAGCTGATTGGCGTGATCGGGCTGGAGCGGCCATTGACCGCTCGTGTTGATGACGCAAGCAGCGAAGTCAACTTGCTCAACGAAAACGGCATCACCACCGTGTTCAACTCCTTCGGTACCGGGCTGCGCTTGTGGGGTAACCGCACTGCTGCCTGGCCAACCGTGACGGAGATGCGCAACTTCGAAAACGTTCGTCGCACCAAGGACATCATCGACGAATCGATCCGCTACAGCTCACTGCAATTCGTTGACATGCCGATCACCGATTCGCTGATCGACAGCATCACCGAAAGCGTCAATCTGCTGTTTCGCAAGTTGATTGGCGATCAGGCGTTGATCGGTGGGGAGTGCTGGTATGACCCTGCCCGCAACCCTCAGACAGAACTGCAGCTCGGCCACGCGCTGTTCAGTTACAAGCTGACCGTGCCTTTGCCGCTTGAGCGAGGCACGTTCGAAACCGAAATCACCGGCGATTACCTGGTCAACCTGGGAGCAGCATAATGAGCTTCAGTGCGCACCGCATTTCCAATGCCAACATCTATCTGGACGGGGCCAGCTTTTTCGGCAAAGCCGAAGAAATCGACCTTGGCTCCGTGAAAGCGGTGATGTCCGACTTCCAGGGGCTGGGCATGATCGGCTTGATCGAGCTGCCGGATGGCTTCGATAAGATGGAAGGCAAGATCAACTGGAACAGCCTGTACGGCGACGCCGCCACCAAGCTTGCAACGCCTTTCAAAAGCGTTGCGCTGCAGTGCCGGTCCAACGTGCAGGTGTTTGATAGCACTGGCTTGGTGAAGGAGATCCCGCTGGTCACGATGATGACCATCACCTTCAAGGAATACAAACTGGGTAGCCACAAGCCTCGTGATCCGGCCAAGTATGAATCACCGTTCTCGGCCACTTATGTGCGCCAGGTGCTTGATGGGAATGAAGTCCTGCTGCTGGATTACCTGGCGAACATTTTCAAGGTAAATGGCGAAGATCAGCTGGCAACGTACAGGAAGAACATTGGCCAGGCTTAACGGTTGCGCTGGATGCGCCTGATCTGACACAGCCCCATGGACGGGGCAGCATGGATGCAACCCTGAAGCCCCGCCACCGTGCGGGGCTTCTCTTTAAAGCGTATTAAAAGCCGAATCGCTCACCAGGTGCGAACCTCTGGACTCTTTCAGAGCACTCCCACTTCACCTGGAGCAATATCGATGGCTGCCTCTCTTAGCATTCCTCTCAAGTTTCCCTTCACTACCGCAGCGGGCGATCGCCTGACCGCGCTGCCCGTGATCCGGCTGAAGCGTAAGGACATCGGCAAGGCCCAGTCCTACAGCAAGGACGAGGGCGTGATTGAAGATTTTCTCCTCGCCAAAATGACCGGTATGACCATCGAAGATCTTAACGATCTGGATATCGCCGACTCCAAAACCGTTACCGAGGTGTTTCGGGGAATGGCTAATGGAGAAGACCTGGCTGCACTCTTGGGACGAAGCGCTGCTGATGGTGCTAAAGATGCAGCCCTCGGAGATAGCGAATCTGGAGATGCCGGAATACCTGCGCTGGGTTGATGTGTGCAGTCGGGAGATCGACAGACGCATCGAAGCTGCAGAAAAGATGCGCTCGCAATGAGGGGCATCGCAGGAGCCGGGCCTTACTGCTCGGTTGGCACAGTTTCACGCTCCAGGCGTAATCAATATGGCGAATGAAGTTCTTGTCGGGCTCCGGATCGGCGCGGCTGTTTCCGGCAGTTTGCAGTCCGCGTTCGGATCTGCACGCTCCACCGTCCAGCAGCTCGGGCGAGCAACTGACAGCCTGACCGCCCGACAAAAACTCATTGGTACGGAGCTCGCCGCGTCACTCGCGCGCGGCGGTACCGGTATCGAGCGCCTGCGCAACCAGTACACGCAAGTGGGTCGCACCCTTGATCAACTGAAGATCAAGCAGGAGCAGCTCAACACCAGCATTGCACGCGGCGAAACCCTAAAAAATCGACGTGGAGAGTTGCGCGGGCAGGCCATGGAGACGATTGGTACGGCTGCCGTTCTGGGCGCGCCGGTCGTGCAATCCATGCGCACCGCCATCGACTTCAAGGATCAAACCAACGACATCGCCATCACCGGCGGCTTTGATGCTGCTGAGGAAGAGCGTCTCGGCGGCGTAATGCGTGGTGCTGCGCTGAGGTGGAATCAGACTCAGACTGAAGTGGCAAAAGGTACTGCAGTGCTGATCGCTGGCGGCATATCCAGCGCAAAAGAGCTGGCTGCTTATGCGCCAGTGATGGCAAAAACGGCAACTGCTACGCGGGCCAGCATGGATGATTTGGGGTCTGTGGCCATCGCGCTGAATGACAACCTCGGCATCGGCGCTGCGGGTCTTGAGCGCTCCATGAACATGCTGGCCTACGCCGGTAAGCGAGGCCAGTTCGAGCTGGCCGACATGGCTAAATGGCTGCCTCAGTTGACTCCGCAGTTTGCCGCCCTGGGCATAACGGGTGAGCGAGCCGTTGCTGAGATTGGTGCATCGTTGCAAATTGCGCGTAAGGGTGCGGGTAGCAACGACGAGGCGGCCAACAACTTTAAAAACTTTTTGTCGAAAATTACTGCGAAGGACACTTTGAAGAGTTTCAAAGACGCAGGTATTGACCTAAAAGACGCTATGAAAAACATGGTCAGCCAAGGTATGACGCCGATGCAGGCCATGCTCGAAATCATCACCAAGTACATGAGCACGAAGGGGCCAAAGGCAGCTGGTGAGTTTCAGAAAGTGATGGCCCTCAAGGATGATAAAGAGCGTGAGACGGCACTGGCCCGGCTGAACGAATCATACAAGTTGGGTGAATTGTTCGCGGACCAGGAAACGCTGGCTTTTATTCGTCCCGCTATCGCAAACCGAAACGAGGGCGCAGATATTCAGAAAGGTAGTTTTGGCGCCGCCGACCAGGGCGGTGATGGCGATTGGAATAAGCGGATGGAGAGCCCGCGAGAGCAAATGAAGGCGCTCTCGATAAATCTGTCGGAACTGGGCATCACTGTTGGCAGCGTCCTGTTGCCTGCACTTGTAGACATAACTAAGGCAGCTCTGCCAGTCGTCCAGTCATTCGCCACTTGGGCAGGTGAAAACCCAGCCCTGGTGAAGGGTGTGGTCGGTCTGGTCGCGGGCTTGCTGACAGCCAAGCTGGCGTTCATCGGCGTGGCCTACGGCGCTAACCTGGTGATGTCGCCCTTCGCAGCGGCAACGACCGCCGTCACGTCGATGTCCTCCAAATGGCTGCTGCTGCGGGCCGCGTGGCAGATGGGCAAGTTTGCTCCGGCGATCTCGGGCCTGAAGATGCTGGGTGGCGGACTGATGACCACGCTCAGATACAGCGGCATATTCCTGCGTGGTATCGGCATGGCGTTTGGTGCGCCGCTCATGATGGCTGCTCGCGGCGGTCTCATGCTCGGCAAAGTACTGGGAGGGACATTGCTGTTCGGCCTGAAGCTCGCAGGACAGGCCATTCTTTGGCTTGGCCGCGCACTGTTGATGAACCCCATCGGTTTGGCCATTACCGCTATTGCGCTGGGTGCCTATCTTATTTACCGATATTGGGAGCCCATCAAAGGCTTCTTCGGAGGTCTTTGGAGCGAGATAAAGACTGCCTTTAACGGGGGATTTGCGGGAATTGCCGGACTGATTATTAACTTTTCCCCGTTGGGCCTGTTTTATCGGGCCTTCGCCGGAGTCATGAGTTACTTCGGAGTTGAGTTGCCTAGCAAGTTCAGTGAGTTCGGCGGCAATATCATCAGCGGCCTGATCAGCGGCATCAGCGCCAAGCTTGAAAGTGCGAAGGAAACCGTGGTCGGCATTGGCACTTCGATCAAGGGCTGGTTTACCGAGACGCTGGGCATCCAGTCGCCGAGCCGGGTGTTCATGGGCTACGGTGCCAACATCAGCGAAGGTGCCGCCATCGGTATTGCCTCGCAGTCCGGCCTCGTTCGCCAGGCAGCACTGGGCATGGCCGACCAGACGGGCGTCGCGATGCGCCTTCCTAATCTGAATGCGCTTACTAGCGCCAACATGGCGGGCGCTGATGGATACGCAGGTGCGGGCTCCATGGGCGGCGGAGCTGGCGCGCAGCCTCTGCAGGTGACTTTCTCTCCGGTCATCAACGTGCCGGGCGGTGAAGGCGTTGGCAACCAGGTCTCCCAAGCATTGAATACAAGCTATGCCGAGTTCGTCAGGTTCATGGAGCGCTTCCAGCATGACCAGGGACGCCGCAGCTACGGACCACCAGCTGGAGGACGCACCTGATGTATGCAGTATTGGGAAAGATAGAATTCGAAGTGGCCAGCGGCATCACCGGCATGGAACAGAGCAGCACTGCCGATTGGGCTGAGCATTTGCTGATCCAGGGCAAGCCACTCCTGGAGTGGATCGGCGACGGCCTCGACGAGCTTAAATTCAGCATGCAGCTGCATCCGTGGCTGGGCGACCCCGAGGTCCGCCTGCGCACCCTGCGCGAGGCAAAGAGCAAGCACGAGCCGCTGGCGTTTGTCCTGGGCAGTGGGGAATACGTTGGCGCTTTCGTGATTACGGACATCAGCAACACGCCTCGCCGGACCTCGGCTGACGGTCGACTTTATTCGTCGAACGTCCAGGTCAGTCTGCGCGAATACGCCGGGCCATTCACGCCCAAGGTCGTTAAGGCTGGCCTGATTGATTCGGCGGTACAGTCCACTACGGCAGCGAAGATCGCGACGCCGGCGCTAATCTCCAAGCTTGCGCCGGCACTGACCGCGACCCAGCAAGTAGTGGGCTATGCGCGCCAGGCCGGGACGATGATCCAGCAGGCGAAAACCATTTACGACGCGGTGAAGAATTTCAATCCGATGACGCTGCTGACTCAGGCACCGCAACTCGCCGCTCTGGCTGAGCGAGCGCTGGGTCCGATTGGCGGCCTGACAGAGGCCGCGAGCTTTATCCGCGAGGGGCAGGACATCGCCCAGTTGGGTCAGAGCCTGTATGGCAGCGTCAGCGGCGCACGCTCTAGCTTGAGCCCGCTGGATCTGGGCAATGTGGCGGATCGATTCGAGACTTCTGGCAACTACATTACCCAGGCATACGACCGGCTCGATGGAGCTTCAACGGGCCTGACCGGCCTAGCCGCTCAAGTCATCACCAGGAGAGCCTGATGTTCCTGACCCATGTCACAACTGAAGGCGAGCGGTGGGACCAACTGTCGTGGAAGTACTACGGAGATGCGCACCGCTATCACCCGATCGTCGAGGCCAACCCTCACGTGCCGATTACCGGGGCGCTGCCCGCTGGTTTGAAGCTGGCCATCCCGGTACTTGATCCCGTGGTATCCAGCGAGGATCTGCCGCCATGGATGCGCTAGTACCAGGAGAAGTGCCCGAGGCGCGCTTTGTGCTGACCTACCAGCAACGCAACATCACCCGCGACATCACCAAACACATGACCTCGATCTCCTACTCGGACTTCCTGACAGGCCAGGCTGACACCTTGGATATCGAACTGGAGGACTCCGAGGGCAAGTGGTTGGATGCCTGGTATCCCGGCCATGGTGACGCGGTTGCGCTGTCCCTGGGCTGGTCCGGCAAGCCGCTGCGCGTGCTGAGCCGCCTGGAGATTGACGAAGTGGACTTCAGTTCTGCCCCGGCCACGGTCGGCATCAGGGCGATCGCAACAGGCATCAACACGGCGCTGCGCACCACCGAGCACAAGGCCTACGAGAACACCACGCTTGCCGCCGTGGCTCAGGAGGTCGCTGGTCGCCTAGGCCTGACTCTGGTGGGCAGCATCGAGCCGATCAAGCTGGATCGCCTGACACAGCAGGAGTCCGATCTGGAGTTCCTGCGCAACTTGGCAGATGAATATGACTACGCCTTTAAAGTGACCGGCTCGCGCCTGGTGTTTCACGCCATCAGCGAGCTGGCCAAGGGCAAGCCGGTCGCCCAGTTGATGCTGAAAGACCTCAGTGGCGTACGCTTGCGAGACCAGATCAGGACCGTGCCGGAGAAGGTGTCGGTCAAGCACAAGGATCCGGCCAGTAAGAAGCTAATCTCTTACGACATTCAAAACGGCGAGACCGTGGCGGTGCCGAGCAGTAGCAGTGGCGCGACCACCAGTGCCGACACCAAGAAACAGCGCAAGCGTTCGGCCTCTGAAGAGGAATCCAAGGCAAAGGCCAAAGCTGACCTGGCTAAATCAAACAGGGAGCGCACGACGGGCAACTGGTCGATGATGGGTCAGCCAAATCTGGTCAGTGGCAACGTCGTCACCCTGGTCGCGGCGGGAAAGATGGGCGGCAACTATCTGATCCTGTCTGCGCAGCACCGGATTACCCGTGGCGGTGGCTACACGGTCGAGCTGAGCCTCTGCCGTGTGTCCGCGATCTCCATATCACTGTCATTCAATGCCTCCAAGCCTGATCTAGCGCTGTCGACCTATGGCTTTCAACAGGATGGTGCCCTTGCATAACCTCACGGCAGCAGGAGGCCTTTTCCATGGGCGTTGAACTGGAATACGGCGAAGTGAGCGCGGTGGATCACAAGGCTTGCCGGATCCGTGTGCGCCTGGATGACCGTGACGGCGTTGAGAGCTATTGGCTGCACGTGCCGCAGCGCAACACCCAGGGCACCCAGCGCCGTCCGTTGATGCCTGAGCTAAATGAGCAGGTGGCGGTACTGCTCGATGCCGATGGCGTCGGCGGTGTTTACCTGGGAGGCATCTATTCCACCGCTGAGCCGCCACCAGTCGTCGATGAAGACACTGACTATGTGCGGTTCAGTGACGGCACAACCCTGACCTATGACCGTGCGGCCCATGTGATGGCGCTGGATTGTGTCGGAGCCACCACGCTCAAGTGCGCCAAGAATCTGAGCGTCGAATGCGGTGAGCCGGTGTCGGTCAAGGCTCCATCGGCCACCCTGGACGTTCCTGAGGTGCAGTTGAATGGCAACCTCACGGTGAGCGGCAATGTGGAGGTCGGCGGTAACGTCAATGCGGGCGGCACCGTGATGGATGGTGGCGGCAACTCGAATCACCATAGTCACTGATCACCCTATATATATATATAGAAGGATGTTCGGCTGACCGGCCTGCACGGGAAGCTTTAAACCAGATTAAAAGCTAGCAGGCGCGCACCTCCTCAATATGGGCGCATGACGACGCCTATCTCCTATACCAGCATCACCGCAGCCCACTGGCAGCCAGCACTTGGCACTGCCGGTGCGGTCGTGGAAGGCCTGCGTGATATTGACCAGGCTATTCGCATCATCCTCACGACGCCCAAGGGCAGCGACCCACACCGCCCGACCTTTGGCAGTGACATCCACCTCTATATCGACTGGCCTGTTAATCGGGTTGTGCCGCATCTGGTGCGCGAGGCCGTGGACGCTATTCGCCTTTGGGAAACTCGGGTGACAGTGGTGCGGGTCAATCCAGCCATTGAAGCCGCCCAGGTCACGCTGACGGTTGTATGGCGGGTCGCAGACGGTGTGCCTCAGTTGACGGAGGTGCCGTATGCGCGAGCTGCCTAAGCCAATATTCGTCGTGATCGATCCTGCCGCCACCGAAGCGGATCTGATTGCGCGGTATGAAGAGAAGTCGGGCAAAACCCTGTATCCGGCGCAGATCGAACGTCTTTTCATTGACCAGATTGCTTACGCCACCACCGGCCTGCAGATGTCCATTCAGAATGCTGGTGAGCAGCTATTGGTGCGGCACAGCAACGGCCCGATTCTGGATTACCTGGGTGAGCTGGTCGCGACCCCTCGATTGTTGGCGATAGCGGCTCGTTGCACGGTGCGCTTCACCATTGCGCTGCCTGCAACTCAGCCGATGCTGATCCCTGTCGGTACACGAGTGGCCACTCAGGACGCCAAGCTGGCATTCGCCACTGATGAAGACGTGCTGATCCCTGCTGGCCAGGCTCAAGTCACCGTCACTGCGACCTGCAGTACGGTCGGCGAAGCCGGTAATGGTTGGGCGATCGGGCAGATCAGCGTCATCGCCAATCCACCGTTCGCCGGTCTGCTGGCCACCAACATCACGGTGAGCTATGACGGTGCCGAGGATGAGGGCGACGATCGCTACCGTGAGCGCATCATTCTCGCCCCTGAGGCTTACTCCAATGCTGGCAGCCGTGGGGCGTATCGTTATCACGCCATGGCCGTGCATCAGTCGATTAAAGATGTGGCGGTGCATGGCCCAGCTGAAGGCCAGCAACCGGGCCATGTCGCGTTGTTCCCGCTGACCACCAGCGGATTGCCGACCGCCGATCTGCTACAGCGCGTACTGACCTTGGTGAGTGGCGAGAAGGTGCGGCCCCTCTGTGACACCGTGCATGCGCTGCCCCCGGTGCAGGTTGATTACTCGATCAGCGCTCGCATCGTCTTCTTCAACAGTGCCGATCGCTTCACTACTATGGCGCGAGTTCAAGCTGCCGCCGAAACATACGCGCTTGAGCTGAGTGTCGGTTTAGGTGTCGATATCGTCCCTGAGCAGCTGATCGCACGGCTTCAAGTGGCCGGTGTGTATCGGGCCTTTGTCGAGCAGCCAGCGGTTCCGCGTGAATTGCTGGGCAACGAATGGGCGGTCTGTTCCTCGATCCAGTTGATCGATGGAGGGACGTCCAATGGCTGATCAACAGCTACCCCCAGCGCTGGCCGGTGATGAGCGGTTCGTTTGGCTGAATGATCTCCTCAACGAGAACATGCAGCGCCTCGATCTCGACCCGATGCTCGTCTACCTGGTAGACCTGGTGCCGCCTTCGCTGCTGCCGGTCCTTGCCGAGCAGTTTTCCATGCTGGAAGAGGCTACTTGGCCGGTCGCCAGATCCGACGATGACCGGCGAGCGCTGATCAAGACCGCGATCATGTTGCACCGCTATAAAGGCACGCCCTGGGCAGTCAAGCAGGCGCTGGCCACCATCGGTTATCCGGTCCTTGAGCTGATCGAGCAGAAGACTTACCAGGCCGAATGGATGGCTGCTGGTGGCAAAACCCTCGACGGCACCTGGCTGCTCGATGGCAGTATCAGCCTCACCCCGCCTGCTACTGGCATCAATGGGCAGGTCATGAAGCGCATCGCCATGAGCCACTGGGCCCAGTACGCGATCCGCCTCAACGCGTCCGAGGGCGACTGGTCTCGCGACCAACAGAAACGCATTCGCCAGGTCGCAGAGGCCTACGCACCAGCGCGTGACGAGCTGGTCGGCATCATCATTGCGCTACAGGCAAAGTTCGATTCACGAATCACCATCAAGTCGATGGCCGCGCGCCTGCGCTTGAAGTACTCCAAGTGCCAGCGCTTCCAGCCTGCAGCGCGCCGCACGCTGGATGGCTGCTGGAAACTCAACGGCGGATATGCCGATGTCTTGCTCGACGGTGGTTGGTCCCTTGATGGGCGGTCACTCAATGGGCATACGCCGACCGGCGCGACCCTGGACAACAGTCACATCACCACCCATCAAAAGATCAAGTTGCGTGCCGTCATGGCCATGGGTGGCCCGCGTGCTTCTGGACCGGTCCTCTTAGGCGATCGCTTTCGTGCGCTGGATGGCCGCTGGGCTCTGGACACCCAAACACTTCAGGGTTGGCCGATGGATGAAGGCCGAAGCCTTGCCGATGCCCAGCTCGACCGCGTTGGCCTGCATCGCCTCGACGGCACCTGGCTGCTGGGCGGCGAACTGGGCGGACCAAACATCAGATTCCGCGCCACTTTGCGCGTTAAACACAACGGCATTACGACCCAGGAACCGCTATGAGCAATCCGACTGCCACACCGACCACGCTGGCCTATCGGCACCAGGTCGCGGTTAGCGCCGCAACTGGTGCAGCAATTTCCAAAGCCGCCTGGATGGCCTTCGGGTCGGGTAGCAAGGCGTATTCGCCGGACGAGGACGTGGCCCTCGTGGTTGAGTTCGCCCGCGTTCCAGTGACCAACATTGTGGTAGGCGCTGTGCTGACAGTCAGGGGCAACATGGGCGGAATCCTGGCTGCAGACAACGTCCTGCGCGAGTTCGGTGTGTTTACCGAGTCGGGCGTGCTGATGGGTCGCCGCGTCGTTAAGCCAAAAGAGTTCGAGTCCACCAGCGAGATCGAACTCGATCTTGATTTTGAATACTGAGGAACACCGTCATGCCGTTGACCCCAAGTCCAAATCCTGTCTTCTCCGCCAGCGTACCCGCGCTGACAACCTCCAGTGTCGCCCACCCGGACACGTGGAATCCGATTCACCAGGCGCTGCTGGACAATGACGCAGCTATTAATAAGGCAGTTGGCGATAACAAGGCCGCAGCCGATCTGGCCATCGACTCGCTGGATGAGCGCCTTGGCGGCGTTGAGTCGTCGAGCGCCGTCTCAGTGCAAAAGGCAGTTGATCTCGACTGGCTGTACCGCAACAACGTAGTGCGCTTTGAAATGTTCGTTCCGGGCTACACGTTGATCGATCTGGAGCCAATCACTGTTGTCCAGGGCGTCAATGGCGATGACTCTATCGACCTGGCGTCCACCTCCCAGCTGCGCCCAGGTGGGTTTTATGTCCTGAGTGATACGGCTGCAGTTGACGCCAACGGCGACCCGGCCCCGGCATCGGCCCTGGTGCAAGTGCAAACCGTACTGTCAGCGGCCCGCATCCGTCTCGCGGCCAACCTGTCACGCGACTGGGGCCCGTCGGCAACTCTGCGTCGCTCCAGTATCAAGGTGCTGGGCGCGTCCCGCGCCGCTGCCATGCCAGGCGATATCTACCTGACTCGCTCGGTCAATATCGGTACCGACACCGCTGGTGGTGCGGTCGTGATTCGCCGCTCGCTCAACTCGGGCATGGCTCGTCTGTACTACCGCGACGGCTACCAGCCGACGTGGAAAGAAACCGGCTGGTCGTTGCGCCGTACCGATGGCGATATCCCGACCGGCTACGCCGATTACGAATACATTCTGCCGATGCGTGGCGACGGCTGGCTGCGCCTGGACATCTCGGGCGAAGCGATGAGCATCGCTCATCTGGTCGCACTGGGCACGCCGACTGGTCTTGGCGGCTTTATCAACCCGGATCTGCGCCCGGCCACGCCGCTGATCAGCACGCCTGCAGCCGCTGCAGCTGGGGTGATGGAGCGTCCAACGCTGGCTTTGGTGGGCTACAGCTCGCCATCGGGCAACACCCAGGCGGCGGTCCAATTCCAATTGTCCACGACAGCCGCCTTCGTTTCGATCCTGCATGACTCTGGCGTCCTCGACTCTGGGTTGTCGTATGCCTTACCTGCTGCCGTGCTGGTCGCGGGAACGACTTATTACTGGCGTGCTCGCGTCCAGGACGTGGCGGGCTTGTGGTCGGATTATTCGGCTGTTTCCAGCTTTGCCACGGCCGCTTCGTTTGTGTATGTCGCCGCGCCGAGCATCACCGGACCTGCCGCAAACGCCGTGGATGTGCCTGAGCAACCAACGCTGACCAGCTCGCCCTTTGTAGTGTCGGGCGGCGCTGATACCCATGCGGCCAGCCAATGGCGGATTCGTACGGCGGCAGGTACTTACGCGGCCCCCGCCTGGGATAGCGGCACCGACGCGGTGAACAAGCTGACGGTGGTAGTGCCTGCTGGCAAGTTGCTGCCGGGTCAGCTGAGCCATTACCTGCAGGTGCGTCATCAGGGCACCGCCAAGGGCTGGTCGGAGTGGTCGACCGAAAGCAAGATCACCACCAAAGCGCAGTTCGCCAACGTGATTGGTATTGCGCTGCTCGCTACAGGCGGCGGCGCTGGTACTTGGGCTCGTGTGGATGAAAACGGCGTAACCAAGGTGACAGACGCTTCGTTTTTCAGCTCGCACGCCACGTACGGCGCAATCCAGGACCAGGTGGTCGACAGCCAGAACATGGTCAGAATCCCGGCCTTCTATGTGAAGCGCGGCACCATTGCCTCGGGCGCAAACTTCGGCAAGAAGGCGGTATGGATTTCCGACCAGTCAGCGACAGGCTTCACCTTGCACCCGGCATTCAAGAATGCGGGAGCGGATCTCGGGCAGTTCTGGGTGGGCAAGTATCAGGGCACGACTGATGGCGCGAAGCTGGGCTCTAAGCCTGGCCTGATGCCGCTGGCCAGTATCGATTTCCCGAACATGCAGGCCCGTGCAGCAGCACGCAACACGGCGGGCGTCAGTGGTTTCGCGCTGTGGTCGATCTACCAACTGTCCGCCATTCAGACGCTGGCCATGATCGAAATGGGCGGCGCTGATTCGCAAGCCTTGATCGGTCAGGGCAACGTCAGTACCAGCGCCGTGCAAGCGGTGGACAGCACGACGGTTGCACAGGCCACCTGGCGCGGCATCGTCGGGCTGTGGGGCAACGTCTGGCAGATGGTGGACGGCCTGCAGACCGATGCATCGAACCGGTTCAAGGTCTGGGGCCGCAACGGCAACAAGTCGTACCTGACCACCACGCGTACCGGTCCAGGCAGTGGCTACGTGGTAACCATGGCCGAGGATGCGGGCGTCGATTACGACCTCCGCGACATCTTTGCACCGGCCACGATTGACGGGTCGGCTAGCAATGGCAGTTATGGCGACTACGTCTATTCCGCCGCTAATGCCGTGGCGTACCACGGTGGCGGCTACGGCGACGGCTCGAACGCCGGGCTGTTCTTTCTGAACGTCAGCAGCGCCGCGTCGGACGCGTTCACGATCGTCGGCGGCCGCCTCGCAAAGGTGTAATGGGTCCCGTGACCTGTGTCATGTCTTTGGGCTAGCCCGCCGAGCGGGCGCCCTTTGCTCTTAGGAGAGCGCTTTGAAAATTGAAAATGGAACATTGAGCGTCAACGGCCAAACCATTGCTCTGGCCGATATCAGCGTTGACGGGCTAGTCCGCGTCTGGCTGGTACCGTCCGAGTACCGAGCGAACGGCCTGTTTGTCGCCGTGATCTTGCCGGGCCAGCCGGACGAAGTCCCGGCCTGCTCATTTGACGCCGCCGAGTATCTGGGCGAGATCACATACGAAGCTGCTGCCCCGCACAAGCTCGCCGCCGCCAAGGCCGCCAAGCTGGAGCAGATCAACGCAGCGTGTGATCTGGCCTTAGCATCACTGACCAGCACCTACCCACCCGGTGAATTGCAGAGCTGGCCACAGCAGGTGCAGGAAGCGGCGGCGTTTCTGCTAGATCCTCCGGGTCCGACTGCGCTGTTGTCGGCCATTGCCGAAGTGCGCGGCTTGACGGTTGCGGATCTGGCGGGGCGTGTGCAGGCCAAGGCCGAGGGCTACGCCGCCTATTCGGGGGCAATCATCGGCAAGCGCCAAGCTGCCGAGGATCTCCTCGACAATGCTGAGTCGCTTGAAGAAGTGGCGGCCATTGTATGGTGAAGCGCATTGCACTGGGCATGGTCCTGCTGTTGCTCTGCGCGTTCGTGACTTTGGTCGCGCTCTGCTGGATGTTCCTTGCTGTGCTGGGTAACAGCACACGGGCCTGGCGCTTGGCCGTTTCATTTGACCAGCTGGCCAATACCGCATTTGGCGGCAGCGAAGATGAAACGATCAGCTCTCGCGCTGGCAAGGCTACGCGACAGGGCAAGCGATGGGGCTGCTTGCTGTGTGGGCTGCTTAATCGCTTCGAGCCCGACCACTGCGAGAAGAATATCGAAGCAGATGAAGGGAAGATGTCAGCGTGAGCGATGCCCAATTGACCTTGCTGACCAGGCTTGAAGAGCTGGATGCCTACACGCATACCGTATTGCACCAGTTCCCCAAGCTTGAGCGGCACCTGCTTTGCGCCGAGCTAAGGGCTGTAACCAATCATTTATTGCGTCTTACGGTGGTGGCTTGGAAGCGCCGCCAGAAGACGGCGGCACTGTTTGATCTGGACGTTGAGATCGAGATCTTCCGCCACCTGGTGCGCAAAGCGCACCGGCTCACCTACATCAACACGCACCGATTGGACGTATGGATGCGTCACGTCAACGAGGTGGGCCGGATTGTTGGTGCGTGGATCAAGCATGAAGGGTTAGCAGCAGTTAAGAAGTAAAGAGCATTGGGGGGAGGCTTATTACGGTGGCAACTACGGCAACGGCTCGAACGCCGGGCTGTTCTATCTGAACGTCAACAACGCCGCGTCGAACGCGAACACGAACGTCGGCGGCCGCCTCGCAAACGATTATCGCCAGAAGGCATCGGACCCACGGGTCCGTGTCCAGCGCGCTTCCTTTGGAGCCTCTCTCCAGACCATGTAGTCAAAGATTTACAGGGCATCGCGGCTAGTAGCTTCGGCGAATGTGGCGATGCCCGCCCTCATTTTTCGCCCTCATATGGGCTAAGGCTTATGTTGTGCCGATCACCACCAATGGCCTCTGGGGCCAGATAATTGATTTTGATAACCTGTACCAAGCCTATCTGGAGGCGCGTCGTGGCAAGCGTGATCGATCCTCTGTAATGCGCTTTGCCGCCAATGTTGAAGAAAACCTCGTCAACCTGCAAAACCATCTGATCTGGAAAAGCTGGGCACCCGGCAAGCCTCGCGAATTCGTGGTTAAAGAGCCCAAGCTGCGCCTGATCCAGGCACCACCGTTTGCCGACCGCGTCACCCATCACGCCCTGGTGCGAGTGGTCAACCCGCTCTTCGAGCGCAAGTTCATCAGTGACTCCTACGCCTGCCGCGTCGGCATGGGCACCCAGGCGGCTGTGGCGCGGGTTCAGCACTTCATCAGGGTTGCGAAGCGCAAGCACGGCGACGGCACGTATGTACTCAAGGCCGACATCAGTAAATTCTTCGCGAGCATCAGACACCATGTCTTGCTGCGGGAGATCGAGCGCACCATCTCCGATAAGAACGTGTTGTGGCTGTGGCGGCAGATCATCAGCGGCTACGGTAATGAGACCGGCATCGGCTTGCCGGTTGGCGCGCTCACCAGCCAATTAGGAGCCAACATCCTGCTCAGCCGACTGGATCATGCTGCCAAGGATCAGATGGGTATCAAGCACTACGTGCGGTACATGGATGACTTCATCGCCGTGCTGCCCAATAAGGAGTGTGCCGCAGCGGCTCTGAGCGAGCTGGCAACGGAAGTGGCAGCGCTCAGCCTGGAGTTGAATCCTAAGACGGCAATTCATCCTTGGCAGCGGGGGTTGGATTTCTGCGGTTACCGCATATGGCCAACCCACATCTTGCCCCGCAAGCGGAACATCAAGCGGGCGCGGTCATCGTTCCGGGCATTGATGGCGAGATATAAAGCGGGGCTGATCAGTCAGCAGCACGTCAGGCAACGAGTCTGCAGCTTCCTCGCGTACACGAAGCACTGCGACGCCAGTCGCACGGTCGAAGGAGTGCTTGGTGATCTGAGGTTGGTTAGAGGACGCTGATAGTTCGGAAGGCATTAGGTGGGTCGGGGCTCACACCCGACCCCTGTTTTCGTTATTCTGTTGCGGTGGATGCAACGAATCCAAAAACGATTTATCTCAGCAAATCCACTTCATTTTTCGCGCCGCGCATCACGATCAGATCCAAAACCTCACCGTCGCGCACGACCTGGATGATGGGTACTTGCGGAAAATCGATGGCCAGTTGCGACAGTTTTTGGCCGACGAAATCCTTGTGGGTAACGGCAAAAGCGCGCAGATCATAGGGCGAAAAGCCCATGACCAACGCACCAGGCGCGCCGGGGACGGGATCCGTCGCGCCACCGCTGAACTGCGCCTCGGCCAGTTTTGCCTCGGCTTTGGCATCGTAGCCGAAGATGCGCGGAAGGTAGCGGATGAGCAAGATGGTAAACACGGTCGAAAGGACATAGCTGATCGCATAGGCCGCCGCCATATTGGCGCCGACTTGTTCGACGCTCGTGCCGGCAGGCGGGACATAAGCCCCGCTGGCAAGAGCGCTCTGACCGACGCCCAAGATCGCTGTGATGGTGTAGCTTCCTGATATCAGCCCTGTGGCATAGCCCGGCGCTAGGCCGACCAGTTTGGCGCCGAAATAGCAGATGACCCAGTTCAGGCTCCAGACGATTACACCGATCCCGACGAAGGCCAGCCCTCCTTTTCGTAGACCTGAAAAGAATTGCGGTCCCACCTTTAAGCCCAAGGCATACATGAACAAGAGCAGCATGAACGACGAAAGGATGCCAGGGATGGCATACGTGATGCCATAAGCCGCCTGGGCAATCATAGACAGCACGACGCCGACCAGCAGTGTGCCTGCTGTCGAACCCAGCGATATAGTCTTGAAGCTAAACTTGCCGATCAAGGTGCCAATCGCGAGCGCGAGTAGGACGAATGCGATGGGCTGGTTATCCAGAAGCTGGAAAAAGCCGTGTAACCCAGCCTCTGTCACGGGCTTGATCGTTTCGAACACCTGCCCGATCACCCCGCTTGCCGAGGGCCCCTCACTGACCTGGGCCGCCGCAGGACCGGCGCATAACATTGCCAAGAGTGCCCCCCAGACAACGCGCATCAAGATTGTCCGATCGCGACTCGCGATTTTAAGCATGATGGAATCCCGGCTTCGCTGTGGAGTTGGGGACCGGGTTCTCCAAGAGGTGGTCAATCGCGCGTTTTAGATCGTCCAGTAAAAGCTGCGCCAGGTCTCGACTGACGCCGTGACGAATGAGAATGCGCTGAACCACCGTCGTTTGCCGATTCAACGGTAGAGGATAAGAGGCGATCAGCCAGCCTCGCATCCGCACCCGTTCTGAGAGGTCGTAAAGCGTAAAACCGCAATTTTCGTCCTTGAGTTTGTAGGCAACGGCCGGAATACCCCCATGGCCGTCATAGACCATTTCGAACTGTTTGATCTTGGCGAGTTCGGCACCCAGCCATTGAGCCGTATCCGAACAGGCCTTCTGAACAGCCGTGTATCCGTCCCATCCAAGCCTCAGGAAGTTGTAATATTGCGCGATGATCTCGCCGCCGGGGCGCGAAAAATTCAGGGCGAAGGTCGGCATGTTACCGCCGAGGTAATCGACGTAGAAAATGAGTTCCTCGGGGAGGTCTTCCTTGGACGACCAGATCACCCAACCACATCCGAGCGGTGCAAGCCCGTATTTGTGACCTGATGCGTTGATCGACCGAACCCGTTTGATCTTGAAATCCCAAACGAGGTCTTTTTGGATAAACGGCGCGATGAAGCCACCGGAAGCTGCGTCTACATGGATGGGAATGTCGAAGCCCAGGTCGCGCTGGATGGCATCTAGCTCCTTAGCCAATGCCTCGACCGGTTCATAGACGCCGGTAAACGTCACACCCAGCGTGGCCACGACACCGATGGTATTTTCGTCGCAATACTTGCGTAAGTCTTGGGGTTTGAGCCCAAGTGCATCGCCCTCAAGCGGTACCTCCCGAATCTCGACATCAAAATAACGCGCGAACTTCTGCCAGCATATCTGCACGGGACCGGTAACGATGTTGGGCTTGAAGGTGTCTTTGCCCGCCGCTTCGCGCCTTTTACGCCACTGCCACTTGAAGGCCAGCCCACCTAGCATCGCCGCCTCACTGGAGCCTGTCGTCGAACAGCCTATCGTTTCGCGCGATTTATCGGCATGCCAAAGGTCGGCAATAATATGGACGCAGCGGTTCTCGATCTCGGCAGTCTGTGGATATTCGTCCTTGTCGATCATGTTCTTGTCAACGGCTTCGGTCATTAGCTGCTTGACCTCGTCCTCAACCCAGGTCGTACAAAAGGTCGCGAGGTTCTGACGCGAATTTCCGTCCAGCATGAGTTCATCACGCACCAGCGCATAAGCCGCGCGAGGCTCTGTGCGGCCCTTGGGAAGCCGGTACTTAGGGAGGCTGTGTTGCGAGGCGTCAGTGGCGTAAATGTCCTGCAAGCTGGACTGATTTTCTGGATTAACGCGATGAATTGGCATGATATTTCCTTTGAAGTACAGGTCGCCGTTGGAGGCCAAGTACGTGATCTTGGAAGGTCGGGGCAGATACGTTCGAAGGCACATTGACAGTACCTATTTCTAACTTTGTCGAAATGGATGTCGCCACGTTATCCTCGCGCTCAGATGTCCCAAAACTAAGCGCTGAACTTCAATCCGTCTGTCTGTTAACGCACACACCCAAGGTGGCTGGTTTCGGGGTATGCCAAAGGTCGGCGATGATGTGCACACAGCGGTGTTCTATCTCTGCTGTTTGCGGGTATTGATCCGATGGCATTCACGCGTATTAAGAGGAATGTTGACTGCTGGGTTTTGTACCCACCTTCCAGGGGTTTATGTCTGGGGTTTGATTGGCAGCCAAGGTCACACGCCCCAAAGTGCTTGATGTCATCGCAATCATGGGGTGAGGGGGCAAACACGCACAGCGTCGGAAACGACTCATGAACACTGAGTGCGCAGCGTGGATAAGACGTGCCTGTAGGCGGCGAGATACGCGTTTTGTTAATCGTCATACGTACAACTGCTCCGGTCTGTATTGACCCAGAGGTGGATCACGCTGACCGGCTTGTATGACGGTGTTGGCAAAACGCTTTTAACCGAACGATGTCGATGATCTCGACGCTACGCCCTTCAACCGTCATTAAGCTCAGCTCGCGCAGGCGCGCAATCGCCCGGCAAATCGTTTCGGACCTTACGCCAATCGACAAGGCAATGTCCTCACGCGACATGCGCAATAGAAACCGGTGCGCTGAGTAGCCCCGTTCTGCAAAGCGTTTGGACAGCCCTAACATGAAGAGTGCCAGGCGTTCTTCTGAGTTGTAGTGCCCCAGCGTGAACAGTCTGCTTTGACCGTGGGTGATTTCTCGACTGAGCATTCTGCTGAGGTTCAAGCGCAATGCGGGCAGTTCGCGGGCGAGACTTTCGAGGCGCCGATAAGAAAGCATATACGCCTCACTGTCCTCCAGTGCCACCGCTGAACATAAATGCAACTCTCCCGTCATGGCTTCCAGGCCTAACGGTTCTGCTGACATGGTAAACCCTGTGACCAGGCTAAACCCTTGATCGCTGACCAGAACGTTTTTAAAACTACCGTGCCGTACAAAGTATAAATATTGTGCGTTCCCGCCCGCGTGATACAGCTAAGCGCCTTTGTTAATGCGCACCGTGTGGGTAATTAATTCATCGAAACGTTCACCCTGCGCCGCTGGGCGTTCCACCGACAAAAACGCCCAATAAATACCGGATTGACCAAGGTCCTTACCGGGTTTTA
>NZ_UYXQ01000053.1 GCF_900624995.1 Pseudomonas antarctica
CGCCTGAGGCATTGCAAAACATCTGTGCGGAGCAGGAAGAGGGCCGTCGACAGCTTCGTGCATTGAGCCGGGACGCCGACAGGGGGTTGCCGGTCGATACGCAGGCTTTGCAGGCGTTGAACCTGCGTTTGGAAGCCATTGAGTGCGAGCGCCAGGCATTGGAGCAGCAGCGTTCGCAATTGCCGGGCAACCTTGAGGTGTGCCCGCGCCTGGTGGCGCAGGTCATCAGCGCCTGGACCGGTATTCCTGTCGAACAGCTGGCGCTTGAGCCCAACGAAAAAGTCTTGGGCTTTGCCGATGCCTTGCGCGCTCGCATCCTGGGGCAAGAGCACGCCGTGCAGGCCCTTGATCGCGCCCTGCGGGCTGTTGCTGCAGGCCTGAACAAGGCAGATGCGCCAGTAGGGGTTTTTCTGCTGGTGGGGCCCAGTGGTGTCGGCAAGACAGAAACAGCACTGGCCCTGGCGGATCTTCTGTACGGCGGCGAACGGTTTATCACCACCATCAACATGTCGGAATACCAGGAAAAGCACGCCCTGTCTCGATTGATCGGCGCTCCACCGGGTTACATCGGTTACGGCGAGGGCGGCATCCTGACGGAGGCCGTGCGCCAGCGCCCTTATTCAGTGGTGCTGCTCGACGAAGTCGAGAAGGCCGATCCGGAGATCCTGAACCTGTTTTACCAAATATTCGACAAGGGCCGCGCGAATGATGGCGAAGGGCGAGAAATCGATTTTCGCAATACGCTGCTCCTGATGACTTCAAACCTGGGCAGCGACTGCATCAGCACGTTATGTGCAGGCGGCCAGCGACCTGATGCCCAGGCGCTGCAGGAGGTTCTTCACCCTGTGCTGCGTGCTCATTTCAAACCGGCCTTGTTGGCGCGGATGCGTGTCGTGCCGTATTACCCGATTGCGGGGCAAGTGCTGCACGACGTTGCAAGGCTCAAGCTTGCGAGCCTCGGTGAGCGACTGCATCGGCGCAAGCTCGCATTCACTTATTCGTCCGAGCTGGTTACCTACATGACCGAGCGTTGTGCCCACGGTGATAGCGGCGCGCGCTACATCGACCAATGGATCGAGCGGTATTTGCTGCCGCAGATGGTGGACCGCCTTCTAAGCGCGATGGCCCTGGGCGAGTTATTGTCCTTGGCCCATGCGCAGCTGGATGGCAACGGCCAGCCGATGTGCGAGTTCAGCTAATGACACACGACCTGTTTGCCGATCTTTCCGATCCTTTGGCCTACGCCGATGCCTTGCTGCACTGTTTTGCAGGTGTGGGCTTCGACAGTGATGAAACTACCTTGCCAGGCCTGTGTGTGGTGGGGGCTGCGCAACTGAGCCTGTGCGAACTCAGCCAGTTGTACCTGCTTGATGAGTTGACGGGACGACTTGACCTGATCGCCCAGCATTTGCCTGAAGCGCTAACGCCCATCGACCTGACTTCGGGCTCGCCATGGCATAAAGAACAACTGCTGCACTACGTCATCAACCAGCGCCGTATGCTCAGCCTTGATGATGTGGAGAGCGGCCTCTATGACACCGCTTTTCTGCCGCTGACCCAGACACCTTGGCGTTCATTGTTGGCGGTCCCGCTGTTCAACCGCAGCCAGCAGGTTACCGGCGTACTGCTGTGTGCCAGTTGCCACTCAACGGCGTTGCATGGCTACGCACCTTCGTTGGAACGATTGGGCAGCTTTGCCTTGAACCAGCTACGCCTGTTGCGGTGCATTCAGCCCACGACGAACGCCACAAGATCCAAACGTGGTGCGCCGATGGCGGGCGCGTATGGCTTGATCGGCAACAGTGCTGCGATTGAGACGACCTGCCACCTGATCGACAAGGTCCTGCATACCCCTTACACCGTTCTGTTACGGGGTGAGACCGGGACGGGCAAAGAGGTCGTCGCACGCGCCATTCATGCGGCGGGGCCGCGCAGTGCCAAGGCGTTTGTGGTGCAAAACTGCGCCGCCTTCCCGGAAGGCTTGTTGGAGAGCGAGCTGTTTGGCTACCGCAAAGGTGCATTCACCGGCGCCGAGCGCAACTACGCGGGCCTGTTTGATTCTGCGCATGGCGGAACATTGCTGCTGGACGAAATCGGCGATATGCCGCTGGCATTGCAAGCCAAGTTGCTGCGCGTACTGCAAGAGGGCGAGGTTCGTCCGTTGGGCGCCAGTGCCGCCCATAAGGTTGACGTGCGCATTATCGCCGCGACCCACCGCGACCTCGCTGCCATGGTGGCAGAGGGCAGTTTCCGCGAAGACCTTTATTACCGACTTGCACAGTTCCCTATCCAGTTGCCTGCCTTGCTTGAGCGGGACGGTGATGTGTTGCAACTGGCGCGACATTTCGCTGAAAAGGCCTGCGTTTCTCTCGGGAGGGCGCCTGTTGATTGGTCGAATGTCGCACTGGATCAACTGTCGAGTCACCAATTCCCCGGCAATGTCCGCGAACTCAAGTGTCTGGTAGAGCGAGCGGTGCTGCTATGTGACGACGATCTAATTCTGCCAGTGCACCTGTCGCTCCCACTGGCTCCAGCGGCGGGCGCTGCCGTAGCAGTCGATACGACATTGCGCCAGCGCATGGAACGGGTGGAAAGGGTGTTCCTGATTGATTGCCTGCACAAGAACCGCGGCAATCGCACTCGCACTGCACGTGAGCTGGGCGTTGCTCGGCGCACGCTGCTCTACCGTCTTGCTCGCTTGAACATTCCTTTTGGCGACGCCAAGGGTGAGTGCTGAATGGTGAGCTTGAACTTTGCAAAGTATCACCGCCGCCTGCGTCGAATCGGGCCTGGTGACCTCAACGTTGTGGGAGAACCCTAATGCATTTTCGTACGTGGCAAGCCCTCGTGCTTGTGTTGTGTTTATTGGGTGGCTGCAGCGCGAACTATGTGTTTGATGATGCCGATTACCGTCCGTTGGGTGAGCCAAAGGTGAACACTCATGACCAGTGAATGGGGGGAGCCAGGCCATGCAACTCGTGCTTGAGGCATGTGATGTAAAGGGCGTTAACAGCGCGGTATCGGCGCGCAAACTGTTCGACGGCGCAGGCGGTGTGATTGGCCGCGGTGCTGGTTGTGACTGGACGCTTGCTGATTCCAGTCGCCTGCTTTCCAGTCACCATGGGTTAGTTGCTTTCCGTGAGGGGCGGTACTTTTTGACGGATATCAGCACTAACGGTATCGGCGTGTCTGGCAGTGCCGAGCGCTTGCGCAAAGGGCAGGCGCGATTGATCGGCGATGGCGAGGTGTTTGAGCTGGGACCGTTTGCGCTCCGGGCGCGATTGATAACGCAGGCGCCGTCGCGGGATGAACCCTACGATGTCGTGGGAGGCGCCATCCCCGATGACGCATTCCTGTCGTTGGACCCCATTCAATCACTGGATATCGAGCATCTGCGTCAGACCACTTCGCTGGAGTTGGCGGCATTGGAGGAAGCAACCGAGGTGCATGGGTCGTGGTCGGATCACAGTGTGGCCAGCAGCGACCATCTGACCCTACCTCGGCGCGCTGAAACTGTTCGGGAAACACCCCCGACTCCTGGTGTCGCGACGCCACCGGACAGCAGCGAATTTTGGGCACAGTTCGCCGCGGCGCTGGGCATTCGTCTGGAGACACTGGATCGCGCGAGCCAAGAGGCACTGGCGATCAAAGTGGCGCGTTTGCTTCGTATAGGTGTCGAGGGCTTGCAACATAGTCTGCGTACCCGCGAAGAGCTGAAAAGTGAGCTGGACCTGCCGTTTGTAGACACCTTGCACAAAAGCCGCAACCCACTGAACGCGTATGTCGATACCGATGCCGTGTTGGCGAGGCTGCTAGGGCCTGGGGAAACGGACGATTTGCCTGCTGAACAGGCGATTACCCACGTTCATCGGGAACTGCAGGCCCATCAGGTTGCGTTGCTGGCGGCCTGTCGCAGTGCGCTACGCAACGCGCGTACAGCCTTTGCGCCTGGGCATTTGCTGATGGGCTTCGACTATCGGGATAAGCGGCCATGGTTTTCCACTGACGGTGGGCACTGGCGAGCTTACCAGCGTCACTACCAACGCTTGATCGCGGATGAGCAGTGGTACGGCGGCGACTTTGCAAAGGCCTATGAAGAGCAGGTTCGCTTGATCTCAACACTGCACGTCGATTATTCAGGATGAAAGTTATGTATCGAGCCTCCCTTGTTTCAGTCCTGCTCATGCTGGGCCTCATGGCCGGCTGCAGCGCGGTATCGCCTTTTTCTACGTTGACCAAACTGAATGTGGCGCTGACGGCAGGTGACCAAGTCAACCCCGATTTGCACGGCCGCCCGTCGCCGGTGGTGGTGCACCTGTTCGAGTTGCGACATCCCGTCGCCTTTGAGAACGCTGACTTTTTCAGCCTCTACAGCCATGCCGAACAGGCGTTGCCCAAGGATTGGTTGGGCAGCGAGGAACTGGAGCTACGCCCAGGTGAGCGGCTGACTCTCAAGCTCAGTCTGGCGCCTAACGCGCGCTTTCTGGGGGTACTGGCGGCCTATCGGGACCTGCCTCATGTGCAATGGCGGTTGGTTATCCCCGTTACACCGCAACAGGTGACCGTTGCTGACGTGGTACTGGACCAGGCAGGTATTCGCCTTGGCTCGCCCAATCCTGACAAGGAGGCGCAGTGATATGCCGGTTCATAAAGTCATCTGGCAGGAAGGCATGTTGCTAAGGCCTCAGCATTTTCAACACAACGATCGCTATTACCACCAGCAACTCAATCAAACCCGGTTACTCGGCGGCGATGCCTGGGGATTCCTCACGCTGGAGGTTGATTTGCAGTACCTGAGTCTTGGCAAGGTGGTGGTCCACCAGGCCTCTGGCGTTTTGCCCGATGGCAGCCTGTTCGAGCTGAGTGCGGCGATGGAACCCTTGATCCTGCAGGTGCCCGCCAACGCGGGCAAGCAAACGATTTATCTGGCGTTGCCGCTGGCCACCGGCAACCAGGCCGAGGTTCGCGGGCAACAGCAGACTGATGTCCTGACACGCTATCTGGCCTGTGATGTGGAGGTGGGTGATTCGAATGCCGGTGTCGACTCCCGCTTCCACATCAGTTGCGCACGCCCTGATCTGCGTCTTCTGTTGGGAAACCCGCCCGGCGACCAGGGCTTGGTCAAACTCAAGGTAGCGCAGGTACTGGGCTCTTCCGATGAAGGCGGCGTGATCCTCGACACGGACTTCACACCAACCTTCATTTTTCTTCAGGGTAGCGGCTATGTGTCGTCGTGCCTCAAGGAGGTCATCAGCCTGCTTGCCAGCCGCGGGGACGCCATTGCGGCGCGTATTCGCGGCGAGGGGGCGGCAGTTGGCTCGGAAATCGGCGACTTCCTGATGTTGCAACTGATCAATCGTACTGAGCTGGAGCTACGTCACTACTTGAGTCAGGCCCAGGTCCGACCGCAAGAGCTGTTCCGAACGCTGCTGTCGATGTTTGGTGAATTATCAACGTTCGCCAGCGACAGTAAGCGCGCGCATCTGCAAGTGCGTTACCGGCATGGGAATCAAGGTGAGAGTTTTCGTGGGCTCATGGAGGGCGTACGCGACGTACTGTCAATGGTGCTGGAGCAACACGCCATCGAGCTGCCACTGCAGAAACGCCAATACGGCGTATTGGTATGTCCGGTGAGCGACTTGAAGCTGCTGGGCACGGCAACATTCATTCTCGCGGCCACGGCGCAATGTGATTCGGAGGAATTGCGCCATCGCCTGCCAGCACATTTGAAGATCGGTCCGGTAGAACGCATACGCGAACTGGTCAACCTGCACTTGGCAGGTATCAAGGTCAAACCACTGCCGGTGGCGCCGCGACAGATTCCGTTCCATGCCGGAAAAACCTATTTCATGCTCGATTTGAATGCCCGCGACATCACACAGTTGGAGCAGTCCGGTGGTTTCGCCTTCCATGTAGGCGGTGAATTTTCAGCGCTTGAACTCAACTTCTGGGCCATCAGGAACTAAACACTATGGACAGTGAATATCCGCTGGATGAAAAAACGGTGTTGCTCGACCATGACGGCCGTGGCCCGGCACAGAGGCCGATAACGGATTTCCCTTCGCCGCCACGCTTTGAGCAATTGGAGGATCGGATGATCTACGCCGCCCGCGTGCAGGAGGCGCAAAGCTTCAAGATAGGGCTCAACCCCCTCGTCGCCGCCGCATCGGCCTTATTGTCGCAAGTGGTTCAGCTCAAAGGCTGCTCCGGTCGCGAAAGCCTGAGTTCGGTCAACGACCGACTGTCATCGGCGGTCACTCAATTTGAAACCCGCGCCTTGCAATGTGGTGCCGAGAGCAGCCAGGTCATTTCAGCGCGTTATGTGCTGTGCAGCGTGGTTGATGAGGCCGTGGTCACTACGTCGTGGGGCAATCGCAGCGACTGGTCGAAGATGAGCCTGTTGAGTCGCTTTCACAACGAAACCTTCGGCGGGGAGAAAGTGTTCCAGCTGTTGGAGCGACTGTCCCGTGATCCAGTTAAGCATCTGGCGGTGCTGGAGTTGATCTACCTGTGCCTGTCCATCGGCTTTGAAGGCAAGTACCGCATCATGGAGCGAGGAGCATCGCAACTCGAGCTGGTACGCGACGCCTTGTATCGACAGGTAAGGCAGGTGCGCGGCGAGCCAGCTTCGCAATTCGTGCCGCCAGCACCGGCAGTGCTCGCGCGGCGTATGCGATTACGCGTCATTTCTGCCTCGTGGGTTGCGGTCTTTACCCTGGCGTGTGTGCTGGCGATGTATGCAGGGTTTGCCTGGCGGCTGGGCTCCGATGCCGCGAGTACGCTGCAACCCCTTCAATTTCCTGCGTCGAAACTGAATCTGACGCCCTTGTAAACGCTGGGAGCAATGAATGAACGCATTCTACAAGAGCGCGAGCACCGTGCTGGGCAGGTTTTGGGTCTGGAGCCTGATACTGGTGCTGTCCTGTGCAGTGTTGGTGTGGTGTTTAGGGCCTTTGCTGGCAGTGGATGACTACCGGTTCTGGCAAGGCCAGACGGCTCGATTGATGACTATCAGTGCTCTGTTTCTGCTATGGGGGCTGGCGATAGTCGTCGCGGGTGGACGCCGTACGGTTGGGGTCAACCGGTCTGATAGCGAGGTGCCCCAGCAGGCGCCGGGATGGGCGCAAGACGAGCAGAAACAGGTACGAGGCCGCTTCAAGGAGGCGGTCCAAAGGCTGAAAACTTCGCCTCGTTACGCAGGGCATAATGAGCGTTGGCGCAATGAATTGCCTTGGTACGTGGTGATCGGCGACCAAGGCAGTGGCAAGACGCGTCTATTGGCGGCGGCCGGCTTGCAATCACCGCTTGATCACGTTGAGGCGAAACCCGCGCACGGCACTGCGCACTGCGAATGGTATTTTGCCGACGAAGTTGTACTCATCGACACGCCGGGGCGCTACCTGACGCAACCCGACAGCGTGACGGACGCCGCAGGCTGGTCGGCGCTGTTGACTGGGCTCAGGTTGCGTCGCCGAGTACGCCCACTCAATGGTGTGGTGGTGACGTTATCGGTAGAGGCGCTGTTGAGCGCCAATGAACACGATCTGGATCGTCACGCTCGCCATGTGCATTCCCGCCTGCAGGAAGTCCAGCAGACATTACATGTGGATGTACCGATCTATCTGGTGTTGACCCAGGCTGATCGGCTGCCGGGGTTTGCCGAATTCTTTGACTCGTTCACGGGCGAGGATGCCGACAGCGTGCTGGGGCAGTTCCTCGATGCCGGGAAGGCTGGCATTGACACCACGCAGGTACGCCAAGCGTTCGAGGCGTTACTGCAACGGTTGAGTGCGGAGCTGGTGACGCGATTGCACCAGGAACGCGCTGTCGACCGCCGTGGCCGTATGCTGGATTTTCCCCAGCACGCGGCGCAGCTCGGTGAGCGTTTGTGCCTGTTTATCGAGTCGGCGTTTTCCGCGCACCGTTACCAGCGTATCAACGGTTTGCGCGGGTTTTATCTGACCTGCGCTGGCGACAGGCGCAGCCACTTCATCCAGGGACTGTTCCGTCGGGTGATCTTTGCCGAGGCCGGCCTTGCCGGCTTACAGACCCAGGAACAGCAGCGTATCCGTCGGCGCCAAGGGTTGCAGGTGTTAGCCATGGCAAGTGTGATCGGTGGTCTTGCAGGGTTGTGGGCCCACAGTTATTCAGTCAACCAGCAGCGCCTGGCACAACTGGCAAGCCTGCTCGCACAGCCCTCGATTAGCACACCGGATATCGACCAGACTCTGGCGTTGTTGGATGCGCGCCTGGCGGCGATGCAGGTATTTCCACCAAAGGAGGACGTGCCGTTCATTGAGCGCGCCGGCCTGTATCAAGGAGAGACGAGCCGTCCACTGTTGGCCCGCGCCTATGAGCAGGCGCTGCTGCAGCCGTTACTGGATCAGATAACGACACAGCTCGAAGAGCAAGTGCGCGCAAGCCTCAGTGACCGTGAGCGACTGTTGGAAAACCTGCGCGCGTACCTGATGCTCAATGTACGTGAGCGTCGTGATAGCGCCTGGCTTGCACCGCGGATAGCCGACCAATGGTCTGCGCGATATGTGGGCGATACGTCGAAGCAGGCGCGCCTGAATGAGCACCTGGCGCGGCTGCTTGAGCAACCGTTCGTAGCGTCGCTTGATGAAGCGCTTGTGGTGACAGCGCGTGAAAAACTTCGGGGTGAGTCGCTGGCCGATGTGGTGTATCGAACCCTGCGCGAACAATCACGCAACCTGGAGCCTCTGCGCCTGGCCGAAGGCAAGGTGTTCACCGCCATTGATCCACCCATTCCCGGCTTCTACACAAAACGCTATGTGCAGTACTTTGAGGCACAAGGCCCAAGGTTGGTGAATGCCATCGCTCAGGATAACTGGGTGCTGGGGGAGAGCACCGACTTGAGTGCGATGGATCTGCGCCGGCTGATGACTGAACTGCAGCAGCGCTATTTCAGTGAGTATGCCGATGTCTGGAGCGCCGCTCTCGGACGGATCAGGCTGCAGCAGACGGACGGCCTCAAGCAGGATGCCGAACAGCTGGCGAGCCTGACATCGGCGCAGTCACCGTTGATGCATCTGTTGCTGCTACTGCGTGAAAATACGCGTTTGCTGCCCAGTCCTGAGCTTTTGGGCAAGGTGGCTTCTCAGGCGGTTGAGTCCGGTGCGCGTGTGCCGTCAGCGGTGGCTGATGCCCTGGGGGCGGTGGCGCCCAACGCTGCCCGCCGTGCGTTACAACGGCGTTTCGAACCGTTGCACCGGTTGCTCGATGAGCAACAGAACCCCGGCGTTGAGTTGACCCAGGCGTTGCGCGTGCTCGACGAATTGCACGTGCAACTGGCCGCGCTGAACCGCGAGAGCTTACCGGAGCAGGCAGCTTTCAACCGGGTCAAGCGGCGAATGGAAGGGCAGCAAGATGCATTAGGCAACCTGCGTGATGCCGCTGCGCGCCTACCATTGCCGCTCGCCGGTTGGCTTGAAGGTATCGCCGAAGACAGTTGGCGCCACTTGCTGGAAGGGGCTTATGTGCACGTCAACCAACGCTACCAGAGTGAGGTGTATGGCCTCTACGCCAAGGCGATTCGCCAGCGTTACCCCTTCGAGGCTCACGCGGCCAGCGAAGTTGCCCTGACCGACTTCCAAGAGTTCTTCAAGCCCAATGGCGTGATGTCAGGCTTTTATGAGGGTTACCTGCGGCCTTTCATCAGCGTCGACGGCAGCCGTTATCGACTGCGTAGTCTGGACGGCAATAGCCTGCCGATATCGCGCTCGTTGCTGGATCAACTGACGAAAGCTCAGCTTATCCGCCGCGCCTTCTTCACCCAAGAAAACGCTGAGTTGTCTGTTCGATTTACCTTGGCACCCTATAGCCTGGATCAGTCGGTCAGTCGCGCGACACTGCGCTTTGGTGAGAAACAGCTTGAATATCGGCATGGCCCGATCGTGCCGATGACCTTTGATTGGCCCATCGACGCGGACGAAGGCCGTAGCAGCCTGGTCCTGGAAAGAGGAACTGAGCAACGGCCACTGGGTATCGAGAAAAATACCGGGGCCTGGTCGCTGTTCAGGTTTTTCGACTTGTTGCAAAAAGAGCCTGCGAGTGGGCGAAATGCGCAGCTCTATAAGGCCGACCTCGCGGGCTTGCGCGCCAATTATCTGCTCACGAGCCAACGTACACCCAGCGCGTTTGACATGGAGGCGTGGCGCACTTTGCGCCTGCCGGAACACCTGTGAAGCCCATGTACAGTCAGTGGCGCAGTGCCGGACGTACGCAACGGGGCAAGGCCAGGTCGCGTAACGAAGATGCCCTCCTGGACTGCCCGCAGGACGGCTGCTGGGTGGTGGCGGACGGGATGGGCGGGCATCGGCACGGCGATCTGGCCAGTCAATGGGTGGTCAGTAGCCTGGCTTCATTAAGGGCCGTGGGCAACCTCGACCAACGCGTTAACGCTGCTCGGCAACGCTTGCAAAGTGTCAACCAGCGGCTGCGAAGCGCGGGAGGGCGGTCCAGCGCAAGCATCGATGTCAGGATGGGCAGTACCGTCGTTGCGTTGCTGCTCGAAGAAGGGCGCGCGGCGTGTGTGTGGGCAGGAGACAGTCGTTGCTACCTATGGCGTGGGCAGCGACTGTACCAGTTGTCGAGGGACCACTCGTTGCTTGCGCGCCTCATGGCTGAGCGCCAGTTGAGTCGCGTACAAGCCCAGGCACACCCCGACGCGAGGGCGTTGACCCGTGCCATTGGTGCGCGTGGGTTATTGCGCCTGGAAGTGCTGGAGCTCAGCACCCAGCCAGGGGATGTGTTTCTTTTGTGCAGCGATGGCCTGTATCAGGCACTCAGCCACGGGGAGGTGGGGCAGGCCTTGAGCGTGGGGACGCCGCAGCAGATGGTGGACCGGTTATTTGCGATGGTGTTGCGCACGCCCGCGGGGGATGATTTGACCGCAGTCGTTGTACAGCCATGAGTGAAACATCAACCCCCGCAGGTTTGCTCGCTGGGCGCTATCACCTTGAGCGCGAATTGGGCCGGGGGGGCATGGGCGTGGTTTATCGCGCCCGAGACCTGTTACACGAACAGTTTGGTGAGCCCAGCGCAAGCGTGGCACTCAAGCTGCTGGGCGAAGCTTTTTCCGCGTGCCCTGACGCACATGTGCTGCTGTACAGCGAGTTCGCCATGACTCGCAGCCTGCGCCATGAATGCGTAGTTCGGGTGTTTTCGTTCGAGGTGGACACCCCCAGCCGGGTCGCTTTTTTCACTATGGAATTGATGCACGGCATCACCCTGGATCGATTGCTGCAGGAGTGTCCTGGTGGCTTGTCGTGGCGAGAGCTGCAGCCCATGGCCTTACAGTTGCTGGATGCTCTGGCTTATGCCCATCAGCGAAAGGTACTGCACGGCGATGTGAACCCCGCCAACGTCATGGTCAGTGAGGAGGGCGTTCGTTTGTTCGATTTTGGCCTGGGCCATGCCCCGGCGCAGGTGGCGGCAGGTTTGCCGAGTTTGAGTCGCAACCGTTTTAATGCCTGTACACGCGCTTACGCGGCTCCGGAATTACTGGCGGGCGGCGAGTTGACCGCCGCTGCCGACCTGTATGGCGTGGCGTGCATTGTGTACGAGTTGGCCCACGGCAAGCGCCTCGGCGAACGTCAGCCCACGCAAAGGCTCGCGCGACCTCGGCAACTGCCCAGGCATTGCTGGCAAGCATTATGCTCGGCTTTGGCCGTTGACCCTCAACGGCGCACCATCACTGTTGCCGAGTTGCGCGAGGCGATGGGGTGCACGCGACGTGCCTGGTACCTCTAGCGAACGCCTCCCTCGTCCAAGCCATGCAACTGACAGTATTCCCCCCAGCTCAACCCCGCCATCTGCGCAACCTCCTTGTGCACTTCCAAGCGCTGGGCTTCGAAGGCTTCGGCAGACTCGGCCGTCAACTTGAGGGTCAGCTCCCAGGCAAACAAGTGCTGGCGCTCAGCCTCGGCTTCAAAGGCTTCGTGCAGGCGCTCGGCGCGGTACTGCGCCAGTGTTTCGCCCTTGGCCTGCGCGGCCAACGGGTTGAGGGTGTCCAACTGCGTGACCACGTCCGGGTGTTCGCTCAAAAAGCGGTCCAGGGCACGTTGGTGATTATCACCGGGTTCTGACAAGGGCTTGCTCCCGTTTAAGTGAATTCACTAGATGGGGTCGCGCCCTTGGGTTTGCAATCGGTTAGGTAGCGATCGCTCCAGCCTTTCAGTTGGCGGTAACCGGCGCAGGAAAGCCTCGCAGTGCGCAGGTCATAAGGGGCAGGTTCCGCCTCCTGGATCTCGGGAAATACACACGCAGCAAGGGCTGGGCTCGAGTGCGTTCGCGCGTAACAATCCAAAGCTTGGGCCAACTCGCCGTACGCGACAAACATCAACGGCCGACATTAACGCTGAATAATTGCCGGTGGCGCGGCAAAAGCCTTTCGCTCTCGGTATCTGGCCGTGTAGCGTTACAGGAGAATTCCGGGGCTGCCACCCTAGGCAGAAAGCGATGGGCGGAGGGGCGGGGCATGGTGCAAACGCTGTTCAAACTTTTCCTTACTCAACGCCTGGCGGCCTTGGCCAGTACCGAATCATTGCGCGCCATACGTGAGGGACTGCTGTGGGTTCTGCCGTGCCTGCTGGTGTCGGCCGGTTTCCTGATCCTGTCCGAATGCGCCAGGGTGCTGGGGTTCGATCCGCAGGTGGTGGGCTTTCTGTCTGGGTTGCACAACCAGATCAGTTCGGTCATCCCGCTGCTGGTAGCGGCGTCCATTGGGTACATGCTCGCAATCCAGCACCGCTTGCCACAATTGCCCGTCGCTTTTTTGTGCCTGGCTCATGTGGTGATCGCCACATTTGTCTTGCGCGAATACCCCCGCGCTTCGGCCACGTTCGTATTGTTTATCGCCATCGCCTCGCCGCTGCTCAATGTGCCGGCGATTGCCTGGCTGAACCGTTTTCGTTGGACCCGCCTGGTCAACGAGGACCTGGTCGGCCATAACCTGCGGGGTGCTATCAATATGGTGGTGCCGGGCGCCATCACGGCGCTGCTATTGGTGGTGGTGTTGTCGTTGCTGTTACAGATCCCCTATGTGGCGCAAATCCAGGGGCCGCAGGTGCTTGATGCGCTGCAATCGCCTTATGGCAGTGGGTTGTTTGTGGCCCTGATGAATTCGCTGCTGTGGTTTTTCGGCATTCATGGTGTGTATGCCATGCAGCCGCTGTTCGATGTATTGGATCAGGCTGTGGCGCTCAATGGCGCCGCACTCGCGGCGGGTGAGCCGATCAAATACCTGCTCAACAATGGCTTGTTGGGCTGTTTTGCGTTTATCGGCGGGTCTGGCGGTGCGTTGTGCTTGCTGTTGGCGATCCTGCTGTTTTCCAAGAGCCGGTCCATGCGTTTGCTGGCGATGGCGAGTTTGCCGCTGTCGTTGTTCAACGTCAGCGAGGTGCTGCTGTTCGGCTTGCCGATCATTCTCAACCCGCGCTTGTTCATCCCGTTTCTGCTGGTGCCGGCGCTCAAAACCCTGTTGGCGTTGACGGTGGTCCAGCTGGGATGGGTGTCGCCTGCGGTGGCCAGTGTGCCGTTTACCGCGCCGGTGCTGCTCAATGCCTACCTGAGCACTCATGGCGATGTGGCGGCGGTGGTGCTGCAAGTGGTGCTGCTGGGCATCGGCACCCTGGTGTATGCGCCGTATGTGCGCGCGATTCACCGCCAGGCCAGCGAGGGCGGCACGGTGTACCTCAAGTCGCTGGACATGACCTTTCGCGGGCTTGAAGAAAAGGGCCGCCTTCGCGAGCTGGACCCCGTGCTGGCTTCGCACAAAGCGCTGGCCCGCCAGGCCGTGCAGATCAGCCGCATCCAGCAGATCAGCGATTACGAGTTCTACCTCGAATTTCAACCCCAAATCTCCACCCGCACCGGCCTCTGCACGGGCTGTGAGGCACTAATGCGCGCGCGGGACAGCCAGGGCACGGTGCATTCGCCATGGGAGTTTCTGCAGTGGCTGGCCCAGGCGCGGTTGATGCCGGATGTGGATGTGTGGGTGGCGTCCCAGGCGGTGCGTCAGCACCAGAAGTGGCGCAAGGAGGGCTTTGCCTTGCCGATGACCATCAATATTTCCAGCGCCACGCTGACGGACGCGGCCTACGCTGATCGTCTGGTGCAGATCCTCGCCCAGGCCCATGGCCAGGTGTCGGTGGAAATCACCGAAGACGCGCTGGTCAGTGATGTCCAGGCCACGCGCCAGACCATCCAGAAACTCCAGGCCATTGGCGCCAAGGTATATATCGACGACTTCGGCACCGGTTTTTCAGCCTTGAGTTACTTGCACCAGTTTCCGGTGGACTTCATCAAGATCGACCGCAGTTTTGTGGTGGCCCAGCGCGACCCCAAGGGCGCCCAGGTGCTGACCGGCATGCTGCGCTTCTGTGAGGCACTCAACCTCGGCGTTGTGGTCGAGGGCGTAGAGACGGCCGAGCAGTTGGCGTTCTTGAATACCGGCACTGAGCTGTTCATTCAGGGCTGGTATTTCAGCAAGGCGCTGCCCGGCGATCAGTTGCAGCGCTTTGTGCGCGAACGCGAGGCAGCTCAGGTTTAGGCCGGTTGCGCGGCGTATTCGCGCTGGGTCTGTTCGATCTCTTCGACCAACCGATCGATCCCCGCCAAGCGCGCACGGTTGTCGTGGTCCCAGGGGTGGAAGCCCGGTTTGAAGTAATGCAGCCATGGCCGCAGCATGCGCGGGAACACGCCCTTGGCACTGTACAGAAACTTGAGCATGCGCCAGAAGCCCTTTACGTGCCCGCCGGCCTTGCGGTCGGCAATCAGCAGGCGCAGGTGGAAATCCAGCACCACCAGCCAGAAGAATACGCTGGTAATGAGCATGGTGCCGGTGCGCAACAGGTAGCGCCCAGGCCCCGGCTTGATCACCGTGTTCCACACATCGAACGCCACGGCTTTGTGTTCGGTTTCTTCCAGGGCGTGCCAGTACCACATTTGCTGGTAGCCCTTGAGTGACTCGCCAAAACGCGAAGGGTCGCTCAGCAGGATTTCTGCGAGCATCGCCGTGTAGTGTTCAAGGGCGATGGTCACCGCCAGGTTGAACGAGGGCGGCAGGTGTTTTTTTTGCAGGTCGAGGATGAATTTGAGGCGCCGGTCGAGGGTGTGCGCCGGCAGGCCCGCAGCTTGCAAATGATCGTTATAGGCCACGTGTTCGCGGCTGTGCATGGCTTCCTGGCCGATAAACCCCTGGATCTCCTTTTTCAGTTCCGGGTCGTCGATGCATTGGCGATAGTGGCGCACGCTGTCCATGAAAAACAGCTCGCCCTGGGGAAACAACAGCGACAACGCGTTGAAGAAGTGCGTGATGAACGGGCCTTGTTCATGCCAGTCCTTGATGCGCTCGGCAGGCAAGGCAAAACGGATATCGCGACGGATGGGTAGCATCGTAGGTGCTCCTGTTCAGAGACGGGGTTCGTCGTTGGTTTCAAACACCGGCGTGCGCTGTTTGGGCGCCATGCGCTTGCTGGCGAACACCACCAGGGCTTGATAAGCGGCGGGCAGGCAACGGGCGAGCAGGTCGAGGAAATACGCGTCGCGGCCGATCAGCACACGGCGCTTGTTGTTGCGCACGCCTTGCAGGATGACCTTGGCGGCCTGGTCGGCGTCGGTGATGAAGAGTTTTTCAAAGTCGGCGCGGGCCTGTTGCTCGCTGTGGATCAGAAAGCCGGTCATGTTCGCGTCGATGCGGCTGCTGCGGCAGATATCGGTGCGGATGCCGCCGGGGTGCACACAGGTGGCGGACACGCCGCAGCGTTGCAGGTCGAGTTCCTGGCGCAGGGCTTCGGTAAAACCACGCACGGCAAACTTGGTGGCGTTGTAGCCGCTCATGCCGGGCTGGGCAAACAGGCCGAACACGCTGGAGGTGTTGATTACATGGCCGTCGCCGCTGGCTTTGAGGTGCGGCAAAAACGCCTTGGTGCCATGCACCACGCCCCAGAAATTGATGCCGACGATCCATTCGAGGTCGGCGTAGTCCACACCTTCGACGGTGCTCGACAGCGCCACGCCGGCATTGTTGAAAATCAGGTTGACCTGGCCGTGGTCGGCCACGCAGCGCGCGGCCCAGTCCTGCATGGCCTGGCGGTCGGACACATCCAGCACGTGGGTGGTGATCGTCACTGGCGCCAGCGTCGAGGTCTTGATCAGCGCCAAGGTCTGTTCCAGCCCCTGGCTGTTCTTGTCTGCCAGCGCCAAGTGGCAACCTTCGCGTGCCAGGGCCAAGGCTAAGGCGCGGCCCATGCCGGACGCTGCACCGGTGATGGCCGCCACGCGGCCGTTGAATGACTTCATGACAGGCTGCCTTCTGCGGTGGAGTGGGGCGCCGGAACCGCGCGAGGCGTCGGCGCAGGCAGTGGGTGAGCGATGTAGTCCTTGAGGGCGAAGTGCCGCGTCACCTGCTTGAAGCGCCAGGTCGAACCGGGCCACAACGTGGTGTTTTTGCCGGTGCGTGGGTCGAGGTACCAGCTCTGGCAACCGCCGGTGCTCCAGATGGTGTGTTTGAGCTTGGTCTGCAACTGCTGGTTGTAGGCCAGCTCCACGGCGGGTTTGACGTCCACGGTGGCGATGCGTTGGCGCTGCATGTGCTCAATGGCATCGAGGATGTAGGTGACTTGGGCTTCGATCATCAGAATCATCGAGTTATGCCCAAGGCCGGTGTTCGGCCCGACGATCAGAAACAGGTTCGGATAGCCCGGCACCGTGGTGCCCTTGTAGGCGTGGGCGCCGTCGCGCCAGGCGTCCATCAGGTCGACGCCGTCGCGACCGATGATGCAGTCGCGGGGCAGCGGGTCGGTGGCCTGGAAACCGGTGCCGAAGATCAAGCAGTCCGCCGGGTGCTTGATGCCGTCGGCGGTGATCACACCGTCAGCTTCGATGCGCAGCACCTTGTCGGTCACCACCTCGACATTGCTGCGCGACAGCGCCGGGTAATAGTCATTGGAGATCAGCACGCGTTTGCAGCCGATGGTGTAGTCCGGCGTCAGGGTCTTGCGCAGGGAAGGGCGCGCCACTTGTTTGCGCAGGTGCCGCAGGGCGATTTTCTGCACCATTTTCATCAGCCTTGGGTGCAGGGCAAAGCCGACCACACGGCCTTCCAGTGCCCAATAAAACGCCCCGCGCACCAGGCGCTGGGTAAAGGGCAGGTGCTTGAAGGCCCAGCGCTCAACGCGCGAAATCTTGCGGTCGGGCTTGGGCATGATCCACGGCGGCGTGCGCTGGAACAGGTCCAAGTGCGCCACCTGCGGCGCGATCTGCGGCACGAACTGGATAGCGCTGGCGCCGGTGCCGATCACCGCCACGCGTTTGCCCTTCAATGAGTAGTCATGGTCCCAGTGCTGGGAGTGAAAGCGTTTGCCCTTGAAGCTGTCCAGCCCCGGGATGTCCGGCAGTGCTGGGCGCGACAGGCCGCCCATGCCCGACACCAGCACCCGCGCGCTGACTTGGCGGCCATCGCTGAAGCTCAATTGCCAGCGTTGCTGCTGCTCATCAAACACTGCTCGTTGCAGGCCCATGCCGAAACGCAGGTAGGGCGCCAGCTCGAAACGCTGTGCGCATTGCTCCAGGTACGCGCGGATCTCTGCCTGGGGCGCGAACTGGCGGGTCCAGTCCGGGTTCGGTGCAAACGAAAACGAATACACATGGGACTGCACATCGCAAGCGCAACCCGGGTAGTGGTTGTCGCGCCAGGTGCCGCCGAGGGTGGCGGCCTGTTCGGCGACAAAGAAGTCGGTGAGCCCGGCTTCCTTGAGTTTGATCGCCATGCACAGGCCGGCAAACCCTGAACCGATGATGGCGATGTCGATTGAGTCGCTGTGGGCATTCATGAGTTGTCCCTCTTGGGCATCAGATGTGCTCCTGTTTTTTGTTTTGTCTTTTAGATAGAACACCATTGCAAAGGAAAAATGAATTAATTATTTTAAAAAAGATTTTAAATAATCTACCTGAAAATATCGCCTACGCTAGGACCTTGTTCCGCATATGCGACTTGTCCGACGGACGAGCACGGTATGCATGCAGTTTAGGTCCAGGGTGTGGACGATGGCTGAGGCCTTGATCAATACCGGTCAGGTCGCCGGCGGCAGGGAAGCAGAGGACCGAGCTATGGCTGTTGAGTGGGTTGTCGCTGCGGGTGTATTCGCGGGCGCGAGCGCAGTGTTGTGGGGCTTCAGTGCCTGGATGACACGGCGCATTGAAGCGTCTGTTCCGATCAACGGGCGCTTCGTCGACGTCGATGGCGAGCGCTTTCATTATGTAGAGGAGGGCAAGGGCCCGCCGCTGGTGATGATTCATGGGCTGATGGGCAGCAGTCGCAACCTGACGTATGCCTTGTCCGGCCAATTGCGTGAGCGTTTTCGCGTGATCACGCTGGATCGTCCGGGGTCGGGCTATTCCACGCGCCACAACGGTACGGCGGCAGACCTGCCGGCCCAGGCTCGGCAAGTCGCTGCGTTTATCAAAACGCTGGACCTGGATAAACCGCTGGTGCTGGGGCATTCCCTCGGCGGGGCGATTGCTTTGGCGCTGGCGCTTGACCATCCCCACGCGGTGTCCGGGTTGATCCTGGTGGCGCCGCTGACCCATCCCCAGCGCCTGCTGCCGCTGGTGTTCCTTTCCCTGGCGGTGCGCCCGGCGTGGTTGCGGCGCTGGGTGTCACACACGCTGACCATGCCCGTTGGCCTGCTGACCAAAGGTTCGGTCGTGAAGGGCGTGTTCGCCCCTGATGCCGCGCCGGCGGACTTCGCCACGCGCGGTGGCGGGTTGCTGGGGATGCGCCCAACCAACTTCTACGCAGCCTCCACCGAGATCAACACGGTCAACGATCACCTGCCGGACATGGTCAAGCGCTACCCGCAACTGACCCTGCCGATCGGCCTCATCTATGGCGCGCGCGACCAGGTGCTGGACTTCCAGAAGCACGGCCAGGCCCTGGCAAGCAAGGTGCCTGGGCTGAAGCTGCAGGTGGTGGAGGGCCGTGGGCATATGTTGCCGATCACCGCCACAGAGCGCGTGGTGGCCGTGGTGGAGCAGGTCGCCAAGCGCGTCAGGCCGGTAGAAAGTGCCACCGTGTTGCACCCGCCGTTTGCCCTGGCGGGTAAATAATTGTGCGACCCGACTCGCGGTTCAACGGCGTCGATGCCTGCTTTAGACACCTGACCAGATGGCTGAAAAAGAGACTGCCCGGTCACGTCAAAAAGCCTTCGAGAAACTAGTTGACGACCTAACGATTCCGCGCTATTTATTTAAAAAAATTATTTCAATGTGAAACTTGAAACGATTTTTGAAATGCCTAAGAGCGAATAAAATAATGAAAAAAACGCCTTTTATCGCATCTCCAATCTGTCTCGTTCGGAGGCTGCCATGAATCAAACTCTGGTAACTCCGACCGTCTGGGCCGACGGCAAACGTCACCTCTGGTGGCTGGGCATCATGCCCCTGGCAACCCCTTTGCTTTGCGGCGCACTGGCCATTACCACCGGCGTGCAGCAACTGTGGTGGGTTGGCGTACTGGTGATCTTTGGTTTCATCCCCTTGATCGACGGCCTGCTCGGCGAAGACGTCAGCAACCCACCCGAATCTGCCGTCAGCAACCTTGAATCGCAAAGCTATTACCGTTGGATCGTCTACACCGGCGTGCTGTTTGTGATCGCCTCCGTGGTGATCACCGGCTGGCTGGCCGCCGGCGGTATCGACTGGATTATCAACGGCGGGCTGCTCAACGCCACCGCCGCCCTCGACCCATCAAGCTGGCTGGCCAAAACTGCCGCGTTTATAACCGCACGCACTGAGCTGCATGGCGAAATCAGTTGGTTCACTTACTTGGGCATGGCGATGTCCACCGGCGCCGCCACCGGCATTGCGATCAATACCGCCCACGAGTTGGGGCACAAGCCCAAGCCGCTGGAAGTGTTCCTGGCCAAGGTCACGTTGGCGCCGACTTTCTACGGGCACTTCTACACCGAACACAACCGTGGCCACCACGTGCGCGTGGCGACGCCCGAAGATCCGGCCAGTTCGCGCCTGGGCGAAAGCTTCTGGGCGTTCCTGCCGCGCTCGGTGTGGTTCAGCGCCGTCTCGGCGTGGAACCTGGAGCGTGAGCGCCTGCGCAAACTCGGCCTGCCGGCATTGCACTGGAAGAACGCCGTGCTCAGCGCCTGGATGTACAGCGTGGTGTTGTGGGGCGCGATGATTGCCTGGTTGGGGGCGGCAGTGATTCCGTTCCTGATCATTCAGGGCATTTATGGGTTCTCGTTACTGGAAGTGGTCAATTACGTCGAGCACTACGGGCTTAAACGCCAGAAGTTGCCCAATGGCCGTTATGAGCGTTGCTCGCCACGGCACTCGTGGAACAGCAATCGGATTGTGACCAATATCTTTCTGTTCCAACTGCAACGGCATTCCGACCACCATGCCAACCCCACGCGCAGTTATCAGTCGTTGCGCCACTTTGATGAATCGCCGCAACTGCCCTATGGCTACGCGAGCATGATTGTCTGGGCCTATGTGCCGTACTTGTGGCGACGCCGCATGGACCACCGGGTACTCAATCATTACGCCGGCGATATCAGCCTGACCAATCTTCAACCGTCACAACGTTTGAAGTACCTGGAGAAGTACAGCAACAGTGCCAGGCCGTTTTGATCTGATTTAAAAACAGGATGGGCGTACTCGGGATCTGTGTATCGCGCAGGTTTTCATCGCCCAAGGTTTAGCGGTTTAGTTGCAAGCAAGTGGTTTGACCCGAACAACAATAATTTCAAGGGAAGGACGTACATTATGCAAAGCCCTGCCAAGTTCACCGCCCATGTCGTATTGGCCGCCCTGGGCCTGATTGTTTACCAGCAGGCCCAGGCCGCCCGTATCGAGCCGGCGGGCAGTGCGTTTACTGCCCAGGGGCCGATCAGCTTTTCCAAGGGCGCCCTGATCAGCGCCGACTGCACCATTAAGGTGGCCGGCAAGGTCGCGGCCGATGGTGCATCGGTGAATGTCGATAAAGTTGAATTTGACGGTGGCCTTAAATGCAGCCGCGTCGAAGCCATCAACTTGCCCTGGGTATTAGTTGCCAAGGATACCAAGAGCGGTTCGATGTCCAAGATCAGCGTGGATGTTCATGCCTTTGGCCTGGGCGGCAAGTGCGGCCCTTCCACCGCCGACGGTACGTGGGATAACGCCACCGGCAAGTTAGAGGCGGCCAATGTGCCGATTGGCGAAGACTGCACGATTAAGACGGTGTCGATCAAGATGCCGCCGACCTTCAAGGTCGTCGAATAAACGCATTCTAATGATACAGCGGTAATTGAATTGAGATTTGGCTGGAAAGGGAAGTTCTGCAGTTTCACCGTGACCTCTCGATCATGGCCATTACCCCTGGCGAAATGACTCGCCATAACATGTGAGGAAAAACAATGAAAAGCTTGAAAACTCTCGTGTCGTTGACTGCTCTGACTGTTTGCATGGGGGCTGCTTCTCTGGCCAGCGCGGCTTCGATCAGCCCGGAAGGTCCTTTTACCACCACCGCAGGCTCCATCGTCGTGCAGTCACCGTCTTCATTCGGGGGCTCTGTGACGTGCGGTATTACCTTCAGCGGTAATGTGAGTGGCGGCGTTGCCACGATCAACAATGCCGCCCTGACCGGTGGTGGCCTCTGCTCGTTGCCAACCCTCAAAAGCATCCCGTCGCCAGGCTGGAAGCTGACCGCATTGTCGGGCACTACAGGCCAGGTGGAGAACGTGGGTTACACCATCAAAAAGTCCATCGTTATCCCAGCCACCGACTGCGGCCCTTCCACCATCAGTGTGGCCTGGAACGCGGCGACTCACACCCTCACCGCGGCTAACCAGGCGCTGAGCGGCGGCTGCAACATTGTCTCGCTGACCACGACTGCCGCCGGTCTGACCGTTAACCCATAAAGGGCGCGCATTGCAGAACGAAGGGTTGATCACCCGTTGAAAAACCGGTGCCTCGCAAGAGGTGCCGGCTGACGTGGAAAGCCGGCAATGCCGGGAGCGCATAATAATAAGGAGTGCCGCATGATCACTAAGAAACAACAGGCTCAAACACTGCTGGGGCTGGCATTACTGGGGGGGCTGATGACGACCGCTCCCGTGCAGGCGGGTGGTTTCTCCACGCCGACTTACGGTGCCCCTGGCTGGGGGCGGGCGTTCGGCGGCGGTTCTCTGTTCAAGAACGACCCAAGTTCTGCTTACAACAACCCGGCGGCCATGGCATTTGTCGACCAGGCCGTGGTTCAACAGACCGTCGACTATGCGCGTGTGAAGATCAAATACAGCGGCCAGGCTTACGACTACGCCGGTAATCCAGGCTCCAATACCGCCGTGATGCCCGATGGCAGCTTTGATCCGAGTACGGCAGTCGTCAACAACAATGACGGTGGCCAGGGCGGTTTCACCGCCTGGTTGCCGACCGGTTTTCTGGTCATCCCGATGGGTGACCGTTTTGCATTCGGCCTCAGTCAGGTCGTGCCACAAGGGATGCGCACCACCTGGAATGAAAACTCCAAGTTTCGCGACTTCGCCGTCGACACCAAAATCGAAACCGTCGGCCTGACGGGGTCGTTATCGTTCAAGGTGCGTGACGACTTCTCCATCGGTGGTGGCATGATCGTCCAGCGTAGCCAAGGCTTCGTCAGCCAGAACATCGATCTGTTTTCGGCGGCGTCGGTCTCTCCCGGTTTGGGCAATGGGGCGTTTCCGTCGGGCGTCGGCAGCGCGCTGATGCGCGTCAAGGTCGATAACGTCTCCGTTGGCTGGTTTACTGGCATTGTCTGGAAGCCGACGGACCAAGACTCGTTGGGCCTTAACTACCACGCCAAAATCAAAAACAAGCTGACCGGTAAATACAACATCCGGGCTGATACGTTGAACAACGGCTTGATGACCGACGACACCGTCTTCGGTACCGGTAAGACGCTGGTCGAAACGGCGTACCCTGGGCTGAAGTTGTACCCCAACGGCGCCAATGCCAGCACTCAGTTGGATATTCCGGCGACTGCCGCGATCGACTGGGTGCACCAGTTCAATGACCGTTGGACCTTGGGTCTGAGCGCCATGTGGACGCAATGGTCGTCCTTCAAGGACCTGACACTCAAGTCCGAGGGCTCGACGATCGTTGCCATTCCTTACAACTATCGGGATGCATGGATGTACTCCGTGGGTGGCGATTTCAAGGCCACGGATGAGCTGACCCTGCGGGCCGGTGTGGCGTATGACCAAACCCCGACGCGCAACTCGACGCGTGACCCACGTATCCCGGACGGCGATCGTTACTTTGCCTCGCTGGGTGCGGGTTACGACATCAAGGCCATTCCGGGCTTGACGCTGGATGCCGCGTATTCGCACCAGTTTGTCGAGAAGGTCAACATCAAAACCCAAAACGTTGATCGTCTGGGTGGCGGTCGACTGGACGGTACGGCTGAGTCTTCAGGCGACATCGTCAGTCTGTCTGCTACCTACAGGTTCTAAAACCCTCGCGGCCCGAGCACCCAGCGCATCTAGGTGCTCGCGGCTTAACCCCCTGACGGCTGTTAAAACAGGCTGACGCGTTCAGCCCGTTATTGTTGCGCAAAGGCATTAAATAAAAATTTCAAAACAAAATTTGAATTTGGCTTTCCAAGTTTGTAGTGTGGTCTTGCGCCGCCGCTCATTTCGAGTGCCCTGCACATCGGCCACGCCCTGAATCGAGTAGAGGTATCCCCATGGTTATCTGGTTATTGGTGGGCGTCGCAGCAGCGATTGCCCTGGCGTATCGACAAGCCGTCGCCGCCCTGTGGTTGGGCGCTGGCCTGATCTGGCTGGCGGCGGGTTACCTGTTCAACGTGGTGGCCGGGTTTGGCGCCACCGTCGCCGCGCTGCTGGTGGTGTTGCCCGCGTTGCTGCTGGCGATCAAGCCCCTGCGTCGCGCGCTGTTGACCAGCAAGGCCCTGGGCCTGTTTCGTAAGATCATGCCGGCCATGTCCGACACTGAACGCGCCGCGATTGAATCCGGCACCGTGTGGTGGGACGCCGAGCTGTTCAGCGGCAAACCCAACTGGGACCGCCTGCTAAAGGCGGCACCGGCCAGCCTCAGCGCCGAAGAACAAGCGTTCCTCGACAACGAGGTAGAGACGCTGTGCGACATGTCCAACGATTGGGAAACCACTCAAGTCTGGCAGGACATGTCCCCCGAAGGCTGGCGGTACACCAAGGACGCCGGGTTCCTCGGCATGATCATTCCCAAGCAGTACGGCGGCAAAGGCTTCTCCCACTATGCGCATTCGCAAGTGGTGATGAAGCTGTCGACGCGCTGCTCGGCGGCGGCGATTTCGGTGATGGTGCCCAACTCCCTGGGCCCGGCCGAACTGCTGCTGCATTACGGCACCGATGCCCAGCGCAATTATTACCTGCCGCGTCTGGCGCGCGGTGAAGACATCCCGTGCTTTGCGCTGACCAGCCCGTATGCCGGCTCCGATGCCGGGGCGATTCCCGACCTGGGCATCGTCTGCAAAGGCGTGCACGAAGGCGAGGAAGTGCTGGGTTTCAAAGTGACTTGGGACAAGCGCTACATCACCCTTGGCCCCATTGCCACGGTGCTGGGCCTGGCGTTTCGTGCCGAAGACCCGGACGGTTTGCTCGGCAAGGCAGGTTCCCTGGGGATTACCTGCGCGTTGATCCCCACGTCTCACCCTGGCGTCAACAGCGGCCGCCGTCACTGGCCGCTGAACGCGGTGTTCCAGAACGGCCCGACCACCGGCAAGGATGTGTTTATTCCGCTGGAATGGGTGATCGGCGGCCGCGAACAAGTCGGCAACGGCTGGCGCATGCTGATGGAATGCCTGGCAGCCGGTCGTGCGATTTCCCTGCCATCGGCTAACGTCGGCCTGGGCAAAGTCGCGGTGCGCGGCACCACTGCCTATGCAGCCATGCGTAAACAGTTCGGCCTGCCCATCGGCAAGTTCGAAGGCGTACAGGCGCCGTTGGCGCGCATGGCCGGGCATTTGTATGCCTGCGATGCGGTGCGCAAGGTCTCGGTGGCGTCTCTGGATGCGGGTGAAAAACCTTCCGTGATCTCGGCCATCGCCAAATACCACGTCACCGAGCGTGCGCGGATCAT
>NZ_UYXQ01000054.1 GCF_900624995.1 Pseudomonas antarctica
GCTTTAGCGACATCCACACCGATGATTGATTGCGAGACAGTCATTGCCATGAAAAACGCTCCGGGTTAGGGTTTGCAGGCTTGTCGGGGCTTCACCATTGCGCTGGCTTGCTTCTATCGTCGGTCATAGCCGATGCATTCCTTATCGGCGCTTTGGTGAAGGGGTGGGGCGAAGTCTCCCACGGTCTGTACTGGCTAGAGTCAGATGCTGGCTTTTAGTCCCACCACCCCAACAAGTCTAACCATACAAGCGGGCTTGCTCGCGAAGAACGATAACGCGGTGAACCTGCTAACCCCCCGCAGCCTTCAGCCTTTGCGCATGCTCAACGAACAACCGAATCGGCTCCGCGCCCTTGCCCACCAGCCCGAAGGATTGGTTGACGATATCGAAGTGATCCAAAGCGTAGTCATCGCCAATCACCAACCCCAGGTGTGAGCTATAGCGCCCGACCATGCCGTCACACTGGCCCTTCTCCCGCACAAAACTGCGCGCGAACAACCGGCAGCTGCGGTTCGTGCCGTCCAGCAGGTTGCGCCCACGATCAGTCTTGCCCGGCTGCAAGGTGCCGGACCACGAGTAATAACGCACGCCGTTGACGACCTCAGCACCCTGCCCGCCCCAGGTTTGCGGCAAACCCTGGGGATACTGGCGATTGAACAGGGCCACGCCTGCAGTGGTCAAGGACTGATGCGAGGCCTGCAGATCGGCCTTGAAGCGCGGCCCGCGATAGCCGGTTTCCAGCAGGCCCATCGCCCAGGCGACCAGATGAAACAGCGCGCTCACGAGCCGGCCTTTCCAGCTGTCCTGGGGGTAATGAGTATGGAAATAATCCGCCAATTCCGAACCATGATTAGGCCCGGCCACCGACGTTACCGATGCCACCCATTCCGGGCGCTTGGCCGCGGCATACCGCGCCGTCAGCGAGCCCTGGCTATGGCCGATCAGGTTGACCTTGTCGGCGCCGGTCTCGCGGCGAATCCGCTCGATCTGCACCAACAACTGCTCACCGCGCACCTCACTGGAATCCAGCGGCGCCACTTGCACGGGAAACACCTGCGCCCCACCCTTGCGCAGCGCCGGGACGATGCCGTACCAGTAGGGGAACCACCCCAGGCGCACGAAGCCGAGCATGCCGGGCACCAGCACCAGGGGATAACGCGTGGCGAGAGACTCGGGCATGCAGCGGGCGTCCTGATCAGGCGAGCGATAACGCCATCCTAGACCACTGGACGTGACCGCCCCATGACCGAGGCCGGTTAAAAATGCCCGGCCAGGTCGCGCAACTGGCGCTCAGCCTCTTCACAGGCGCGCAGGAATACGCTTTTGTCCGACTCCTCGCCCTCGGCGGCAATCACCCGAATGTCATCGATGCCGATGTAACCCAGCGCCGTGCGCAGGTGCGGGTCGGCATGGTTCGTCCCTTCGTTTTCGCCACCGGGGCCGAACCCGTTGCCACCACGGCTGGTGATGATCAGTGCGCGCTTGCCCTTGAGCAACGCCTGGTACTGCGCAACGCCGTGGCTGTCTTGAGTAATGTCGAAGGTAAGGCCCAAGCGCACGATTTGATCGATCCAGGCCTTGAGGCCGCTGGGCACGCCGAAGTTATACAGCGGCATGGAAATCACCAGCAGCTCATGCGCGATCAGCTCGCCGACCAATTCGTCGCTCAATTGCAGGTCGGCCTTCATCACTTTCGGCAGGGATTGCGGCTCGGGGTAGAAATTCGCCGCGACAAACGCCTCGGTGACATGCGGGATAAAAGCCCGGCCGACTTCGCGTCGGGTGATCTGTGCATCAGGGTTAGCCGCCTGCCAGGCGTCGAGAAACGACTCGGCCAGGCGCCGTGAGTGGGAGCGTTCGCCACGTGGGCTGGCGTGAACCACTAGCATTTTTTTCATCTGTTTTAGCCTTCACCGGATACACTCAGGCAACCTGGGTGGGGGTGCCATTGTTCGAACGCCTGCCACGCCAGGTACGCCTGACCGAAGGCGGCGAGCGGCTGTTCCACAGCGTGCATGGCGCCCTGCTGGATGTGGCACAAAGCCTCGACACCCTGCGCCCGCAACGCAGCGCCGGGCACCTCACGGTGTCCACCACGCCAGCCTTTGCGGCGCTGTGGCTGGTGCCACGGCTGGGGCGTTTCTACGCAGCCCACCCGGACATCAACCTGCGCCTGGACACCCAGTGCGAAGTCGTCGACTTGCAGCAGGATGCCAGCGTTGATCTGGTGATTCGCTACAGCATGGGCGACTACCCCAACCTGCACGGCCAGTGCCTGTTCGATGAGTTTTTTGCGGTGTATGGCTCACCCGAACAGGTCGCGCGGGCCAGCACTCAGGTGCCGACGCTGATCAGCGTGCGCTGGCATAACTCCGAGCTTTACGCCCTGGGCTGGCAGGCGTGGTGCGACAAAGCCGCTGAGACGTGGCTGGATCACCGGCTGCCTGCGCGTGAATACGATGAGGAACACTACGCACTGCAAGCAGCGATCGCCGACCAGGGGTTGGTGCTGGCGAGCAACATTCTGGTGTCGGCAAGCGTGGCCAGCGGTTTACTGGTGCCCTATCGGCCGCAGATCAGCGTCAGCGGCGCCGGTTACAACGCACTGTGTGTGCCGGGGCGCGAACGGCATCCACCGGTGCGCGCGTTTTTCCAGTGGGTACAGGAGGAGGCGAAGCTGTCCGGCCACGCGTTGTGAAATCCGATAAAACTTTTTGCGTCACGCGGGACTCACAACTGGTAACGATCACGCCGGCAGAGCGTGGCGTAAAACCGGATTAGCACCAGGAGATTGAGATGACTGAAGCACATTTGACTGACGTTGCGACCCTACGCAGCCGCGCCCGCCAGAACGTCGAAAACGGCGCCGTAACCGAAGGCTACGACGCCGACCGCGAAGAAATCATCCGCCTGCTCAACGCGTCGCTGGCCACTGAGCTGGTCTGCGTGTTGCGCTACAAACGTCACTACTTCATGGCCAACGGCCTGAAAGCCAGCGTCGCCGCCGATGAATTCCTCGAGCACGCCACCCAGGAAGCCGAGCACGCCGACAAACTGGCCGAGCGCATCGTGCAACTGGGCGGCGAGCCGGAGTTCAACCCCGACCTGCTGTCGAAGAACTCCCACGCCCAATACGTGGCCGGCAACAGCTTGAAGGAAATGGTCTACGAAGACCTGGTGGCCGAACGGATTGCGGTGGACAGCTACCGCGAAATCATTCAGTACATCGGCGACAAAGACCCGACCACCCGTCGTATCTTTGAAGACATCCTGGCCCAGGAAGAAGAACACGCCGATGACATGGCGGATATTCTGCAGGACCTGTAACCCCCACACCGCTGAACCCCTGTGGGAGCGGGCTTGCCCGCGATAGCTATCGAACAGTCAGTGCATCTGTGGACTGTTACACCGCTATCGCAGGCAAGCCAGCTCCCACATTTGATTTGCGGTTTCGTCAGTTACTTTTCACGGTCTTTGGCGCTTTGCCTTCCCTCATCTGCTGCAGCAACGGTGCACATTGGTTCGGCTCATCACCGCTCGGTGCTACCAAGGCGAGCAGCCCCGCCGCCGGGCCGGCAATGACACCCAGCGCAACCATCCCTGCGCCACGCAGCATCAACGGAACCGCCTTCACACCTGCATTCGGCTTGATAAACGGCCCATTCACGTACAGCGGCGAACGCAGAGAGAACAGGCGGAAGCCCTTCGACTCCGGCGTAATAGTCAGATCCAACTGCTCGCTCGCCATGTTTGCGGTGCCATCGATGTAGATGATCGCGTTCTCGGTATCGAACACAAACAGGCGGGTCGTGGCCAGGCCAGTCTTGATGCCGAAGTCCGCCGCCGCGCAGTTGATCTTCACTTCCTTGTCACCAAACAGGCGGCCAATCACGTAGTTGCCCACATTGAGCCCGGCAATTTCCATCAGGCCTCGGCTGATGGCGCCGTCGTTGATGAGCATCTTCAGATCGCCGTTAGAGCTGCCCAGCAGCGCTGCCACGGAGTTACCGCGCCCAGCAATATCGGCATCGCCGTTGAGTTCACCAAAACTGGTTTTCATCGGTTCGAAAGTCGGGAACAGCTGTTTAAGCTTGAAGTTGCGCGCGGTGAGCTTGGCGCGCCCTTCCATGGGTACGGTGCGGCCATTCAAGCGAATTTGCGCGTCCAGCTTGCCGCCAGCCACACCGAAACGAAGGGGCTCCAGGCTCAGTTCGCCGTCGTTGAGCACCACGTGGGTATAGAGGTCGGTGAAGGGCAGATCGGCACTGTGCACGATGCGTTTGCCAGTAAATTCCACATCGGCGTCCATCTCGCGCCAGCGCTCGGTGCGGAATTCTTCCACCGGCAGCACCTTGGTCGCCGGTTGCTTGCTTTCACCGCCACGGGCTTTTTGCTTGGCGTTGGAATCGGCACCGATCAACGGCGCCAGGTCGGTCATCAGCAGTTGGTTGGACACCAACGCGCCGCTGAGTTTGGGCCGTGGCTGGCTGGCGACGTAGGCCAGGTTGCCGTGGATATCGCTGTCGCCGATCTTGCCGTTGAAGTTCTCATAGCGGAACGAGGCGCCGCTGGCTTCATGCAGCTTGGCGATCAGGTGGCCGTCGGTGGAGTAGGCCGGCGAGTCTGGCAGGGTGACGCCGGTCAGCGGGTACAGGTTGCCCAGGCTGCTGCCGGCGAGTTTCAGGCGCAAGTCGAGGGCCCCGAGGTTCAGCGGGTCGGTCAGGGTGCCGGCCAGGGCGATGCGGGTGTCAGCGATTTTCACCTGGGCCTGCAGCGGGAACGGCTTGGCCGCGTCCTGCAAGGCGAGCAGCCCGCCGATCTTGCCGGTGCCGTCGAGTTTCTGGCCGTGGTATTGGCCTTTGACCTTGAGCCCGAACGCGTAGTCCTGGGGCGCTGAGCCTTTTTCCAAGGCCTTTTTGGCATCGGCGTCACCGACGATTTCGCCGAAGGGGATCGGTTTGCCCAGCGGGTCGATGATCACGTCGAGCTGAGTCTTGAGGGTCTGGTCGTCGAGGGTCACGTGGCCTTTGTCGAACCCGATGGCGCCGATATCCACCACCCAGTTGGAAGGCTCAGCGTTGGGGTCTTTGGGGTCGAACTTGAAGGTCCAGTTGGCGCGGCCATCGGCCAGGCGCTGCAGGTCGGCACTCGGTTCGGTGAGGTCGATACGCGGGATCACCACGCGCTGCACCAGCAACGCCAGAGGCGAGATGCGCAACTCCACACGCTTGAGGGTGACCATTTGCGGTTTTTTCGACCAATCGGGGTTGCCCAGCGTCAGGTCTTCGGCAATCACATGCGGCCACGGCACCCAGGCGCGCCAGCCACCTTCATCCGGCTCACGTGCCCACACCACCGCCAGGTTGCCATTGATGGCAAAGGGGCGGTGCAGTTCTTCGCCGACCTTGGCATTAAGCGTGGGTTTGATGCGGTTCCAATCGAAGAACACCAGCAACAACACCACCACGGCGATTAACAGAACGAAGCTGGCGCAGCTCCAAGCGACGATTTTACGAGTGCGCGTCATTGCACAGGACTCCTCAACACGGGTAGCTGAACTACAGCTCATAAGGCTCCGACTGGCAAACCGTCTGTGGGTTTAACGCCATCGCCGATTTAGTCGAAAAAAGCCATTTTCCTGATCGACCAGACAGGCTCGATCATCGGCTGTGCACCATTGTTACTCAGGTTCGTGTCGAAAATACCCACCTCAGTGCAAAACCGCGGGCTTGAGAGATGCGCTCTAGAGCCCTCGGAGAGAACAATCAATTCTGTTGATTATTACCATTGTGTTTATGAACTTTTATATCGACTTATCGAGAGTAGCATTAGCCCTGTACCCACTTTAACGCCCTCCCAAGGAGCACTCCTCATGAAACGTCAAATTCTCGCTACCGTTCTGCTGTCTGTCCTGGCTTCCAGTGCTTTTGCCCTGCCAGCCGCTGAACAAGCTACCCCACAGAACAAAGCTCAAGCCGTTCAATCCAGCCAAACCCTGGCTCGCAGCGGTTCGCAAGAAGACGAAAACCGTGACTACGCCAAAGGCGCTGTTGCAGAAAATGGTTCGGAACACGCCAACAAACGTGCTTATACCGAAGGCGTTGTCGAAGGTGGCCGTGATCGCCTGGAACAAAAAGGCCTGGTAGAAGGCGGTGCTGACCAAGCCAACGACCGCGCTTACACCCAAGGTATTGCCGAAGGCGGTGCGGACCGTCTGCAAGAACTGCATCAAGCACAGAGCTAAGCCGGTGGTGACCGAGAAAAAAGCCCGATCAGCCGATCGGGCTTTTGCTTTTTCTTCATAGACCGCCTCACGCTTCCCCCCGCCAAGTTCGACGCCAGCGAAGCGGTTTTGCTAGAGTGCGTCGCTGTACTTGCCGACAAAGCCAACCCGCCAATGCTGCCCCGCGCCGAACAAAAGCAACAGACCCGCCTCGCCTTGATGGACGCAGCCCGCCATCTGATGGAGTGTGGCCGTGGGTTCGGCAGCCTGAGCCTGCGCGAAGTGGCAAAGACCGCCGGAATCGTGCCGACCGGGTTCTATCGCCATTTTGACGACATGGACCAGCTGGGTCTCGTCTTGGTCAGTGAAGTCGGCCAGACGTTTCGCGCCACGATTCGCCTGGTACGTCACAACGAGTTCGTCATGGGCGGCATCATCGATGCGTCCGTGCGGATCTTTTTGGATGTGGTCTCGGCCAATCGCTCACAATTCCTGTTCCTGGCCCGCGAACAATACGGTGGCTGCCAGGCCGTGCGCCAAGCCATCGGCGCGCTGCGCGAAGACATCACCAGCGACTTGGCGGCTGACCTCACGCTGATGCCCAAGCTCCAGCACCTGGATGCCGAAGGTTTGCACGTGATGGCCGACCTGATCGTCAAAAGCGTATTTGCCACCCTGCCCGATATCATCGACCCACCCGCCCAGGCGCTGCCTGCCCACCTCACGCCCCAGGCGAAAATCACCCAGCAATTGCGCTTTATCTTTATCGGCCTCAAGCATTGGCAAGGGCTGGGCAGTACCGAGTAAGCCCATCAGCCTGCCGTGCGGGATTCCAAACCCTGATCCTCAATAGGCCAAGTTTGTAAAAACGCCAGCAAGAAAGAGATGAAAGAAACTTCATGCAGAAGGTGGCGGATCTAGACGCAAAACGCCCACATCCAGTGCTATAAATCCAACCACGCACCAAATTGAAACACGACCGGAATGAGCGAATGCCCTATTCGGTGGCATGACGGTGCCTACTTACAGGGTTTTCCTACTCCTGGGTGTGATTGGCAAGCCCCTTGCTCTAGCTCTTTTATCGCTCATAGCTGGAAGCTTCCTGATGCTGGTGATCCACCGCCGAATCGCCCCCCAAGCCCTCTGGGCCGCTGAACTGCAGCTGAATTTCGAAGCACGCAGCAAAAGCCGGCTGCGCTGTTTCAGTGCCGATGGCGAAGACGTCGGCCTGTTTCTGGAGCGCGGCCAGCCACCGTTGCACGATGGCGAATGCCTACAGGCTGAAGACGGACGTGTCGTACGCGTCGTCGCTCGCCCTGAACTCCTGCTGCACGTCACCTGCAGCAACGCGTTTGAACTGACCCGCGCGGCCTATCACCTCGGCAACCGCCATGTGGCGTTGCAAGTCGGCGATGGCTGGCTGCGCTTGCTGGACGACTACGTGCTCAAGGCCATGCTCGAACAACTGGGCGCGCAAACAGAAACTATCGAGGCTCCGTTCCAACCGGAACACGGCGCCTATGGCGGTGGCCATCATCATTCGCGCCATGGCGACGAAGACTTCAACTACCCGCCCAAGCTGCACCAGTTCGGCGTACGTCTATGAACCCAGCTTGGGCGCTATTGCGTCTGGCCAGTCCGCAGTTGCCGATTGGTGGCTACAGCTATTCTCAAGGCCTGGAAATGGCAGTCGAGAACGGCCGCGTTAATGATGCCGCCAGCGCCCGACGTTGGATCAGCGACCAGTTGCTGCTCAACCTTGCGCGCTTCGAGGCGCCGCTGCTGCTCGCCCATTGCCGCGCGGCAGCCGAACAGAACTGGCCACACCTGGCGCAATTGTGCGAAGAGCACCGTGCCAGCCGCGAGACGCGCGAGTTGTATCAGGAGAGCCGCCAAATGGGCTACTCCCTGCAACAGTTGCTCAATGGTTTGCCGGAACTGGACGACGCCGCACGTACATGTGTGCAGCAATGCGCCGAACCGCATCTGGCCCTGGGCTGGGCTCTGGCGGCACGCGCCTGGCACATCAGCCCTGACGACGCCCTCGCCGCTTGGCTGTGGAGCTGGCTGGAAAACCAACTTGCCGTGCTGATGAAAACCCTGCCTCTGGGTCAGCAAGCCGCCCAGCGCCTGACCAGCGAACTGCTGCCGTTGCTGCAACAAGCCCAGCAGGACGCCAGCCGCATTGAACCCGATTCTTTAGGCAGCGCCGCGTTCGGCCTGTCCCTGGCGTGCATGGCCCATGAGCGCCAATACAGCCGCCTGTTTCGTTCCTAAGCCCTTTTACGTGGAGAAGCACATGAACACACAACCCCTGCGCGTCGGCATCGGCGGCCCGGTGGGCTCCGGCAAAACGGCCCTGACGTTGGCGCTATGCCTGGCCTTGCGCGATCGCTACAACCTGGCCGTGGTGACCAACGACATCTATACCCGCGAAGACGCCGATTTCCTGGTACGCAACCAGGCCCTGGCGCCGGAACGCATCATCGGCGTGGAAACCGGCGGCTGCCCGCACACGGCGATCCGCGAAGATGCCTCGATCAACCTTGAGGCGGTGGACCAACTCAACCGCCGCTTCCCCGGCCTGGACCTGATCCTCGTGGAGTCCGGCGGCGACAACCTGTCGGCGACTTTCAGCCCGGAGCTGTCAGACCTGACCCTCTATGTGATCGATGTATCGGCCGGCGACAAGCTGCCACGCAAAGGCGGGCCCGGTATTTGCAAATCCGATTTGCTGGTGATCAATAAGATCGACCTGGCGCCGTTGGTAGGCGCCTCGCTTGAGCTGATGAACAGCGACACCCAGCGCATGCGTAACGGCAAACCCTTTGTGTTCAGCAACCAGAAAACCGGCGTCGGCCTGGATGAAATCGTCGCTTTTATCGAACGTCAGGGCCTGCTGACTGCTGCCTGATCCCACCCTAAAAAGGAGCCTGTTCATGAGCCTCAACAAACTTCTCGCAACCGCTGCATTGCTACTCGCCCCGGCGCTCGCCTTCGCTCACCCCGGGCATGGCGATAATGGGCTGGTGGCCGGTATCAGCCACCCGTTGGGCGGTATTGATCATTTACTGGCCATGGTCGCGGTCGGCCTGTGGGCGGCGCAGCAAAAAGGCAATGCGCGCTGGGCCCTGCCTTGCACCTTTGTCGGCACCATGTTGATCGGCGGCCTGCTGGGTTTTGAAGGCCTGCAGTTGCCGGCGCTCGAGAGCGGGATTGCTGCATCGGTGCTGGCGCTGGGCTTGGCCGTGGCGCTGGCGGTACGGCCGCCGCTGTTTGTGGCGGTGGGTGCTACAGCGCTGTTTGCGTTGTTCCATGGCGTGGCGCATGGCCTGGAACTGCCGGACATGTCCAGCCCGTGGGCGTATGCGGCTGGGTTTGTGGGCGCGACGGCGGTTCTGCATGCGGCGGGTTATGCCGTAGTGCGCTTCCTGCCGGCGGCCGCAGCGCCGCTGGTGCGGGTGGCTGGAGCGGCTTCGGCGGCGACTGGGGTTTGGTTGCTGGCGGGCTAACCTTGATCGTTCCCACGCTCTGCGTGGGAACGCCGCCCAGGACGCTCCGCGTCCCAAAGCAGGACGCAGAGCGTCACAAAATGCATTCCCACGCAGAGCGTGGGAACGATCAGCCTGCTACCATGCGCGCCTACACCCCTGCCGTGACGACGCCAGCCGATGCCCACCGCTCCAAGTTCCGCCTCCCAGCCCTCGTTGAATGCCGTGCTCTCGCACTTCCATGACCTGATCGTGCCGCTCTGGCAGGGCCCGGGCTGGAATGCCGAGTTGGCGCTGCCCTATGAGGCACTGGACGCCGATCAAAAGCCATTGCCCCCACAACGCTACCGCGCCATGGCCTGCGCCCGGCAACTGTACCTGTTCGCCAGCCTGATCGGCGAGCCCGGTGCAGCCTTCGCCGAAGCGCGCGCGGCGGCGCTGTTGCGCTCCCTGCAACGGCACTTCCACGACGCCGAGCACGGTGGTTGGTTCTACAGCATCGACGCCCACGGCAAGCCGCTGGATAAGCGCAAAGACCTCTACACCCACGCTTTTATCATCTTCGCCTGTGCCCATTATTGGGCCAAGGTGCGTGAGCCGTTGGTGGAGTCGGTGCTCAATGCGGCGCTGGCAGTGGTCGCCGAACGCTTCGCCACCGGCGACGGCCTGTACGAAGCGGTATTGGAACGCAACTGGTCGTCCCTCAAGTCCGGCCCGCTGCAAAACCCACTGATGCACCTCGCCGAAGGCTTCCTCGCCACGCTGGCTGTGCGGGAAGACGCGGTCACGCAGGATGCGCTGTTGGACCTCGCTACCGCGATGCAGAAGCGCTTCATCGACCGCCAGCACGGCGTGATGATGGAGAAACCACTGGGCGCTGTGGATAACTGGTTTGAGCCGGGCCACCAGTTCGAATGGTTCTTTTTGCTCGAATCTTCAGACGTACTGCGCGGCACACCGTTGCATGCCTCGTTGACGCGAGCATTTGCCTACGCTGAGCTTAAGGGTGTGGATAAATTGAGCGGCGCGGTCAGCGGCATGCTTGCCCTGGACGGCACGGTGCGTGACGGCACGCAACGGATCTGGGCCCAGGCGGAATACCTGCGGGCACTGACCTTACGGCCTGAGAGTGAGGCGGTGCTGCAACGCCAATTGCTGGCGCTGCAACAGCACTTCCTGCATGAGAAGGGTTGGCATGAGTGCCTGGATGCCAAGGGCGCCGTGAGCCGACGGGATATGCCGTCGACTACGCCGTATCATTTGGCGACCTGCTATCAAGGCCTGATCCAGCATCTCGGCTGATTTTCAGGGCCTCATCGCAGGCAAGCCAGCTCCCACATTCGACTGCATTCCAACGGTAGGACGCGGTTAAATGTGGGAGCGGGCTTGCTCGCGAAAGCCTCAACTCGGTCTAACTGACCTTACGCAATCCACTTGCGATCCCCGGTAAAACTTATCGTCAGCCAGCGCGCCGCATCCGGCGTGCCGAGCCCTGTGGATATTTCTTCACGCAGCCCATCGAGAGTCGCGACGTTATCCACCGGGTAGTTCGCCGGTAACACCACATGAATCTCGATAAACCGCGCCCGTCCGTGCTTTTGCACGTAGGACACGTAGTCGTCGAAACCATGCTTGGCCTGGGCCGCATCCATCACTTCGCGCACTTTGTCATCCAAGAGATCCGGCGCAATCCCCAGCACGTCACGCAACGCCGGGCGCAGAATCTTGAACGCCGGAGCCAGCATGCTCAGGGCCAGCAGGATCAGAATCAGCGGGTCGACATACACCGCCCACTCGCCATAGCCCTGGGACTTGAGCAACAGCGCCGCGAGAAAGCTGATGAGCAAACCCACCGAGAGCATCGCGTCCACCAGCCAACTGATGTTGTCGAACTGGATCAACGACGATTTGAGCGTTCGGTTGCGGTAGCGCACATAGAAGAAGTAGGCGAATTCGACGACGGTAAACACCGCCGCGTAAACGATCACCAGCCCTAACTCGATCTCGCGCCCGCCATTGATAATGCCGAACACGCCGTTGAGAAACGCGTAGATGGCGATCAGCAGCAAAAAGCTGCCTTCGATCAGCAATACCATCGGCTCCAGGTGCCAGTAGCCGAACTGGAAGCGCTCGTTGCTTTTCTTGGCGATCAGCTTGGCCGTGATCAGCATCAACACCTTGATGGCGGTGGCGATCAGCGAGAAAAAGCCGTCGAATAAAATGGATTGGGCGCCAGACATCACACCCGTGACAATCCCGGCGATCGCTACAGCGAACATCAGGATGGTCGATTGTTTGAGCAGTGCCTGCTCACCTCGGTTACTCACATTTCCTCCTGTAAAAACCTTTAAACCGCACAGTGCGGAGGGGTTTTCCGGAGTGGAGTGTACCTTATGTCTTGTTTTGGCCGATTTGACGCCTTCGCGACGGTGCGACGATTCGACAAGCCCGGCTCCCACATTTTGACCATGTGAACCCGATCAAATGTCGGAGCTGGCTTGCCTGCGATGGGCGCGACTCGGTCTAAAGCCTTACTTAGCCCCACGCTCAATCGCAAACCCAGCCCACGTCTGGCTCACCGGCATCAGCTCCAACCGGTTGATATTCACGTGCGCCGGGGTGTTAAGCACCCAGAAGATGGTATCGGCGATGTCCTGCGGCTGGATCGGCTCGGCACCGGCGTAGGTCGCGTCGTAACGCGCCTGGTCACCGCCGAAGCGCACCAGCGAAAACTCGCTCTCGCACAGGCCTGGCTCGATGTTGGTCACGCGCACGCCAGTGCCTTGCAGGTCGCAACGCAGGTTCAGCGAGAATTGCTTCACGAACGCCTTGGAACCGCCATACACGTGGCTGCCTGGGTACGGGTAGCTGCCAGCGATGGAACCGAGGTTGATGATCCCGGCGCCACGGCCATGGGCGATCAGGCGCGGCAGCAGCAGGCTGGTGGTGGTCAGCAGGCCTTTGATGTTGGTGTCGACCATGGTTTCCCAATCGTCGAGGCTGCACTTGGGCGCCGGGTCGGTGCCCACGGCCAGGCCAGCGTTGTTGATCAGGCCACGCAATTTGGCGAACGACGGCGGCAGGTTGGCGATGGCGTCTTCCATGCCCTTGCGGTCACGCACGTCCACGACCAGGCCGTGAACTTCGGTCTGCTTGGAAAGCTCTTCAACCAAGGCATTCAAACGTTCAGCACGGCGGCCAGTGAGCACCAGTTTCCAGCCGGCGTCGGCAAAACGACGGGCGCAGGCCTCGCCGAAACCTGAGGTGGCGCCAGTAATAAACAGCGTGTCGGACATGGTGTTCTCCTTGCGGGCATCGGGAAAAAGTTGCCAGCAGAATGCCCTTACGCCGCGATTGCAGCAACCGCTAAGCACACACCTCCGTGCACAGCTGATCGTTTTTTAACCAGACCGAGCAAAGCCTTTTAAACCGTGGCCTGCAGCCATATGCGCGCAGGTTATCCACAACTGCGCCCACAGTCTTTGGGGGCAAGTGCGAAAAGCCAAAAGCCGCTGTGTACAAGGCCTGCAGGCAGTTTTAGAAAGTTTTTTGCTTGACCTTGGCCGGGCCGTATGTAGCCCCATGTAAAGAGGGAAAATCTGAACGATGGCTCCAGGCCAGTCATTCCGGCCTCTGTGGCGGTCTTTCCAGAGTTTAGTCACAGACTTATCCACAGGCTCAGAGGACATAAATTGGTCATATACCTGTGTCTTTAAACAGGTTGACAAAACCCTCGCGGGGTCACAAAAAAACCACTGATCAGAAAACAACCACCAGGCTACAAGCCACGTGGCCAAAGGCTTTGAGCCAGCTACTCCCACGTTACCCACAGCCGGTTCCACAGCGAATGGGGACAAGTCAAAACGGTGACAAAACAGGGATTTGCGGCGGCTATATGTCGCGCTTTGGAGGGCGGCTGGATTTGTTTTCCACAATTTGCCGGGGAGCCTGTGGACACCCTAAAAACAAATAATGAGATGGCTACCCCCGCCGCCCCCTGTGAACGCCCACTAAGCTTTCACAGGGGGACCTATCGGAGACCGCAGCCATGAGCAAAGTAGACATCACCGCCGTTGACCTTGGAAAGCACAGCTATCACGCCCACGAACAAGATGAGCGTGGCCATCCACTGCTGCGCAAAAAGTTTAATCGAGCAGGATTGCTCCAGCATTTAGCCTCCATCGAACCTTGTACTGTCGTGATGGAAGCCTGTGGCGGCGCTCACTTCATGGCCCAACAAGTTGCCATGCTGGGCCATACACCCAAACTGATTGCTCCTCACCTCGTGCGTCCTTATGTAAAAAGCAATAAAAACGACTTCGCTGATGCCGAAGCGATTTGTGAAGCTGCTAGTCGACCAACGATGCGTTTCGTTGCGGTAAAAACTCAGGCTCAGCAAGCGTTGGCCATGCTCAATTCGGTCCGTGACTCGCTCATCAAGGAGCGCACCGGCGCCGTTAATCGAATTCATGCAGGGCTTTTGGAGGTCGGTGTCAGCTTGGCACCGGGCTTTAAGTCAATCAAAGAAGTGCCCGCCTTACTTGAAGCAGCCTCATTTCATGGGCTGATCAAAAAACTGCTGCAGGGACTGTACGACCACTACGTTTACCTGGATCGTCAGGTTAAGGTTCTCGACAAAGAAGTTGAGAGCCAAGTCGCTGAAGATGATCTGGCTTCTCGTTTGATGACAATTCCCTGCGTTGGCCCGATCACCTCCAGCGTCTTGGCTGCGGAGTTGGGCGATGGCAAGCAGTTCAAATGTGGTCGAGGCTATTCAGCCTCGATAGGACTTGTTCCAAAGCAGCATTCTACTGGCGGTAAAACCGTACTGTTGGGCATCAGCAAGCGCGGAGATCGAAGCCAGCGACGCTTGTTTGTTCAGTGTGCCCGTATCTACTTGATGCACTTGGATAAGCAAAAAGGGAGTTTGGCCGATTGGGTTCGCAAGCTGCTGGCAGGCCATCGCCACTCCAATTTAGTGGTCTGCGCGCTAGCCAACAAGCTGGCAAGAATCGCTTGGTCGATCGCGGCAAACCACACTGAATTTGATGCAGGGCCAAGCGCGATGAACGCCTGACCCTGCTGTCACCCGAGCACCACCCACCTGGTTTTGCGATGCTGGATAACAGATGACGTGAACGGCCAACCGGCCTGACGACAACCCTGAGCTCCCACACGGCTGAAAGGCCGTCCAAATAATTAGGGTCGTTGGGCATCAATTCTCATCGAGGCGCGGGACTAATGCCCCACTCAGACGCCGGATAGATGAAAGCAAGCCATACACACCATCAAAGACAGTATTGCAGAAAAGGGGGTAACCATAGATGTGGGAACCGGCTTTATATGGCAGCTGGCTTGCCCGCGATAGCATCACCTCGGTTTGCCTGACATGCCGAGGTGTTCGCATCGCAGGCCAGCCAGCTGCCACATAAAGCCGGTTCCCACAGGGGTTATTGCATCAAGCCTTCAGATCAGTGCCCGCCGAGGTAGGCGTTGCGCACTTCCTCGTTCACCAGCAATTCCTTACCGGTGCCCGTCAGGCGAATCTCGCCGTTAACCATCACATACGCCCGGTCCGACAAGCGCAACGCATGATTCGCGTTCTGCTCCACCAGGAAGATGGTCATGCCAGTGGCCGCCAGTTCACGCAGGGTGGCAAAGATCTGCTTCACCACAATGGGCGCCAGGCCCAGGCTCGGTTCGTCCAGTAGCAACAACTTGGGCCGACTCATCAGCGCGCGGGCGATGGCGAGCATTTGCTGCTCACCGCCAGACATGGTCATGGCGCGCTGGGTACGCCGCTCCTTGAGCCGCGGGAACAGCTCGAACATGCGCTGCATATCTTCCTGGGCGAATTTGTCACCAATCGGAATGGTGCCCATCAGCAAGTTCTCCTCGACGGTCATGTCGGGGAACACCCGCCGCCCTTCCGGCGACTGCGCAATGCCGTTGGAGGCGATGTAGTGGGACGACTTGTGGGTAATGTCGACACCGTTGTAGATGATCTGCCCGGACTCGGCGCGTGGCTGGCCGAAGATCGACATCAGCAACGTGGATTTACCCGCGCCGTTGGAGCCGATCAGGCTCACGGTCTCGCCTTCGTTGATGTGCAGCGAGACTTTTTTCAGGGCCTGGATCGGGCCGTAAAACACGTCCAGGTCCTTCATTTCGAGGATAGGTGCACTCATACCAGCTCCTCTTCGTCTGCGCCCAGGTAGGCGGCAATCACTTTCGGGTCGTTACGGATCGCTTCCGGGCCACCTTCGGCGATCACGTTGCCGTGGTCGAGCACCACGATGTGGTCGGAAATACTCATCACCATGCCCATGTCGTGTTCGATCAGCACCACCGTGAGGTCGTGTTCGTCGCGCAGCAGGCGAATCATTGCACTGAGCGCTTCGGTTTCCTGCGGGTTAAGGCCCGCTGCCGGTTCGTCCAGGCAGATGATCTGCGGCCGGGTGCACATGGCACGGGCGATTTCCAGGCGCCGCTGTTGGCCGTAGGAAAGCTCACCGGCCAGACGGTTGGCGCAGTCCACCAAGTCGACCACTTCCAACCAATAGAACGCATGGTCGAGGGCATCGCTTTCGGCCTTGCGGTAGCCCTTGGTATTGAGGATGCCCGCGAGCATGTTGCGGTTGACCCACATGTGTTGGGCCACCAGCAGGTTTTCCAGCACCGACATTTCCTTGAACAGGCGAATGTTCTGGAAGGTCCGCGCCAAGCCTGCACGGTTCACCAGGTGGGTGCCGCCGAACATCTTGTAGTACACGCGGCTGAAGAAGCTTTTCGGCGACACGAAGTCCACCGCTTTAAACCGCTCACCCAGCAGTTGGATCACGTTGGTCTGCTTGCCCCGCACGTTGAGTTCGATCTTGCCGCCACTGGCTTTGTAGAAGCCGGTGAGGCAGTTGAACACCGTGGTCTTGCCGGCGCCGTTGGGGCCGATCAAGGCGAAGATCGAGTTGCGTTTGACCTTGAGGCTCACATCGCTCAAGGCCTTGATGCCACCGAAGTGCATCATCAGATGTTCCACTGAGAGGACGACTTCCTTGCTCATGGCGCTACCCCCTTACGTGGTGTCACACCGGTACGGCTGATCCGAATCAGGCCGCGTGGCCGCCAGATCATCATCACCACCATCAATACGCCAAACAGCAGCACGCGGTACTCGGAGAAGCTGCGCAGCAGTTCAGGCGCAACCGTCAACACGAACGCCGCGATCACGACGCCGACCGTCGAGCCCATGCCGCCCAATACCACGATGGCCAGGATCAACGCCGACTCAAAGAAGGTGAACGACGACGGATTGACGAAGCCCTGGTAGCTGGCAAAAAACACCCCGGCCAGACCGGCCGTGGATGCGCCGATGGTAAACGCCGAAAGCTTGACCAACACGTGGTTAAGGCCCATGGAACGGCAGGCGATTTCATCTTCGCGCAAGGCTTCCCAGGCGCGGCCGACGGGCATACGGGTCAGGCGATGCTTGATGTACAGCACAGCCAGCACCACCAGGAACAGCACGATGTAGATGAACATGAACTTGATGTTGGGGTTGTAATCGATGCCGAAGAACTCGTGGAACGGAATCCCACCGTCCTTCGCTTTACGCCCGAATTCAATGCCCAGAAACGTCGGCGAAGGCACCGGCATGCCGTTCGGGCCGCCGGTAAACGACAACCAGTTGTTCAGCACCAGCCGAATGATTTCACCGAAGCCCAAGGTCACGATGGCCAAATAGTCACCGTGCATTCGTAGCACCGGGAACCCAAGGATGCACCCCGCTAATGCGGCAGCAATGGCCGCCAGTGGCAGCACGCTCCAGAAGCCCAGGCCCAGGTATTGATAACCCAGCGCCAGGCCATAGGCACCAATGGCGTAGAACGCTACGTAACCCAGGTCGAGCAAGCCGGCCAGGCCCACCACGATGTTCAGGCCCAGGCCGAGCAACACGTAAATCAGCCCAAGGATCACCACGGTCAGCAGGTACTTGTTGGCGAAGATCGGGAACACGATAGCGATCACGATCAGCGCCGGAATGATCCAGCGCAGGCGTGATTTGTAGTCCGGCGGCAGCACGTGCACACCGGAGCTACTGCTCTCGAAACCCTGCAGAATCTTCACGCCCTTGGGGGTTTGCAGGAACAGGCTGAGGGCAAAGCGGCCGGCCATCACGATGGCGACCAGAATGGCCACGCGCGCCGGTTGCAGGTTGAAGCTGTAGCCGTCGAGGACCACGCCGACGATCGGACCGAACACGATCAACGAAATCAGCCCGGCGAGGACCGTATCGACCACACTTTTCTTGATATCGATAGATTTGGCAGCAGACATGTTTACACCTTCGCCACGAGCGGACGACCAAGCAGGCCCTGAGGACGGAAAATCAGAATCACCACCAGCAGTGAGAAACTGAACACGTCTTTGTAGTCAGAGTTGATCAACCCCGAGAACAGCGACTCGGAGATACCCAGGATGATCCCGCCGAGCATCGCCCCAGGCAGGGAACCGATGCCGCCGAGTACCGCTGCGGTAAATGCCTTGATGCCGATGATGAAGCCCGCGTAGAAGTCGAACGTGCCGTAATTGAGGGTGATCAATACACCGGCGAGGGCAGCCATGGCGGCACCGATGACAAACACGTAGGAGATGACGCGGTCGGTGTTGATGCCAAGGATGGACGCCATCTTGCGGTCTTGCTGGGTGGCACGGCACATGCGGCCCAGCTTGGTGTATTTGATGATGTAGGTCAGCAGCCCCATGCCGAGAAACGCGGCCACCAGGATAAACACCTTGGTGTACGTCAACTGCACGAACCCAGTGCCGATATCGACGCGCCAGGCGCCGGCCAGCAGGGTTGGAATACCTTGTTGTTTCGCACCCTGGGCGATCTGCGCGTAGTTCTGCAGGATCAGGGAGATACCGATGGCGCTGATCAGCGGTGCCAGTCGGGTGGAGTTACGCAGCGGCTTGTAGGCGACACGCTCGATGACCCAACCGTAAACGCCGGTGACGACCACGGTGAAGATCAAGGTGCCGAGGATGAGCAGCGGGAAGGATTCGATGCCGAAGTAAGCCAGCAGTGCCAGACTGATCGCCGCGAGGTAAGCGGAAATCATATAAACCTCGCCGTGGGCGAAGTTGATCATGCCAATGATGCCATAGACCATTGTGTAGCCGATGGCGATCAGGCCATAGACCGACCCGAGGGTCAGGCCGTTGACCAGTTGCTGCAGGAAAATACCATCCATAACGCAATCTCACGCGGTGAGCACCTGCACACCCGTGGGTGTGCGGCGCTTCTGGAGGAAAAGACAGATCTGTTGCCGGTCACGATGGGGCAGGCAACCAGGTTCCCTTGGGAGCTTGGCCCGCGCCCACACAAGCCCGGCTCCCACAAGGTTCAGGGGTGCCGGGTAGATCGCGTGATTACTTCTGCTTTTCCAACTGGTGGTATTTGCCGTCTTTATCCCACTGGTAAACCACGTAGTCGGAGATTTTCAGGTCGCCCTTGGCGTCCCAATTTTTCTCGCCCATCACGGTCTTGACCGGGTGCGATTTCAGCCATTTGGCCGCGTCTTCGCCTTTGTTGGACTTGGCGCCATTGAAGCCGGCGGCCAAGGCCTGGAGCGAGGCATAGGCGTACAGGGTGTAGCCTTCAGGCTCGGTGCCATTTTTGCGGAACTCTTCCACGACGGTCTTGCTGTCTGGCAGCAGGCGCGGGTCGGCGCCGAAGGTCATGTAAACGCCGTCTACATATTGCGCGCCGCCCGCAGTGGCGACCAGTTCGTCGGTGACAATGCCGTCATCGGACATGAACTTGACGTCTTTGAGGCCCGCTTCGCGGATTTGGCGAACCAGTGGACCGGCTTCCGGGTGCAGGCCGCCGAAGTACACCACGTCAGCACCGGTGGAGCGGATTTTGGTGACCAGCGCGCTGAAATCTTTCTCGCCACGGGTCAGGCCTTCTTCCAGCACCGGCTTGACGCCGCGCTTGGTCAACTGCTGAGCGGTGGCGTCGGCCAGGCCTTTGCCGTAGGTGTCCTTGTCGTTGATAACGGCGACTTTCTTGCCCTTGAGCACGTCGACGATGTAGTCGCCCGCGACGATGCCTTGCTGGTCGTCACGCCCGCACATACGGAACACGGCGCTCAGGCCACGCTCGGTCACCTGTGGGTTGGTGGAACCCGGGGTGATCATGATGATGCCAGCATCGGCATACACCTCGGAGGCAGGAATAGTGTTGGACGAGCAGAAGTGCCCGACCACGCCGATCACTTTGTCCTGGTCTGCCAGGCGGTTGGCTACAGCCACAGCCTGCTTCGGCTCACAGGCGTCATCGCCGGCCACCAGCTTGATCTGCTCGCCGTTGATCCCGCCGGCCTTGTTGATCACATCGGCTGCCGCTTGGGCACCCTTCATGTACTGCTCACCGAAAGCTGCGTTGGCGCCAGTCATCGGCCCCGCTACGCCAATCTTCACATCAGCTTGAACAAACGCAGAAACACCCAGCGCCGCTGCAACGGCGAGGGCCAGAAAGCCTTTCTTGTAAAACGTCTGGGACATGAGTGGTGCTCCGAGGTTTTTGTTTGTTGGCATTCTTCATAAATAAAGCGCGAATAGACTGCGGACTTTCAACCAAAACTTTCAGGGAAAGCCCAGAGCAAGGCGCGTGCCATTACGTTTTTATTCTTCAAAAAGACACGGTGTCATTGTTATTACAGACGTTTCGCCGCCGCTTGCCAGGACGTGCAACCGTCTAGCATCGAGAGGTGCAACCAATGGACCCAAAAAGTACAACCCTGGCAGGTCGCACCTGCAACCAGGCGGATAAACGACAGTTCCTACACCTGTAACAATGTGCGTAACGGAACTGCACATTTACAGTGCGTGATTGCTACGACTTGCACCAATACAGATTAGTAGCCTGCTAAGAAAATGCGGGCTTCTGACAGGTATTTCGCTGATCAGATCACGATCCGCAGGCATTGGCCCGCGTGATACAGCGAAAATCCAGCCTCATACAAGCAACTGCGCAGGCCCACTCCGGCCAGCGGCTGCATCGGTGCAAAGGGAATCGGCAAAGCCTTGGGGTCCTGGTGACACAAATAGTCGGCAAATGCCTTGCCCACTACGCTGCCAGTAGTCACGCCACGCCCGTTGTAGCCCGTTACCGCCACCAAGCCGGGCGCCGGCTCGAACAGGCGCATCAGGTGGTCTGGGGTGAAGGCGATGCAGCCTGTCCAGGTGAACTCCCACTGCACCGATTTGAGGTACGGAAAGTAGTGCTGCTGCACACGATCGGCCCACGCCTTGAGGAACCATGCAGGTTTCTGGTTACCATTGCCCAGGCTACCGAGTAACAAGCGACCGTCAGCATCGCGGCGGATGCTGCTCAACACCTGGCGCGTGTCCCAAGAGCCCTGCCCGCCGGGGAGGATTTGTTGGGCGGCGGCGTCCGTCAGCGGGGCCGATGCGACCTGGTAGTAATAGCCGGGGAAGAAATTGCGCCGCAACTCGGTCCACTCACCTTCGGTGTAGGCATTCGAGGCGATCACCACCTGTGCAGCCTGCACAGAACCCTGCGCGGTCTGCACCGACCAGTGTGAACCCTGACGTTCCAGCTGGGTGACAGGGGAATGGTCGAAAAGCTGCCCGCCCAGGCCGACCGCCGCATTGGCCAAGCCACTGGTGTAGGCCATCGGGTTCAAGGTGCCGGCGCGCCGATCCAGCAGGGCGGCGGCGATCTTCTGAGTGCCCGTGGCTTGCTCGCACGCCTGCCCGGTCAGCAGCTCAACCGGCGCGCCACGGCGTTTCCATTGTTCTTCACGACTGCGCAAATCCGCCTCGCCACGGGCGTTGTGCGCCATGTGCAAGGTGCCCTCGCGGCGTAATTGGCAATCAATGCTGTATTTGTCGATCAGGCTGAACACCAGCGACGGCGCCGCGCCCAACATGCGGTTGAGCTGGCTGCCCACCGCCTCGCCGAAACCGGCTTCGATCTCATCCGGCGGGATCCACATACCAGCATTCACCAGCCCGACGTTACGCCCCGAGCCGCCATGGCCGGTGCGATGGGCCTCAAGCACAGCGACGCTTTTACCTTGCTCCAGCAAGTGAATGGCCGCCGACAACCCGGTGATCCCGGCGCCGATCACGCACACATCCACCTTGACCTCGCCCTTGAGCGCGGCCCGGTCCGGGCGGCCGGGGGTGAGGTGTTCCCATAAACATGTTTCGCGTAATGGCATTGCCAGACTCCGGAGAGGACCTAACAAACAACTATTATTTTGAATTGCAAACCCAACAAACTGTGGGGGCAGGCTTGCCTGCGATGCCGGCACCTCGGTACATCAGGTACACCCAGGTGATGCTATCGCAGGCAAGCCAGCTCCCACATTTTGATCTCACTGCGACTTGAGGGATCAGTCGAAAGTAATACCCTGCGCCAGCGGCAATTCCAGCGAGTAGTTCACGGTATTGGTCTGACGACGCATGTACCCGCGCCACGCATCCGAACCCGACTCACGCCCGCCGCCAGTCTCTTTCTCACCGCCAAACGCGCCGCCGATTTCCGCGCCGCTCGGACCGATATTGACGTTGGCAATGCCGCAGTCACTGCCCACCGCCGACATAAACTGCTCGGCTTCACGCACATCGGTAGTGAAGATGCACGACGACAGGCCTTGCGGCACGGCGTTGTTCAGGCGCAGGGCTTCGGCGAAGTCGCTGTAGCCGATCACATACAGAATCGGTGCGAAGGTTTCGGTGCACACCACGTCGCTTTGCTCAGGCATTTCCACAATCGCGGGCGACACGTAGTAGGCATTCGGGAATTTATCTTCCAACTGACGCTTGCCGCCGAATACCTTGCCGCCTTCGCTCAAGGCTTGCTCCAGGGCGTCCTGCATGTTTTCAAAGCCGTGCTTGTCGATCAGCGGGCCGATCAGGTTGCCTTCCAGCGGGTGACCGATGCGCACGTTGGAATAGGCGGCCTTGAGGCGGGTGACGATTTCTTCTTTGACCAACTCATGGGCGATCAGGCGGCGCAAGGTGGTGCAACGCTGGCCGGCGGTGCCGACGGCGCTGAACAAGATGGCGCGTACGGCCATGTCCAGGTCAGCGCTTGGGCCGAGGATCATCGCATTGTTGCCGCCCAGTTCGAGAATGCTGCGGGCGAAACGCGCAGCGACTTTGGGCGCCACTTCGCGGCCCATGCGGGTGCTGCCGGTGGCGCTGATCAACGCCACGCGTGGGTCATCCACCAGTGCAGCGCCGGCGTCACGGCCGCCGATGATCACTTGGCTCAGGTACTCGGGCGCGTCGGTGAATGTCTTCAGCACGCGCTCGAACAGTGCCTGGCAGGCCAGCGCGGTCAGCGGGGTCTTTTCCGACGGTTTCCAGATCACGGCGTTGCCGCACACCAGCGCCAGCGTAGTGTTCCAAGCCCACACGGCCACCGGGAAATTGAAAGCGCTGATCACACCGACCACGCCCAGCGGGTGCCAGGTTTCACGCATATGGTGGCCTGGGCGCTCGGAGGCGATCGTCAAACCGTACAACTGCCGGGACAGGCCAACGGCAAAGTCGCAGATGTCGATCATTTCCTGCACTTCGCCCAGGCCTTCCTGGGTGATCTTGCCGGCTTCCCAAGACACCAACTCGCCCAGGTCGGCCTTGTATTCGCGCAATACATCGCCAAATTGGCGCACCAGCTCGCCGCGACGCGGTGCCGGCACCTTGCGCCAGGCGTCGAATGCATGCTCGGCGCGACTGACCTGTTGCTCCACCTCGGCGGCACCTTCCCAGTGCACGCTGGCGATACGGCTGCCATCAATCGGCGAATGCACGGGTTGTTTACCCGACTGGTACAGCGCCGGGTTTACCCCGAGACGATCAAGCAATGCGGCAACCATGGGTCACTCCTTCAATCTCAAACAAAAAAATCGCGCCGCCACAAACACGGCGATCCAGACCTTATTTGTAGCTGGCCCAAGACTTGCCAACAAACGACGATTAGGCGAGATATCATTCCGTTTATTCATGCAAAGAATAAAAAGAGGCGTGCCGTGCTGAACAAAAGACATTTGCCCTCGATCACCGCCCTGCAGTGTTTCGAAGCCGCCACCCGCCACCTGAGCTTCACCCGCGCCGCCGAGGAACTGAACCTCACGCAAAGCGCGGTGAGTAAACAGGTGGCGCAGCTGGAAGAATTGCTGCAACACCTGCTGTTTCGTCGAGTACGCCGCCGCTTGCAGATGACCCCAGCGGGTGATTTGTACTTGGTTGAAGTGAGAAAAATCCTCACGCAGGTGGAAATGTCCACCCATTACCTGCGCTCCTACGGCGGCGAGACCGAAGTGCTGCGCGTGTCCACGCCCTACACCTTCGGTGCGCGCTGGCTGGTGCCGCGCCTCAAGGGCTGGCGCTTGCGTCACCCGCACATCCACCTGGACCTGTGCAATGAACAGGAACCGGACGAGTTGCTGCAAGGCAAGGCGGACATGGCGTTCTATTTCGGCCAGGGCTCACGGCCCGGCACGGAAAGCCTGAAACTGTTCAGCGAAGAATTGGTGCCTGTGTGCGCCCCGGAAAGCCTGCCCGCACAGCCGTTCACCGACCCCACGCAACTGAGCGACCTGGTGCTGCTGCAAAACGCCTCGCGGCCGCAAGGCTGGCATGACTGGTTCGCCAGCCAGGGCTTTCACACCGAACACAGCTACCACGGGCCGCGTTTCGACACCTTCTATATGTGCATCCGCGCGGCGCAGGTCGGCTGTGGCGTGGCCCTGCTGCCACATTTCCTGGTGGAAGAAGAGCTGGCCGACGGCAAGTTGGTGATTCCTTGGCAGCATGCGTTGCCGAGCCAGGACGCGTATTACCTGGCGTACCCGGAGCATTCGGCGGAAGTGCCCAAGGTGCGCGACTTTGTGAAGTGGATGATGGAGCAGGTTGAACCTGTTTGAGCCGCGTCGCCTGACATGCCGCCTTCGCGAGCAAGCCCGCTTGTATGGTTAGACTTGTTGGGGTGGTGGGACTAAAAGCCAGCATCTGACTCTAGCCAGTACAGACCGTGGGAGACTTCGCCCCACCCCTTCACCAAAGCGCCGATAAGGAATGCATCGGCTATGACCGACGATAGAAGCAAGCCAGCGCAATGGTGAAGCCCCGACAAGCCTGCAAACCCTAACCCGGAGCGTTTTTCATGGCAATGACTGTCTCGCAATCAATCATCGGTGTGGATGTCGCTAAAGC
>NZ_UYXQ01000055.1 GCF_900624995.1 Pseudomonas antarctica
GGTGGACGGCGCGCAGGGCCGGGGCGGGGCGGTGGACGTACAGACCATCGAAGACGTGCAGAACGCTATCCAAGCGGCGCGTCAGTTCGACAGCCGCGTGCTGCTCGAAAGCTTTCACGAAGGCCTCGACCTGCGCATTCTGGTGATCGGCTTTGAAGTGGTCGCCGCCGCCATCCGCCGCCCTGCCGAGGTGACCGGTGACGGCCAGCACTCCATCGGTGCCTTGATCGAAGCCCAAAGCCGTCGTCGCCAAGCGGCCACAGACGGCGAAAGCAAGATCCCGCTGGACGCGGAAACCCAACGCACGCTGCACGCCGCCGGTTACGACTACAGCAGCATCCTGCCGCGTGGCGAAACCCTCGCCGTGCGCCGCACCGCCAACCTGCACACCGGCGGCTGCCTGGAGGACGTCACTGCGATTTTGCACCCGACGCTGGTGGACGCCGCCGTGCGTGCGGCTCGTGCGCTGGACATCCCGATGGTGGGCCTGGACTTGATGGTGCCTGCCGCTGATCAACCTGAGTATGTATTTATCGAAGCCAACGAACGCGCTGGGCTGGCTAACCATGAGCCGCAACCTACTGCGGAGAAGTTTGTGGATTTGCTGTTTCCGCACAGTCAGCCGACCGCCTGACCACTGATCGTTCCCACGCGCCGCGTGGGCCTGCAGCCCGTGACGCTAGGCGTCAAAAGAGCGGACGCCGCGCGTCCCTTGAGGCACTCCCACGCGACGCGTGGGAACGATCGCCCTCACCTCATCAGGAGTCTTTATGAGCCGAACCATTCCCGAACCGGATCTCAACTACCTGCAAAAAGTGCTGCTGGAAATGCTCGCTATTCCCAGCCCTACCGGGTTTACCGACACCATCGTGCGCTACGTCGCCGAGCGCCTGGAAGAACTCGGCATTCCCTTTGAAATGACCCGGCGCGGCACGATTCGCGCCACCCTCAAGGGTCAGAAAAACAGCCCCGACCGCGCCGTGTCAGCGCACTTGGACACCATCGGCGCCGCCGTACGGGCGATCAAGGACAACGGCCGCCTGACGCTCGCCCCCGTAGGCTGCTGGTCGAGCCGTTTTGCCGAAGGCAGCCGCGTCAGCTTGTTCACTGATAACGGCGTGATCCGCGGCAGCGTGTTGCCGCTGATGGCCTCAGGGCATGCGTTCAACACCGCCGTGGATGAAATGCCGGTGAGTTGGGACCACGTGGAATTGCGCCTCGACGCTTACTGCGCCACCCGCGCCGACTGCGATTCCTTAGGCATCGGCATCGGAGACTACGTGGCCTTTGACCCCCTGCCCGAGTTCACCGAGAGCGGGCATATCAGTGCACGTCACCTGGACGACAAAGCCGGTGTCGCCGCGCTGCTCGCCGCACTCAAGGCGATCGTCGACAGCGGCGAACCGTTGCTGATCGACTGCCACCCGCTGTTCACCATCACCGAAGAAACCGGCAGTGGCGCCGCGGCTGCCCTGCCTTGGGATGTGAGTGAGTTTGTCGGCATCGACATCGCCCCGGTCGCACCCGGCCAGCACTCCAGCGAGCATGCCGTGAGCGTGGCGATGCAGGACTCCGGCGGGCCATATGACTATCACCTGTCCCGGCACTTGCTGCGCCTGGCCTCAGACAATGAGCTGCCGGTGCGGCGCGACCTGTTTCGCTATTACTTCAGCGATGCGCACTCGGCGGTAACTGCCGGCCACGACATTCGCACCGCGCTGCTGGCATTTGGTTGCGACGCGACCCACGGCTACGAGCGCACGCACATCGATAGCCTGGCGGCGTTAAGTCGCCTGTTGGGCGCGTACATCCTCAGCCCGCCGGTCTTCGCCAGCGATGCGCAACCGGCACAGGGTTCACTGGACCGCTTCAGCCATCAGATCGAGCACGAAACGCAGATGGAGAGCGACACTCGCGTGCCGTCGGTGGACAGCTTGGTAGGCCAGAAATCCTGACACGGGCACACCGGATACTGGCAAGACGGATCCCGGCGCAGTAGCATCGCCGGGATTCTACCTTTGAGGCTTTTATGCTGATTCCCTACGACGCACTTGAAGTCGACACCCTGACGCGCCTCATCGAAGACTTCGTGACCCGCGACGGCACGGACAATGGCGATGAAACGCCCCTGCAAACCCGCGTATTGCGTGTGCGACAGGCGCTGACCAAGGGCCAGGCGCTGATTGTGTTCGACCCTGAAAGTGAGCAATGCCAGTTGATGCTCAAGCACGATGTGCCCAAGCATCTTTTTGATTGAGGGTGTTTTACGGGTTGGTTTGGGCTTGTGTGGCTTGGCGTTCGAGGATTTTCTGATACACCTCGGCCCGGTTTACGTTGACCCCGGCGGGTGCCTGGATACCGAATTTTACTTGGCCGCCGTTTAGTTCGAGGATGTGCAAAGTGATGTCATCGCCGATAGAGATGATTTCGCCTACGGCGCGGCTTAAGACAAGCATGGCGGTCGTCCTTTTAGAGTGACAGGACCTTGACCATGCGCGCTTGGGTGGGGGGCGACAATAGCTTGCCCTTAAATCAGGCGCAGCCTACATTTATAGGTAATTTGCCTGACAGACATGGATTGATTAGGGGGGGTTGTTGAATACATATCCGTTGCTGCGGTAACGGATATGCCCCCCCACCAAAACCTCACCCCCTAACCGCCTGCGCCTTAGCCCGCATCTTATCCGCCATCGAAGCCATCTCGTCATACAGCAACTGCGGGTTCTTCTGCTTCAACGCCCAAGCCATACGCCCCTGCTCGTGCGGCAGAATCATAAACTCGCCCTCAGCGACCTGCTGGTAAATATAGTCAGCGATGTCAGCCGCCGAAATCGGCGAACTCTCGAGCAACTTACCCACCTGCGCCTTCATCGCCGGGGTAGGCCCGCGAAACGAATCCAGCAAGTTGGTCTGGAAAAACGACGGGCACACCACATGCACACCCACTTCCTGCTGCTTGAGCTCCACCAGCAAACTCTCCGACAACGCCACCACACCCGCCTTGGCCACGTTGTAGTTGCTCATCGCCGGCCCCTGCATCAAAGCAGCCATCGACGCGATATTGATAATCCGGCCCTTGCTCTTCTCCAGCAGCGGCAGAAACGCCTTGCACCCCTTGACCACACCCATCAGGTTGATCGCAATCTGCCAGTCCCAATCCTCAAGGGACAACTCGGCAAAAAAACCACCCGAGGCGACACCGGCATTGTTGACGATCACATCAACGCCCCCAAGCTTCACCTCGCAGGCCTGGGCAAACGCGGTGAGCTGGCTGTAATCACGCACATCGCAACGCTGGACAAACCCATCGCCACCCGCCTCGCGTACAAGCCTGAGGGTTTCCTGCAAGCCAGGCTCACTGACATCCGACAAGGCCAACCGCCAACCCTCACGGGCCCAGCGCAGCGCGATTTCGCGACCCAGGCCGGACCCGGCGCCGGTGATCATCATGCGATTTTGCATAGGAAAGTAGCCTTGTGGTTCACGGAAGAAGTGATCGGCAGTGTAGCGAAGGTTTTTCCCACACCCACGCACCATCCAATTGATGAATGCCTCGGGCAAACCTGGGACAGGGTGGGAGAGCTACATACAGCGTAAGTTCAATCTTTTTCAACTAATACGGCGTAGTTTCGAACGCATTAAAAGAAATAAGCACGTTTGCAAAATGCTTTAAAAAACCAGGGAATTTTCTGCTGACCGGTACAGTCGGAGTTAATAAGGCGTCCGTATTAAAATGACGGCCTATCGTTTAACAACCGGTCTTTACAGAAGGCCTATAAGGAAAAAACTATGAGCCTCATTCTGATCATTATCCTGATCCTGCTGTTGGTAGGCGGTCTGCCAGTATTCCCGCACTCGCGTAACTGGGGTTACGGCCCGTCGGGTATCCTGGGTGTTGTATTGGTAGTTCTGGTGGTACTGCTGTTACTCGGCCGGATATAAAACCCGCACAAAAAAAGAGGCCTCATAGAGGCCTCTTTTTTATGGCCGGTTAATTAGTCCGGCTTGCCATCCATGACACCTGCGGTGTTTTCCAACAGGCTCTTGGTGGCCGTCTGCAGGAACGACTCAAGCTTTTGCTTCAGCGCCGCTTCGTCCGGCGATTCAGGAATCACTTTGCCGGTCGGGTTAGCGCCCAGTTCGTATTCCCACAGCTTCGGCGGCATTTCCTTGGGCAGTACCAAGATGCGATCTGCGGTGACCAAGGCCACTGTCTGGTCGCTGCCCGACGGTTTGATCACGCCGAAACCCTTGTCGCCTTCCGGCAGGTTCAGCAGGTCACGGCCCCAGCACTGGTGCAGGGTGTCGCCACCCAGGCGACCCATGATCGTCGGCACGATGTCGATCTGGGTGCCCACGGTGTGGTCACGCTCGCCGAATTTCTCCTGCATGCCCGGTGCAATCATCAGCATCGGCACGTTGAAACGGCCCAGGTCCATTTCGGTGATCTGCTGTTCGTTGCCGAAGCCGTGGTCACCCACAATCACGAACAGGGTTTCCTTGAAGTAAGGCTCTTTACGCGCCTTTTCAAAGAACTGGCCCAAGGCCCAGTCGGAGTAACGCATGGCCGTCAAATGCTCGTTAAGGCTCCCACGGTCGGTGACTTTCTCGACCGGCAATGGCGTCGGCAGCGCGTACGGCGTGTGGTTGGACAGGGTTTGCAGCAGTGCGTAGAACGGCTTGCCGCCTTCGCGGGCTTTGAGTTCTTCCAGGCCACGGTTGAACATGTCCTGATCGGAGACGCCCCATGTCGGGTCGGAGAACACCGGGTTGACGAAGTCGTTACGCCCGATGAAGTTGGTCATGCCCTGGTTGCTGAAGAAGCCCGACTGGTTGTCCCAGGCGAAGTCGCCGTTGTAGACATACACGTCGTCAAACTTGCGCGCGCTGAGCAACTGCGGCAGGCCCGACAGCTTGTGGCTGCCTTCCGGGGTCTGCATCAGGTATTCAAAACCCGGCAGGTTAGGGAAGCAGGCCATGGTGGCGAACATACCCTGGTGGGTGTGCGTGCCGTTGGAGAAGAAACGGTCGAACAGCAAACCTTCCTTGGACAATTTGTCGAAGTACGGCGTGATGTTTCCCGGGCGACCCAATGCGCCCACCGAGTGGCCGGCGAAGCTTTCCATCAGGATCACTACGACGTTCTTGATGGGCAGGGTCTTCTCGGCCGGCGGCGTGTAGTCACGGCGCACGGCGGCGGTGTCGGGGTCCACCAGCTTCTCTTGTGGCAGCACCAGCATGTCACGCACGGTCTGGGTCGCCAGCGGCTGGTCCAGGGTGGCTTTCCAGATATTGGAACGCTCTTCGGAGAAGCGCGCCTTGGCGGCGGCGATCAGCGACAAAGTGCCGTTCAAGCCCAGTTGGTTGGCGAAGTTCGATTCGGTGGTGTAGACGTCACCCCAACGCAGCGGCGGGCCTTGGCGCAGGGTGCCACGGATGGCGACCACGGCGATCAACAGGCAAACCACGAACACCGCGATGCGGCTGTACCACGGCGCCACCTGGCGCGTGCCGACGGTGCCGCCGCTGAACGGGCCACGTGGGCGTGTCGCACGGTCGGCGCCCTTGAAGGCGATGCTCAGGATCAGCGTGCCCACGGCCCAGGCCAGCAGGTAGCGCACCACCGGGAAACCGTACCAGAGCATGCTCATCACGGTTTTCGGGTCTTCCTTCACGTACTGGAAAACCAGCCCGTTGAGGCGCTGGTGGAACTCGCGGTAGAAGTCCATTTCCATCAGGCCCAGGAACAGGGCAACGCTGGAGGCGACGGTCAGCCAGAAACGGAAGAACCCGCGCGCGGCCATGGCCCGTACGCTGAACAAGGCCAGCAGCAGCGGCACCAACGCATACATGACAAAACGTAAGTCAAAACGTGCGCCGTTGACGAACGCTTCAAGGAAGGTCGAGGCCGGCGTATCGAGGATCATCTCGCGGTTGTAGACCAGCAGCGCCAGGCGCAGCAGCGAGAACATCACCATCATGACCAGTGCGCAAAGCAGCGTGTACGCCAGATGGGATTTGACGGTAGGTTGCAGCAGGCGATTAGAAGCTCGCTGCTGACTCAGGGCGTCCGGGTTTGCCATGTCGTTTCAGGACCCATTGGAAGTTTAAGTTACGAAAAAATGCAGTGGCGTCCGTCCCTCGCCCAGGCTGGCTGGGGTAGGCGGTTAACGCGGTGGCGCAAATGGTGCCCGATCAATGGCATCAACGCTATTAATTACTGAACGAGCGCCACGGCCCTGCCTTTAATGGCACTGGAGATAGAGCCTTGGCAGCCAGATAAAGCCGGCGAATTGTCTTGGATAAGATGTGAAAATTTCGTGCAGCGAATACTTTCGACACATAAAACTCATGGGTGAACTGAAAAACAATGTGGGAGGGGGCGTGCTCCCGATTGCCATGTATCAGTACCCGCTGTAGTGGCTGATACACCGCAATCGGGAGCACGCCCCCTCCCACATTTACTAGGCCCACTCAGGATAAGAGTGAACGCGGGTTGCGTCAGATCCGCACGTTGCCGCGCGGCCCGGCAATCGCCCAGATGATCAGACCCAACACCGGCAACAACAGGATCAGCAGAATCCACAGCACCTTGGCACCGGTGCTCGCGCCGCTTTTGAATACATTGATGATCGCCCAAATATCCAGCGCCAGGATGATCAGGCCAATCAGACCATTAAAAGTGGAACCCATGGTGTCGCTCCTAAGTGAGGGCATGCACTTGTAGGATAGTCAGCCCTGCCAGGGGTTCCGTTTTATTTCAGACGTGGACGGCAACACGCAATGCTTCCAGGGACGGCTCGGCCTTGATGCCGACTTGCGCGCACAGCGCAAGCACACGCGCCAAGTCGTTGCCGTGCACCAGCACCGCCTGGATCTCATCGTCCAACAATTGACTGAAGTTCAACAGCACGTAGCCGCCGTCTTCCGGGCTGAGGGCGCTCATCTGGATCTGAATACGATTGAGCGCGGTGAGGTCTTCGGTCTTGGCCAACTGCTTGGGCTTGAGGTTGAACGTCACGCCCGGGCCGAACGATGCAACGATCTGCGCAAACAGATCGACGTAGGTGTCAGCCTGAAACAGCGCGGTATCCGGCAGGCTACCGACTACGACCCACTCGCCCAGAGGAATCGGGAAGGTGTCGTCGTAGTTGATATCCGGGTTGCCCGCCAAAAAGGCCTCAGGATCGGCGTAGGCCTGGGCCGCTTCCTCGGCGATGCGTGCCACCTCGTCCTCGCCCATGACGCCGGCGCTGATTTTGCTGATGAGTTCGACGAGGGCGGTTTTCATGGGCTGATCCTGTGGCGAGCGGGTTTTTGAGGGCGCGTAGCCTACACCAGTTTCTGCAAATGCGCCGTTGTATCAGCGGCGCCCATGGTCTGTGCCGCGGCCAGTGCAGTCGCGCCCTGGGCATCGGTGGCGTTGGGGTTGGCACCCTGGCCGAGCAGGTAATCGACCATTTCGACACGGTTGAACATCGCCGCCATCATCAACGCCGTACGGCCGTCCGAGGACGCCGCGTCAACCGGCGCGCCGCCGTCGATCAGCGCCTTGACCACCGGCAGGTTGCCCTTGAACGCCGCACCGGCCATCGGCAGCTGGTTCTTGTCATTGGCGATTTGCGGGTCAGCCTTGAATTCCAGCAGTACTTTTACGGCGTCAGCGTGGCCGTGATAGGCCGCGAGCATCAGCAAGGTATCGCCATTGTGGTTGCGCAGGTTGGGCGGCAAGCCTTTGGCCAGCAGTGCGGCGAGCATGGCGGCGTCGCCTTTGCGGGCCACGTCGAAGACTTGCTCGGCAAATTCAGCGGCTTCGTCTTCGGTCATCTGTTTAGGCTGGTCTGACATGTGGGGCTCCTTGTTTGGGATGCTGCTTCTAGGCTAAAGAGTAGGCGCCCAGTGTCGCGATGGAGTTCCCCACTGTCATGGCTTTTTTGCCAAAAGCGGCCATAGGCAGAATCAATAACACTACTTTTAATAACGGAAATGCCCGCCCTGAATCTGCGCCAACAATTGGCCAGTGACCGGTACATAGCAGTCCGAGCCCGGCAGCCACGCATACACCGGGTCGTTGCCGGCTTTGTCCGGATCAAAGGCCTCCTCCTTGAGCCGCACTTTCTGGTACTTGAAGGTGCCGGTGGTTTCCATCTTCACCTTGATTCGCAGGAACAACGGCACCGCATAATGCGGCAACTGGCCATGAGCGAACTGCAGCAATTCACGCATATCCAGGGACGCCAGGGACTCGCTTGGGGTGATGGCGACCATGCCGGCGCGGCCATTGGTGTTTTCGATCTCGACACCGTAGGCCACCACCTCGGCGATCTGCGGATGTTGCAGCAGCACATTCTCTACTTCGGTGGTGGAGACATTTTCGCCCTTCCAACGGTAAGTGTCGCCAAGGCGGTCGACAAATTGCGCATGGCCGAAACCGATACTGCGTAACAAGTCGCCAGTATTGAAGTAGCGGTCGCCCTTCTCGAACACGTCGCTCAGCACCACCTTGCGGTTCTTTTCCGGGTCGGTGTAGCCGTCAAACGGCGATTTCTCATCGATTCTGGCCAGCAGCAACCCCTGCCCGCCCGTTTGCACCTTGCGCATAAAACCGTCGCTGCCACGAACTGGCTCACCCACCTCATGGGCGTAGTCCACCAGCGCCCAATGCTGCAGGCAAAAACCGATGGTGTTGTCGAAGTTCAGCACGTTGGTAAAGCCGATGTTACCGTCGCTGGCGGCATACAGTTCGCAGATATGTTCAACGCCATAGCGTTGCTTGAATTGTGCCCAGACGCCGGGGCGCAGGCCATTGCCGACCATCTTGGTCACACGGTTATCGAGATCCTTCGCGCCAGCGGGCTGATCGAGCAGGTAGCGGCACAACTCGCCGACGTAACCCAGCGTGGTCGCATTGAATTTGCGCGCATCGCTCCAGAACTGGCTGGCGCTGAATTTACGTCGGATGGCAAAACCCGACGCCCCAACAATCGCCGAGCCCCAGCACACGCAAAGACCGGTGGCGTGGTAGAGCGGCAAGGTGCAATACAGGACGTCTTCGGGCCCCATGTCCAGAGCAATGCTGCCAAAGCTGACGGCAGTTTTGGTCCAGCGCCCGTGCTTCATGATGCCGGCCTTGGGCAAGCCGGTGGTTCCGGAGGTGTAGATATAGAAGCACGGGTCGTTGAAGAAGATTTGACCGGTGCTGGCGGGGTTGTCCACCGGGCATTCGGCACTCGCGGTCATCAGGTCGATATAGCCACCGGGCATTGTGCTTGACTGTTGATCGGCCATAAACCAGGTCCGGTCGGGGCGGATCCCAACGTGATCGCGCACGGCAGCAAAGGCCGCCACCAACTCCGCCCCCACCACAATCGCCACCGGGCTCACCAGATTCAGGCTGTGCACCAACGCCGCCTGAGTTTGTGAGGTATTGAGCATGGCGCAGATGCCACCCAGCTTGGCCACGGCCAGCACGCTCAACAACAATTCGGGGCGATTTTCGATGAACAGTGCGACGACATCACCTTTGCCGATGCCCTGCTCGTGCAGATGATGGGCGATGCGGTTGGCGCCCTGATTGGCTTCGCGGTAGGTGAGCACGCTGTCACCGTATAACAACGCAGCGCCGTCAGGGTTGCGCAGGGTCGCCTGTTCGAAATGCCAACCCAGGCCGCAGGGCTGCTGGGGGTCGGTGACATTCGCGGCGCGCATGCCGCGCACAACACGTGGCAGGGCCCGAACAATCGCGGGCACCTTACGCAGCATCTTGCCCCAAGTGATCATGTCGTCTTGCGGATGAGTCATGGCGCAACGTCCTTTTTCTTATTCTTCGCAGGATCCAGAACAACCGGCGGTCCTGCTGGCAGGAGGCCGAATGCCTTGCAGAAAAATACGCCTGCCGTTCTCTGGCTGTACACGCAGGATTTGAAAAGTTTTGTATCCCAGACCGATGCGCCCACAAAAATGGAATTGTGCGGTGCATGGGCAGTCTTTATCAGCAAGGCAAGCCGCAAACAGATGGCCCTAATAGCTCAAAATGCAGGATGCACGATGGCCATTCATGCAATTTGCACGAAATCGAAAATCCATAAAATTTCCAAACCATTGATTTATAAAGATATTTTATAAAATCAAATACTGGCACAATCGCTGCACCTATCACTCCATGCTTGCCAACTTGAGCCAACGGAGCTGATAGACATGAGCCTGATCCAAGATAAATTCGCTTCTGTATTCTCCCAATACGACGTCACCACTCAGCCGCGCCCAGACGGTGGCATTCTGTTGACCCTGCGCAACGGCGAAGGCAAACAGGTCAAGCGTTCGATTTCGTATCAACAACTGCACACCGCTGACCAGCTGACCTGGGTCATCAGCGCCATTCGCCGCGACTTGGCCGAACAAGCGAGCGACCTGCCACAGATTTCGATGCTGCAAAGCCAGAATCGCTTCGCGTTGCCGACGTACCATTCGGCATAAACAACCGATCTGAAAAGGGCCGCGATGCCGTTGAGCGTCGCGGCCCTTTTTTATGTGCTCAGCACAATCCCTGGCGGCTGGCCTCATTCATCGCCTGCACGCGGTTGGTGACCTCTAACTTGCCATAGATGTTACGCAGGTGGAATTTCACCGTGGCTTCAGACGTGGCGCGAATCTGGCTGATTTCCCAGACAGTCTTGCCCTCCGAGGCCCAGCGCAGGATTTCCAACTCTGTCGGCGTAAGGGGCTTGCCACCTAAGCTCAGCCGCCTTGTAACGACTTCAGGCACAGTAACCGGCGTACGGCACGACTCCTCTGGGCCACTCATTAATCTCTCTCCTTTTTCTAGCGGATACCTTGCCATCAATCGGATTCCTCCTATTGACAGGCGATATAAACATCGAAGAGAGGGTTACATAACGAATGGGCTGAAAGCATAAGGCGCCGCATAAACAGCTACGCCTTACAGGAGATTAGGCTTATTCCCACAGCAACTTCCAAACTGCCTGAGTTGAACATTTAAATATTTGTGCTTAGTCGTCCAAGCCTGGAAAACCAGTTGCCACATCGTTACCGGTCAACTCAGGTACACAGCCCTTGGCTGTGTTGAACAGACGCAGCGCTACAACATGCGGATTCTCGCCCATGTCGAACCAATGCGGCATACCGGCCGGAATCACCAGCAGGTCATTTTTCTCACAGCGCACCGCGTATACGTAGTCGCCCACATGCACGCTGAACAGGCCCTGACCGGCGATGAAGAAACGCACTTGGTCTTCGCTGTAACGGCGCTCATCGAGGAACTGCGCACGCAATTCAGCTTTCTGCGGGTGGTCGCCCGTCACGCTGAGCACCTCCACGGCAGCGTAGCCGAGGGCATCGATCTGCGGTTGATAAGCGCCGATCATTTCAGCGTCACTGGCGCCCTTCTCGAGCGGGCGGGGCTGCCAACGTTCGAACCGCACACCGTGCTCGGCCAGGGTCGAAGCGATATCGTCGGCGTGGGTGAGCACTTTGTTCGGGGTATCGGGAGTGGCGACGTGGTAAACAGCGACATAACTCATTGCACGTATCCTTTATTCGGCTCTTGCAGTCGAAGACCTATGATAATGGCGGCGGCCAGGGCCGCGACGCTGGCGATGCTGAAGGTCAGGGTCGGGCCCAGCAGGTTCCAGCTATAACCGGAATACAGCGCGCCCACTGCGCCGCCGGTGCCGGCCAGTGCAGCGTAGAGCGCCTGCCCCTGGCCTTGCTGACGATCGCCAAAACTGCGTTGTACAAAGGCAATCGCCGCCGCATGAAAGCTGCCGAACGTGGCAGCGTGCATGACTTGCGCCAGCAGCAGTACCCAGAAGAATTCGGCAAATGAGCCCAATAGCAACCAGCGCAGCGCCGCCAACAGGAAACTGGCCAGCAACACCCGGCGCACCGAAAACCGCGCGAGGATACGGCTCATGGCCAGGAACATCAGCACTTCCGCGACCACACCCAGCGCCCAGAGCATGCCGATCACGCCACGGCTGTAGCCCAAATGTTCAAGGTGCAGGGTGAGGAAGGTGTAATACGGGCCATGGCCCATCTGCATCAGTGCCACGCAGGCATAAAACGCCAGCACGCCGGGGTTGCGCAATTGCTTGATGAAGCCGTCACCGGCGAGCCGATTGCCATGGGGAGTGGGTTGCGCATTCGGCACCCACAGGCTGGCGCCGATGATGCCAGCCATGATCACCACGACCACTACCGGGTAAATGTCCAGGCTCAGCCAGTCAAACAGGCGGCCCATGATCACCACGGTGAGGATAAAACCAATTGAGCCCCACAGGCGGATCTGGCTGTAGCGCGCGGTCTGCTTTTGCAGGTGGGCCAGCGTGATCACTTCAAATTGCGGCAACACGGCGTGCCAGAAGAACGCGTGCAGCGCCATGACCAGGGCCAGCCAGGCGTAGGTCTTGCTGATGAATATCAGTGAAAAGCTCACCAGCGTACACACCGCGCCAAACCGCACGATGGCCAGGCGCCGGCCAGTATAGTCGCCGAGCCAGCCCCACAGGTTGGGTGCCACGCAGCGCATCAACATGGGGATGGCCACCAGCTCGCCAATGCGCGCGCTGGAGAAGCCCAGGTGATCGAAATACAGCGCCAGGAACGGCGCCGTCGCCCCGAGCAGGGCGAAGTAAAACAAGTAGAAGCTGGAGAGACGCCAGTACGGGAGAGCGTGGGTCATATTGTGAGGGGCTGCTGCGCAGCACCGCGGCAGCAAGCTCGCTCGCCCCAGGCTGTCACAGCTGGCCCAGCACCGGGGTCTTCACACGCACGTCGGCATTTTGCCCACGGTTGCGCAGCAGGTGGTCCATCAACACGATGGCCATCATTGCCTCGGCAATCGGCGTGGCACGGATGCCGACGCACGGGTCGTGGCGGCCCTTAGTAATCACGTCTACCGCGTTGCCGTGCACATCGATCGAACGGCCAGGTGTGGTGATGCTCGACGTGGCTTTCAGCGCCAGGTGCGCAACGATCGGCTGGCCGGAAGAAATACCACCGAGGATGCCGCCCGCGTTGTTGCTGAGGAAACCTTCCGGGGTCAGCTCATCGCGATGCTCGGTGCCGCGCTGGGAGACACAGGCGAAACCCGCACCGATTTCCACGCCTTTCACCGCGTTGATGCTCATCAGCGCGTGAGCCAGTTCGGCGTCGAGGCGGTCGAAGATCGGCTCGCCCAAGCCGGGCTTCACACCTTGCGCGACCACAGTGATCTTGGCACCCACGGAGTCCTGATCGCGGCGTAACTGGTCCATGTACGCTTCCAGTTCCGGGACTTTGTCCGGGTCAGGGCTGAAGAAAGCGTTGTCATCCACGCTGTCCCAGGTTTTGAACGGGATTTCAATCGGGCCCAATTGGCTCATGTAGCCACGGACCACGATGCCCTGGGTGGCCAGGTACTTCTTGGCAATCGCACCGGCGGCCACACGCATGGCGGTTTCGCGGGCCGAGCTGCGGCCACCGCCACGGTAGTCGCGTTCGCCGTATTTGTGGTGATAGGTGTAGTCGGCATGGGCCGGGCGGAACAGGTCCTTGATCGCCGAGTAGTCCTTGGACTTCTGGTCGGTGTTGCGAATCAACAGGCCGATGGCGCAACCGGTGGTGCGGCCTTCGAACACGCCGGAGAGGATCTCGACTTCGTCGGGTTCCTGGCGCTGGGTGGTGTGGCGGCTGGTGCCGGGCTTGCGACGGTCGAGGTCACACTGCAGGTCTTCAAGAGACAGCTCGAGGCCTGGCGGGCAGCCGTCGACAATGGCGACCAACGCCGGGCCATGGCTTTCGCCCGCGGTGGTGACAGTGAACAGTTTGCCGAAGGTATTGCCGGACATGCAGGGCGCTCCGTGAAATCAGTTGAATCAAGTCAACCGTAATAACTTAAGGCGGCCAGTATACGCAGGCTAACCGACTAGTTCATCCTCGAAACCTTACCGGTAGACGTTGGTCCAACCGGCACCTTCCTCATGATGGCGCGATGATGCTGCGAGTTTTGCTTTTGACCCTAACCCTGTTTTCCAGCCTTGGCTTCGCCGCCTCCCCTGTCGTGCTGCAACGGCCCATCAGCCTGGACACCGGCAGCGGCGAACTGTTTGGCTCGCTTTTACTGCCCAAATCCGACAAGCCAGTGCCGGTGGTGCTGATCATTGCCGGCTCCGGGCCCACCGACCGCAACGGCAACAGCGCCGACGGCGCACGCAACGACAGCCTCAAGCGCCTGGCCTGGGTACTCGCGCGGCATAACATTGCCAGCGTGCGCTACGACAAGCGCGGCGTGGCCGCCAGCCTGGCGGCCACGCCCGACGAGCGCAACCTCACGCTGGACGCCTACGTGGCCGATGCCGTGGCCTGGGGCAAGCTGCTCAAGGCCGACAACCGCATGGGCCCGTTGATTGTGCTGGGTCATAGCGAAGGCGCGCTGGTCGCCGCCCTCGCCGCGCCGCAACTCGATCCAGCCGGTGTCATTTCCTTGTCCGGCAGCGCGCGCCCGGTGGACCAGGTGATCCGCCAGCAGCTAGCCGATCACCTGCCACCGGCCCTGTTGCTGCGCAGCAATGAAATCCTCGACCACCTCAAGGCTGGCCAAGTGGATGCCGATGTACCTGGCCCGCTGGAAGGTATCTTCCGGCCCAGCGTGCAGCCGTATCTGATCAGCCTGTTTCGCGCTGACCCGTCAGCCGCCTTCGCCAAGCTGAGCATGCCGGCGCTGATCATCCAGGGCACCAACGATATCCAGGTCGGCGTCGCCGATGCCCGGCAACTGAAAAACGCCAAGCCCGACGCACACTTGACGGTCATCGAAGGCATGAACCACGTGATGCGCATCGTGCCCAAGGATGTGAGGGAGCAATTGGCCTCCTACAACGACCCTAAATTGCCCCTCGCCGCCGAACTGGGCGAGCGCATCGTGCGCTTTATCGACGGACTTCAACCCCGTTAAGCGACTATTTGCCTCCAGTCCTATGAAAAGCGGCCGATAAGCCCAGGGTCGACAGTAAAAAGACTGTCGACTCGCAGGGCTTGGACAGGATCGCGCCGCATGACAACCACAGACGCTACACCAGAACCTATCGCCGACACCCCGGCCGAAAAACCCGAGGCCGTCGAGGCGGCGGCGCTGCCGTGGGCGGACGTGCAGGCCGAGCATTTCAAGATGCTGCGCCTGGCGCCGCTGACCACGGACCGCGCCACCGGCGTGCGGCCGTTGCGGTTTGTACAGTTCGGCTATGCCGAACGTCACGATAAACACCACAGCCTGTTGCGCATGGTCATCCAGTTGCCGGGCCAACGGGTACGGCGCGAGCAGAACCACTTGGACCTCTGGGTCGATCACGATAAACACCGCGTGCACTTCGGCCCGGGCAACAGCCTGGAAATCGAACCGGCCAACCGTGGCATCGGTCGCTTCCTCGTCGCCCAAGGCGCGGCGTGGGCGAAAAAGAAGTGGTCACACTACCGCGTCGACGGCGTGGACCTGGCCAACAAAGACGCCCTGAACGAAGCCACGCGCCTGCGCCGCGATCACTTCCTGCGCATCCAGGGCTTTGATGTGGCCTACGCCGATGTGCAGCACCTAAAAGGCAATGTGCAACCGGGCAAAGTCAGTGAAGTGCTGGACAGCTGGAATACCGAGAAGGTGCAGTTCGTGGAAATCCTCGAAGCCGCACAGATGCTGCAACAGGCCGAGCAGAACCTGGCCGAGCAGGAAGTGAAGCTGCGCAAGGAAGAGGAAAAGGTCACCAAGTTCAAGCGCGAGGACAGCGGCTTGCGCTTTACCATCACCTGCCTGGTGGCGTTTACCGTGTTTCAGGCGGGGTTGCTGATCTGGATTGCGACACACCGATAATCAGGCGGGTACGCAGTTAAAAATGTGGGAGGCGGCTTGCTCCCACATTGATTGGGTTTATTCAGTTAAACCCGGGCAGCAAACACTGCTTGATGCTCGCGACACTGCTGCGCCGTCAACATAAACACCCCATGCCCACCGCGCTGGAAATCAAGCCAAGCGAAATCAACTTCCGGGTACAGCGCCTCGAGGTGCACCTGGCTGTTGCCGACTTCGACAATCAACAAGCCCTTCTCGGTCAAATGGTCCGCCGCCTCGGCCAGCATGCGCCGCACCAGGTTCAAGCCATCATCCCCGCAGGCCAGGCCCAGCTCCGGTTCGTGCTGGTATTCGTCCGGCATGTCGGCGAAGTCTTCAGCATCCACATACGGCGGGTTGGACACGATCAGGTCAAAACGCTGGCCCGGCAGGCCATCGAAGCCGTCACCTTGCACGGTGTAGACGCGCTCGTCGACGCCGTGGCGCTCGATGTTCTGGTTGGCCACCTCCAACGCTTCGAAGGACAAGTCGCCCAGCACCACTTCGGCGTCCTGGAACTCATAGGCGCACGCAATGCCGATGCAACCGGAGCCGGTGCACAGGTCGAGAATGCGTGCCGGCGGCTGGGCCAGCCAGGGTTCGAAGCGGTTTTCGATCAGCTCGCCAATCGGCGAACGCGGGATCAACACGCGCTCATCAACGATAAACGACATGCCGCAGAACCAGGCCTCCTTCAACAGGTAAGCGGTGGGCACGCGCTCGTGGATGCGGCGATGCAGCAAGCGCTGCACGTGGGAGATTTCCTCTTCTTCCAGGTTGCAGTCCAGGTAGCTGTCGGCAATTTCCCAAGGCAGGTGCAAGGCGCCGAGCACCAATTGCCGGGCTTCGTCCCAGGCGTTGTCGGTGCCATGGCCGAAAAACAGGTCTTCCCCATGGAAACGGCTGACAGCCCAACGGATGTGGTCGCGCAATGTGCGCAGGCGGGAGGTGATCACGGGGGCAAGCTCCTGGAAAAAACGACTGGCGATTCTAACAGCCTTCGCCTGTACCGACGATGGATGAAACCCCTTCGCCATCCGTCGGATTTCACCCAATTTGCCATCATTGGGTTAAACAAGTCACCCACTTGACATGGCTGCACGTCAACAACGGCGTAGCTTACGATGGTAGCGATTCACAGAACCGCTCAGCCAGTGGACAATGTCACAAAAGCCCCCCTCACAGGAGCCCCAGAATGTCCGTTCCAAAGACGATGTTTCAACTCAGCGGTCGCGGTTACGCAGCAGCCAACCTGAACCATGCGACCCTCGTGATCATCGACGCCCAGAAGGAATACCTCAGCGGCCCACTCGCCCTCTCGGGCATGGACGCAGCGGTCGCCAACATCCAGCAACTGGTCGCCGCTGCGCGCAACGCCGGGCGGCCGATCGTGCATGTGCGCCACCTGGGCACCGTCGGCGGTCTGTTTGACCCGCAGGGCGAGCGTGGCGAATTCATTCCCGGCCTGGAACCCCTGGGCGATGAAACCATCATCGGCAAGCTGCTGCCCAGCGCGTTCCACGGCACCGGCCTGGAAAAACACCTGCAAGACCTTGGCTCCCTGGACCTGATCGTCAGCGGCTTCATGAGCCACTCCAGCGTCAGCACCACCGTGCGCGCTGCCAAGAACCTGGGCTTTCGCTGCACCCTGGTGGAAGACGCCTGCGCCACGCGCGACTTGCCTTACAAAGGCGGCATCCTGAGTGCCGAACACGTGCAACAAACCGAAATGGCCATCATGGCCGACAACTTCGCGACCCTGGCGTTGACCAAAGATCTGATCTGATCGTCCTTCTGATGAGCGGCGCGGCAATGTTTATTGCCCCGCTCATCTGCAAAAGCTTTTCATTTTCTGCAATTGCCTCAGGCACAGGAACAACCTGTGTATCTTCCGGTCGAAGGGCCGATACCCTGGAGGAAAGGTCGGAATGAAGATATCCGATGGTTTTGATGCTCGTCGCTTGCGCCCCAAGGGCCCGAGCAACTGGCGTCTGCGCCTGGTAGCCGGCTTTGCCGCGCTGCTGGCCATTGTTGGTGTGCTGCTGGCAGGTGCCGGTGGCGCCGGTTTGTTGGGTCACTCGCCGGCGCTCGGCGAACTAAATGCCAGCCCGGGCGGCTCGGCTACCCTGTTAGGAATCGGGCTGTTGGTGCTCTGGTTTGGCGTGTGGTTATGGCGTCGCAGCCGTCGACGGATGCGCCAGCCGTTGTCGCTGAACATTGCTTCGCACCTGATGAAAAAGCACGACTGATGGCGCTTGGATAGCGTTTCCTGCGCCCTGGCCGCCGCGATTTAGGTAAACTGCCCGCCCTTCGCGGAGGCTGACATGCAAGACGACGATTTTTCCTTGTTCAAAAACGAGCTGCGCGGCGTCAAGCCGATCAAGCACGACCGCGCCGACACCGGCAAACCCAAAACCGACCGGGCGCAGATCGCCAAGCTGCGCCAGGCCGCGACCGTGCGCACCGACGCAACTACCGTCGATGGCCTGTCAGACCAATTCGTGATCGACGTCGGCCCCGAAGACGAGCTGATGTGGGCGCGCGATGGCGTGCAGGAAAGCCAGATGCGCAAGCTCAAGGTCGGCCAGATCCCGTTCGAGGGCAGCCTGGATCTGCACGGCATGAACGTGGAAAAGGCCCGCGAAACCCTATGGGCCTTCCTCGCCGAAGCAACCAAATTCGAAATCCGCTGCGTGCGCGTCACCCATGGCAAGGCCGTGCGGCTGGACGGCAAGCGGCCGATGATCAAGAGCCACGTCAACACTTGGCTGCGCCAGCATGCCCAGGTGCTCGGTTTTACCTCTTGCCAGGCCCGTCATGGCGGCGCGGGTGCGGTGTATGTGATGCTCAAGCGCACCATGATGGAGGGGCGCGACGAGTAACAAGTGCCATCGTCAGGCTTGCAGCGATGTGTCCGCCACCGTAACCTTGCGCTTTGCGAAAATCCCACAGGTAGTTTCATGTCCCTGGAACAGAATTACACAGAGATCCTCGGCCAGCTCGGCGAGGACGTCTCCCGCGAGGGCCTGCTCGACACGCCAAAGCGTGCCGCCAAGGCGATGCAGTACCTTTGCCGCGGCTATGAACAGACCCTTGAAGAAGTCACCAACGGTGCCTTATTCAGCTCTGACAACAGCGAAATGGTGTTGGTGAAGGACATCGAGCTGTACTCGCTGTGCGAACACCATCTGCTGCCGTTTATCGGTAAAGCTCACGTCGCGTATATCCCGAGCGGCAAAGTGCTGGGCTTGTCGAAAGTCGCGCGGATTGTCGACATGTATGCACGCCGCCTGCAGATCCAGGAAAACCTCAGCCGCCAGATCGCCGATGCCGTGATGCAAGTGACCGGCGCACTGGGCGTTGCGGTGGTGATTGAAGCCAAGCACATGTGCATGATGATGCGCGGTGTGGAGAAACAGAATTCGTCAATGATCACTTCGGTGATGCTGGGTGAGTTCCGCGAAAACGCGGCCACCCGCAGCGAATTCCTCAGCCTGATCAAGTAACAGGCTGCGTAGGAAAAACCGGCGTTCATCGCCGGTTTTTTTTCGCCCCCAAATCATGTAAGCAATTCAGGTAAGATGCGGCACTCTGTAATGGGCAAGAGGTTTTCAGCCATGTTAGTCAAAGCACTTCGAGTGGGCCTCGGCCACGTCATCATCGCGGGCGACTTCATTACCCGCCCACGCAAAAAGCAGCGCCCCGCCGAACAACAGGCGCAGGTGAACGCTGCGGCCAAGGGCTTGACCCTGTATCAGTTCCACGCCTGCCCGTTCTGCGTGAAAACCCGTCGTACGCTGCACCGCCTGAATGTGCCGGTGGCGTTGAAGGATGCGAAGAACAACGCGCAAGACCGCCAGACCCTGCTGGAGCAAGGTGGCAAGATCAAAGTGCCGTGCCTGCGCATCGAAGAGAATGGCCAGACCACCTGGATGTATGACTCCAAAGTGATCATCGACTACCTGGACAAGCGGTTTGCTGCGGTCTGACAAACACTGAAGATCAAATGTGGGAGGGGGCTTGCTCCCGATAGCAGTGGATCAGTCAACCCATAAAGTGACTGACACACCGCGATCGGGAGCAAGCCCTCTCCCACATTTTGACCGCGCGAATTCAGTCCAGCATGGCTACGTGTTTAGGATGGCTGGCCACGCGCTTGAGCCACGCCTGCACCGCCGGGTAAGGCGCCAGATCAAAACCGCCTTCATGCGCCACATGGGTGTAGGCATACAGTGCGATATCGGCTATCGAATATTGCTCACCTACCAGATATGGCGTGGCTTGCAACTGACGCTCCATGACCTTCAAGGCCTTGTAGCCACCTTTATGCGTGGTTTTGTACTCTTCCAGGCGATCTTCCGGCATGTTCAGGTAGAACTGGATAAACCGCGCCACCGCGATATACGGCTCGTGGCTGTATTGCTCGAAAAACTGCCATTGCAACACTTGGGTGCGCAGGCGCGGCTCGCTCGGCAAAAACTCGCTGCCGTCAGCCAGGAAGTTGAGAATCGCGTTGGATTCCCACAGGCAGGTACCGTCTTCCAGCTCCAGTACCGGAATCTTGCCGTTGGGGTTCTTGGCCAGGAATTCGGCAGTCTGGGTGTCGCCGTTGAGGATATCGACATCGATCCATTGATACGGGATGCCCAACAGGCTGAGCATTAATTTGACTTTGTAGCAGTTGCCCGACTTGTAGTCGCCATAAACCTTGTACATGGGGCTCCCCTTATGCCGCTTGCGCGTGCTGTGCTTGACGTACCACCGCGGCCAGGCGCTTGAGACCTTCGTCCAGGCGGGCCGGGTCGATATGGCTGAAATTGAGGCGCAACGAGCCATGGTGCTGGTCGGGCTCGGAAAAGAACGGTTCACCGGGCATGAACGCGACGTCCTGATCTAACGCTTGCGCCAACAAGGTGCGGGTGTCGAGCTTGTGTTTCAAGGTCAGCCAGAAGAATAATCCACCCTGGGGCACTTGCCAGTCGGCCAGATCGCCGAAATGACGCTCCAGCGCGGCTTGGAATGCGTCGCGGCGCTCGCGGTAAAAGCTGCGCAGTTGCGCCAGGTGCTGCTGGTATTTCTGTGTGCCGATCCACTGCATCGCCTGCCACTGGCCGACGCGGTTGGTGTGCAGGTCCGCCGATTGCTTGAGCTTGAGCAGGTGCGGGAATAAGTCCGGGCTCGCAATCAGGTAGCCGACGCGCAGGCCCGGCAACAGGGTCTTGGAGACAGTGCCGGTGTAGATCCAACTGGCTTTTTTCAAGCGCCCGGCGATGGGCTGTGCACTGGCGCCGTCGAAGGTCAGTTCGCGGTAGGGTTCGTCCTCTATCAGGGTCACACCGAACTCATCGAGCAAGGCCGCGACAGCTGCGCGCTTGGCCTCGCTGTAGCGCACCGCCGAAGGGTTCTGGAAAGTCGGGATCAGGTAGATGAACGCCGGCCGGTGGCGTTCGAGGTTGGCGCGCAGGGCGCCCAGGTTCGGGCCATCAGCCTCCAGCTGCACGGTCAGGCAGTCGGCGCCGAACAATTGGAAGATCTGCAAGGCCGCCAGATAAGTCGGGCCTTCCAGCAGCACCTTGGTGCCCTTGTCGATGTACAACTTGGCCGCCAGGTCCAGGGTTTGCTGGGACCCGCTGACCACCATCACCTGGCTGGCCTGGCACGGTACGCCCAACGTGCGCGCCTCGGCGGCGAGCAGTTCGCGCAAGTGCGGCTCGCCTTCGCTCATGCCGTATTGGCCTATGTTGAGCGGCATACCCTCCCAGCTCAGCGCGGGCAACATGGCTTCGGCCGGCAGGCCACCGGCGAACGACATCACCTGCGGGCGCTGGGCCGCCGCAAGGATTTCACGGATCAAGGAGCTTTTGAGGCGCGTAACACGTTCGGAGAAGGCCATAAGGTCACCGCTAGCGAAGTCTGTGGGAAATACGTCAAACTAGTTGACTAAAATTACGACGACTTGAGTAGATACGTCAATATGTTTGACCTTAAAAACCAGAGCAGCCAGCAACAAGCCATGGAAGCCTTCTTCTTCGGCTATCAGGCCTTTACCGCCAAGGCCGACGAGATGCTTGAGCGCCGCGGCCTGAGCCGGGTGCATCAGCGCATCGTGTTTTTCATCGCGCGCTACCCTGCCTTGAGCGTGAAGCAACTGCTGCAATTGCTCGGCGTGAGCAAACAGGCGCTGAACATGCCGCTGCGCCAATTGCAGGAGATGCACTTGGTCAACAGCGTCGCGGCCGAGACCGACAAGCGCAAACGCCTGCTGGAATTGAGCGAAGAAGGCCTGCGTTTCGAGCAGTCGCTGCGCCGCGAACAGGTGAAGCTATTGCAGCGCGCGTTCAGTGAAGCCGGCGAAGAAGCGGTGGCCGGATGGCTCGCGGTTAACCAGGCGCTGAGTGCAGTCAACTAGCCTTTCATCCACTTTCGCGCACAGATTCGAAAACATTATTTGCTTTATTTGTATACAAAAGCATAATTCGCTTCGTGCGAGTTCCTGACCTATTGGTCAACAAAAACCCGCCAGTACCTCAAAGCGCTGTTGCCCACACCCGTGACCGGCGCTGGAAATAACAATAAAACTCTTGAGGAGTACTCGCTGTGGAAAGCCGAAAATCCGAAGCCCCAACGCTGGACCTACCCCCGCCAAGCCTCACCACCACACGGCATGGCTGGCTGGAACGCCTGTTCAAACTGAGCTTGCATGGCACCACAGTGAAGACCGAGCTGATCGCCGGCCTCACCACCTTCATCACCATGGCCTACATCATCTTCGTCAACCCCAACATCATGGCCGACGCCGGTATTGATCACGGCGCGGCGTTTGTCGCCACGTGCATTGCCGCTGCACTGGGTTGCCTGCTGATGGGCCTGTACGCCAACTGGCCGGTGGGCCTGGCGCCGGGCATGGGCCTGAATGCGTTTTTCACCTACACCGTGGTCGGCACCATGGGCTACCACTGGGAAACGGCGCTGGGTGCGGTGTTTATCTCGGGCGTGCTGTTCATGGGCCTGACCTTGTCGCGCGTGCGTGAATGGCTGCTCAACAGTATTCCGGTGAGCTTGCGCCATGCCATGGGCGCGGGTGTCGGCTTATTCCTCGGGGTGATCGGCCTGAAAACCGCCGGCATCATCGTCGAAAGCCCCTCCACCTTAATTAAGCTCGGTTCGTTGCACGAACCCGCACCACTGTTGGCAGCGCTGTGCTTCTTGCTGATCGCGATCCTCAGCTACCACCGCGTATTCGGTGCGATCCTCATCAGCATCATTGCCGTAACCCTGGCTGGCTGGGGCCTGGACCTGGTGCACTACAACGGCATTCTCTCCACTCCCCCGAGCCTGGCACCGACCTGGATGGCCATGGACATAAAAGGTGTATTCAATGTCAGCATGATAAGCGTGGTATTTGCCTTTCTTTTTGTGCACATGTTTGACACCGCCGGTACACTGATGGGCGTTGCACAGCGCGCCGGGCTGGTGGGCGCCGATGGCAAGATCCAGAACCTGTCGCGTGCATTGAAGGCTGACAGTGCGTCCAGCGTGTTCGGGGCCATGGTAGGTGTACCACCAGTGACCAGCTACGTGGAAAGTGCTGCTGGTGTGGCTGCAGGCGGTCGCACCGGGTTGACTGCGGTGACCGTGGGCGTGCTGTTTGTGGCGGCGATGTTTTTCGCTCCATTGGCGAGCATGATCCCCGCCTATGCCACCGCAGGCGCTTTGATCTACGTGGCGATGCTGATGATGGCGAGCATGGCCCACATCAATTGGGATGAAGCCACCGACAGCATTCCGGCGATTGTCACGGCGATCATGATGCCGCTGACGTTCTCGGTCGCCGACGGTATCGCCTTGGGCTTTATCACGTATGTGGCGCTCAAGGCCGGCACCGGCAAGTACCGCGAGATTTCCATCAGCCTGTGGGTGCTGTGCGCAATTTTCATCGCGAAATTCATATTTCTATAAAGGAGCAAATGATGAACCTGGATACCTGGCTGCTGTTCAGTGGTGCTGCTTTGATTGTGATCCTGATCCCAGGGCCACTGTCACTGCTGATGATCAGCAACAGCCTCAACTACGGTTTGCGCCACTCGTACCCGGCTTTTCTGGGCGGGGTGTTTGCGTCGATCTGCCTGTTGAGTGCCTCTGCCCTGGGTCTGGGTGCCTTGTTGCTGGCGTCGGAACAGCTATTCAGCGCCTTGAAAATCGTCGGCGCGGCCTACCTGTTCTACCTCGCCTGGCAGAGCTGGCAGCAGTCACGTCAACCGAGCCAGGGCGCGGTGGTGCCGGCTACCGCGGCGACACCACGGCTGCGCACGCTGTTTGGCCGGGCCTTTGTACTGGGCGCCAGCAACCCCAAGGACATCCTGTTTTTCGCTGCCTTCCTGCCGCAATTTCTCAGCAGCCAGCAACCGTTCCTGCCACAACTATTGATCATGATCGCCACCTGGACCGTGCTCGACCTGCTGTGCAAATTGGCCTACGGCCTTGGCGCCCATGGCGCAGCGCGGTATTTGCGCAGCGGTTCGGGCCAGAGCTGGTTCAACCGGGTCAGCGCTGCATTGTTCAGTTGCGCCGGTGTGGTGTCGCTGCTCAAGACAAAGGCAATATTTTGATGAAGTAAACGGAGGGAGCGATTTTCCCACGGACAGGCCAGTGGATGCCCGCCAGGATCCGAACCAAGCGCTTTTCACGCAGCGCACTCATGATTTCGGTCACTAGCGCAATATTTCCGAGCGATTTGAACCCTGCATAAAACCATTGATTCTGAAACCTT
>NZ_UYXQ01000056.1 GCF_900624995.1 Pseudomonas antarctica
CGAAGCGGTAGATCTTACGATCAATCAGTTCTTCGAGGGGCAGGTCGATGGAGCCGGAAACCTGGCTACGCAGACCCATTTCGGCATATTCCGGGTTGAAGCGGATGCCAGGGCGACTTGCACGCAGGTTAGCGGTGACGGTCTCTTTGTCATTGCCCAGGCAAGAAACAATGCCCAGACCAGTGATAACGACGCGGCGCATGCGGATAACCCTTAAAAGTTGTCAGTGGAAGTGAATACGCCGACCCGAAGGCCTTCGGCAGTATAGATCTCGCGACCGTCGACAGTCACCGAACCGTCGGCGATAGCGAGGTTCAGCTTGCCCTTGAGGACGCGCTTGATTTGAATGTTGTAGGTGACTTTCTTGGCGGTCGGCAGGACCTGGCCAAAGAATTTCACTTCGCCCGAACCCAGGGCGCGACCACGGCCCGGCAGGCCTTGCCAGCCCAGGTAGAAGCCGACCAGTTGCCACATGGCGTCGAGGCCCAGGCAACCTGGCATTACAGGGTCGCCTTCAAAATGGCAGGCGAAGAACCACAGGTCAGGGGTGATATCCAGCTCGGCGACCAATTCACCTTTGCCGTACTTGCCACCTTCTTCGCTGATATGGGTGATGCGATCCACCATCAGCATATTCGGGGCGGGCAGTTGCGCGTTACCTGGGCCGAACAGCTCACCGCGACTGCAGCGCAGCAGGTCTTCCCGAGTAAAGGCGTTTTGTTTGGTCATGCGAGCTCCTCAATAATCCCATGCGGCAGGGTAGGGCAAATCTTCCCGAACCGAATGAAGCGTTCATGCCTCATACCGGCAGCCTACACATAGACTATTGCGTTGTAGTGAAAGTCACAGCGATAAGGTACTGAATGTACACTTGTTCACTGAAATTTTAAACCGGGCCTGTTTATGGGCCCGTTCGGGTGCCTAAGACTGCCGCACTTTCGTCTTTCACGCCAGTCGCAGTTGGTTGATGGCGCAGCGCTATTGCACCCAGCGCTGCAGGATTTGCTGCAAATCCGTGCGTTTGAACGGCTTGGCCAGGTAATCGTTCATTCCGGCCGCCATGCAGGCTTCGCGATCGCCCTGCAACGCGTTGGCGGTCAGGGCAATGATCGGCAGATCGGCGCAGCCGGGGAGTTGTCGAATCTGCCGTGTGGCCTCGTAGCCGTCGATCACCGGCAAGCGGCAATCCATCAGGATCGCGGTAAAAATCAGGCTCTCGGCACTGCGGATGGCCTCGGCGCCGTCGGTGGCCAGGCTCACTTCAAAGCCCAGGCTGCGTAGCATGGCTTCGACCACGGTGCGGTTGACCGGGTTGTCTTCTACCAGCAGCACGTGGCGGCCATCGCCGGCGCTGCTCTTGCCTTCGGCGTGCGGGGCAATCGTCGGCAGGCTTTGCTGATCGATGGCCAGTGGAATTTCCAGGGTAAACACCGAGCCTCGGCCTTCCTCACTTTGGGCGCGCAGCGTGCCGCCCATGCGTTCGGCCAGGGTGCGTGCGATCGGCAAGCCCAGCCCGGTGCCGCCGTAACGTCTTGAAATGGAACTGTCGGCCTGCTGGAACGCGTCGAACATCAGTTCCAAGCGCTCGGCGGAAATCCCGATGCCGCTGTCGCGCACGGTGCAGGTGAACCACACCAGTTCATGGTCGAGGGTCTGCCAGTGCGGCTCAACGGTCACCGTACCGTGTTCGGTAAATTTCAGCGCGTTGCCGATCAGGTTCACCAGAATCTGCCGGATACGCGTGGGGTCACCCTGCACTCGCAGGGCGTCCATGCCCGGCGGAATCGGCAGCTCCAGCGTCAGCCCGCGTTGCTGTGCGCTGTGCTGGAAAGCCTGGGCGCAGCTGCTGATCAGGTCGGCGAGGTTGAACGAGATATGTTCCAGCTCCAGCGCGGCGCGCTCGATGCGCGAAAAGTCGAGGATGTCGTTGATCACCTTGAGCAAATGCTCGGTGGACTCGCAGGCCAGTGCCGCGTACTCGGTCTGCTCCTCAGTCATCTCGGTGGTTTCCAGCAGTTGCAACATACCCAGCACGCCATTCATGGGCGTGCGCAACTCGTGACTCATCATCGCCAGGAAGTCCGACTTGGCATTGTTCGCCCGTTCGGCTTCCTCGCGGGTCTGGATCAACTGGGCCATGGCCTGGTGTTGTTCGCGGCTGGCCTGGTTGAGGCCCTCGGCCAGGTTATTGATATGCCGCGACAGGTCGCCCAGTTCCGAGTCATCGACAATCGGCAGCGGCGTTTTGTAATCGCCTTGCTGGATCGCTTTCACCGCATTGCCCATGGCGCTGATCGGCTGCGACAGGCTGGCCGCCAAGCGCCGCGCGAGCAAGAAGGTAAACAGCAGCGCGAACAGGGCAAGGATGCCGGCCTTGAACAGGGTTTCCTGTTGGCGCTGGCTGAACGCGTCGTTGGACATGCCGACAATCACCCGGCCCAGGTAATCCGCACGCGGCGCCGTCGGCTCACTGAGGTTGTCCTGGAAAAAGTCAGTGCCCAATTGGATATGTTGCAGTCGGATGGGCGCCTGGAACACTTTTACCGACAGCGAGCGGTCGTGCTTTTCCGACGGTTGCTCGACGTACACCAAAATGTTTTCGGCGCTGTCCTGAATCTCCAGGAAGCGCACATGCGGCGTGGCCAAGGTCGCGCGCAGCAGGCTCTCGAGCACGTCGTTGTTGCCGGAAATCACCCCGTATTCGGTGGCGGGCGCGAGTTGGTTGGCGATCAGTTGGCCGGTGTGATCCAGTTCCTGGCGCAGGTCTTGGATACGCACGAAGGTAAAGAAGCTGATCAACAGCAAGGTCAGCAACAATGCCGGGCCCAGGGTGATGAGCTGGGTGCGGGTATTGATGTCCCAACGACGACGCAGGGTCATGGACGTTTCTCTCCTTCGGCCAATCGGGCGGCGACGGCGACTTCGTCAACCTGTTCGATTCCCAGTGACCGTGCGACTTGCGGGTTACCGACGACTTTGAAGTGTTCCGGGTACAACGAGCGCGGCCAGCTAGCCGGCGGTTGGTCCAGTAGTCGGTCGAGTACCTCGAGCCAGTCGGCCTGGTCACTGTAGGTGCTGGCCAGGCTGCCGGCCTTGACGAACCCGGCATTGGGGCCCACCAGCGGCAGTTGCTGGGCGTAGCTGCTGAGCAACAGGTTCTTTACGGTTTTCGGGTTGTAGAGCCGCGTGTCATCGAGGCCGAGCAGCACATCACTGTTCTTGAGCAGATTTTGCAGCGCGCGGCTGTCATTCGTGTTGTCCCAGAGCTGCGGCACGATCTGCAGCCCCATCGGCGTCGCATAGTCACGCAGCTCTTGCAGCAGGAACTCACTGTCGACGCCGTAGAGCACGCCGATGCGTTGGGCTTGCGGCAGGATGCTGGCAATCAGGTTCAACTGCCGCGCGAGCGGCGGGTCGCTCCACAACAGGCTGATTTTGGCCGGCTGAGTGCTGCCCAGGCGCTGCCGGGCTTGCAGGCGGCTGATACGCAGCACCAGCGTCGGCGGGCCTTGGGCATCCTGCAGGCGCCATTCGAGGCCGGGCAGGTCGAGCAGGATCAGGCGGGTGTTGGCAGGCAAATGACTGGGAGGCGGCAGGTCGTTGAGCGCAGTAAAGGTCACGTGGTCTGCGGGCCGCTGTTGGGCAAGGGCTTGGGCAAAGGCGTGTACACCGGCACCGTCTTCGGCAGCGGTCAGCAGAATGTTGGCGCTCCAGGCCGGCGCGGTCAGCAGCAGGCACGCCCATAGCAAGCCGCGGTGCCAGAGGCGTGAAACAAACAGGAGGGTCATCCGTGACGGGGCGCCCATGTCAGAACTCTAACTCCGCGCTGAAGTAGAGGACGTGGCGACTGTCGTAATTGTTGTCGGCAAAGGTGGTGGGCTGGTTATCGAGGCGTTGCTGCAACATGCCAGCCAGCTCCACGTTGGCTTTGCCCAGGGCAATGCGCTTGGCCACGCGCAGGTCGACCCGTTCGAAGCGGTATTGATTGAGTGCGTCGTCACCATAGTAGAACAACGCACTCGACCAGCCTTGGCCCCATTCACGCAGCCAGCCGGCCGAGCCGCTGTTGCGCGCGGTCTGTGCTTTATCTCGCGGATTGCTGGAGGCGGCATCGACATAAGCATAGGTCAGCCGCAGGCGATCGGTGTTGCTCATGCGCCAATCGAACTGCGATTCGGCCCCGGTAAACCGTGCGCTGTTGGCGTTGCTGGCAATGTACTGATTGTTGCGTAGCGGCGAGCTGATCATGTCGGTGATTTCGTCGTAGAACAGTTTCACGTCGACATTCAGCCCGAGGTCGGCAAAGAAGCCGTTGTAGCCCAGCTCGCGCGAGCGCATCAACTCTTTATCGAGGTTGCCGGGGCCGCGTGTTACCACAAAATATTGCCCGGAATTTTGCCCGTAGGCCGGGGAACTGAGGTTGGTGACGCGATAACTCCAGTTGACGTTGTTCTCGAACATGTCCGGCGAGCGAATTGCCTCGGAATACACTGCACGTAAACCGTGGCGCGGGTTGATCAAGTAGTTGACCGCCACGCGCGGGGTCAGCGAGTTGCCGCTCAGGTGGGTGTCTTCGTACATCGCGCCGCCCTGCAGCAGCCAGTGTTCGCTGGCACGCCATTCCAAGTGGCCGAACAGCCGCCATGTGGTGTCGTCGAGGGTGCCATTGAAGTAGGTGTCGGAGTCGGCGCGGTCATAGCGGTAATTCATGCCGCTGACCAGGCGCAGGCTGTCGGACAGGCTAAGGGTGTCCTGGATCTCGAGGTCGTAGCGGCTTTCGCGGGTGCTTTGGTCGATATCGCCGCACACGCTTTGGTTGGCGCCGTTGCGCCACTGGTCCAGGACCTGGTTGCCCAACGCTTGCTCAGCGGCGCTGCCGGGCGGGGCCGTGCCCTGGCTATAAGTGTCCATGTGCCGGGCCAACTGTTCGGCGTAGTTGGGGTTCAACTGCCACAGTTGAGTCAGTTCCGGGCTGAACGACACCTTGGCGTCACAGGCTTTCCACACCTGTTGGCGGTCCCATTGCTGGGCCGAGCCCTGGATATACAAGCTGTGTTCGGGGTTGAAATCAAAATTCCAACGTAAGGAACCGGCATAGTCCTTGGCGATAACGTCGGAATTGGTGCCGCCTTCGGTAATCCCGGCGAATACCGGGGTGTAGGTATAAGGGCGCTGGTTGCTGCCTTCCTTGGCGTCGAGTTGCACATCGATGCTCTGCTGCGCGTTGAGGGTCTGGCTCACGGCCAGGCTGAAACGGCTGAGTCGGCGGCTGTCACGGCGGTCGGCACCGACCTTGTCGCTGTCAAAACCATCGTCCTGTTGCCCGGACATCGACAGCCGCAAGTCGCCGGTCTCCCAGCCCACGCCCTGGCTGGCGTAGACGTCGTTGATCCCGCGCTCGCCACGGATGATTTTGACCCGTGAACCGTGGCTGTTGGACGGTGAGCGCGTGAGGATATTGACCACGGCCATCAGCGCATTGGCGCCATAGCTGACGGTGTTGGGGCCGCGAAACACCTCGATACGCTCGATGTCTTCCATGGCCACTGGAATATCGCTCCAGTCCACCGTCGCCAGGCCCGCGCGGTACACCGAACGCCCGTCGATCAAGACCTGCATGCGCCGCGCATCGCTGGCGCTGGTGCCGTGGTAGTTCACCGCCGCCTGGTTGCCGGTGGTGTAACCGACCATCATCCCCGGCACTAATCGCAGCAGCTCGGCGATATCCCGCGCGCCGCTGGCCTTGATCAGTTCACTGTCGATCACGGTCATGCTGCCGGGCACGGCGGCGGCCGATTGCTTGAGGCGCGTGGCGGTCAGTACCTGGGGCAGCGGCTGGCTGTCGAGGAACAGGTCATCAGCCAGCGCTGGTACGCTGCACAACAGCACCAACAACAGCGATGAACGGGGAGGAGGGCCCAGGTACACGGCACGGCCTTGATAATTACGGATAGCCGCCCATGTTAACTGAGGTGGGGCCATTTGCCAGTCGTCGCCCTCACAATTACTTCACACCGAGGTGGCATTTTCCGACAAACGTGTGAATTGACACGGGGGCTGGCCGCAAGCGGGTCGCCCCGTATAATGCCGCCATCGCCACTGGTATGGATTAACGGATTGCATATGACTGAACAGCGCCCTATTGCGGTCCTGGGAGGCGGAAGTTTTGGTACCGCCGTGGCAAACCTGCTGGCCGAAAACGGTCACGCGGTACGCCAGTGGATGCGCGACCCCGAGCAGGCGGAGGCCATCCGCGTCCACCGTGAAAACCCCCGTTACCTTAAAGGCATCAAGATTCACCCGGCGGTCGAGCCGGTGACCGACTTGTTGGCCACGTTGACCGAGTGCGACCTGTGCTTCGTCGCGCTGCCCTCCAGCGCCTTGCGTTCGGTGCTGGCACCCCATGCCGAACGCCTGGCGGGCAAGCTGCTGGTCAGCCTGACCAAGGGCATCGAGGCGCACACGTTCAAGCTGATGAGCGAAATCCTCGAAGAGATCGCACCCCAGGCGCGCATCGGCGTGCTGTCCGGGCCAAACCTGGCGCGGGAAGTGGCGGAGCACGCGCTGACGGCCACCGTGGTGGCCAGTGAAGATGAAGCGCTGTGCGAGCGCGTCCAGGCCGTGCTGCATGGTCGTACGTTTCGCGTCTATGCCAGCAGTGATCGTTTTGGCGTCGAACTGGGCGGGGCGTTGAAAAACGTCTATGCGATCATCGCCGGTATGGCCGTGGCCTTGGGCATGGGTGAAAACACCAAGAGCATGCTGATCACCCGCGCGCTGGCGGAGATGACCCGCTTTGCAGTGAATCAGGGCGCCAACCCGATGACCTTCCTGGGGCTGGCGGGCGTCGGTGACTTGATCGTCACCTGCTCGTCGCCGAAAAGCCGCAACTATCAGGTCGGTTTTGCCCTGGGCCAGGGCTTGAGCCTTGAGGAGGCGGTGACACGCCTGGGCGAAGTCGCCGAAGGCGTCAACACGCTCAAAGTGTTGAAGGCCAAGGCTCAGGAAGTTGGCGTGTATATGCCGCTGGTCGCCGGGCTGCACGCGATCCTGTTTGAAGGGCGCACCTTGAACCAGGTCATCGAGTTGCTGATGCGCGCCGAACCGAAAACCGATGTCGACTTTATTTCCACCAGTGGTTTCAACTGAGGAACGCGCCATGAACGATCCGAAAGCAGCGCCAAAATACGAGTCCATCCTCCTGCGTGTCCTGTGGATGCTGGTGTTTGCCCTGGTGTGGCAAGTGGCGCAGTTCCTGCTCGGCGCTTTGGTGGTAGTGCAGGTGGTGTATCGCCTGATCTACGGCGCGCCGAACCTGGGACTGATGAATTTTGGTGACAGCCTCAGCCAGTTCCTTGCGCAGATCGGCCGTTTCGGCAGCTTCCATACCGAGCAAAAACCCTGGCCGTTCGCCGATTGGCCGACCCCGCGTGCACCCGAAGGCGAAGCTGCCCACAGCGTGCCGCCGGCGCCGCACCCGGTGCGTGATGAAGAGCCAAAACTGTGAAGCTGTGGGTTTTGCGTCACGGTGAAGCCGAAGGGCATGCGCGCACCGACGCCGAGCGCAACCTTACTGAGCATGGCCGTGGCGAAGTGTTGCGCAGTGCCGCGCAGCTGATCGGATTGCCGATCAGTGCCATCTTCGCCAGCCCGTATGTGCGTGCGCAGCAAACTGCGCAGCTGGTGCGTGACGCGTTGGGTTTTGAGCCGGACATTCGCACCGTGGCGTGGCTGACGCCGGACAGCAACCCGGTGCAGGTGCTGGAAAAACTCGACACTGATGACAATGTGCTGCTGGTCAGCCACCAGCCCTTGGTTGGCAGCCTGATCAGCTTTTTGCAGCATGGCCATCTACGGCAGCCGCAACCGATGTACACCGCCAGTTTGGCGGAGCTTGAAGGGGATTATCCGCTGGCGGGGTTGATGAGTTTGGTGAGTGTGAAGAACCCGTAGGGTCGCAGGTATCTACGCAGCTCTTTGTGTTGCGTTAGGTCTTATGTAGATATGAGTACATATCCGTTGCTGCGGTAACGGCGGCTATTGGTTCCGCCCTTACGGCGGGTCACTTTTGGAAAAGAGCCCGGAATGCCGGCCCAGCCAAAAGTAACCCGCTGTAAGAGCGGAACCCATAGCAGTCGCTACCCAAATAACGGATATGCACCCAGCGACCCCAAAACAACCCCCATTACTCAACCTGTAAAAAGATACCTACCCCCATAGGATAGATCGCCGCTTCGTGTGTGCTATATAGTCAACCAAGCAAGTGCTTGGTTGGCTATCATCGGATCACAAAGGAGCGCGTCCCATGCCTGTCGCTTTTCGTTTGCCGTTGCAGGTCTTCTTCGAACGTGAAGCGCGGCACCCGCGCAAAGCCTTTCTGGTGCAGCCCATCGGCGACGGCGAGGTGCAGACCCTCACCTGGGGCGAGGTCGGCCACCAGGCCCGCAGCACCGCGCAGTGGCTGCGTGCCCGTGACCTGCCGCCGGGCTCGCACATTGCGCTGATCTCGAAAAACTGCGCGCACTGGATCATCGCCGACCTGGCGATCTGGATGGCCGGGCATGTGTCGGTGCCGCTCTACCCCAACCTGACCGCCGACTCCGTCGCCCATGTGCTGACCCATTCCGAGGCGGCGCTGGCGCTGATCGGCAAGCTGGATGACTGGCCGGCCATGGCGCCGGGTATCCCGAACGGGTTGCCGACCATCAGCCTGCCGCTGTGCCCGGCCGGTGACTTCGATTACCGCTGGGCCGACCTGCAAGCCTGCCCACCGATCCAGGACAACCCCGAACCTGCCGCCTCCAGCCTGGCCACCATCGTCTACACCTCCGGCACCACCGGCTTGCCCAAAGGCGTAATGCAAACCTTCGGCGCCTTGGGCTTTGCTGCCACCCGTGGCACTGAGTTATTTGGCCTGGGGGAGGGCGACCGGCTGCTGTCCTACCTGCCGCTGTGCCATGTGGCGGAGCGGATGTTCGTGGAGCTGGCGTCGATCTACACCGGGCAAACCGTGTTTTTTGCCGAGAGCCTCGATACGTTCCTGACGGACTTGCGCCGTGCACGGCCGACCGCGCTGTTCGGCGTGCCGAGGATCTGGACCAAGTTCCAGATGGGCGTCTACAGCAAGATGCCGCAAAAGCGCCTCGACAGCCTGTTACGCCTGCCATTTATCGGCAAGCGCGTCGGGCATAAAGTCCTCGCCGGTCTGGGCCTGGACGCGCTGCGCATTGCGTTGTCGGGCGCGGCGCCCGTGCCTGAAGCCTTGTTGCGTTGGTATCAGCGCCTGGGGCTGGACGTGCTGGAGGTGTATGGCATGACTGAAAGCTGCGGCTATTCCCACGTCTGTCGCCCCGGCCAACAGACGCTTGGCTGGATCGGCCCACCGTGCCCTGGCGTCGAAGTGCGCATCGACGCGGTGGGCGAAGTGCAGGTGCGCAGCGATGCGACCATGCTCGGCTATTTCAAGGACCCGCAGAGAACCGCCGAGACGTTGACCGATGACGGCTTCCTGCGCACCGGCGACAAGGGTGAGCAGGACGCCCATGGCTGCCTGCGCCTGACCGGGCGACTCAAGGAAATATTCAAAACCAGCAAGGGCAAATACGTGGCCCCTGCACCGATTGAAAACCGCCTGGCTGAACATGCGCGCATCGAGCAGGTGTGCGTGGTCGGCGATGGCCTGACTGCACCGATAGGCCTGTGCGTGCTGTCGGCCGGCAGTCAGGACCGACAAGCCCTGCGAGGCAGCCTCGAGCGCTGGCTGGAACAGGTCAACCAGACGCTGGATAAACATGAGCGCTTGCGCCAACTGGTGGTGGTAAAAGACAGTTGGGCGGTGGAAAACGGATTCCTGACGCCGACCCTGAAGATCAAGCGCACAGTGATCGAGTCGACCTACGGTGCCCAGTTTCAGCTGTGGAGCGCGCGCAGCGAATCCATTCTGTGGCAGGATTAGGGTCGTAATAAAACCAATAAGGACAACTTCATGAGTTTGTGGCGCACCCAACCGAATATCGAGCAACTCAATGCCATCCAGAAAAACACCATCGGTGAGTTGCTGGATATCCGCTTCGAAAGCTTCGACGACGAGTCCCTCACCGCCAGCATGGTGGTCGACCATCGCACTCATCAGCCTTACGGCCTGCTGCACGGCGGCGCGTCGGTGGTGTTGGCCGAGAGCGTTGGCTCCATGGCGGCTTACCTGTGCATCGATGCCAGCAAGTTCTATTGCGTGGGCCTGGAGGTCAACGCCAACCACCTGCGCGTTGTGCGCAGCGGGCGGGTGACAGCGGTGGCGCGGGCGATCCATATCGGCCGCACCACTCAAGTCTGGGACATTCGATTGACCAGCGACGATGGCAAGGCCAGCTGCGTATCGCGCCTGACCATGGCCGTGGTGCCGCTGGGCGAGAATCCGCCGGCGCGATAGGCGTGGCGTGAGTGTCATCATTCCTGGCAGTTACAGTCATTGCTGTGTTGCCCAGGCGTGGTGACAATCCACTTCTGTTTTTGTAGATGAGTCCGGTATGTCGCAGCACGTGTTTTTTGCCCACGCCAATGGTTTCCCTTCGGCCACCTATGGCAAGTTGTTTGCCGCCCTGGCCCCGGAATATGCAGTGGCTCACCTGCCGCAGCACGGTCACGACCCCAGGTTTCCGGTGGACGACAACTGGCAGAACCTGGTGGACGAACTGATCCACCATCTGGAACTGCAGCCGGAACCGGTGTGGGGCGTGGGCCATTCCCTGGGCGGCGTGTTGCATTTGCACGCGGCCATGCGCTGCCCGCAGTTGTACCGCGGCGTGGTGATGCTCGATTCGCCGGTGTTGACCCGCGCCGACCGCTGGGTGATTCGCGCCGCCAAGCGTTTCGGTTTTATCGACCGCTTGACCCCGGCTGGCCGCACCTTGGGCCGACGTGAAGAATTCACCGACCTGGACGCCGCGCGCAGCTACTTCGCCGGCAAGACGCTGTTTCGCGGGTTCGACCCGGAGTGCTTTGATGCTTACCTGCAACATGGCCTGCAACAGGTCGGCGATCGCCTGCGCCTGCGTTTCGATCCGGCTACCGAAATCAGTATCTACCGGGGCGTGCCCCACACCAGCCCGGGCCAGGTTCGCCAGTTGAAGGTGCCGCTGGCTGTCGTTCGTGGCCGTCAAAGCCGGGTGGTGATGCGTCACCATGCCAGCGGCGTCGACCGCCTGCCCATGGGCGAGATGCTCACCATGCCTGGTGGCCATATGTTCCCGCTTGAGCGCCCCCAGGACACTGCGACCTTGATCAAAAACCTGTTCTGCCGCTGGCAAGCGCGCGAGCGCAGTTGCGCATGAGCACGCCGGTCGAAGAAGTCCGCCTGAGCCTGCCACACATCGAGTTGGCGGCGCATTTGTTTGGTCCCGAGGACGGTTTGCCGGTGATCGCTTTGCATGGCTGGCTGGACAACGCCAACAGCTTTGCGCGGCTGGCGCCTAAGCTGCACGGTTTGCGAATCGTCGCGCTGGACATGGCCGGCCATGGGCATTCGGCGCATCGCCCTGCGGGCGCCGGTTATTCCCTGTGGGATTACGTCTTTGATGTGCTGCAAGTCGCCGAACAACTGGGCTGGAAACGTTTTGCATTACTTGGCCACTCCCTCGGCGCTATCGTCTCCTTGGTGCTGGCCGGCGCCTTACCGGAGCGCGTGACGCACTTGGGGTTGATCGACGGCGTGGTCCCGCCGACGGCCGCTGGCGAGAACGCCGCCGAGCGGCTGGGCATGGCGTTGCAAGCGCAATTGAACCTGCAGGACAAGCGCAAACCTGTCTACAGCACGTTGGATCGGGCGGTTGAAGCGCGCATGAAAGGCGTGGTGGCCGTCAGCCGCGAAGCCGCGGAACTGCTGGCCCAGCGCGGTTTGATGCCGGTGCCGGGTGGTTACACCTGGCGTACGGACAGTCGCCTGACACTCGCGTCGCCGATGCGCCTGACTGATGAGCAGGCGATGGCTTTCGTGCGCCGTGTGGGTTGCCCTACACAGTTGGTGGTCGCGGATGACGGCATGCTGGTGAAACATTCCGAATTGCTTTCCCAGCTACCCTTTACGGTGAACACGCTGCCGGGAGGCCATCATTTACACCTTAATGATGAGCCCGGCGCGATCCTTGTTGCAGACTGTTTCAATCGGTTCTTCCACGCGCCTTGACTTGGCGCGGGCAACTGCCGAGGCTGGGCGGATTGAAAGGGAGTCAACCATGTACGATCTCAACACCGCTGCGACCTCCGATGGCCAGGGCACACCGATCCGATGAGCCTGCGTAAAGGATTTATCCGTGCCCTCGCGCTGTGCTGCTTCAGCCCCTTGGTTTTCGCCGCCGACGTTCCGGGAAGCCAGGATTTACCGGCCGTGGCCCGCCAAGTCGATGCGCACATCGCCGATTACCGCCCCGCTGAAGAAAAGGAACGCATCTACCCCATGGGCGCGATCCGCAAGATCAGCGGCCAGCTGCGTTACGACGGCCAAGCCACGGCGCGCGGCCAAACCACTGCCATTACCTATGAACTGCCCGCCGAACACACCTCCAGCGCTGCGTTTACCGCGACGCGCGAAGCGTTGCAGGCCAAGGGCGCGCAACTGTTGTTCTGGTGCCAGGCTCGCGATTGTGGTGAAAGCAGCCTGTGGGCCAATGAAGTGTTCGGCAACGCCAAGCTGGTCGGCGCCGATGGCCAGCAGGAATACCTGCTGTTGCGCCTGGCCGCTCCCCAGGACAACTCGCTGGTGGCGCTGTACGGCATCACCCGTGGCAACCGTCGCGCGTATCTGCATGTAGAACAGATGGACGCCAGCGCACCGCTGGGGAACTTGCTGCCCACGTCGGCAACCCTGCTGCGCGAGTTGAAAAGCACCGGTGAACTGGACTTCCCGGCCCTCGGAGCCGAACCTGACGCTACTTGGCTGACCCTGATTTCGCGTGGCTTGAACCTCGACGCTACGATGCGCGTCAGCCTGACGGGGCCCACCGCCGAAGCCTGGCGCCAGGGCCTGATCGACCGCGGTGTACGCGCCGCCCGCCTGGAAACCGGCACCGGTGACGCTAAGGGTTTGCACCTGCATCTGATACGCTGACCGTAACAGGGCGAACGGACCCGCGCCGTTCGCCTAAGCTCTCTTCCTACAGCCTTATTCTCGAGATACCCGATGCTCAATAACGATCGCCTACTGGTGCAAATCCTGCTGCTGGTGCTGTTTGGTGCCAGCTTCTGGGTCATGGCGCCGTTCTGGTCGGCGCTGTTCTGGGGGGCGGTGCTAGCATTTGCCAGTTGGCCGCTGATGCGCTTGTTGACCCGCTGGCTGGGTGGCCGGGAATCCCTGGCGGCGGGCATCCTGACCTTGGGTTGGATGTTGCTGGTGGCGGTGCCGCTGGTGTGGTTGGGCTTCAACCTGGCCGACCATGTGCGTGACGCCGTGGGCCTGATCAAAGATATCCAGGTCGACGGCCTGCCTGCCGCGCCGACCTGGCTGAGTTCGATTCCTTTTATCGGCGAGCGCCTGGTGGCGACGTGGGACAGCATCGACCAGCAGGGCGCGGCGCTGATGGTCAGCATCAAGCCGTACCTGGGCCAGGTCGGCAACTGGCTGCTGGCGCGCAGTGCGCAGATCGGCGGCGGTATCCTCGAATTGACCCTGAGCCTGGTGTTCGTGTTTTTCTTCTACCGGGACGGGCCGCGCCTCGCGACGTTCGTGCATCGCTTGCTGGAACGCCTGATCGGCGACCGTGCCGGTTACTATATCGAACTGGTGGCTGGCACTGTGCAACGGGTGGTTAACGGTGTGATCGGTACGGCCGCCGCCCAAGCCTTGCTGGCGCTGATCGGCTTCCTGATTGCTGGCGTGCCGGGCGCGCTGGTGCTGGGCATCGTCACCTTCCTGCTCAGTCTGATCCCCATGGGCCCGCCGCTGGTGTGGATCCCGGCCACGGCCTGGCTGGCGTGGAAGGGCGATTACACCTATGCGGTGTTCCTCGGTGTGTGGGGCACGTTCATCATCAGCGGCGTGGACAACGTGCTCAAACCGTACCTGATCAGCCGAGGCGGCAACCTGCCGCTGGTGATTGTGCTGCTGGGCGTGTTTGGCGGGTTGATTGCCTTTGGTTTTATCGGCCTGTTTATCGGCCCGACCTTATTGGCGGTTGCTTACAGCCTGCTGACGGATTGGAGTGCAACCCAGGCTCAAGTTCGTCGCGAAGACAAACCCTTGTGACTAATGTGGGAGGGGGCTTGCTCCCGGTAGCGGTGTGACAGTCGACATCTGCGTTGACTGAACCACCGCCATCGGAAGCAAGCCCGCTCCCACATTTTTTTCACCATGGTTGGTCTTTTAGGCGCGTGGCAACCACATCACGGCGGTCAAGCCACCGCCGGGGGTTTCTTCCAGGTTCAGGCGGCCGCCGAGGCGTTCCACTGCCTCCTTGGAAATCGTCATGCCCAGGCCGACGCCGCCTGAGTTGCGGTTGCGTGAGCCTTCCAGGCGAAAGAACGGCTCGAACACCGCCTCACGTTTGTCCGCCGCAATCCCCGGGCCGTGGTCGATCACGCGGATGACCACGGCTTCGCGGCTGTCCGTCAGTTCTATCCGTGCCGTGCCGGCATAACGCAAGGCGTTGTCGATCAGGTTGTTGAGGCACGAACGCAGGGCCATCGGCTGCACCTGCAAGGGCGCGCAACTGCCCGCGAATTGCACGTCGCAGCCCTGGTCCTGGGCGTTCTCGCTGAGGGATTCGACCAGCGCCTGCACGTCGAGCCAGTGCCGGGTTTCGCCGGTGCGTTGTTCGTGCAGGTAGCTCAGGGTGGAGTCGAGCATGCCGATCATGTCGTCCAAGTCCTGGCGCATCTGGCCTTGCAGCTTGGTGTCTTCGATTTGTTCCAGGCGCAGCTTGAGGCGTGACAGCGGGGTGCGCAGGTCATGGGAGACCGCGCCGAGCATGCGTGCGCGCTGGCTGACTTGCTCGCGGATGCGCTTTTGCATCAGGTTGAACGTCGACGCGGCCTGGCGTGCCTCCCGAGGCCCGGACTCGTTCAACGGCGGGCTATCGAGGTCCAGGCTCAAACGTTCGGCGGCTGCGCTCAGGCGCTGGATCGGTCGGCTCAGCAGTTTGGCGCCGTACCAGGCCGCGATGATCAGCGAGATAAACTGAAACGTCAGCGGCACCACCGGGCCACCAAACCAGGGGCGATGATGCCGGTGCAGGGGCTTCATCGTGCCGTCAGGCTGCTCGACGAAGGTTTCCGGCGGCGGCGGTGGTGGCGGGCCGTAGTGGTGAAACCAGAAGAACGCCAGCACATGGGCCAACACAATAGCCACCAGCAATACGCCGAACAGTCTGCCGAACAGCGTATTGAAGGTAGCGCGCATCAACCGATATCCCGCGCGTCGAACAGGTAGCCTTCGCCACGCACGGTCTTGATCAATTGCGGTGCTTTGGGGTCGTCCCCAAGCTTCTGGCGCAGGCGCGAGACCAGCAAGTCAATGCTGCGATCAAACGCCTCTATGGAGCGGCCACGGGCGGCGTCCAGCAATTGCTCGCGGCTCAGCACGCGGCGCGGGCGTTCGATAAACACCCACAATAAGCGAAACTCGGCGTTGGACAGCGGCACCACCAGGCCATCGTCGGCCACCAACTGGCGCAGTACGCTGTTAAGGCGCCAGTTGTCGAAACGGATGTTGCTGCGTTGCTCGGTACGGTCATCGCGCACCCGGCGCAGGATGGTTTGGATGCGTGCCACCAGCTCGCGCGGTTCGAACGGCTTGGACATGTAGTCATCGGCGCCCAGTTCCAGGCCGATGATGCGGTCGGTGGGTTCGCAGCGCGCGGTGAGCATCAGGATCGGGATGTCCGATTCTGCGCGTAACCAGCGGCACAGCGACAGGCCGTCTTCGCCCGGTAGCATCAGGTCGAGCACCACCACATCAAAGGTTTCGGCTTGCAAGGCGGTGCGCATGGCCGTGCCGTCGGTGACGCCGGTGGCGAGAATATTGAAGCGCGCCAGGTAGTCGATCAGCAGTTCGCGAATCGGTACGTCGTCATCGACGATCAGCGCGCGCGTGCTCCAGCGCTTGTCTTCGGCGATTACCGCGCCTTTTTGCTCTTCGTTTACAGCGACGGTAGGGGTATGCATAGTGCGATCATCTGCCTGGTTGTTGCTGTCAGCATAGGCGCCCAGCCCCATGGCTGGAAGTGCTGGACGGGCGGTCATGTGCGCGAGGCTAGACGCGGTGCGTGTTGGGGGCATGTCGTGAATGTATCGGTATTGACACAATTGCGCGAAATGCCGGGTTATGGGCGCTTGATCAGTATTTTAGCGATCATCGGATCCCGCAACGGCGCCGCTTGCGCTACAATCCGCGCCGATTTCGACTTGCCTGAGAGCCCATTCCAATGTCCTTCTGCCAGACTCCTATCATCGTCGCCCTGGATTACCCCACTCGTGACGCCGCACTGAAGCTGGCTGACCAGTTGGACCCCAAGCTTTGCCGGGTCAAGGTCGGCAAGGAGCTGTTTACCAGTTGCGCGGCGGAAATCGTTGGCACCTTGCGTGACAAAGGTTTCGAAGTGTTCCTCGACTTGAAATTCCACGACATCCCCAACACCACCGCCATGGCGGTGAAAGCCGCGGCTGAGATGGGCGTATGGATGGTCAATGTGCACTGCTCAGGCGGTTTGCGCATGATGACAGCGTGCCGTGAAGTGCTGGAACAGCGCAGTGGGCCGAAACCGCTGCTGATTGGTGTGACGGTGTTGACCAGCATGGAGCGTGAGGATCTGGCCGGCATCGGCTTGGATATCGAGCCTCAGGAGCAGGTATTGCGCCTGGCGGCCCTGGCGCAGAAGGCTGGCCTTGATGGGCTGGTGTGTTCGGCGCTGGAAGCCCAGGCCTTGAAGACGGCTCACCCGTCGTTGCAACTGGTCACCCCGGGGATTCGGCCGGCGGGCAGTGCGCAGGATGATCAGCGGCGCATTCTGACGCCGCGTCAGGCGTTGGATGCAGGTTCGGATTATCTGGTGATTGGTCGCCCGATCAGCCAGGCGGCCGATCCGGCCAAAGCGTTGGCCGCAGTAGTCGCCGAAATCGCCTGACGAGCATTCCCACGCTTTGCGTGGGAACGCCTATTGTGACGCTCCGCGTCCCGGGCCGCATTCCCACGCAAAGCGTGGGAATGCTTTGGTCAGTTGACCTTCAACACCAACTTCCCAAAATTCTCCCCGTTAAACAGCTTCATCAACGTCTCCGGAAAAGTCTCCAACCCCGCGACAATATCCTCCTTGCTCTTGAGCTTGCCCTGCGCCATCCACCCAGCCATTTCCTGCCCGGCGGCGGCAAAGTTTGCCGCATGGTCCATCACCACAAACCCCTCCATGCGCGCACGATTAACCAGCAGTGACAAGTAATTGGCCGGGCCTTTCACCGCTTCTTTATTGTTGTACTGGCTGATGGCACCACAGATCACCACCCGCGCCTTCAACGCCAGACGGCTGAGCACCGCGTCGAGAATGTCGCCGCCGACGTTATCGAAATACACATCCACGCCTTTAGGGCACTCGCGCTTGAGGGCGGCAGGCACATCTTCGCTCTTATAGTCGATGGCGGCATCAAACCCCAACTCATCCACCAGGAATTTGCACTTGTCGGCGCCCCCGGCAATACCCACCACGCGACAGCCTTTGATTTTGGCAATCTGCCCGGCAATGCTGCCCACCGCCCCGGCAGCGCCGGAGATCACCACGGTTTCACCCGCCTTTGGCGCGCCGGTGTCGAGCAGGGCGAAGTAGGCGGTCATACCCGTCATGCCGAGGGCAGACAGGTAGCGCGGCAGCGGTGCGAGTTTCGGGTCGACTTTATAGAAACCACGTGGCTCGCCGAGGAAATAGTCCTGCACGCCCAGCGCGCCGTTCACATAGTCGCCCACCGCAAATTTCGGGTTGTTTGAGGCGATCACCTGTCCTACTCCCAGTGCGCGCATCACTTCACCAATACCGACAGGCGGAATGTAGGACTTGCCCTCGTTCATCCAGCCACGCATCGCCGGGTCCAGGGACAGGTATTCATTGTGCACCAGCACCTGCCCATCCCCCGGTGTGCCCACCGGCACTTCCTGATAAGTGAAGGTGTCCCGCGTGGCCGCGCCGACCGGGCGTTTGGCGAGCAGGAACTGGCGGTTGGTCTGGGCAGTCATGGCTAGGACTCTTTAGAAATGAGCCTTTAGTGATAGACCTGGAATGGTCTGAGGGCAAGGTTGTACGAGGGGGGCGAATGCCCGCCGATAGGCCTGGTTGATAGTGAGGCCAGTGGTGGCCTTATCACTGCAATTCATACAGCGCTCACCGGCCTTCTGATAGTGCTGACGCTGCCGTGCTGGCGTTGGCTAGACTCGCTCCACGGCTATTTTTCCATAGGACATCCCCCATGAGCATGACGTTTTCCGGCCAGGTCGCCCTGGTGACCGGCGCCGCCGCTGGTATTGGCCGCGCCACCGCGTTGGCATTCGGCGGCGAAGGCCTGAAAGTAGTGGTTGCCGACCTGGACGTGGCGGGCGGCGAAGGCACGGTTGCGCTGATTCAACGCGCTGGTGGCGAGGCGCTGTTTGTACGCTGCAACGTCACGCTGGAGGCGGATGTGCAGCAACTGATGGCAAAAACCGTCGCGGCCTACGGGCGCCTCGACTATGCCTTCAACAACGCCGGGATCGAGATCGAGAAGGGCAAGCTGGCCGACGGCAGCCTGGATGAGTTCGACGCGATCATGGGCGTTAACGTCAAGGGCGTGTGGTTGTGCATGAAGCATCAGTTGCCGCTGCTGTTGGCCCAGGGCGGCGGGGCGATCGTCAATACGGCGTCGGTGGCGGGGTTGGGCGCGGCGCCGAAGATGAGTATCTATGCTGCCTCTAAACACGCCGTCATCGGCCTGACCAAATCGGCAGCCATTGAGTACGCGAAAAAGAAAATTCGCGTAAACGCGGTGTGCCCTGCGGTGATCGATACCGATATGTTCCGCCGTGCGTATGAAGCCGACCCGCGCAAGGCTGAGTTTGCCGCCGCCATGCACCCGGTCGGGCGCATTGGCAAAGTCGAGGAAATTGCCAGCGCCGTGCTGTACCTGTGCAGCGACGGTGCAGCATTCACCACGGGTCAGGCGCTGGCCGTGGACGGTGGCGCGACGGCGATCTAGGACGCGATACCACAGCCTATTCGAAAAAGGCCAGGGACGCTGTGGGGCGTTTCCAAGGCTGGCACAAGGCCTCGTCAGAATGTGTATCAGTAGGTAAATAATCCAATAAAATCAATAATTTAATAAATTTTCGCGACCGGCTTAGCCGGGCTTCTGTGCTTAACTGTTTGGGGTTGATTAACAGACAGTTGAAGTGAGTGGCTCATGGATTTAGGCATTGATCGACAAGCCCTTGTACCGGTGGTGCAGCAAATCGTCAGCGCGGTGGTGCAATGGATTCGCAAGAGCGGGGCAAGCCCCGGCACCCGCTTGCCGTCCATCCGGCAATTAGCCCTCGATAACCTGCTCAGTCAGTCCAGCGTAATCGAAGCCTTTGAGCGAATGGTGGCGCAGGGGTTATTGGTGTCCAAACAGGGGGCGGGATTTAGGGTGGCCCAACCGCCGGTTTCCCTCGAAAGCCACTGGTATGAAGGCGCCGAACTGGGCTGGGGCGCTTATGTCGATGGCCCGCTGGGCGAGTTGAAGCTGGGATGCGGCTGGTTGCCGGACGCTTGGCGTGAAAGCGATGACATTTGCTACGCCATACGCGAGATCAGCCGTACCGACACCGCAGGCCTGTTCGATTACAGCACGCCGTTAGGGTTGCCGGTGCTGCGCGAGCAACTGTTCAAGCGGCTGACCCAGATGAAGGTGGACACTCACCTCGATTGCATTCTCACCACCCATGGCGCCAGCCATGCACAGGACCTGTTGATACGCACACTGCTCAAGGCCGGTGATACGGTGGTGGTCGAGACGCCGGGGTATGCCAACCTCTATCGTCAGTTGGAACGCCACGGCGTCAAACTGTTGGAGGTGCCGCGCGTTGTGGGTGGCCCGGACATCCCCGTGCTGGAGACGCTGCTGCAAAGCCACCGGCCCAAGTGCCTGTTTATCAATTGCCTGTATCACAACCCCACGGGCACCAGCTTGTGCCGAATGGTGGCCGAGCGTCTGTTGCAACTGGCGTGCAGCGAAGACTTCCTGATCGTCGAAGAGGATGTCTACGGCGACTTGCAGCACGCCAGTTGCACGCGCCTGTCGGCGCTGCCGCATGAGGGGCGGGTGATCTATATCTCGAGTTTTTCCAAGACCCTGAGCAGTGCCTTGCGGGTGGGTTATCTCAGCGCCAGCGCAGCGATTGTCACGCAAATGGCCGCGCTCAAGACGCTGACGGGCATCGGTACTTCGCGGTTTGCCGAGGCGGTGGTTGCCACGCTGTTGGCCAACGGCACCTACCGTAAATGGGTGCAGCGCCTGCGCAAGCGCTTGAATACGCAAATGGCCGCGACCCTGCAGGTGCTGGAGGACGAAGAGTGGGAGGTGTTCGCTGTACCTGCCGGGGGCATGTTTGTGTGGGCGCGGCCGGTTGTCGGCGACCGTTCACGCTTGCAGGCGTGTGCTCGGCAGCTCGGTGTGTTGTTGTCGCCTGGGGCGCTGTTCAGTCCCAAGGGCGAACACAGTGACTGGCTGCGCATCAATGTGGCCTATGCTGCTGATCAGCGGGCGTTGGCGTTGTTCCGTGCCATGGGGCCTGCCAGATCGACCTCGACCATTCTGAAAACGACGAAGATGTAGCTTTTTGCCATTATTGTGGCGCCAACGTCTTGTGCCGATAGCCCGTCGTTGCGAATCTCGCTGAATGGAAACCAGCCTTGATGGCATCTGCCATTGCAAGAGGATTCAAGTGCAATGATTTCGGCCGTGCAACGACGTTTCGCCAACCTCGGTATGGCGAAAAAACTGGGTTTTGGCTTCACCTTGGTGCTGCTGCTGACGGCACTGGTGGCGGCCATTGGTGTGTGGTCCCTGCAAACCGTTGGCCAGCGATTCGAAGGGCTTAAGACGATGTCTTCGCTCAACAGCGGCCTGCTCAAGGTGCGCTTGATCGAGCAGGACTACGCGCTGCATGCCGATCCCAAGGCTGTCGATGCGCTGCATGAAAGCGTCGACGCCTTGGTCGCGCTGGCCGCCAGCCTCAAGGCCCAATCCGCCGCCAATGTGCCGGTGATGAGCGAAGTCGAACAGGCGTTGGCTGCGTATCGCAAGGCGTTCGACGAGTTTGTCGAGCTGACCCAGACCAAAGACCTGGCATTGGAAATGGCCAGCTGGTCGGTGTCCAGCGTGGCCAATAACCTTGACGTGCTGCAAGCTGGCCTGGCCGATGATGGCGCCTATGGCCTCAAGGAAAGTCAAGGCAAGGAGGGCGCCGAGTTTATCGAGCAGGCGGGGCAGGTCAGCCAGGTTTCGCGGTTGATGCTGCAAGCCATGAATGAAGCGCGAGTGCGCCTTGATCAGAGCCGCAAGGCCGACGCCGACGACGCCGAGCAGGGCAAGATCGAACAGGCCGACCAGGCACTGGCGCAAGTCGAGCAGCTTAAAACCTCGGTCAAGGATGCGGGTTATCAGACCGTACTCAACGAAGTGTCCGTGCATATCGCCGCGTTCAGCGAAAAGCTCGGTGAGTACACCGGGCTGCTGGCCCAGGAAAAAGTCGTCTACAAGCAATTGCATGACCGCGCCGATCAAGTGGTCAGCCGTGTCAACCAGGCGTATGGCGCTGAAGATCAATCGATGCGGGCGCAATTGAAAAAAAGCGCGCTGCTGATCATTGGCTCGTCAGCCCTGGCCCTTTTGGTGGGCCTGATCGCCGCGTGGGTGATTACCCGGCTGATCGTGGCGCCGTTGCGCAGTGTAATCGCCGTGGCCCAGCAAATTGCTGCCGGTGACCTGAGTGGACGGATGGAGGTCGGCCGTCGTGATGAAATCGGCCAATTGATGCAAGCCATGCAACAGATGGGCAGCGGCCTGAGCCAGATGGTCAGCGGGTTGCAGGCAGGAATCGAGCAACTGGCCAGTTCTGCACATTCACTCTCCAGCGTGACCGAACAGACTAACGTCGAAGTCAGCAGCCAGAAGGAAGAGACCGAGCAGGTCGCCACGGCCATGAACCAGATGACCGCCACGGTGCATGACGTGGCGCGCAACGCCGAAGAGGCTGCGCAAGCCGCACAGACCGCCGATGACAAAGTCGATAGCGGCCAGCAAGTGGTGCGTCAAAGCCTGCAGCGTATTGAGTCGCTTGCAACCTCCAGCACCCGTGCCAGCGCCAGTATCGAAAGCCTGAGCGCGGAAATCCAGAACATCGGCACCGTGTTGAACGTGATCAAGAGTGTGGCCGAACAAACCAATCTGCTGGCCCTCAACGCCGCCATCGAAGCGGCCCGTGCCGGCGAGCAAGGGCGAGGTTTTGCGGTGGTGGCCGATGAGGTGCGGGCGCTGGCCAAGCGCACTCAGCAATCGACCGAGGAAATCGAACGACTGGTGAGTACGTTGCGCAGTGCGGCGCAGTCGTCGGTGCAGCAGATCCAGCAAAGTGGCGAGCTGGTAAAGCTGGCGGTCAGCGATGCGCTGGAAACCGAGAGTGCATTGGGCAGCATCGCGGTAGCAGTGTCACTGATCCAGCAGATGAACCAGCAAATTGCCGCGGCGGCCGAGGAGCAAAGCTCGGTGGCCGAAGAGATCAATCGCAGCGTCACCAGCATCCGTGCGAGCGCCGATCAGTCAGCGTTGAGCATGCAAGGCAATGCCGCGTCGAGTATTCAGTTGGCGCAGCTGGGTGCTGAGCTCAAGGGCATGGTGGGGCACTTCCGCCTCTGATCGCTGCGTGGCGGCCGCGATCAGAGGGGAGGGCTTCGATCAGGCGGTGTTGGCGAGGAAGGTCAGCAGTGCTTCGTTGACGAAGTCAGGGTTTTCTCGGGAAGAGATATGCCCCGCGTCCGGAATCAGGGTCAGGCTGCAGCCAATCAGTTCGGCCATTTCCTGGGATTCGGCGGGTGGCCGAGGCTTATCCTGCTCGCCGCACATCACCAGCGTGGTGTCGCAGTCCAGGCGTGGCAGTTGGGTCAGAATGTTCTCGCGGCTGAAAATCAACCGGCCCAGTGGCACGATGCTTTGCAGCAGGCGCTCCTTGGAGAAGCCCTGCAGCGCCTTGCGATAGTCCAGGTATAACGCGGACTCGCGATCGATGCCGGGGCGGAAGAAGATCGGTGCGACCACATCCAGCAAGGGTTCGGGGATAGCGCCGGCGTCCTCGATCATCTTGAACAGCGAGAAGTAGTACTGGCGTGTAGCCTCCGGCTCGGCGCCCAGGTAAGTGTCCATCAGCACGACGCTGTTGATGCGCTCCGGTGCCAGCAACGCAAGGCGCGCGCCCCACATGCCGCCCACCGACAGACCTACCAGGTTGATCTGTGCGATGTCGAGCTGGTCCAGCAGGGCCAGGGCCTGGCGCGCCAAGTCGTCCAGCGACCGGGTTTGGGCCGGCAGTGGGCCGGATTTACCGTGGCCCCACAACTCGGGAACGATCACGCGGTACTGTTGCGACAGGGCTTGAATTTGCGGGGCCCACATGTCGCGGTCCCACAGGTAACTCGAACCCAGCAGAACGACCGGGCCGGTGCCCTGGTCGACATAGTGCAGCGGTTGTCCATCAATCACGGCAACAGGCATAGCAGGCCTCTAACTTCACGGAGTGAGGGGCACTTTTTTACGCTAGTCGTGGGCAGGGGGATAGGTGCAAAGTGATGGCATGTTGTGGCGAGGCATTTATCTGTGGCGAGCGGGGTTTGTCGTGGTAAGCCCGCTCGCCACGACAGTCCCGCTCGCCACAAACCTCAGTATCAGTCGTAGATGGCTTTCTTTTTCCACTCGGCGTCGGCGTCGACGACTTTCAGGCCTTCGGTCAATTCGTTGACTTCGTCTTCGGCGGGCTGGCTGTTGGTCAGCACCGTGGAGTTGGCGCGAACCAGTTGGTTCTCCAGCAATTGCAACTGGGCACTGTAGAGCACCGGCTCCGGCTGTTTGCGCAAGTACTGTACGCCACGTTCAAACGCCAGGCGTGCCTGGCCCGGCTGGCCCTGTTGCAGAGCGTGCTGGCCGAGGTTGTTGAAGAACTCGATGTGCAGCAACACCAGGATGTGGCGAATTTCCTTGATCCAGTGCTTGGCTTCGTTGGTCGGCAGGAAGCCGTCCTGGGCAGCCCGGGTGACTTGGCCGTGCAGGGCTTCTAGCAGGAAGCGTACGTCCTTGGCCTTGGCTTCGGTCTGGATCGGCGCGGGTGGGTTGGTGACCGGAATCGATTCGCCCTGGCCAATCAGTGCATTCAACTCAGCGATACGCGCCTTGAGCGGCGCGCTGGATTTGTTGAGGTTCAGCAGGCGCTGATTGACGTTGAGTTCCAGGCGGGTCAACAACAGTTTGAGCTTCGGGTTCATCAACTGGCCGGGGAACGTCTCGGTGATTTCACCGCAACGACGCAGCCGATCGTTAAGTTCGATCTCG